>PZPC01000134.1 GCA_003045895.1 Bacteroidota bacterium
GCCTGCCACGTCTTCAGCGTTGCCTGCCACGTCTTCAGCGTGGGCCATTCCCGGCTGACCCTGGCCTGGTAACTTGTTCCAACTCCTGCCATATCCTCACCATAGCCCAGGTATCTAACTCGCAGTAAGCCAAGAGTGCTTCTTTGGTTGAGTCGTTTTCATCGCCCTGGAATTGCCCTTCTGTCCAGTGATGCCACTTGATGTTTGCTTCTCCGCCATTTTGTATAGCGAGCGTTTCGTAACTCAGCTCGGGACAGAGGACGGGGAGGACGCTTTTGAGCGATGTTTTTCCTTTGAACCCCGGGTGCAGGTAGAAGCCTTTTTGGAACACGTCCCTGAGGTCGTACACCCGATCGTTGACGGACAACAAAAAATCCGCGTATGCGGGGTAGATGTCGGCGCATTCCTTGTTCCTACCCTGCTCAAAGCTCTTGTTCCACACCAATACGGTCCCGCTCTCCGCATCCATGTTTTCACGCAAGCTGAACAACAGCTGGCTTACCAGTTCTTGCTTATCACGCAATAGGTATTCGTGGTGGCTGATTGCGGCACCCGGGCTTTGGATAACGTGCAGGGAGTACTGAAACAACAATTGCTGATACGGGCGGTGTCCGTTTTGAAAGGGTACGGCATAGGCGAAGGTCTCGTAGTCCAGGAAGTACAGCGGATATACTAAGTTTTCGAGTTCTTTCGCAATAGCCTTGTGGTCGATGATGACCTGGTTTCGCTGAGCAATGTCTACTTGTAGCCGCTGCGGGCGGGACAACTTGAAATCCGCTGGAACTTCCATGATGTCCAGGATATTATCCAGTACCAAGGCTTCTAATTTCTTGACGTTGATTCTAGCTATATCATGCACCGGATAGCTGGGTAAGTCGGTGTAGTGGTATGCTACAAAGGCGCATTGCAGTTTATTACCGCAACCCACCGTAATTCTCCTGGCGGGTTCAGGACCATTGATGTAGGCAAAGGCGGCTGCGGCGGCGGCTTTTACGCCCTGGTATGCTTCATTCACCTGGTCTGAAACATCCTCAACGACGAAAAGCTCCGGTAGCATTAGTTCGTCGTCGAGCACATAGTTTTTGTCCAGGTAAACCAGGTAGCAACGCTCCACGGTATAGCCGGTGGACGCAATGACCATTTTCTGAAAAGCTACATCCAGAATATGGTCGGACTTGCTGCTCGTGGTTGCTTTGACCTCGTAAAGAACCAGTGAATTGGCCTGGTCATTCACCGCCAGCATATCCGCTCTCACCAGAAACTGATCGGTTTCGAAAGACTCTTGAAAGCGGGCCTCAGAACCGTTCTCCGCTATTTCGGCAGCGAAGTTGTCTTCAAAATACGTTCTCCCCAGGCCATCGATCAGATTGCCCTGCTCCATCATGTGTAGCGCACTTAACGAGGGAGTGGTGGGATGGCCTCCGGTATTCATGGCCAGCCAAAGCTCTTCCGGGCAGGCCAAATATTGGAGAAAGTTGGTTTTTGTTAGTTTGTGCATAGCTTTCTTTACGAGTTAAAACCGATACTGGCGAGAATTTAAGCACTTGAAGAAATAGAAAGTAGGTTACAGGTATGCTATTGCCAGGGATGCTGCGCTCAAAGAACAAATCCGAAGTTTATCAAAAGATGAGCCAGGAAACGATTAACCCGACCAAGGCCAACAAAGCTTTGCCCCTGGTAGCTGGAGACCAATTATTGAATTTCAAACAAGCTCTACCCCTCATCACCCCCACAAATAAGTCACCTCACAAGCCTTACATTGTCGCCGTTCCTGATCGTATTCCGCAATGTCAAACCAGCCGCCGGTTTTCTGGAAAATATCCAGGCCGCGACCCAGGAGGATCTTCCAGCCGTTATCCAGGAGGATAGAGCGATCGTGAATATCGTTGTCAAATTCGTAGGTGAAGCGGATGCCTAAGGGTTCCAGCGAGTCGGCCATTTGCTGAAAGGCTGCTTTGGCGTTCTCCAGGTAGTCTTCATTGTTGTTGGTGACCAGGTGGAGGGCTACTTCATCAGCAGCATCCTTGCGTTGAGCAATCAAACGGGCAAACTCCATGAAGTTGCGCAGTTGATACGGCAGACGAACGTAAGGGTCGATCAGCTTGATTGTCTCAACTCCCTTTAAGTAGGCACCAAAAAGGTGGTCGTAAGACACGCCCGTTTGATTATCCATGATGATGGTCTGCCCTTCTTTCAGCACGACTGCAGGTGGCTCCATTGGTGCAGTGGCAACGGACTGGGCCAATGCTTCTTCTTCACTAAGCTGGGGCTGTTGGTGTTCCAGGACTTCCAACGTCTCTACCAGGCGCTTTTTGCCGGAGCCTTTGTATTCATAACTGAAGTCTACCTCCTCAAAGGTTTCGTCCATCTTAATGAGTTGCTGCTTCACCCGCTTGCGGCTTTCAATGGCGAATTCCAACAGCTCCTGCGCTTCTTCGGCCGTCAGTTCGCCGTGGGGGTAGATGACTTTGACCAAACCAGAGAAGGTTTTGGCAATGGCGTCGCGGTCGCGGGTAGTGATGCTACTGGACAAGGTAAAAAACGCCTTGTAGTCGTGCATGTGATCTTCCTTGCGCAGTTCTTTCAGCACTTCGGCCAGGTAGTCGACAATAAAGCCATAGTCATTGGTAAACATGTCTTGCCGCAGCTTCTGGATTTCCCAACCCGGCAAATAAGCGTGAATACGATCCAGGAAAGCGGTATCGTAATACTGCTTGGGCAGCGCATCAAAAAGGTTGCTGTGTCGCAGCATGTAAGGCACCGAGTGGTCGGTATTCCCCACAAAGGCCATACTGGCCGCCGCGCCGTACACCTGGGTACCCCGCGAGAAGCTCTTATTGGCCATGTAGTTCTTCATAATATCGACCAGGCCTTTGTCCACACTTTTGGACTTACCCGCAAATTCATCATAGGCCACCACATCCCAATAACCCACCAAGCCAATATCGCCGGAGCTGTTGTTGACAAACAGCTTGGCTTTCGTTACTTCTCCTCCGGAAAGTAAAATACCGTGGGGAGAAAGCTCCGAGAAGATGTGGGATTTGCCTGTCCCTTTTGGTCCCAACTCAATCAGATTGTAGTTGTTTTCGGCAAAGGGAATCAAACGAGCCAGCTGCAACAGCTTGGAGCGAAAGCTGAACTCCTCCGGATTCAGGCCAATGGTCTGCAGGAGCGCATCTACCCATTCTGCTTTACTGAAAGCCCGCCGAGCGGTTTTGTACTCGTCCACATCAATGTGACTGATCTGGATGGGCTTCAGACTTTCGATGAGCCAGGGGGAGACGTCGCGTTCATCAGAAGCAAGGTAACCGATTACGGTAATACACCAGACGCCCTCCGACAACAACTTTTGGTGCTGACGGATGAAGTTATCGTCGATCACAACGTTCTTGAGGCCCAGATTAGCGAAAGATGCTTCGTAGCGGTCTTTGTGCTCATTCAGCCGCACCGACACCTTGTCAATGATCCGGTGGGTTCCCTTTTCCCGGATGGTAGATTTGATAATTTGTGCCTCGTCGCGGTGCACGAAGTGCTTGGCGATGATCCCACGAACGGTCTCTACGCCAGCAATAATGGTCTCCTCATCATCGGTGGCACAGTACTGCCCCAGCAAATACTCCAATACGTAGGTAGGGACAATGGCATTGCCTTTTACCAGTTTGGTAAGATCCTTCCGGACGACTTTACCCGCAAAATGATCGTTGAGCTTTTGGTCAAGCGCCTTCATAATTCTTGCTGTTTAAAAGTCGTCAAAATCATTGGTGAAAGAAATGTTGAGGTAGTAAAAGTACGATTCGTACGCCTTCCACTGAGAGCTGCCCGCAACGGGTTCTTCGAGCACCAGTGAAATGCGTTGGTTCTTGTATTTTCCGCTGGCCTGAGCGCTGAGTTGGAAGCGGTGTTTTACTTCGCGTTGCCGTTCGCTGCCTTCGGTGGCATCAAAGGTATAATTGAAGATATCCGACAACTTGGTGCCATCTTCTGCCCGTAAATAGATGCGCAATTGCCGCGGCAGCACCTTGTCACTGACCAAATCCTGCTGCAAGAAGGAGACGCCGAGTAGATTGGTTGTAATTTTATCGGTCGACTTAATGATGTCCACGCTGACCTGCCGCGTAGTGTCTTCCCGCTTACGCGCTACTTTCACCAATGGTACGACAATTTCCTGTAAGGCTGCGCCACCGTGCACGTAACGCGATCCGGCACCCCGCACCCGCAGGCGGTTGATTCCTTTGGTGATCAGGACCTCTACGCCTGGTTCCAGCCCCAGTTGCGCGGCCGTAAATCGCTTGAGCGCCGGGGGCGGCGTCAGGCCATTGTCCTTGCCCAGGACAAACCTACGGTTGATTTTGAAGTCTTCCCCAGGCAGGTCCACTTTCGTAAATTCACTCTCCTCCAGCTGCTCGTGTTGGTACAAATAGCCGTGATCGGCAGTGATATAAATGTGATTGCCATTCATATTGCCAATCTTACGCAAAAGATCTTTGAGGAAGCTGATTTCTTCTGCTACTGCTTCAAAGACTTTATCTTCCGAAGTGGTATCGTCACCGGCCTTGTCGATCCGGTTGTGGTAAATGTAGATCAGGTCGTATTGTTTGACAAACGTGCGGCCTTCTGTACTGGCGTTCATCTTCATCAGGTCTTCTGCGTTAATAGCTACCGCTCGTACCCCCGCATTGGTTTCCAATACTTTGTTGCGGCCCTGGAGCCCCAGGGTAGACATCCCGTCGGCCAGCACCTGCCCATCTTTCGGATTAATGGCCAATTGCTGGTGAGGAAGTAACGCTGCCATACCCAACTGGGTATACGACGGCAAGCCGGTAATCAGGTAATCCAGCTCGGCTTCGTAGCGTTTGGCGCCTTGTAGTGCCTGGCATAATTCCCAGCCATTTTCGTAGCGCAAAGCATCGGAGATAATCACAAACAAACGGGACGGCCGACTGGTGAAAGGCACCACGTGCTGCACGAAGAAATTAGCCTGTGCTTGCGGTGAACGCTGGATCCAACTATCCATTTCGTTGATCCTGTCCTGAAGCTGGTGATTGATCTTCAATAACCAATCATTGCTGTAGACCTTGCGAATGCGGTCTTCCAAAGGAGCCAGTATACTGTTTTGATTGGTCTGCCGGTAGTGGAAGATAAATTTTCGGTAGTGATAATCAATCAGATGCAACTCCTGCGCATACTGCCTGGCGGCATCTTCTACCGAAGCAAAGCGGACCTGCCCGGCCCGCTCTACTTTATCCAGAAGCAGGGCGCCTTGTTCTAAACAGGTGTAGAAGTGGATGAAATCGGCATACCAAAACTTGTTCTCCCGTGCTTTCAGGTGCCCCAGAAAAGCCGGTAGGTTAATAGCTCCAGTAGCCAAACGTCTGGCCAACAGGGAAATGATCTTGAAATCCACCAGCTCGAACAAATCGTCCTGCAAAATGGGTTCTAACTCACTATCCTCCAGAAGGTCCATGACCAACAGGTCCACGGCAATTTTTGCCGATACCCGCCGAAAAATGGCCTGGTAGGAAATCGCGTCTTTCCACCGGGAAAGCAAGATCCGGGTTTCCTTGATGGAACGCCCTGCGTTGAGGGGGCTAAAATTGCGGGAGAAGACATCCAGCAAAAAATCGTAGATACCGGTCTGCTCGTCGTTGGCAAAGCTGAACTTACGACCTACCTCCCGCCAAAATACTTCCCGGAGGTGGAAACGTACCAGATCATGCTCCAGGTGGGTGTCGCCGTCGAGGAAGGCGCCCGCATAGACCTGGATGTAATCCTCCAAATTAGGATAGGCAACACCAAAGACCACCGCCATCATCTTGAAGCGCAGGTCGGGTTCCTGGTCGCCTTCGGCCAGGAGTTCCCGCAGTTGCGTGCGGCGTGCCTGGCTTTCAAAAAACTCCAGGTGCTGCTGCACCAGTTCCTTGAACAGGTAATCCAGCCCCAGGTCCTGCAGGTACAGCGCGGCCTGGTCGGTGTGGAACACTTTGTGCGCCAGCTGCAGATCCAGCAGCCAATTTTGCGCCATAGGAGGCTCCGGCTGGGGAAAATAGAGCAGCAGCCGATCATCCGCCTGCCCAGGCTGCAATAACCGCGCTTTGACCGCAAATTCGTTGTTGCTCACCTCCAGCTTCTCGATGCCGCTGAGCGCAACTTGTTCGTACGCCGAACGCATCTTCTCCTCCTGGTCGTACCAGAAGATGACGCGGTGGTCGCGGAAGAGTTTTTCCAGCGATGCTTTTATCTTGTCCATGTAAGGTCACATTTCACTCCTCCGCTTCGAGGTACAAATAATAATCCAAAACCGCCAGGTCGTCAATGCCGGAATCTTTACAAACGTCGATTAGAAAAGCACAAGTTGCTTTGTACTTCTCTCCTGCAGAAATACCCCGGGGCAGTTCCAGGCCGTAATTTTGCAGGGTGGTATCCGACTTCCCATTCTTGATAAAATATTTTTTGGGGTTGTGGATGGTCAGCACTTTTGAGATTAAAGCATCTTTTACCCCGTACATGGCCAAATCGCCAGTGAGCGCCTCGTCATACCGCTCCGCTACATCCAATTCTTCGTTGGTTAGCATTTGCAGTAA
>PZPC01000135.1 GCA_003045895.1 Bacteroidota bacterium
CGGGCTGTATTTGCTCCGCTTTGAGGAAAGAGATGGGCGGGTTGGTTATTTGAAACTAATCGTGCAATAGATTCCTGATTGCCGGGGCAATAAGGGCTTTCTCATAAAAATACCACGTATCGGAGCACGAGGTACGGTTGTTGGGGTAGGGGGAGTTTAAAACTCAGTCCAGCCGCAACAGGCCACACTTGTACTTCTTGCGGCTTACGCCCATGAGGAGGAGGTTGTCGCCATTGTAATCCGAGAAGGCGGGCAAGTAAGTCAGGTCAATTTCGCGGCTCGAAAAGAGGGTGCTTTGATGGATGATCTCGCCCGCCTCGTCGATCACGCAGAGGTCCGTATACCGGCCTTTGCCACGGCCTTCGTTCTTCAGGTTGCGGCGTTCGCGGCTGTTTTTAAAATCATTGTAAACCAAATAGACCTTGCCGTTGGCCTGGGCCAGCGAATAGGAAGTCACTACGTAATCCTCGCTGGAGAAAGTTTTGTCGACCTTCTGCACGTTCAACAGCTCGCCGTCGGCACTCAGTCGCGGAATGACCAGCTGATCGGAATGGTAGGTGTAGGTCTCCTGGAAGATGCCATTCATGTCGACGTAATTGGTGGAGGTGACGTACGACCGTTCGGCTACGAAGCCAAAGGAGCCATCGGTAAATTGCAGGTAGTTCTGGATCGAAAAATTATCGTCCAGCCCCCGGTCTTTTTTCAAGTCCCGCTCCCGGATCAAACCGCGCAGAAAATCTTCGGCAAAGGGCGCCGTATGGGAGGAAATCACCCCCGATTCTGGCTGAACCCTACTGGTAAAAATCCCCTGCAGGCCACTGTTGCGTGCCTCGTTGGTGTAGAAACCAGTGAGGAGGAATTCTTTGCCCGAGCCATCGGGCAGAAAAAGCCGCGCGTCGGTAGGCGCCAGCCCCGCTGGCAGGAGGATATCAAAGGTCTGGACCGCCGTTTCCGTAAAGCGGTACACGCGGTAATCATAGCGGGGTAGCCCGCGGGTTGCCTGGCGTTCTTCCGCCGATTTGGTGATCTCGGCCAACAGGAAGATCGACCCGTCGTTGCTCACTTCCGATTGCACGCTGGTCAGTTGCTTGTCCGTATATTCAAATTCGTGCGTTTTTTCCCACACCAGGTTCAATTCCGCGTCGAACAGGGCCAGGGCACAACGCTCCGGGGTATTTTTATCCCTGGCTGACAGCTGATTGACAAAAGAAACGCGGCTTTTATCCAGACTCACCTCGAGGTCATTGCCGAGGTCGTTTCCGGAATTGCGACCAATCGTCGCAGAAGGAGTGAGGTTCCAGCGGCCTTCGTAGCGGTGCTGGTAAATGGGCCGGACATCGGTGAAGGTTTCCGCCGTGAACGCGCTGGCCAGGAGTTGAAACTGGTTGTCTTTGCGGTCGTAATTGACAAAATAGCCGTAGGTGCCTGCCGCCGTTTCCACGAATTTATCGAGCACCAGATCTTCCTGGTTGTAAACGAGTTCCAGACTCTGGGGCTTCAGCAAACGGTGATTCAGGTCGAAGGTGAGGAGGGTATTGCTGCGCCGGGGATTCAGGACGAGGTGGTACCGGTTGGCCGTAAAGCCAGCGAGCCTGAAATTGGCGATCGCAACGCCATCCCTGCTGTACGCCGGCCCCCAGTTGATCGGGTAATCTTGGGCAAACAAGCCCGGAAGCGGCAAAAAAAGGAGGAAAAGCCTTAAAAAGAGCAGCGAAATTTTCATTGGGCATTAATTTTTTCTGGGGGGGTGATTGTTTTAATTTCCAAGAAAACGAATTTCCGATTCATCTCGTATAAGTATTTGGACAATAATAAATTTACATTTTTCGACTCAAGTGATTAGTTCGAAACCGCTCATTATCAATCGCTTATTCCTTCACTAATAATTTGAGAATGTAAATTTATTATTGTCCCGGCACTTAACCCAGACAATTCCTAACTTGCAGGGCCAATAAAAAACCAGTGCGGATATTTAATTCCCAAGATCTTCAACTCCTCAACCCAGCGCAATGAAAAATTTTCTGCTCCTACTTAGCGTGTTCGTCCTCCTCACCAGCTGTGGTTCCGACCCCGCCCCGGACAGCGGTTCCGACACGGACGCCACGACCACGCCCGCAGCGCCCGACGAGACCTTCCTCATCCGGCCCGGCACGGGCATGGGTGTGTTTTCCGACCAGATGAACGGCGAGCAGCTGAAAAAGCTGCTGGGCAGCAACCGCTGCCAGGCCAGTGATTTCTACGTCGGCGAAGGCGAATCCCTGCCGGGCCTCACCCTCTATCCCGGCACCCGTGAGGAAGTGGAAGTACTCCTCGACGAAGATGGCATGCCCATTATGTACCGCCTGCAAAAAGCCGACAGCAAATGGGCCACCGCCGATGGCCTGAAAGTGGGCAGCACCCTCCAGGAGTTGGAAAAAATCAACGGCAAGCCCTTTAAATTTATGGGTTTCGACTGGGACTACGGCGGCACCGTCACCAACTGGGAAGATGGCACCCTGGCCGATAAAGACTTTATGCTTGTACTCACCTACACCGGGGAGCCGACTTTTGCCGAAGCAGACCTGGCTAAAATCATGGGGGAACAGGAAGTAATGTCCAACGATCCGGTGCTGGCCAAGTATTCGATCATCGTCGAGCAAATCATCCAGCGGTATTAGCCGGGCTTTCCCCTCCCTTAGTCGGGATTTCCCCTTATCTTTGTGCGCTCAAATGGTTACGCTTGTCTATGACGTCAGAAGAACAACAGAAAATTGAACGCGCCATCGCCGAAGGGTATCCCCACTCCTCGTCGGTTTGCCTGATGGAGGGCCTCCGGATTTACCGCCAGCACTTTCGCGATTTTGCCCTTTTTGCGCTGATCGTTCCCCTGGCGGGGAGCCTGTTGTCGCTTCTGGGGCTCGACATTTGGGGCACCTTGTTCCTTACCCTCGTGGTTTCGCCGGTCCTCAATGCGGGATTTTACCTGGCCGCCGCTTCCGTCGCCAACCAGGAGGAATGGCGTTTTCGCCGCTTCTTCGACGGGCTGCCGTTGGCCCTGCCGCTCATCCTCAACAGTTTGCTCGGCATTGTCATTATGGCGATAATCCTGATTCCCATGTACTTTCTGTTTCAGAAGGTGGGCCTCGTGGAGTGGTACTACGAGGTGGTTGCGCACCCGGAAGATCCGCCGGCGCCGCCGCTCCTGGAAACCCGGGAGTCGCTGATTTTCTTCCTCAACCTGGTCCCGCTGATCTACCTGCAGATCGGGTTCAGCTGGGCGTTCCCGCTCATCCTGTTTTCCGGCGCCAACGCCTTTTCGGCGCTCGAATACAGCCGCCGCCTGGTGACGCGGCGCTGGTGGCCGCAGTTCATGTTGCTGCTCACGTTCTTTTCCATGTTTATGGTGGCGAGCATTATGCTCTCGCCCCTCACGCTCATCAGTCCGGGACTGGCCAATTTCGGTACCTTCGGGTTGTTCCTGATCATTCCCTGGGCTTATTGCAGCCTGTACGTCGGTTTCCAGAATGCGCTGCCACCACCACCACCGCCGGAGGAGAATTTTGGCTGGTAAGCGTACTGGTTTTGGTTAAAAAAATAATGTCTCAAAAAATCTAATATGATGCCTGTTCGTTCGATGATTGAAGCTGCCTGGGAAGACCGCAGTTTGTTGAAAGAAAAGTCGACCCAAGAAGCCATAATGGCCGTTATTGAGCAATTGGACCAGGGCCACCTGCGCGTGGCTGAGCCCGTGGCTACGCCCAAGAACCCCGCTACCGATGGCAAGTGGCAGGTCAACGACTGGGTGAAGAAGGCCGTCATCCTCTACTTTCCCATCGCGCAAATGGAGACCATCGAGGTGGGCCCGTTTGAGTTTCACGATAAAATTCCGCTGAAGCGCAACTACGCCCAGCTCGGTGTACGGGTGGTGCCCCACGCCATTGCCCGCTACGGTGCTTTCCTGGAGCCGGGTGTCATTCTTATGCCCAGCTACGTGAATATCGGCGCCTACGTGGGCGCTGGCACGATGGTGGATACCTGGGCTACGGTGGGTAGCTGTGCCCAAATTGGGCAAAATGTGCACCTCAGCGGCGGGGTGGGCATTGGTGGTGTGCTGGAGCCTCCCCAGGCTTCACCTACCATCATTGAAGACGATGCCTTCATCGGTTCGCGGTGTATCATCGTCGAAGGGGTCCACATCGAGCGGGAAGCGGTTTTGGGAGCTAATGTAGTGCTCACCCAGAGTACCCACATCATCGATGTCACGGGGTCCGAACCCGTCACCTACAAGGGGCGCGTCCCGGCGCGTTCGGTGGTCATTCCCGGCACCTACACCAAGGAATTTCCGGCGGGAACCTACCAGGTGCCCTGCGCGCTCATCATTGGCCAGCGCAAGGCCAGCACCGACCTGAAGACCAGCCTCAACAGCGCCTTACGGGAATATAATGTAGCTGTGTAATGACAGAAAATACCCATCGGCAACAACAAGCCAAAGTGCTGCGCCTGGTGCGCAAAATTCACCGCTATACGGGGGCCAGCCTGTTCCTGGTCTTTTTGTTTGTGAGCATCACCGGACTGCTGCTGGGTTGGAAAAAAGACAGCGGCGGCTACCTGCTGCCCAACACCCAGCGGGGTATGTCTACGAATCCTACGGAATGGATGTACCTGGACGAGTTGCAGATACTGGCGGCTCACTTGCTGGATTCTCTCGACCACGATCTCGATCCCGCCATCGACCGCCTGGACATCCGGCCGGAGCGGGGCATCGTCAAATTTACCTTCCAACACCACTACCAGGAGCTGCAGCTCGACCTCGCCACCGGCGAACTGCTCAGCTACGGCAAGCGCCGCTCCGACTGGCTCGAACACGTCCACGATGGCTCCATTGTTGA
Organism: Bacteroidota bacterium; assembly: GCA_003045895.1. GTDB lineage: Bacteria > Bacteroidota > Bacteroidia > Chitinophagales > Saprospiraceae > Lewinella. The sequence continues at coordinate 4,869 of PZPC01000135.1, forward strand.
CCTTGCGCTGGGCACGGGCTTTTTCAAACTGCTCTACACGTCGGTCGCTGGCCTGGCGCTGCTCACCTTCACCGTCACGGGGTTTTGGTTGTGGTACGGGCCCCGGCGGATGCGTGCGCGGTAGGTCAGGGGGGGCTTTAGCCTCAGGGCTGTCGAATCTGGAAATAGATAATATAATCAACGGCGTTTTCTTCTAAAGTTGGTTCTCGCACTTGCCACGTCTTCAGCGTGGGCGACGCAGCGCAGCAACGGCTCGCGGCGAAAGAGTTTGCCACGCTTTTTAGCGTGGACGTGCTTTTAAACTTTATTAATCGTCGCGGCATACCGCTTATAAGAACCCATCCCCCGCCCACGCTAAAAAGCGTGGCAAGCTATTCCCTTTCAAGGAAGGGAGGCGTACTGCGCGTATTCGCGAGGTTTTAACAGTTGTGAATAGTCGGCAATCGGCGATTGTAAAAGGTCGGTCATCCGTAATTTCTCGCCTTTGGGGCAGTCGCTTTAGACATGTTACAGGTCAACTGCCAGCGTTGGATTTACCACTAGCCTCTGCAAAAATCGCGCATCTGGACTCCCTTCCTTGAAAGGGAATAGCTTGCCACGCTTTTTAGCGTGGGCGGGGGATGGGTTCTCTTGAATGCGCAATTTAGGATAAACATCGCGATAACGTATTAAATAATTCCAGATTCGACAGCCCTGGGCTTTAGCCTGGCCTGGCGGTAAGGAGGGAGCGGATAAATTTTTTCTTTTTTACCAAACTCCCAGGCAGTCAACTCTCACTTGCCGAAGATTGTTTCATGGGTAATAATGCGGTGACCTTTCTCAAAAAGAGCGTCTTAAACAATAGAATAACCTATATTTATTAACCAAAAGAAACCAAGATGAAACGATTTACGATTTATACAACGGCCCTCTTGCTCGGTTTGAGCCTTTCGCTGCAGGCGCAGGTCAACAGCGAGCGCAAAACCATGAGCGAAGGCGTCTACGAAGCCCAGGTCATACAGATTCCCAATCTGGACGCCAAAGCGGTGGGTAACCTGTGGGAGGATTTCATGAAGGACAACTACAACGCCCGCACCAAGTACAACCGCAAAACCAAAGAATATTTTACCGACGATGCCAGCATTGCGGGCATCGGTATGGGCAATACCATTGATATCTACACGACGGTAGAAGATAAAAGCGGCGGCTCGGAGTTGTCGATGTGGATCAACCTGGGCGGCGCGTACCTTTCCCGCAGGGAACAAGGCGACCGCTACCTGGAAGCTGAAAAAATGCTGATCAGCTTCGGCCTGGAAACGGCCAAAGAGACCGTTCGCCTGGATGTCAAGGCCCAGGAAAAAGCCTGGAGGACCTGATGGGCGAACTGAAGAAACTGGACAGCGACAAGTCTCGCCTGGAGCGCGACATTGAAAAAGCACGGGAAGCCATTGCCCAGGCCGAAAAAGAGATCGCCTCTAACCTCGCCCTTCAGGCAGCTAAGCAAGCCGAGATCAAAGCCCAGGAAGAGCTGGTCGAAGCCACGAAGAAGAAGTTGAAGAATTTGTAAGAAAAATGCATCACCTGGCGCGATGAACCATTAGCGGGACTGGATTCACGAGAATCTGGTCCCGCTATTTTTGTGCGCCCAGCATGGGCGCAGACTCGGCGGTGCAAGTCCGCTATACGCTTGGC
>PZPC01000136.1 GCA_003045895.1 Bacteroidota bacterium
TCAAGGGAAGAGCTTGCCACGCCCCTTCGGCGTGGGCTGGGGGATGGGTTCTGAAAGGAGTCCAGACGCGCGATTTCTGCCAAGGCCAATGGTAAACTCATCGCTGGCAGTTGGCCTGCACCAAGTCTAAAGCGACTGCCCAAAAGACGAGGAATTACAGCTGGTCGACTTTTTACAATGGCCGATGGCCGACTTTTTACAACGGACAAAACCTCGCGAACACGCGCAGCACGCCTCCCACGCTTAAAAGCCCGGCAAAATAAAGTAGATCGGAAGCGACGCCTCATCGTATTTTATTCAACTTAATCACAATTGTTTTCAGCATAAAAGAACCAAAGTAAACCTACTTTGTTTAATAGTAAAGCTATAAACTCAAATAAACCAATAGGCTATGAAGACAATTTTGCCGGGCAGCTTACTGCTCCTTTCCGCTCTCCTCCTCAGCAGTTGCATGGTGATCCGCCCAGGTGAAGTGGGGGTACGACAAAAGTTGGGAAAAATCGAAGACCGCCACCTACTGGAAGGACCACGCCCTTTTAATCCGCTGACCACCTCCATCATCACGCTCCCTACCCGGACGGTGAACATGGAGATTCGCACCAACCTGCCGTCTAAAGAAGGACTGACGATTGCCACCGAAATTTCTATCCTCTACCGCCTGAAGGCCGCGAGTGCCCCTTCCATTCTGCGGGATATTGGCCGCAATTACGAGGCCGAGGTGCTGTTGCCCGTGTTCCGTTCCGCAGCTGCTGACGTCACCTCCCGCTTCCTGGCCAAGGACATGCACTCGGGGGAGCGCGCCCAGATTGAAACCGCCATCCGGGACCAGATGACGGACATCTTGCAGGTACGCGGGATCGTTGTGGAAAATGTTTTGCTGAAGAGTATCCAACTGCCCCAGGGGTTATCCCGTTCCATCGAAGAGAAGTTGCAAGCCGAACAGGACGCCCAGCGCCTGGAGTTTGTCAAGCAACAAGAACAACGGGAGGCCGAAATACGAACCATTAAGGCCCAGGGCGACCGCGATGCGGCCGTCATCAACGCCGATGCGGAGAAGCAGCGCATCGAGATCGAAGCGGCGGGTTACGCCAACGCCACCCGCCTGGCCGCCGAAGCCGAAGCCGAGGCCAATCGCCAACTCACCGAATCGCTGACCCCCGCCGTCCTGAACTTCCGTTCCATCGACGCCTTCCTGCAGTTGTCGAAATCGGAGAATGCCAAAATCATTATCACCGAAAAAGGTACCCCATTTTTGGGCGTTCCGCCAGAAATGCTGCAACCCAACAAATAAAGTTTGCAAAATCTCCCCCCGGTGCACCTGGCCAGTAGGCCGGGTGCATTTTTTTATGCCCCCGGCTACGGGCTGGCCTGCTACGGGCTGGCCTGCCGCTTTTAGCGGCACATCTTTGCGGGCAGCTGCGTTTTTGTTTCCCGATCCTGCAAATACGCTTTATCTTTGCGGCCATGAACCCCTGGATACAAGCCATTCACGACTATTGCACCCGCCATTCCTCCCCCGAGCCTGCTACGCTGCGGGCCCTGGAGCGCGAGACCCACCTGAAGACCCTGGCGCCGCAGATGCTGTCGGGGGCCTTGCAGGGGCGCTTGCTGGCGTTGCTGAGCCGCTTGCTGCGGCCGCAGACCATCCTGGAGGTGGGCACCTTTACGGGCTACGGCGCCCACTGCCTGGCCGAAGGCCTGCTGGCCGACGGCGTGCTGCACACCCTGGAAGGCAACCCCGAGGTGGCTTACCTCATCCGCAAACACCTGGCGGCAGCGGGGCTGGCAGATCGCGTACACCTGCACCTGGGCGACGCCAAAACCCTCATCCCTACCCTACCCGGCACCTTCGACCTGGTCTTTCTGGACGCCAATAAACGCGAGTATGCCACCTACTTCGACCTGGTGGCCGACCGCATCAACCCCGGTGGCCTGCTGCTGGCCGACAATGTGCTGTGGAGCGGCAAAGTAGTAGCCGGCGCCACCGACCCCGACACGCAACTCATCGACGCCTTCAACAAGCAGGTGCTGGCCGACGAGCGCTTCACCAACCTGATCCTCCCCCTGCGCGACGGATTGCTCATCGCCCAAAAACTTTAAGAAAATCTCCCCCTGGCCGGGGTTTATCCAGAATATCGTTTATCTTTCCCACGGCCAAACTACAGCAACCATGACTTTCTTGTGCATCTCCTTCTACTTTAAAGGATCCGCTTTTTTAGAAGCCTGTGCGGCGGCGGGAAATACCGTTTTTCTACTCACCAAAAAATCGCTGGAAAACAGCCCCTGGCCGCGTGCGTCCCTGTCGCAGGTTTTCTACCTGGAAGACGACGCCAACACCCCCGAAAATTTCAGCCAGATGAAGAAGGGCGTGGCCTGGCTGCTGCGCGAGCACCAGATTGACCGCATTGTGGCGCTCGACGATTTTGACGTTGAAAAAGCGGCCTACCTGCGCGAGGAATTCCGCATTCCTGGCATGGGCCAAACCACGGCCCACTATTTTCGCGACAAGCTGGCCATGCGCATGCGGGCCCAGGCAGCGGGTATTCCGGTGCCCCCGTTCAGCTCCCTGTTCCACAACGAAGACATCAACCACTTTGCCGCTACGGTAGCCCCACCCTGGGTGGTGAAGCCCCGGGCCGAAGCCAGCGCCACCGGCATCAAGAAAGTACATTCGGCACAGGAACTCTGGGACGTCGTCAACGGCCTGGAAGACAAACGCCACAACTACCTCGTGGAGCAGTTTTTGCCCGGCGACGTGTACCACGTCGACGCCATTTCCCAAAACCAGGAGCTGGTTTTTTGCCAGGTGTCCAAGTACCTGAACACGCCTTTTGAGGTAGCGCACGGCGGCGGTATTTTCCGCTCCCAAACCGTCCCCTACGGCGGCATTGAAGACGAAGCATTGCACCGCCTCACCGGCGAAGTGATGAAAGCTTTCGGGATGCAGTTCAGCGCTTCCCATACCGAGTTTATCCGCTCCCACGCCGATGGTCATTTTTATTTCCTGGAAACGTCTTCCCGCGTGGGGGGTGCCCACCTGGCCGAAATGGTGGAGGCTGCCTCGGGCATCAACCTCTGGGCCGAATGGGCGAAACTGGAAACCGCTATCGCCAGGGGCGAAGCCTACGAATTGCCGCCGGTGCGCAAGGATTGTGCGGGCATCCTCATTTCGCTGGCCCGCGTCGAACACCCCGACACCAGCAGCTACCAGGATCCGGAAATTGTCTGGCGCATCAACAAGCCCCACCACGTGGGCTTCATTGTACGGTCGACCAGCCGCGAACGCGTCACCGAACTGCTGGACAGCTACGCGGAACGCGTCTACCACGAGTTTCACGCCAGCGCACCAGTGCCGGACCGGCCGCTGGATTAAGAGCCTCAGGCAAGTTCATTGAGGGTATCCCAAACCAGGCTGCTTTCGTAGCCCCGCCCCAGGGCGTACTGGGCGGCTTTTTGGCGGGCGACGAAACCTTCGTGCCGGGCACCGTAATGGGTAATTTTCTGACTGATGATCTCCTGCAAGGTAGCCCGGTAGGCGTCTTCGTCAATTTCGGCCATCCCCTGCTTGATGCAGTAGGCCGATATTTTGCGCATTTTCAATTCCTGCTGGATCCGTATCCGCCCCCATTTTTTCACCCGAAATTTACCGCGGGCGTAGGATTTGGCGAAGCGTTCTTCGTCGAGAAAGCGTTCGGTGATCAACTCCGCCATCACCTCCTCCAGGGTATCGCCGTACACGCCCAGCTCCAGCAGTTTGGTGCGCACCTCCTGGTGGCAACGGTCCTGGTAAGCACAATAGCGCTGCAGTTTTTGCAGGGCTACGGCTTTGGTCAGATATTTGGGAGGCATGTTTTTATTGCTTAATTTTACGATACCGGAAGGTTACTTCCTGGTGCAAGATACGTCAGTAAACCAAGAGCTACGGCACGCGACCTCCGCCAGGAGGGTGTTTCCAGCCTGTATGCTGCCCTGGAAACTGAATTTATTGAAAAACACTGCTAAAACTTATTCCACCAAAACCACACTTCATGGATTTCTTAGACGTAGACAAACTAGCCGGCCTGGCCACCGAATACCTGCCCAAGGTGGTGGGTGCCTTGCTGACCCTGGTCATTGGTTTCTGGATCATTGGCCGCATTACCCACGCCATCTCCAACGGCATGAACCGGCGGGGCATCGACGAAACGGTACGCCCCTTCCTCACCTCGCTGGTGAACGTGGGCATGAAGATCATGCTGCTGCTGGCCGTGGCCGGTATGTTTGGCATCGAAACCACCTCCTTTGTCGCCATTTTTGGCGCCCTGGCTTTTGCCGTTGGCCTGGCCCTGCAGGGCAGCCTGGGCCACTTTGCCAGTGGCGTGTTGCTGCTCACCTTCCGGCCGTACAAAGTCGGCGACCTGGTTACCATTGGCGGCGGCCAAACAGGGACGGTGGAAAGCATCCAGGTGTTCAACACCATCCTGGCTACCCTGGACAACAAGCGCATCATTGTGCCCAACGGCGTGGTGACCAGCAACGTGATGACCAACATCTCGGGGCAGGGCATTATCGGGGTAGAGCTGACCTTCGGCATCAGCTACCACGACAGCATCGACCTGGCGCGGGAAATCATCCTGCAGGTAGGCAAGGACTGCCCCTACATCCTCAACGATCCGGCCCAGGGCGTGGTGGTCGCCTCCTGGGGCGACAGCTCGGTGAACCTGGCCTCGCGGCCCTTCTGCAAAAGCGAAGACTACTGGAATACTTTCTTCTACATGAACGAACACGTGAAGAAAGCTTTCGACAAAGGCGGCATCTCTATTCCGTTCCCACAGCTGGATGTGCATACCTTTCCGAAGGCTTAACCTGGCTGGCAGGGCCACGTGCCTGAGCAGCCACACGCCGGGCGTAGCGCAGCGGGTAGTAAAGACCACCGGGCCTTGCTACCCACGCTGGTTGCGGCCAGACGTTTTCTTTACCCGAAAGCTTGCACGGCGCCACCAAGGTTGGTATATTTGCAGCACTTTTTGAAAAGGGCCTATAGCTCAGTTGGTTAGAGCATCGGACTCATAATCCGCAGGTCGTAGGTTCAAGCCCTACTGGGCCCACTTGATTAAAGGTGTTTTTTGAAGCAAAATTATTTCCACAAACACCTGATAAGCAACCACTTAAAAGCACTTCTGATTAATTTTAGGGGTGCTTTTTTTGTTGTGTATTTAGCCAAAAATATCGTTTTAAAGTTTCGTTTAGTTAATTTGCCTTATTTTCTACCCTTGTTTAACCTAATATAAAAAGCCTCTCCCTTTAAAGGGAGAGGCAACTGTAATTTCGTCGATTGTATTCACAGCCTACCGCAAAACTTTATCTAGCCCAGGGTTTAGAACAAGGGAAATATTACTTAGTACTAAAGCCCCTAGTTTATTCTTTGCCCGGTATTGCACATTGTATCTATATTCATGAACTTCATTACTCGGGGTCTCTTTTGCTATTACCAAAAGGCTGTCTAAAGTTTTTTTCTTCTGCACAAGGATAATCTTTCTTTCCTCCAACTTATCCCCCTCTGCAATTTTCTTTTCTTCATAATCTTTAGCCCATTCTTGAGTTTCAATCCACCTGGCAAGACTTTTAGCTAAAAAAATCGTGTCAATGGAAATTACACTTACAAACTCTACGCTTTCGGGGTCGTGAGCTATGCTTCTAAGGTGCTCGGTAATTGTTTTTTTTGACAAGGTTTCCTGGGTTTCTTTTTGGCAGCTTCCAAAGATTAACAAGACGATAAAAATGGTCAGAAAATCACGCATTTTGTTGTGTATTTAGTTGTGAAAATAAATAATAGATGCAAAATATTATTTATTTTTATAAAAAGTAAGCGTTGAACAATACACTTTATAAAATCTTCGAACATTGGTTCCTTGAATCTACCAACAGAAAATAAGACTAATTTAGGATTACTTACATCCTCCCTTTAAGAAAAGGCAAGGTTTTGCTTTTTCTATCCGGGCTTTAACGTCTGGGTCTAATATGCATTTATATAAAGTCTTAGCGGAAAGCAGGATGTTGTCATTGACGATGGCTCCGGTGAGGTCGGCTAGGGTAAGGTCGGTTATAATAAGATTAGCTCCTCTGAGATTGGCTTTGGCGAGATAAGCTTGGGTAAGGTTGGCGTCGGTGAAGTTGGCCCCACTGAGGTCAGCCTCGGTGAGGTTAGCCCTACCGAGGTTAGCGTCGGTGAGGTCAGCGTCGGTGAAGTTGGCTGTACTGAGGTTAACTGCGCTAAGATTGGCGTTTCTTAAATAACAATCCCTTAGATCAACACCATAGACTTCAACTTTATTAAGCCTTTTTATATTTCCCACTATCCTATACATCGCTTCTTTTTCATCCCATCCTCTAAAGTCATCAATCTCCTCTTTGTAGCGGATTACACTATCTTTTTTCTCCCTTATTAGCTCATAACCAGTCAAGATAATTCCAAATAAAATTACATCGAAAACCATTCCATGAAATTCGATGGCAATATTAGCACGGTCATTAATGTCAAACCAATCTAG
>PZPC01000062.1 GCA_003045895.1 Bacteroidota bacterium
GTGATACGAGACCCGTACGTCCGGTGGTGTGAGAGGACGAAAGTTAATCGCACCACCAATGGTGGATTAACTTTCTCCTACTCGATTGGCGCTGCTGGCTTTCGGTAGCATTTTGCCGTCATTCTGCTGGTTTTTTCCGCACCCTTTGCCGCAAACTTGTTAATTTTCGTCAAAATACTAAAACAGCGTCATGAAAAATCTATTTGTGCTTTTACTGAGCCTGGTGGCGACGACCACCTGGGGACAAATGCGACAGGCGCCCGACGCCGAGGAGCGTTTTGCCAATACCATCACCGTCGAAGACCTGACCCGTCACCTCACCGTTCTGGCTTCCGACGAAATGGAAGGCCGCGAGACGGGCCAACCCGGTCAGTACCGCGCCGCCCGCTACCTCGAGGAGATCATCAAAGGCTATGGTCTGCCGGCGATTGGCCCCAACGAGAGCTACTCCCAGCCGATTTCCTTCATTTCAGAGCGGTGGAAGAACATCACCCTGCAGATTAATGGTAAAGACCAGCGCCACCTCTGGGATTTTTATGCCTACCCCTCCAAGAACACGGACCGCGGAGAAGTCAGTTGCAGCGAGATCGTCTACCTCGGCTACGGCATCGAAGACCCGGCCTACAACGATTACCAGGGGCAAGACGTGACGGGCAAGACCATTCTGATCCTGGCGGGTGAGCCTGCCGATAAAAAAGGCTTATCCCTGCTGACGGGAACGAAAGAACCGTCGGCCTGGTCGGAAGACGTCGACCAGAAGTTGCGCGCGGCCCACCAGCACGGCGTAGCCACGGTGATCATCCTCGACCCCGACTTTCAGCGCAACCTCAGTGGCGCCCGCAAAATAGCCCTCGACAGCCGGATGCGCATGGGCTTTAGTGAGGAGGCGGCCGAGAATTTCAGCAACAGCATCTTTGTTTCCTCCGAAACCGCCCGGCAAATGCTTGGCGATGGGTTCAGTGAGGTGGTCAAAGCCCGCAAACGCACCGAGCGCAAGGGGCGCCCCCAAGCAGTGACCGTTTCCGTAGATCTCAAACTGACCCAGGAAAAAGAGGTAAAAGAACTGTTGGGCGAAAATATGCTCGGCTACGTGGAAGGCAGTGATCCTGTGCTCAAGCAGGAGTTGGTCGTTGTCACCGCCCACTATGACCACATCGGTAAGCGCGGCAAGGCCATCTTCAATGGTGCCGACGACAATGGTTCGGGTACTTCCACTGTCCTGGAAGTTTGCCAGGCTTTTGCCCTGGCCAAACAAGCGGGTGCCGGACCTCGCCGCAGCATGCTGTTCATGTTGGTGTCGGGCGAAGAGAAAGGATTGCTGGGCTCCCAGTTTTACGTGGAACATCCGCTCTTCCCCCTGGAAAATACCGTAGCCGATATCAATGTCGATATGGTGGGGCGCATCGACGACAAGCACGCGGGTAACCCCAACTACATCTACGTCATTGGCTCCGATCGCCTGAGTACCGAACTGCACGAAATCAACGAGGCCGCCAACGCCAAATACACCCAGCTGGAGTTGGATTATACCTACAATGCCGAAGACGATCCCAACCGCTACTACTACCGCTCTGACCACTACAACTTCGCTGAGCGTGGTATCCCGGCGGTCTTCTTTTTCAACGGTACCCACGAAGACTACCACCAGGCCACCGACACCATCGACAAGATCAATTTCGAAAAAATGGCAGCTATCGGTAAATTGGTCTTCCACACGGCCTGGCAACTCGCCAACCAGGACAAACGCATTGAGGTGGATGTGAAGCCTTAGGGTTCGGCGAATAATAAGGCAGTGTAAAAGGGTAATCCTAAAGTCGCCTGAAATTTATTTCAGGCAAATAATTGATCCCTTTCGAGCAGAATGCCGACCACCAGTCGTGCCACAAAGGAAATTTGGATGAGCCCGTCTACAAACTATTGGGGAGGAACTGGATAGGTGACTAAGACGGAGCGTTTGCAAATGCCATTTTTCCTTCGTAACTTGCGTAGGCTAATAATAAATTTAGGCTAGTCTAAATAAAAACACTCATGCCAGAACTGCTGTCCCAGGCGGAAGAAAATTACCTCAAAGCCATTTACAAGGTCAGTCGTCGCGACGGGACGCCGGTGAGCAACAACGCGATTTCCGTCGAGATGCAAACTTCGGCGGCTTCGGTGACGGACATGATCAACCGGCTGTCGCAGAAAGGCCTGCTCAATTACCAAAAGCGGCGGGGAGTGAGCCTGACCGAAGAGGGGTACGCCACGGCTACCCACCTGGTGCGCAAACACCGCCTTTGGGAAACCTTTCTGGTAGATAAATTGCAATTCAGTTGGGACGAAGTCCACGAACTGGCCGAGCAGTTGGAGCACATCCAATCGCGGGAGCTGGTCAATCGGTTGGACGAGTACCTCGGTTTTCCCCGGTACGACCCCCACGGCGACCCCATCCCCGACGCGGAGGGCCTGATGGCCGAACGCCAACAAGTCGCACTGAGTCAATTGCCCGTTGGGCAGTTGGCGGTCGTGGTGGGGGTGAAAGACCATACGACCCCTTTTTTGCAGTATCTCGAGCGCACGGGGCTCCTGTTGGGGGTTCAATTGCGGGTGTCGGAACGACTGGACTACGACAATTCCCTACAACTGGTACTGGACCAGGGTACTACTTTACTGGTTTCCCAGAAGGTAGGACAAAACTTATTTGTGCAACTGAAATAACTTCCTATGCGGTCTTTTCTGCTTTCTTTTTGCTTCCTCTTCACGGTGGCCACTATGTGGAGCCAAGCCCCCGCCCGCCCGAAAGTGGTGGCCTCGGCATCCATGTTTGCCGATATGGCGGCGGTTATCGGTGGGAATCTGATCGAGGTGAAAATGATCGTCCCCATCGGCGGTGACCCCCACATCTACGAGCCCACTCCGGCCGATGCCCAGTTGGTGGCCGGGGCCGATCTGATCCTGCTCAATGGGCTTACCTTTGAAGGGTGGATCACCGAGCTCATCGAAAACTCCGGCTTTCAGGGTAAGCTAGCCACCATCACCCAGGGGCTGGAACCCATCACCAGCGAACACTACGCCAACTCCAGCGATCCCCACGCCTGGATGACGGCCTCGAATGGCCTCATCTACATCCGCAATATTCGCGACGCCCTGGTCACCCTGGCGCCCGAATACGCCGAAGAATTCAACTTCAACTACGAAATCTACCGCCAGCAACTGGCGGATCTGGACACGGAAATTGCCACTATTTTAAACCAAATCCCCCAGCGGAAGCGCATCCTCATTACCTCGCACGATGCTTTCCGCTATTTCGGGCAGCGCTACGGGGTGCGGGTGGAAGCCGTGCTGGGGACCTCCACCGATGCCGACGTCCAAACGTCGGATATCCGCCGCCTGAACCGCATCCTGCAGGAAACGGCGGTACCGGCGGTGTTCATCGAAAGCACCATCAATCCCAAACTCCTGCAGGTGATTGCCAACGACAACAACGTCGTCATCGGCGGTAGCCTCTACGCCGACTCGCTGGGCGACCGGGACAGTCCGGCACCGACCTACCTGAAAATGCTCCGCCACAATGCCACCACCATCGCCGAAGGCCTGGCCCTCAACCGGTCGGAGGTAGCCGCTGTCGCCGAGCCCGCCCGCCCGCAACAGTACTGGTTGTTCGGCATCATCGTGGCCATTATGGGGGGGAGTTTCGCTTTTATGGTCTACAAACTCAATCCCTCCGTATGAATACCACACCAGCCGTCATCACCATCGAGGATCTCTCCGTTTCCTACGAACGCAAACGGGTGCTCAGCAATGTCTATCTGCGGGTACAGACGGGCCACGTATACGGGGTACTCGGTCCTAACGGGGCGGGAAAGTCCACCCTCTTCAAGGCTATTCTTGGTCTGGTGGAGGTAGCCAATGGCGAGATTTTCGTCAACGGGCTGCCCAGTAGTGCCCAGCGCAAGGAGGTGGTCTACGTGCCCCAGAAGGGCGAAGTAGACTGGACCTTCCCGGCTACCGTCTACGACGTGGTGCTCATGGGCCGCTATCCACACAAGAAGGTGTTCAGTCGCCTGAATGCTGCCGACCACGCCAAGGCCAGAGCCGCTATGGAGGAACTGGATATTGTCGCGCTGGAGCACCGCCAGATCGGCGAGTTGTCGGGCGGACAACAGCAGCGGGTATTCCTGGCCCGGGCCCTCTGCCAGGAAGCCGATATCTTTTTACTCGACGAACCCTTCGTGGGGGTGGATGTCACGACGGAAGATAAAATTGTGACGGTACTCAAAAACCTGGCGGCTGCCGGCAAAACCCTGCTGGTGGTTCACCACGATCTCTCCACGGTGACGGCCTACTTCGACCAGGTCGTCCTCCTCAACCAGCGGGTCATTGCCTACGGGCCTACCGACGTGGTTTTTACGGAAGAAAATATCGCGAAAGCCTACAGCGGTCAGCTGCCGATCCTGCACCAAATGGGTATGCTGGATGAGTGAGGGTGGGTTTATTAGTTATTAAGATGGGTCTGCTGCCAACATTTTTTCAACTTCAATTTTCATATTGATCAACTTGTTTTCAATGGCATTCCACACCATGTCGGTACTTATTTTATAATAATCATGAACCAGTATATGCCGAAAGGCGATTACTTTTCGGCTACCGCTTCCGCTTCTTTTTCTTGCTGGGGTCCCAACTCTTGCGCCGCCCTACCTTCGAGCGGTTCCGGTGTTCGGTCAGCTCGCGGCGGGTCATTTTTACTTTGGTATTTTTCTTTTTCTTCTCGTGAAAGGCGCCGGGCACGGTGGTATCCAACTTCACCTGGACGTTGGCGACGCGCAATTCGGGCATTTCCTCCACGATCAATTCCTCCGACACGTATACTTCTTCCGGGAAGGGCAGCTGCTCCAACCGGTACTGCATCAGTTCTTCGGCAGCTTCCAGGAAGGGCAATTCTTCTTCGGTGGTGAAGGTGATCGACGTTCCGGTTTTGTCGGCACGGCCGGTACGGCCGATGCGGTGGATGTAGTTTTCCGGCAGGTCCGGGGTATCGATATTGATGACGTGGGACACTTCCGTGAGGTCCAGGCCGCGAGACACCAGGTCGGTAGCGATGAGTACGCGGTGTTCACTTTCCTGGAATTTGCGGAGGCTTTCGAAGCGGTAATTCTGGCTTTTGTTGCCGTGGATGACGCTGATCTCGTCGGGGAAATCGGCGGTAATCTGCTCGAAGACGACATCGGCCAGGCGCTTGCTGGGGGCGAAGACCAGGGTGCGGTGGTAGGTCTCGCGATCCTGGAGCAGGTGGCGCAGCAGGTTGATTTTGGTGTTGAAATTCTGTACCCGGTACCCCAGCTGGGTGATGTTTTCCAGGGGTGTACCCGTAGCGGCAGCCTCAATGGTGGTCGGGAAGTTGAACGTTTTATCGATCACGGCTTCCACCTCTGGCGTCATCGTGGCCGAAAAGAGCAGGTTTTGCCGCTTTTCGGGCAAGAGGGTGATGATGTTGTTCAGTTGGGTACGGAAGCCCAGTTCCAGCATCTCGTCCACTTCGTCGATGATGAGGTGTTTGAGGGCTTTGAACTTCAGCGGGCCGTGCAGCGCCAGATCGAGGATACGCCCCGGGGTGCCAACCAGCACGTCGAGCCCCGACTCGACCACGGCTTTGTGTACCCGCATGTTGACGCCACCGTATACGCCCGCCACTACGACGTTCATGTGGGTGGTCAGTTTCTCCACTTCCTCCACAATTTGTACCACGAGTTCCCGGGTGGGAACCACGATCAACGTTTGCGGAAAGCGGTGCTTCTGGAACTTCCACAAGCGCAGCACTGGCAGCAGGAAGGCCAGGGTTTTACCCGTGCCGGTCTGGGCAATGCCAACCACGTCGCTGCCCGCCATGATGACGGAAAAGGCCCGCTCCTGAATGGGGGTGGGGGTCTGGAGCCCCATCTCGTGGAGGGCATCCAGCAGTTGTGTGGAAAGGTTTAATTCGGAAAAATCCATAGCGGTCTTGCGTAAATTTGGTGCAAAATTACGCTATTTTTCGCGGATTATGGCGGAATGATCAATAACGCTTTTTTCTGCCTATGCTCCCATCACCACCACCACCTTCCCGTTGGCCCGATTGTCTTCCATGTACTGATGGGCCGCGGCCATTTCGTCCAGGTTAAATTGCCGGTCAATGTTGAGCTGGATCTTTCCGGCAGCCACGCCATCGATGAAGTCCTGCAGCATGGTGGCGGTGAGGTTGCTGGCTTCGCCCATGTACACGGTAAGCCGGCCCAGCGACGGAATATCCCCCATGGGGGTAAAGGGCATGGTCCATTCGTTGCCCAGAATGCCGGTCATGCAGACCATCCCCTTGGGGCGGATGCAGCGCAGCGAATCGACCAGGGTTTTGGTGCCCACGAGTTCCAGTACTTTGTCGACACCGCCCGGAAAAATTTCCCGCAGCTGGGGACTCACGCGGCCATTGTCGATGAGGACCTGGTCGGCGCCGTTGTCGAGCAGTGCTTGCTGCCGGTCGGGATTGCGGGTGGTAGCTACCACCGTCAGACCCTGGTATTTTGCCAGTTGTGCGGCAAGCATGCCGATGGAGGAGGTGCCTCCCCGGATCAGGAGTGTTTCCCCGGCCTGGACCTCCAGGGCGGTATTCAAGGAACCGGAAACGGTCTGGAACATTTCGGGGATGGCGCCGAGGGTAACCCAGGGCAAATCACTGGTAAAGGGGAAGACAATGGCTTGGGGAACCAGCACGTATTCGGCATAACCGCCGTCGAAATTCCGACCCATCCCCCCCATCAGGGCGGCTACTTGCTGCCCCTGCTGATAGGTGCCCGAAGGGTCGGCAGCTACGGTTCCCACACACTCGATGCCCTGGATGCGGGGGAAGGTTACGCCGGGGGAATCGCCGCGCCGGGTAAACAATTCCGAGCGGTTCAGCCCGCAGGCGCGAACCTGAATCAAAACCCATCCGGGTTTAGCTTCGGGGGTGGGGCGATCCATTAGGGTGATCTCGGTTGGGGGCCCTGGTCGGGAAGTTACAGCTGCTTTCATCGAGGTAAGTTAAGGCCTTGCAGTGGATTTTCCAAAGCAAGGCCTTCAGCAGGCCGCTTTGACCGGCCAGCGGCTAGTCCAGGATCAGCTTTTCCGACGCCGTATACTTGCCATTTAAGACCAGAGTCAGCACGCCCAAACCAGGCAGGTGGGTCGGCAGCGGCAAGTTCAGTTGCTGATCGCCGGCGGGCAAATTTTTACGGGTTTCCTGGAGGATCAGGCGGCCACTGGTGTCGATGAGGTAGATGTCGAGGTCGCCGGGCTCCGGGAGGAAGGCCGTTGCCGTCAGGGTTTTGCCCCGCCCCGGGTTGGGCACCACGGTAAACGCAAAATTGTGGTAGCCACCAGGAACGCTGGTGTGGGTGCCCGTCGTTGAATTTTTAACCAGGTAGACTTTAAAAACGGTGGTGGCCGCCGAGGTAATCCCCGTATTGTTGACCGAAAAGGGATTGGCCGTGGGCGTGCTGATGCCGCCGACAATGTAGCCAACCAGAAAAGAATCTGCCTCGACGGCTGCCAGGTCGATGATGCCGGGGGCACTTTGGGGAAGATCTTCGTTGATCATCAGCTCCGCACCGGCACCCAGGTAGCCCGGCATTTCCAGCGAAAAGGGTACTTCTTCGAGCGTACCGTCACTGGACCGGCTTACCCGGCTGATGGTTTTCACAAAAGGAACATTGTCATCTTGCACCAGGTTTCCGGCCTGGTAGTAATACTGGCTGATGCCGCCGAAGAAGAGGTTGTGCATGCTATTGGCGGCTTCGTCATAGAGAGGGAGGTGAGCAGCGTGGTAATTGCACAGGTACTGGTTGAAACTGCTCACCGGTTGGTGTCCGGCAGCCGTAATATCGACGGGGTAGAGGAAGGGTAGGTCCTGGTTGATTTGAAAAACCCCCGAAAAAATAGTGTAGCCCAGGTTCCCGTCGGGGTAGATCTGCGGCAGCAGGTTGTAGTCTCGCCGGTGCAGGTGTGCGGGATCGGAAATGACGGTATAGTTGGTAAAACCCAGGTTGCCATTGGTTGCCGTCAGGGTAAACTTGCGGATGGCATCGGTGTAGGTCTGCGTGAAGGTAGGATGATTCATGGGGTTGTACCGCCCGTCGAAGCGGTGGCCGCCGACGAGGTAAAATTCGTCGCCGATCTTACCCAGATAACCGCCCGTGACGGCAAATTTGTCATCGGTTAATTGTTGAAAATTTCCCGCAATGGGTTCGCTATTGATGATGTCGGCTATCAATCCGGGTACATCCACCACCGTCAGGTAAGGAAAAGTAAGGTGGTCTCCGGCAGAACTGCTGTAGGCATAGCCACCCACGAGCAGGAGTTGGTCACCCTCCTGGTAGAACTGCATATTGGTGGCTTGCAATTGTTCCTGTAGCCCCACGGCGAGTGCGGTGAGATCAGCTGTCCAGACGGTATTGGTTTGCGGATCAACGACCTGGATAGCCGTGTTGTTCTGTGCCGCCGGGAAGGCATTGAAGGGTTGCCGGGCGTGGATACCGTCTAGTCGGCCCCCAATGAGGAGCCACCGCCCCTCGTGTTGCGCGTGGGCGAAGGAGTGGATGCCATCCAACCCTTCAATGGGAAAAGGCGCTAAATGGATGCCGTAGGGGAAGGTGGTTTGTGCACCTAAAAGGGCAACGGCGCATAGTGTGGCAGCCAACAGGGTAGTTCGGAGAAGGATCATAATAAGGTGATTTGGTATGGGAGAGGAATGGGTCAGGGTTAACGCGCGAAAAAAAGCACCAACCGGAGTTGGTGCTTTTCAAAATAATATTAACAAAAACCCTAAATTATCTTTTAACCCTGTGTTTGCAGGGTCAGAAAGTACATCTCGTTCAGGGAACCCGCATTGTACGCTTCGGGGATGCCGTTGGCTTGCAAAAACAAGGTGGCCTGCCGGCTGCGTCCGCCACTGTAGCAGTAGAGCAGGATGGGTTTGCCCATCTCCTCAAACTCGGCCAGTCGTGCGGGGATGGATCCCAGAGGGACATTCAGCGCACCCTCAATGTGGCCGCTGTGAAATTCGGAAGGTTCGCGTACGTCTACGATCGTGGTATGGGGTTGTTGGATGGCTTCTTTTAGATTCATTGGTATGGTTGGTTGGTGGTGAACGTGTTTTTTGTTTACAATACAAAGGTGCAGGCTCGTAGATTGGCGATCAGTGATTTGGGTCACAACGCGGCTTTTTTTTGGGGAAAAGTGTAAATGGGGAAAAGTGTAAAAGAATTCCAGACCGGCAACTTTTACACCTACCCCACTTTTACACCTAAGTATTTGGACAATAATAAATTCACATTTTTCAACTCAAATGATTAGCTCAAAAACACTCATTATCAATCGTTTATTTCTTCGCTAATAATTTGAGAATGTGAATTTATTATTGTCCTGGCACTTCCGACTTTGCTTAAAGCTCCGTCAGCTGGTCCACGTGTTCCGTCCGTTTCAGGCTGGTCTTGGCCAGTGCGGCATAGCCCCCTTTGATGTTGACCAACTGCTGGAATCCACGGGCCTTCAGGATCGAGGCGGCAATTACCGAGCGGTAACCACCGGCACAGTGCAGGTAGTAAGGGGTATTGCGCTCGAGCTGGTTCATATTCCGGTTGATGAAGTCGAGGGGGAAGTTGACCGCACCCACCAGGTGTTCGGTGTTGTATTCGCTGGCCCGGCGTACATCCAGTAAGTGAATAGCCTTTGCGGGGTACCGTTTCGCAAATTCCGCAGCAGTACATTCTTCCAGGGTATCTACCGCTTCGCCGGCGGCAGCCCAGGCGGCAAAACCGCCAGCGAGGTAACCAATGGAATTGTCGTAGCCCACGCGGGCCAGGCGGGTCACTACTTCTTCCTCCCGGCCAGGGTCGGCGACGAAGAGGATCGGTTGCTTTAAATCCACGATCAAGGCACCTACCCACATGGCGAAACTATCGTCGATACCGATGAAGATGGATCCAGGAATGAACCCTTGCGCAAAAACATCCTGCTTCCGGGTGTCGATGACCAGCGCTTTTTCCGCTTCCCAGGCGGCCTTGAAGGCCCGGACACTGAGCGGCTGGGTACCGCGCTCGCGCACCTCGTCGAGGCTTTCGTAGCCCATTTTATTCATGATCGCATTTTTGGGAAAATACTGGGGCGGCTCCACCAGCCCGGTCGTCACTTCCTTGACGAATTCGGCTTTGGTCATGTCCGCCCGCAGGGCGTAGTTGGCTTTTTTCTGGTCGCCGAGGTAATCCCAGGTGTCCTTGCTCATCTTCTTACCGCAGGCCGAGCCGGCACCGTGACCGGGGTAGACGATCACCTCGTCGCTCAGGGGCATAATGCGGTTGCGCAGGCTGTCGAAGAGTAGGCCAGCGAGGTCTTCGCGGGTGAGTTCACCCTGTTTGATCGCCAGATCGGGTCGGCCCACATCGCCGAGGAAGAGGGTGTCGCCGGTGAAGATGGCTACTTCTTTGCCCTGCTCGTCGCGCAACAGGTAGGTGGTGCTCTCCAGGGTATGCCCAGGGGTGTGCAGCACCTGGATGGTAACGGCTCCCACGTGTAGAATCTCATTGTCCTCAGCTACGTGAGCCGCGAAATTGGGCTGGGCCGTAGGGCCGTAAACTATGGTAGCGCCCGTTTTACGCGCCAGGTCGAGGTGACCCGAAACGAAGTCGGCGTGGAAGTGGGTTTCCAACACGTATTTGATCTTTGCGCCGGCGGCTTTGGCCCGCTCAAGATAAGGTTCGGTTTCCCGTAAGGGGTCAATGATGACGGCTTCGCCCTGGCTTTCGATGTAGTAAGCGGCTTCGGCCAAACAGCCGGTATAAATTTGTTCAACTTTCATGGTAAGGGTATTGATCCGTTAAAACATTTGCTGATTACTTTGCAAAGATAAGGGCTACCCAGGGCTGAAAGCTGTGAGCCAGATCACAGGGGATGGTGATATTTCTCAGTGGCTTGAAGGGGGAGGTGGCTCGAAATCGGAGGTCGGAGGTGGGAAGTCGGAAATTTTAGACGGTGTAAAGGTAGAATTGTAAAGGTGTAAACGGGGAAAGGTGTAAAAGTAGGCCAGCACAGCGTCCGGCGTATCCACTCGAAATCGGAGGTGGGAAGTGGGATGCAATCCGCGACAATCCTAGGCTAGCCTAATTTGACCGCGCTGCGGTCGTTTTTCAAGACCTCAGCGTTGTGGATACCTACCGCTGGGACTGCCCTACCCAAAGGAATAACGTCAAATCAATGGGGATTAGATAGATTTATAGCGCACAGCCCTCATTTATCCGGTCCGTGCGAATCAGCACCCGTTCGCCCAGTACACTTCAATCTCGTGGTGGGGTAGCGAAACATCCTGATCTTCGGTCATGATGAGGATGCGGTCACCTTTTTCAAGGTTTTTCCGGAGGTCTTCCAGCTTTACTTCCTGGAAAAGTTCTGCCGAGTACATCCAAATGGTGTTGGTGCGCTGGTTTCGGATGGCTACGCGGAAGCTGATGTTTTTCACGGGGGTGGCACCTTCGTCTGCGAAGCTGACCGTGGCTACCGTCAGGGTTCCTTTGCTGACGCCCACCAGTTTGCATTCCCCCTGAGGCGAATACGCATTGACCAATACCTTGCCATTGAATAAGATGGCGGCGCAGTTTTGGAACGTGGGGGGTGGTGGGGAGTAGAAGAAGATGCTGCCCAGCCTTTGCGCGCTGGCGGTAAGGGAAAAGGCAATAAGGAGCAGGCTGATGGATAATAATTTCACGGATGGCATACGTACATTTTTGTCAGGTTAGTTAAAATCAACTGTCTGTACAAAAATAGGAGGCTGCTGCCGGTGCCGCTATTTAGCTGGGTAAAACAATGTAAACGAATTGTAAAAGGATATTAGAATAGGGCAAAGGGTCGTAAATTGCCACTATGAAACAAGTGATACGCATCCTTTTCTGCCTGGTGCTGGGTGCCGGGAACTGTTACGCCACCACGCCTGCACCGGATCCATCCTTTTCCGACCGGGTCAACCTGGCCTTGCGGCAAGTTGGGCACCAATTGCTCCAGCTGGCTTGTGATGAGCGCTCGACCGTGCCGCCCGTGCAGCTGACGGGCGCTGATGAATTCACCCTGCAGCTGGCGCAGCCTTTCAACTATGACACCCTGCCCCAATTGCTCAGCGAGGCTTTTCTTTCCTTTAACATCCAGCGGGATTACCTGGTGGGGGTCCGGCGTTGCGTGGACAATACGTTGATCCTCGGCTACAACCTGGCTGCTTTTAAACGGGGAGAGGTGGCCTGCGGTGGCCGGGAGCAAGTGGCGGAATGCAGCAACATCGTGCTCACTTTTGTGGCGCCAGCCAGTCCGCCAGCCCATCTTCCTGCCAGCAGTATGCTGCGGTTATTCGTTCCCTTGCTGGTACTTGTGGCCCTGGTACTGGCGGGGTTGGGCTGGCGGGGTAAACGCCGGCCAACTACCGGTGCAGCTCCTGCGGCCGATACCCTGCCGCTGGGTCATTTCAGTTTCGACTACCAAAACCAAATCCTCGAGCTAGACAACCAGCAGCAGACGCTGACCTTCCGGGAAAATAAATTATTGCATTATCTGGTCCGTCATGCCAACCAGGTGATTCCGCGGGATACGCTGATTGCGGCCGTTTGGGGTGACGAAGGTGTGATCGTCGGGCGCAGCCTGGATGTATTTGTTTCGCGGCTGAGGAAGCGGCTGCTGGCCGACCCTGCGGTAGGGATCAAAAGCATCCACGGGGTAGGGTACCGGCTCGAGGTGAGCAGCTGAACGGTTGAGCTGCCGTGGCACAGCTTCCGATAAGGGGAGCAATAAAAAAAGCCAGCCCGCAGGTGCCAGCAAGGGTGCAGGCAAAAACGGGCTGGCTGGTTTGCTGGCCGTAGCGCTCGGAGAGCGACTTACTGCAAGCGGATCTCGTCTTCGTTCTCGTCGAAGAAGCGGTAGGTGTTGAGGCCGTAGTCCTTGTCTTCGACGATCTTCACCCAGCGGTGGTGTTCGCGCCACCACTGCACCTGGCGACTCTTGAGGAAGCCTTTGCGCAGGTAGGCCCGCACGAACGGATGCACCCGGAGGATGATCTTGTCTTGGGGCCGTGACTGGAGGATGAAGGTCAGGTCTCTTTCGATATCGTCCTCGAGGAGGATGGTAGGGTTTACTTTTCCGGAACCGTTACAGGCGGGGCACACTTCGGCGGTATTGATCTTCACCTCGGGGCGTACCCGTTGGCGGGTGATCTGCATGAGGCCGAACTTGCTCAGTGCCAGAATGGTGTGCTGGGCGCGGTCGTTCTTCATGTGCCTGCGCATGGCCGAGAGCAGATCCTTGCGGTGGTCGGCGTTGCGCATGTCGATGAAGTCGATGACGATCAGGCCGCCGATGTCGCGCAGGCGCAACTGGCGGGCCACCTCTTCGGCAGCTTCCATATTGACCTTCATGACGGCTTCGGTCTGGTTGGTGTCGCGCATCTTGTGTCCGCTGTTGACATCCACCACGTGCATGGCCTCGGTATGTTCGATCACGATGTAGGCGCCGCTGCTCATGGTAGCCGTCTTGCCGAACGACGATTTGATTTGTTTGGTCACATCGAAGGCGTCAAAGATGGATTTACTGGATCGGTGTTGCTGAACAATCTTCACCTGCTCGGGGGCAATACCACCGATGAAGGTTTTGATGTTATTGTAGAGTTCTTTGTCGTTGACGATGATCCGGTTGAACGAATCCGTCAGCAGATCGCGGAGGATGGAGGTGGTTTTATCCAGCTCGCTGAGCAGTTTTTGGGGTGGTTTCACCCCTTTCAGTTGTTTCTGGATGCCTTCCCATTTTTCCATGAGCATGGTCATCTCTTCGTGCAGGTCGGCCACTTTCTTGCCTTCGGCCGCGGTGCGCACAATAACGCCAAAATTCTTGGGTCGGATACTGTCGACCAAGAGGTGGAGGCGTTTGCGTTCTTCGGCACTACCGATCTTTTTGGAGACGGCAATAACTTCGGCAAAAGGGGAAATGACCAGGTAACGGCCAGGGATGTTGATCTCACAACTCAGGCGTGGACCTTTGGTGGAGATGGGTTCCTTAAGGATCTGTACCAACACGTGCTGCTTCTTATCGAGAACCTGATCGATTTTTCCGGTCTTGATGATCTCGGATTCGAACTTGAAATTCTCCAGGCGGTGGGTGTTGATGCTCCCGTTGATGGAACCATCCGTGTATTTCATCAGGGACTTCAGCTTAGGGCCGAGGTCGGTATAATGCAAAAATGCATCTTTCTTGTGGCCAATATCCACAAAAGCGGCGTTCAAACCGGGCATTAAGCGCCGGACTTGGCCGATAAAAATGTCTCCTACCGAAAAGTTTTCATTGGTTTTTTGGTGGTGTAATTCTACCAATTTTCCATTTTCCAACAAAGCGATGTCCACGTCGGTGGGAGAGGAATTGATAATCAGTTCCTTTTCCAAACTTGTTTGTTTTGGTCTACTTCAAACAACACACCTGCACACACAAGGGTAAGTGGATCAGGAACGGGCAGCGAACAACCGCGGGCGGTTGTCAAATTCTTGAAGGTATCACGTGATACCTGTATCCAGGGATCGGGCATAATTATCCGACCGGGCCCTACCAGAATAGAGCTTATTTTTTTGCTGTTGTCCTGACGTCATTTTTTTGGAGCGCGGTTCGTCGAGGACAGCATTGGGTGCTGCTGGTTCTTGGTGTGGGCTTTCCGCCTGGCAACCCGTTGGTTGCCTCTGGGGTTGGAAAGCTATCCGTTTCTTGTTGTGTACAAACCAAGGGTTGACCGATGTTATAAACAGCACAGCCGACCCCTTACGTGAAAGGGTCGGCAAATATGCTGTTAAGTGAACATTCGTACCAAAAAACAGGCTTGCATAGCTGCCGCAGCAGCGCAAGGCGTGTTCCCTTTAAAGTAGAGAATGTTACTATTTGTTCTTCTTCTTGTGACGATTCTTGCGTAAGCGTTTTTTCCGCTTATGGGTCGCAATCTTATGTCTTTTTCGCTTCTTTCCGCAAGGCATAAATTAACGTTTTGAGGTAAAATAATTAGTTTATTGTTCAGCGCGACACCGCTGCTCATAGGCCGAAGCCTGAGCTTGGTTTCCCGCCCCTGCGTAGGCTTGCGCCAGCAGGCAAATGGTATTCATGTTGTTGGCTTCCAGCTGCAAGGCCTGTTCCAGGCGCTGCACTGCTCTTTCGTACTGTCCGGTGCGAATAGCCAGGCGAGCCAGCGAATTCAGCACCAACGTACTCGTTGGGAAAGCCTGTTCCAACTCTCTTAACATCAGAACCCCCTTCATGGGTTCATTCGCCGGGGGCATTTCCGTGTAAGTGAGTGCCAGGTTGACCTGGTTCCTGACGTTGTCGGGATCCAGGGAAATGGCGTTTTCAAAAGCACGGATGGCCCGTTGGTTACAGAAAGTCTTTACTTTCTGGTCTTCGGATTTCTGTACGCAAATAGCGTAAGTCGTGCCGGCGATGGACCACGTTTGCTCTGAGGGTTGCAATTCGGCAATTTCCTGGGCGTAATGCCCGGCAATCGCCGGTTGGTTATTTTCGTACCAGCGGCCCGAAAGCTGCTTGAGGAGTTCTATCTTTACAGAATCCTCCGTTGCCTTGGCCAACGCTTGCTGGATCGCCTGAACAGTGCTCATTTGATCCGGCGGCATGTTGTCGTGCGCAGCGCGGATGAGTAAATTGACATCCGTCACTTCGGCCTCCAGGGCCCGGGTTTTTTCTACTTGTCCTTGCCCCGGTGGTTTGGTTTCACAACCAAAATAGAGTATCAGAAACAGGCCTAACACACTACCGACCACAAGATACTGCATTTTGGTCATAATCAAGGGCTTAATCCTCGTCCTCTTCGGAAGGCAGTTCGGAAACGTTTTCTTTCACCTGCTCCACAAAAATCTTCGCAGGCTTGAAGGCAGGGATAAAATGCTCAGGAATAACGATGGCCTTGTTTTCTTTGATGTGTCGCCCAACTTTTTGGGCCCGCTTCTTGATCACAAACGACCCGAAGCCCCGGATATACACGTTCTCTCCGTCAGCCAACGCTCCTTTTACTTCCTTGAAAAAGGATTCGAGGGCAACCAGTACATCTACTTTCTGTACACCCGTCTTGTCAGCTATAGCTGCTACCAGATCAGCTTTTCTCATCGTTATTTGCTGGTTTATAATAAGTTACACTAAATCTTGCCCTTTCGGCAAAAGAGACGCAAATCTCGCTAAATTTTGGAGCTTTCGAAAGGAATGGCGCAATATTTTTCACTAATACCCTATTAATTCGCCAATTAGGAACTGGCTTCGTGCTTGATAACCGGAATTATGCTCGGGTATTCCTCCTTATTTCCCCGCAAACCGTGCCCGATCTGGTAGCCGTACAGAATATATGGTGTGTCCAAAAAAAAATGTCTTTCTCCGAAAAGAAGGCTTTGGGCCCTGGTCCAGGCCTGTGATTGAGAGATTTTTGGGTGGATTTCCGCCGGGGTCAATTCTTAGACCTATATTTGTCACCCCATATACAGCAAAAAAAAATACGGTATGCTATTATCGATGACGGGTTACGGCAGGGCAGTAAAAACCTGGCGCGACAAGACTTTTATGGTGGAGATGCGCTCACTCAACAGCAAGTATAGCGACCTGCGCCTGAAGTGTCCGCCCACCCTGCGCGAAAAGGAAACGGAACTCCGCAAAATGGTCAATGATTTTGCCCAACGCGGTAAGCTCGAAATGTCGATTGACATTACTTCCCTGGAAGCCGGCAACCAGTTTGGCCTCAATGTGCCGCTGTTCAAGCGGTACTTCCACGCACTTTCCGAACTGGCGACGGAATTCGACTACCAGGACCAGACCCTCATGAGCGCCATCCTCCGCCTGCCCAACGTGGCTGCCGCCTCGGAAGGAGATATGAGCGACGAAGAATGGCAGGTGCTCCGTTCGACCGTGCTGGAAGCCCTGCAGAAGTTTGACGCCTTCCGCGAACAGGAAGGAAAAGCTACCGCCCAGGATCTCGCCGCCCGCGTCCATAATATTACCACCCTGCTCGAGCAGGTAAGGCCCCACGAAAACGACCGGGTGACGGCCATTCGCGACCGCCTCTACCGCAGCCTCGACGACAATATGGGCAAGGAACGCATTGATGAAAGTCGCTACGAACAAGAGGTGCTCTTCTACCTGGAAAAGCTCGATATCAACGAGGAGAAAATGCGCCTCGCCCAACACTGCCAGTACTTTCTGGAGGTGCTGCACAACAAAGACAAAGCCAGTGGCCGCAAGCTGAATTTCATCAGCCAGGAACTGGGCCGCGAGATCAATACCCTCGGCGCCAAAGCCTATTCTTCCGATATCCAGCGGCTGGTGGTGGAGATGAAGGACGAGTTGGAAAAAATTAAAGAACAAATGGCCAATATCGTCTGATACTATGTCGAAAATGTTGATATTTACTGCACCTTCCGGCGCAGGAAAAACGACCATTGTCCGACACCTGCTCCGCACGTTTCCGGAGTTGGCGTTTTCGGTTTCAGCTACTACGCGCCCCCGTCGGCCTTACGAACGCGACGGTTACGACTACTACTTCATTAGCCCTGCGGAATTTCAGGACAAGGTGGCTGCTGGCGATTTTGTGGAATGGGAGGAGGTATACGAAGGACTCTACTACGGGACCCTACACAGTGAGATTGATCGCCTTTGGGCGGCAGGCAAACACGTCATCTTCGACATCGAGGTGAAAGGTGCCCGCAACCTGAAGAATGCCTACCCGGCGGAATCGCTGGTGGTGTTTGTGAAACCGCCCAGCCCCGAAATCCTGTTCGAACGCCTGCGTGCCCGGCAGACAGAAGACGAAGAGAGCCTGGCCAAGCGTATTGCCCGTGCCGCAGTAGAACTGACGTACGAGCAAAGTTTTGATCGGGTACTGCTCAACGATGACCTGGCGCAGGCCCTGGCCGAGGCTGAGGCCATCACCCGGGATTTTCTCAATTTGTAATTTAAGACCGATCTGCCTTTATGGAAACTTTCATCACCAAGGGTATCCGCATCAGTGTCCAGGCCCAGTACCAGGCCGCTTACTCCAAGCCAACGGAGAACCAGTATGTGTTTTCCTACCACATCGTTATCGAAAACCAGAGCGAACACACCATTCAGGTGCTGCGCCGCCACTGGATCATCACCAATAGCATGGGCCTCACCCGCGAGGTGGAAGGCGAAGGCATCATTGGGCAACAACCCATCCTGGAGCCCGGCGACGTACACGCCTACGACTCCTGGTGCCCCCTGTCGAGCCCCATCGGCTTTATGGCGGGTACTTACCTCCTGGAACGCACGGTTGACGGGGAACAGTTTGAGGCTCAGATCCCCCGCTTCCGCCTGGAATCGCCGGTGGTGTTGAATTGAGCCACTCCGGGGCTTCGCCCAACCGGACCTATTGATCCGGAAAGATTCTTTTCGCAGGCCAGGCCGTCTTTTTCGCGCGAAAAACCGGACTAAACCCTATCTTGCCCATAAAATGCCTCCATTTAAACTCGCTTCCCTTATTGGTATCTTGTTAAAGCTCATCGCCTTCGTGGCCGTGGTGGTTATTATTTTACTGGCCATTGGTGTCGAATATTTCGCCATCACCCAAACCATCTCTGACCTTGCCAAAATTGCTGGCGGCGATATTGGAGGCGACGACATCCTCAAAAAAGTCCTCAAATCGCTGGATACCGCCCTGTTGGGCGTCATTTTCTTCTCCATCGGAGCGGCCCTTTTCGAACTGTTCGTGCAGGAAATTGATAATTTGCCCGAGTGGCTGATCGTTCGCAATCTCGACGACCTGAAAGGGATGATGGTCAAAATGATTATCGTCGTGGCAGCCATTTCTTTTACCGGAAAAATCATTACCTGGGACGGAGAACCAGAAATCCTCCAGTACGGCGTCGGCCTGGCGGCGGTCATCTTCGGGCTCAGCTATTTCTTGTTGGTCAAGGAACGGAGTAAGGAGGATAAGTAGTTGCTAAACCCGGCGCAATTCACCTTTGCGGAAACCCTGGCCGACCTGAAAGGGATCTACGACCAGTACCAACTTAAGAAAGCCATCCTGCTGGGGCACAGCTTCGGGGGGGGGGGCGCAGCCACGCGTTTTGCCGAAGCCTACCCCAATCGCACGACGTTTTCGCCGACCAGCAAGCCCTGTTCCTGGCTACCCTGAAAAGTTGGCTGCAATAAACTGCCCCCTACGCGCTATGCACTTGCGGGCAGGCCCCTTTGGTCTGCTGCGTTACGTTGAGGCTCTTTCAATTCCGCTTTACTTTGCGTAATTTTGAGGTAGTTAAATCTTGACCACTATGAAGCGTTTGTTACTCCCCTTTTTCTGCTTGTTGGGTGTTTTGGTATGTCCGTCCGGCGTAACTGCCCAAAATCTGCAACTGGACAGCACCCTGCTCACCGCCTCCGACCTGGCCACCGGCCTGCAAATTCCCTGGGAAGTAAAATGGGGTGCCGACGACCACCTCTGGGTCACCGAACGGCGGGGCCGCATCCTGCGCATCGACCCCGCCAATGGCAATACCGTGACGATACTCAACCACGAAAATGCCGTCGAGGGTGGCAACAGCGAATACGGCATGCTGGGCCTGGCCCTGCACCCCGATTTTATCAACGTGCCCGTTGTGTACGTGGTGTACTGCTACCTCTCGGGTGGCATCCGCGAGCGCTTGTCGAGCTTCCGCTGGAACGGCAGCGAACTGGTCAATGAGATGATCCTGTTCGACGAAATCCAGGGCGGCAACATCCACGACGGCTCCCGCCTGCTCATCACCACGGATGAAAAAATTATGATGACCGTCGGCGACCGCGGCAGCAGCGCCCTGGCCCAAAACATGGGTAGCCTCAACGGCAAGATCCTGCGCCTCAACCTCGACGGCAGCATCCCCGACGACAACCCCATTCCGGGCAGTTACATCTACTCCTACGGCCACCGCAACCCGCAGGGCCTGGGCTATGGCCCGCTGGGGCAGATCTACAGTTCGGAGCACGGCGCCCAGCAATCAGACGAGTTCAACCTCATCGAAGCCAACCGCAACTACGGCTGGCCCAACGTGCAGGGGGCCTGCAATACGACCAGCGAAATGGCTTTCTGCGCAGACAACAACGTGCGCGAGCCCCTCGATGAGTACAGCCCCTGCGCTGCCGTCAATGACATCATCTACTACGATCATCCGGCCATCCCCGAGTGGACGGGAAAAATGCTCATGTCGGTGATGGGTGGCTTCGCCCTCAGCGACTCCCGCCTGAGCATCCTCTCCTTCAACGAAGACGGCACGGTGGTAACCAACGAAGACCAGGTGCTCGACAACCTGGGCCGCATCCGCGACGTGGCGATCAACCCCCACACCGGTGCCGTGTACATCGCTACCAACGGGCCTTCTTACCCCGGTAGTGGCCCCAACCGCATCATCGAATACCGCAACCTGGCCTACACGCCGGTGAGCGTTGGTGCTCCTAATAGCAGCAACCAGTTTGTCCGGGTTTTCCCCAATCCGGCCGCCACTGAACTGACGGTGAGTTGCTCGCCCAATTTCGTGGGCACGGTGGGCGAGGTCATCAACTACAGCGGCCAGGTGGTGCAGCAGGTAACGATCAGCAGCGACCAGCACCGGATCAACGTCAAAGACTGGCCCGCGGGCATGTATTTCCTCCGGGCC
The DNA here is from genome assembly GCA_003045895.1 of Bacteroidota bacterium. GTDB lineage: Bacteria > Bacteroidota > Bacteroidia > Chitinophagales > Saprospiraceae > Lewinella. Next base: position 20,691 of record PZPC01000062.1, read on the forward strand.
ACCAACGCTGCGGGGACCATCACGCGGACGTTCAGCAAGCAGTAAACAGGAGCAAAGACAACCCTCGACGGCAGCGGTGCCGGGGCTGGAGGCGTTCGCTTTTGACGCGCGCGCTTTCATCCGCGTGAGGCACCTGGAGGGCCGGCGCCGGGGCGCCGGGTGCGTAGCACCAAGCGAACAGCGCGCCCGCAAGACGCCGACCCGACGGTAGGAGGGGCACGCCCGCGGGGCTGCTATTGCTACGCCTTCGTTACGCACTCCCGATTTTTTCAGGTAGTAGTGGATGCTGTCGGAAAGCCCTTCCTGGTTGCGCAGCAGGTTGAGGTATTTGCCCACCCTGCTGCTGGGAATCTGACTCAGGTGAATGATGTCATTGGATTTAAGGATCAGCAGAAAGAGTCTTTTGTCCTTCCGGGCAAAAAGACCGGCAGAGGTGCTACCTTTGGTACCTCAGCAACCCCCGGCAACGTATGGAGATCAAAGGCAAATTGAGTATCGAAGCATTGCGCGCGCAAGTCGCTGCCGAAACCATCGAGACCGTGGTCGTGGCCTTCACCGATCATTACGGGCGCCTGGTGGGCAAGCGTTGTGCGGCTGATTTTTTTGTCGAGGAAGTCGCGACTGCCGGCACCCACGCCTGCAATTACTTGCTTACCACCGATATGGAGATGGAACCAGTGGCTGGCTACGCCCTGGCCAACTGGCAGAAAGGTTACGGCGACTTCCACCTGGTGCCCGACCTGGCGACCCTGCGCGTGGCCGACTGGCTGGACAAGACCGCCCTGGTGCTCTGCGATGTGCACCAGCCGAACCACGAACCGGAGCGCATCGCTCCGCGCGGGGTATTGAAAAAACAACTGGCGGCCCTCCACGAAGAGGGCTTCAGCAGTGCCGCCGCTTCGGAGCTGGAGTACTACCTGTTTGAGCACAGCTACCGGCAGGCCCACGGGCAACACTACCAGGACCTGAAGCCGGTGGGCTGGTACCGGGAGGATTACCACATCCTGCAAGGTACGCGCACCGAGCAGTTTACCGGTCGGGTGCGGCGGCACCTGCAGCGCTCCGGTGTTCCGGTAGAAACCTCGAAAGGAGAATGGGGCCTGGGCCAGCACGAACTGAATATTCGCTACGCCGAGGCGCTGGAGATGGCCGACCGGCACGTGGTCTACAAGCAGTGCCTGAAGGAGGTGGCCGACAGCCTGGGCTACGCCGTGACTTTTATGGCCAAGTATGCCGAAGACCAGGCGGGCTCCAGCTGCCACCTGCACCTGAGCTTGTGGCGCAACGGCGAAAATGCCTTTGCGGGAACGGAAGATTTCGACGGGGTGGCCTGTTCCGACACCTTCCGCTGGTTCCTGGGGGGCTGGTTGCGGTACACGCCGGAGCTGATGCCTTTCTTTGCGCCGACCGTCAATTCGTACAAGCGCTTTCAGGATGCTTCCTGGGCGCCCACCCGCCTGGCCTGGAGCTATGACAACCGCACGGCGGGCTTTCGGGTGGTGGGCCAGGGGGCGAGTTTGCGCATCGAATGCCGCCTGCCGGGCGCCGACTGCAATCCCTACCTGGCCTTTGCGGCCGCCCTGGCTGCCGGCCTGCAGGGCATAAAAGATAAAGTGGAACCCCCGACCGCTTTTGTCGGCGACGCCTACGCGGCCGACAGTTTGCCCCTGGTATCCACCTCGCTGGCGGCGGCCACGGCGCGTTTCGAAGCCAGCGATTTCGCTAAAAATGCTTTCGGTGAAGACGTGGTGCAACATTATGCCCATTTTTTTCGCACCGAATGCCAGGCCTACGAACGGGCTGTAACCGACTGGGAACGAAAGCGTTACTTTGAACAGATCTGATTGGCGGAGCGCAAAAAGATCGCTAAAAAAATAATTTTAACATACTATTAAGAAATAACGACCGTTTTAGTATTTGTAATCAAGAAAGCATCCAGCTTATTTTGCGATACAGGCTATTTTATGATTTGAATTTTCTACCCTTTTTGCCCTTTGCGGCTGTTCTTAAACCCCACCCATATCGGTTTACTTTTTTCAATTGGCGGATCGGATCAATTGGAATTTAAATCGTTTGACTTATTTGCCAGGTGGGTGCCTCTTCCCAGTTATTCCCCAGTTAATTAAGACCAACCAATTCATTCCGTAATTTTTCTTTGGTTACGCACCAGAGCTGGATTTGATATTGGCCGAAGATGATGTTTTTTTAAAAATTCAATTCAAACTCCTTAACGATTATGAAAAATCAAAAAAATGCTTTTACCGCAGCCATCGTCGTGTTGGCTATTGCGTTGATCGGTTCCTTAATTTGGGGCAGCAGCACCTCCACTAAAGTGGACCAACTGCAAGTGGAAAAAATGGCGGTGAACGCATCGCTCGAAGAGATGTTGGCCTTCCGCGACGAACTGGCTGCCGAAGTAGACAGCCTGGTCCTGGCCTACGATGCCCTGGCGGCGGACAACAGCAGCCTGCAAGGACAAATGGCCCAGTCGCTGGAAGAACTGGAGCGCGCCAAGTCGGCCCTGAGCCAGGCCAAGCGCAGCGCGGCTGGCGAAATGAAAGACCTGCGGGCACAGATTGCCGAATTGCAAACGATCAAGCAAAACCTGCAGCTGAACATGGATATGATGCTGGCGCAGAACGACTCGCTGCGGCAGGTGGTGGGTGAATTGGAAGGCAACCTGGCGTTGACGAATGAGGAAAATACCCTCCTTAATCAGGATAACGAGCAGAAGGGCCAGGCCATTCAGACCCTGACCTACGAGACGTTCAAAGCGACGTCCTTCCAGATCTCGCCGGAAGTGAAAAGAGGAGAAGCTACCTCGAAGTCGGGCCGGGTGCGCCGGATTACCGCCAGCTTCGACCTGGATCACGTGCCCGCCGACTACCAGGGTACCCGTCCGATCTACCTGGTGATCACCGATGAAGCTGGCACGCCTATTCCGCATACCGACTACATCAGCACCACCGTGCAGCCCCTGAACGGAACCGCCCAGGACATTATGGCCATAGAAGTGCGGGAAGAAAAACTGGCCGATTCGCAGCGCCTGACGTTCACCCACGAGCTGGAGAACAAGCTGGACGCCGGCAACTACACCCTGAGCGCCTATACCGATGTGGGCCTGTTGGGCTCGTCTACTTTCCGCCTGCGGTAGGTAAGGGTTTGGCTCAAGCCAGGCTAAACAAAAGAAGTACCCGAAGAAACCAAATGAATGTAGTACGGCCGGGCCCTGGTGGGCCTGGCCGTTTTTGTTGATTATAGGTGAGGTTTTTTGTTTAATATTTAATTTTTGGAAGCTGCCTGTTTGTGTGCAACCTCTCCGCGGTCGGAAGACCTTGTGGATGACTTTTAGGTTTGCCTCCTCAATTGACATCTAATTTAAAATGACATTTAGGGCAGCCGTTACTTGCGGATGACCTGATTTATGACTACATTTAGTAAGCATACACTTATTTCAGGACGATCCCTGAAGGTGTTGGGTTTTTCAGAACAGGACATATTACTGTTCAACGTTCAAATTGAATACAACACGCAGCAGTTCCCCTTTCTTACAATTCTGGCACTCAATATTTTAGTTGACTACACTAAAATGAGGTAATTCAATGCTCATACGGGAAGCCACTGATCGCGACAACAAGGCTTTGCTTCAATTAACAAGGCTAAACCCGATGAAGGGGGTAATTTCGCTATGTATCGACCGACAACCCGATTTCTTTGCCTTGCTGAAAAAGCGGGGTGAAAGCATTGTCCTCGTCGCGGTCAAAAATGAACAATTAACAGGTGTTTTATCCGCCTCAAAGCACCTGGTATGGTTTAATAAAAAACCAGTTCCGGTTTACTACATAGCTGATTTTAAAGTACACCCTGCTTTCAGGGGTTCTACCACAGGATTGCGACTGGCTAAAAACATGTATGAAATGATCAGAGAAAAAGGCGCCGGGCTTGTCTTTTGTACCATAGCGGATGGCAATGACCGCATATTGCCTTTTTTCAAGGGTCGGCTTGGCTTGCCCGTCTTCAAGACGGTCGGAAAATTTCGGGTATTACAAATCATCCCATCTCCAGTCCGGCCCCAGGTTCCATTTTCGGTGGAAGATCGAACAGGAAGCTCCCCTGATTTTCCCCTTAAATCGTTTTATCATCAATTCTTTCAAAAATACCAGCTGGGACCAGTAGTCGAGGAAGAGGACCTGGCCGATTGCCGACATTTAATCATGGTAGAAAACGGAAGCATCAAGGCAGCCATTAGTTTAATGGACACCAGTCATCTCAAACAGCACGTCGTCGTCGGGTTGCCCAGCTACCTTAAAGTGGTGAGTACCATCTCCCGTTGGGCTGCAAAAATACTGCCCGTACGGCCCTTTCCAAAAATTGGCCAACCTATCCTGATGTGGAACATCCGGTACTTTGGTTATCTGGATGGTTATGAGGACGCTTTATTCAAATTGATAAAAGTAGCCAGAAGGCTGGCCTGGGAGCAAAAAATACGCTTCCTCTCCATCGGATTGCACGAACGGGACCCCTTGCTGCACCGGTTTAAAAAAATCCCCCATATTCCTTTCTCTTCCCATGGCATGCTGGCTACATTCAACCAAAAACCGAACCAGGTGGATGAAGTAGCCGCAGGAATCCCGTTCGAGGATTTTGCCCTTGTTTAATATTTTTATTCATTAACATTAGCTATTTAACTTATGCAAGCAACCACCCAAAACCCTACCCAACAAACCCAGGCTTACTGGGATCTTGTTACCGACATTCTGTCTCAGGCCATCACTGGTGAACTGATCGGCATGTCCAACTTCGCATCCCTGGCCGAAACCATTGATGACGTTGAAGAAAAGATGGAAGCAGTCGAACACGCCAACAGCGAACGCTTTCACGCCATCGGCTTTATGGACATTGCCAAAAAGTACAACCTGGAACCTAAGGTAAACCTAGCGGCCAACTACTGGAGACGTGCCCGGGAGACTTTCCTGAAATGGGCCAAAAGAAAGGATTTTACGGCCTGCCTGCTCATCCAGGAAGTTATTTTGGAATGTTACGCCGTGTCGATGTACAAGGATGTCGGCGAGGTGTTGCCGGACGATTTGGGTCGTTTGTTCCTTGATATTTCCAGGGAAGAAGAAGAACACCTCGAACACTCGATCGAATTGCTCCAAGCCGAAATGGAAAGAGATCCGGAAGGGTTCACAAAAAAGGTGGAAGAAGTACACCTTGATTGCATGACGATCATGGCCGAATGGTCCGCAAAAACAGACCTGAAAGGGCACTGCGAAGTCTGCAAGGGCAATTGTATGAAAGAATCATTGTACCTGGCTAATCTGGATATTACCACGTTAAGAGGACACGCAATGAGTTTATACCTGAATTCCCTCGACAGAATCGGTGTACCAGGAGAAAAATCAATCGTATGGATGGCCAATCTACCAGCTTAGACTTTGCGCTCATCAGCCACCAGGACAGCTGGGAGCACGTATCAGCATTTCTGCATGCCATTCGCAGCCAGGACCTGGAAAGTATGTCCATTGATAAGATCAAGGACATTTTTTCCTGGATCCCACCCCGGAAAGTATTCCATGTGGGGGTAAGGTCAACTTATAACGGGAGGGAAGTAAGAGGGGCTTACATTGAGTCCTTCATTCCCCCCGATCAATTGCAGTTGACTTATTTCAAAAAGTTGGTCCAGAAAGTCCAGCAGGCAAGCGCCTGTGCGGTGCGGGAAAAGGCAAAAATAGTTACCCTGGGTGGGTTTACTTCCATCATCCTGGAAGGTAATATTGATTTGCTCCCCTCGAGGCAAGGCACTCCATTCACGACCGGAAATACGATGACCGCCGCTCTTGTGGTAAAGGGCGTTGAACAAGCGTGTGCGTTGCACAACATCTCCCTTTCTGAGTGCAATTTATTGGTGATTGGTTCAACCGGTGACATCGGTTCGGGCTGCGTCAATTACTTTGCCGGGAAGGTGAAACAGCTCTTGTTATGTGCAAGGCGGGTCTCTTTGCTGGAAGAGCAAAGTGAGCACCTAAAGGGATCATCCTCTGCGGTCAGGTTTTCCAATGACCCTGCCTCGCTTCTGCCGTTGGCTGATATCGTCATCAGTGTGGCCAGTACTTCAGAACCGGAGTTTTCCACGTCGCAATGCCAGCCTCATACGCTCATTTGCGATGTAGGTTATCCCAAAAATATCCTTCCTGATGACCAGGTACATAAAAACCGGCTTTGGCACGGCGGGCTGGGTCAAATCACGGGGGGGTATTATTTTGATCCGGATTATACGGGGTCTTTTTACATTTTTCCCTATCCGAATGTAGGTCATGGCTGTCTGCTCGAGCCGGTTGTCCTGGCTATGGAGGAACGTTATGAGTCCTATTCTACTGACAGAGGGCGGATTACTATTGAAAAGATTGAAGAAATCTGGGAGCTGTCGCAAAAGCACGGGATCGTACTGGCCCCGTTTTTCAACCAGGAAGGGGTTTGGCAATTTTAAAAACCAGGACATATGAAAAGTAAGGAGGCTATTCATCAAATCCAACTGCAAAAATTGTTGTTCACCCAGAACTGGGAAGATCCCATTGCCGATCACAAGGCGCTTCGCATTCAACCGGGGGAAACGATGATGACCATCACTTCTGGCGGTTGCAATACGTTGGGATTCCTGCTGAGAGCACCTGGCACCATTTATGGTATCGATATCAATGGCAGTCAGAACTGGCAAATGGAGCTTAAAATGGCCGCTATCCGGCGGTTATCCCACCAGGATTTCCTGCAATTCCTGGGGCTGTTGCCCGCTCAGGATCGGCTGACAACCTACGACTCCCTCCGAACGGATCTCTCGGAAGAGTCCCGAATTTTTTGGGATGTGAAGCAACAGCTCATTCAAAAAGGATTCCTGACCAACGGTCGTTTCGAGGATTTTGTCAAAATGGCGGGTATCCTGGTGAAAATTATCCAGGGCCCCCGGCGGGTACAAAAACTCCTGGCGGACAAATCCCCCGAAGAACAACAGCGCTTCTATGACGAAGTTTGGGACACCAGGCGAATGCGGTTTGTTTTCAGCTTATTGTTCAACAAACACGTGCTGGCCCGACGTGGGTTGAAGGCCGATTACTTCCACTTTGACGATGGGTCCTCCTCTTTCGCCGAAAGCTTTTACCACCGGCTTCGCAATGCCCTTCGGGACATCCCGCTGCGGGGAAATTATTTTGCCTCCATGTATTTATTAGGCAAGTATAATCACGTCGACAGGGTGCCGGAATACCTGCTGCCCGAAAATCTTGAAACCATCCGACAACGGATGGACCACATTCATCTGGTCACGCAGGATGCCAAGCTTTGGCTGGCCTCCATGCCGGATAATTCCATAGATTGTTTCGCGCTTTCCAATATCTGCGAACTGATGAGCCTGGAAGACACCGAACGGCTTTTTCAGGAAGTGTTGCGAACGGCCAGGCCAGGCTCCAGGATCTGTTTCAGAAACCTGATGATTCCCCGGGAGGTTCCGGAAAGTCTTTCCGGCCAAATCGTCAAGGATGAAACATTGAGCCGGGAAATGTTGGCCAATGACCGCTCTTTTGTCTATTCAAAAGTGGCTGCCTACACCGTAAAAAAATGACCAAGGACCCCCTATTCAAGACCCAGATACAGCATGTCAGCGATTGGATCGCCAATCTCCGGTTCGAAGATATCCCCCCCGAGGTCGTAACTTTGGCAAAATTGCAACTGCTGGATGGCATTGCTGCGATTTGTGCCGGGGCAAGGTCGTCTGCCGGGGTACAGATTTTTAAAGCCTTGCAACATAGTGAAGCTGGCGGACCATGTACCGTACTGCCCGGCGGACAAAAATGGTCGCTTTCAAATGCCGTGTATTTCCACGCTGCGATGATCAATGCCCTTGAATTGGACACTTTTACTTTCATGGGGCACGTCGGACAGTCGGCAGTTTCCGTATCACTGACCATGAGTGAGCTGCTTGATGCGAATGGAAAAGATTTTTTGACCGCCATGATTGCCGCCCAGGAGGTTAGTGGACGCCTGAGTGCCTACTTGGTCAGCGGGCCACAACAAGGGCACATGCGGGCTTTTATTCATCGCACTGCTGCCGCTGTTGCAACTGCCAAACTGCATCGATTCGATTCGGAAACGACCGCCCGATCCATTGCCATTGCCCTTTCTATGCCGGAATTTCCGCTATATCCGGCAAGCTTTTCTCCCGCTACGAAGGTTATCTGTACCAGCTCCCCTTCGGTGGAGGGCATTCGCTCGGCCTTCCTGGCGATGGAAGGGATCGATAGCGCGCTCGACATCATAGAACACCCGGCCGGTTTTGTCGCTTATTTCAGCTACATGACAGAGACTCCCATCATTTGGGAACATATCGGTAAGAGTTGGGTGGCGCTTTCGCTGTCGTTCAAAAATTTCGCTACCTGCGCCTACGCCCAGGGCCCCGTTACTGCTGCATTGCAAATAAGACAATCACCAGGGTTCGACCCAGCCCACATTGAGCAGGTGAAAATTGGAGGGGCGGTCCTCTCTATGGTGCTGGAAAAATTTTCCGCACCCCATACCGGTGCAGATTTCACTCCCGTGAACACCCATTTCTCGACCCGCCGGAGCGTAGCAGCGGCCTTGCTTTTCGGTGAACTTACGGGTGATTTTTACGAACGCGACAACTTCGAGCGAAACATCCCTGCCATAAAGGCCCTTTATGAAAAAACCGAGCTCTTTCACGATTGGCAGTTGACCATCAATATGATGAAAGGAGTGGATAAAGGATTGACCGGCGCGGGTAAGCCCGGGGTGCTGAGTTCAGGTTCTACCAGTGCGACTTTGGCGCGTTTTAAAAAGGCTTTTGGCAGCAGGCCGTTTTTTAGTGCTGCTGACATTCCTCATTTGTTCCGGCTTGCGGCTGCTGATCGCAATTATTTTTTAAATAGACTCTGGCTGGCTTACCGTGCCAAACTGCCGTTTTTCAATGGCACGAAGGCCAGTTACCGCTCGCACGAGGGTGATTTAGAGAAAATGAGCTTTGCTATTGGTGGTAAAGTGACCGTTAAAATGAACAATGGCACAAGGCTGGAAGGCTATTGCGAAATACCCGCCGGCTTTGCTGGTGACACCCGGCGGGAAGAAGTAGTAGAGGCAAAATACTTTCGGGAAACAACCGCTCTCCTCGGCCCGGAAAAAGCGGACAACCTTCGTAATTTGATTGCACAATTGCCGGGTACAAGCGTCCGGGATTTGTTAACTATTTTTCAGGAGCAAAAAACAGGTTAATTACCACTTCTTTTATTCAACTTATACGGCTAAATAGTTGCTACTCAATTTGGTTGGCAATAAAATTGAGGTAGCCGGTTTTTCCCCGCTCTTTGGTCCACAGGCGCACCGATTTGTGGAGTCGGTTGAAGGCACTGGCATAGAAAGCGGCTAAGGAAGGGATGGGCTTCCCATCGGGGTTAATAGCGGGGTTATTGACGACGCCCTCGTCAGCTTGTACGCCTTAGCGTTCCTCAATGATGTTCAGGATCTCAGCTATCAGTACCTGCCGCTTTTCGGAGGTAGATTGGGGGGCTTCTTTTTCCTTGCCTTTGGCCAGCTCCTGGTAATGGGCTTTCAGCTGGGCATATACATATTCCACGTCGGCATCCATTAACTAGTGGTCTGTCAAGCTTAAAGATTCCGGTTGGTTAATGTTATAAAAGCCTATT
>PZPC01000137.1 GCA_003045895.1 Bacteroidota bacterium
TTAGCGAAGGAATAAGCGATTGATAATGAGCGGTTTCGAGCTAATCATTTGAGTCGAAAAATGTAAATTTATTATTGTCCAAATACTTAAAGATGGGAAGGGAAGGTGGACAGGTGTAAAAGGGGAAAGGTGTAAAAGAAGCCCTCTAAGCAGACCCAGAATGGGTCGTATGTTTATAGGAAAGAGATACAGCAGGGCAACGACCCCGAGGGGGTCGCATAAAACACCAATATGGGCGTCATGGGAATTAGATAGATTTAACCGCATTTATCAAGGCCTCTTCCTGCTTGATCATGCAACTTGTGTAACAGCCATGGTCCTTCAGGAGACCGCTTGCACAGCCACGCCCTTTTGGCGTGGAAGGCGGGTGGGCAAAATCGGCCAAAGGATTTCGCTCCCAATGCCACATCCATTAATTGTGGTAAATTCGCCCCGTTTAGCAAACAATATTGAAGCATAAGTTTACCCTTTTTTATTTCCCAAAAAAAAACAACTCATGAGCAGTAATAAGATGAATGGCCTCACAATGCGGGTACTCCACCGCTACCTGGGCTTTTTCCTGGCGGGCATTATGGCGGTATACGCCGTGAGTGGGCTGGTGATGATCTTTCGGAATACCGATTATTTTAAGCAAGACGTGCGCTTTGAAAAGCAAATCGGCCCCGGCGTACAGGCTGCCGACCTGGGTCCGGCCCTGGAACTCAAGAAGCTCAAAGTGGACAAGGAAGCGGGCGGCATCCTATATTTTAAAGAAGGCACCTACGACAGCCGTAGCGGAGAAGCCATTTACACCCTCAAAGAACTGCCCCTGGTTCTGAACAAGCTGACCCAAATGCACAAGGCAACAACTAAAGACCCACTCTATTATTTGAATATCTTTTTCGGGTTGTCGTTGTTGTTTTTCGTCGTTTCGGCCTTCTGGATGTTCCTGCCTTCCTCGAATATTTTCCGCAAAGGATTGTACTTTACCCTGGCGGGTATCGTGCTTACGCTGATCATGCTTTTTGTCTAAATAGACTAAAAAAAAACTAAGGCACCAACTTTCCAGGAGAAAGTTGGTGCCTTGGGTTTTCCTACCAGCTGTAGTTTACTGTAGCTTTTCCCGGAAAAAGTCGATGGTCCGTTGCCAGGCCAACTGGGCGGCTGCCTCGTCGTAGCGCGGCGTCGTGTCGTTGTGAAAGCCGTGGTTCACGCCGGGGTAAAAATAGACGGTATAGGGTTTTTCGTGTGCTTTCAGGGCCGCTTCGTAGGCGGGCCAACCTTCGTTCACGCGGGTGTCCAGCTCGGCGTACTGCAGCAGCAGGGGCACCTGGATTTGGGGCACCACTTCCGCCGTGGGTTGGCCGCCGTAAAACGGAACGGCCGCTTTCAGTTCCGGCACCTGCACGGCCATCATATTGGCGATCCACCCCCCAAAGCAAAACCCGACCACGCCGATGTTGCCATCACAGGCCGGATGGGTGCGCAGGTAGTGGAAGGCCGCAATGAAGTCGTTCAGCATTTCGTCCCGGTTGCGTTGTTGTTGCAATGCGCGACCATCGTCGTCGTTGCCGGGGTAGCCCCCCAGGGGGGTCAGGGCATCGGGTGCCAGGGCCACGAAGCCTGCCAGGGCGGCGCGTCGGCACACATCCTCGATGTGTGGGTTCAAGCCCCGATTTTCGTGCACCACCACAATGCCGGGCAACTTGCCTTCGGCTGCTGCCGGGCGGGCGAGCAAGCCGCGGATTTCGCCACCACCAGCCGGCGATGCGTAGGTCAGGTATTCTTCCTGGAGGCGGGGGTCACCGGGTTGCACCTGCAGCTTAGCTTCATAATCGGGCATCAGGTACTGCAGCAGCGCACCAACGGTGAGTCCACCAACGGCGTACTGCGCCAGGCGGTCCAGAAATTCCCGCCGCTCAATTTTGCTGTGAACGTAGTAGTCGTAGAGGTCGAAAACCTCCTGGCTGATAGCTTCTTTCTTCAATGGTTGCTGCATCGCACTTGGATTTACTGGTTTACCGGATTCCTGCACGGACGGTATCCACATTAATAGTCACCTCCCTGATCACCACCGCCCCGGTTACCGCCGCCGCGCTTGTCCTTGTCCTGGTTAAGGCGGTACACAAAACTCAGCACAACCTGCTGGGACCGCCGCCACTGAAACGAGGATTCGGCTTGGTAGGCTGGTAAATTTACGATTCTTCGATCAATTCTGGTATTGAAAAGATCGCGACCGCTCAGCGTGAGGGTGCCTTTGCCGGCAAACACATCCAGGGAAGCCCCTACATCCAGGGAATAGCGGGACAGCGTCCGGCCCTGGGTGTTGTTTTCTGGTGCCTTGTAGTCGAAGGTTGTTTGCAATTCCAGCTTTTTGGCGATGGTCAATTTAGAGCTGGCCCGCCCGCTCCAGGAGAACAGTTCGGCGCTGTAATCCACTTCCTGGAAAGCGCCGTCCACCGTTGCCTGGTAAAAATTCAGGTCGGTATTGAACTTCCACCAGGCGGTGAGGTCGTAAGAGAAATTGAATTCCAGCCCGTAGGCATTGCGCTCCGACAGGTTGACGGGGAAGCGAATCGTCGTGCCATTATCCGCAGGCAAGACCAGCCGTTCGATGACGCCGGTCGTACGCCGGTAATATACACTCGTGAGCAAGGAACCCGCGGGCAGGTAGCGCAGGAAACCCACTTCGTAGGAGTCGGTGTATTCGGGGCGCAGCGTAGGATTACCCACCGAATTGTTGCGGGGGTCCGTGAAGTTGGAGAATGGCAGGAGCAGGCGGAAGTAGGGTCGGCTCAGGCGGCGGCTGTAGCTGATCTGCAGCTGGGTGGTTTCCGACATTTGGTAGGAGACCGACGCACTGGGGAACAGGTTGAGGTAATCCTGCTGGTTCACCTGATCCGATTTCAGCAGGGCGGCCGTTACGTCCGACAACTCGGCCCGCAAGCCAGCTTGTACGCCCACCTTGCCCCATTCCTTGGAACCAATAACGTAAGCGGCCAAAATATTTTCGTTGTATTGCAGCTCGTCATCAAAGCTGGGTAAGCTGACGAAAATCCCCCCTTCGTCAGCTGCTTCCACCAGGAAATCATTTTTAATGGTCCGCAGGGTAGTCCGCAAGCCACCTTCCACCTTGGTCGTCTTGTTGAGGGGGTGGGTATAATCCGCCTGGAAAAGCATATTCGTTTCGTACTCCGTATTGCTGGAGCGCTGCAAGGCCACGTCACCGGTAGCACGGTCGGTTTCTGTATAATCCGCCAGCTCCAGGTCATCGTCCAGGATGTACTTGAAATCGAAAGTCAATTCCCGCTTGGGTTGCTTGAAGGTATGCTTGAAATTGAGCGAAGTTTCAAAATTGTCGTTATTCGAAGTTTCCAGGTTGTCGCGCACGATCGTGTTCAGCAGTTGCCCGTCGGCCGCAAGATCCCGGTAAGTAACAACGGCAGCGTTGTCATCACCGGATTTGCGGTAGAGCAGCGAGGCCGTCAGCGAGTTGTTGGGGTTGATGAACCAATCGGTACCAAACTGAAAATTGCCCCCCAGGCCGCTCCGCTGCCGGTCGTTTTGGGTGGTAAAAAACTCCGTCAGTACCCCGTCTTCAAAGAAGCGGTTGGTAGCAGAACCGCCGCCGGGATTGCTGCGGTAATTGATGCCGAAGTTGGAGAAAAAGTTGAAGTCTTCCTGCCGGTAATTCAGGCTGTAATTCGCACCGAAGTTCTCGGGGTATCCCGCCGTGAGGCCAAACGAACCGTTGATGCCGCGCTTCTTGTTCTTCTTCAGGATAATATTGATAATACCCGCCTCCCCTTCGGCCTCGTAACGCGCCGACGGATTGGTGATTACCTCGATACTTTCAATGATGTCGCCTTGCATGCGCTGCAGGGCGTTGATGTCGCCCGTGCTGAGCATGGCCGAAGGTTTGCCGTCTACCAGAATACGTACGCCCTGGCTTCCCCGCAGGCTGACGTTGCCTTCCGGATCAACGGTGACGGAAGGCACGTTATTCAGAATATCAGCCGCCGAATTGCCCGCATTGGTCAGGTCTTTGCCCACGTTGAACACCCGCCGGTCCAGTTGCAACTGCATGACACTGCGCTCGGCGCTTACTTCTACCACGTCCAGGGCGACGGCATCGTCTTTCATGAAGACTTCCCCCAGGTCGAGGGCCGCTTGCCCGGCACGGAGGGAAAGATCGGACTGCACCAGGTTTTGGTAACCCAAATACTGGAAGAGCAGGTAGTAATCACCCGGCACGAGGCCCAATTGAAAAGCGCCATCTTCTTCGGTAAAAGCGTTGGATACATTGGTGCTGTCTGGTAGCGAAAAGGCAGAAACCGTAGCGAAAGACAGCGGTTGGCCAGCCGATTCCTGCAGCAATTTTCCTTGTACATTTATTTTACCGGGGTGAACACCGGATCCGGAAGTAGCAGGTTGGGCAAAAATGGTTGCGGTACAAAAAAGAACCAGTAGGCAAATTATCGCTGGTAGAATCGCTGTTCTCATTAAATTATTTTTTTTTCAAAAATGGCAGTTGGGAAAAGGCGGTGCGGTCTTCGCCATCGAAACGTACTTTTAACCTGAATTGTTTACACTTTTTCAGGAACCCCACGGGTAAACTACCTTGGGTTCATTTTTAGGTGACGCCTTCTAAAAAAAATTTCCCCCCTTTTTTTGATAAAAAATACCGGTCGGAAAGACCGTTTATGGGATGATCACATTCAACCATTATATATGATGAAAATCATTGGTGTATTTGGTTCCAACCAGGTAAATTTATAACCCGATTAAGGTGATATGCCGGACTGGTTTAACCCTCAGTCTGGGAGCATTAACCTTGGAATATTCACCACCAAAATCTTATTAACTATGAAAACAACTGTCATGCTGATGTTGGGATTATTACTATCCCTTTTCAGTTGCCGCGACGAGCAGGTAGCTGGCACAGTAGCCCTACCTGAAACAGTACCGGTGACGGAAACTACCGCGATGTCCCTGTTTAATCTTCCAGCCACCGCAGATTTCTCCACGGTGCAAGCCACCGAAAAAAACAATCCCCACGCCCGAAAAATAAAAATACGGACGGAGGGAACCATGTCCTTTACCCCGGGAACCACTGACTGCCCCGCTGCCCTGTGGGCCAGGTATGTCGGAGAAGGCCATGCGTCCCACCTGGGTTTGTTTACCATTGAAATAGCCTATTGCACCGATGGCATAAATCCGTTGAGTCCGATCCTGGGCGTTCAAACTGCCGCTAATGGCGATCAGCTTTTCGTCAGGGGTGTTGGCGGCGACCCATCCGCAAACTCCCTCGATTTTAGCTACGAAGGGGGTACGGGCAGATTTGAAAATGCCAGTGGTTTTGTTACCCTCTTCTTCCAGTTTGATTATGAAAATTTGACCTGGCGCAATTTTGGAGAAGGAATTATCAGCTACTAATACTTGGCTTTAGCCAAGCTAAAATTTAAGGGGGATTTTTTTAAGCCGTCCCAATGTCTTTCATTTGGCGCTAATCGATGCCTGAGATCAGGTTCAGATTGGTTGCGTCGGAAGACTTTAGGGCTGGCTTTTTTTATTAGACTTCTTCTGCGGGGACCACAGCGGGGTTAAATCGCAGCATAATTATCTCTTTTGCTTCCTACCTATTGGTTTTGTAAATATTTATCACAACTGCCTTAAACAAAATGATCACTCAATCGTTTTAATAGTAAAGCTATTATTCAAAGTAGCAAAACACCATGATTATGAAAAACCTGTTGTTCTTCTTCACCATTTTAAGCCTGGCAACTGCCGCAACGGGCCAGGTAGCAGCGATTGACCTTTACCGGACCAACTCTCCAATCGATCAGCGCTACTACGGGGAGGGCAGCATCAAGACCCTCATCACCGCCGACAACAACCTCCGGCAAGGACAATGGGAATCCGCTATTTTAGCCTACGATGTAGTGGTAGCCCAGTGGCCCAATTGGGCACCCGCCTACGTAAAAAGAGCCGTCGCTAAAATGCGGATGGGGCGGCGCACCGAAGCCGAACAAGACCTGGCGAAAGCCTACCAGATCAGTAGCAACAGTGTACAGCTTTTCAGCGAACGCAATCCGGGTGGCAAGCTCTCCTTACTGGCTACCGAACTCGAGGACAGCCCGGCCGACTGGCAGGAAATTCTTCACCAACTCCACCAATTCAAACGCCAGGGTAACCTGACCCAGGCCACCACCGAGATCGCTGATTTGTACGCAACCAACTGGCTCAACGAAGAAGAATTGGCCCTCCTTCAGGGCAACGTCAACTTCCTGCGCGATGATTACCTGACGGCAATCGCCTACTACGACTGGGTGCTCAGCCGCGGCACCCAGGCACCACTGCTCCACAACCGGGGCTTGGCCCAAATCCTGTCCTACAACTTTGCCGATGGGTGTGCCGACCTCCTCCAGGCCGGAGCAATGGGCCACCTGCCCAGTCTGGAACAACACGCTGATCTATGTAGCTTCTAAAAGAATCTAGCTTTTGTT
>PZPC01000138.1:0-727 GCA_003045895.1 Bacteroidota bacterium
TCAGGCGTTGGCGAAGCTCGTCACCGAGCGCAGTTGTCAACCGACTGCTATTCAGTAACAGTTGTGCCAGCTGGGGTAGATCATTTGAATTAAAGGACTGCTCTGGATCAAACGCTTTGAGGGCAGCTTTGAGGATTATCGTATCAGCACTATTCAAGGCCGCCAACAGGCGAACTGCTGGTGCTTCAAATAGGGTAGGAGCAACCGGTTCAGTCTTCCAGCGGTCTCCAGCAAAAAAATGCTCAATTCCGGTTGATCGAAGATAATCAACCGTGCCATAGGCCTTTTTCCGAACCCAATAGCCCCCCTGTGCATACACTTGAATGCGTTGAATAATGCCGCTGTTGTTGGTGGAGAAATGTCGTTCCTGGCCCGTTACCGGTGCGGGATAGGGAAACTGAATTCTTTTATCCTGGAGCAAAGCATCCTTGGGGCCGGTAAAATCCCGGAAAGCCTGTTCATAAAACAAACTCGTGTCTACTACTCCAAAAAGAGCGGGCATAGCGAAAATGTCAATTTGTAAGGTTCCGCCAGTGGCCGGATCTGAAGCCTTGACCTGGTAGTGGAAATTTTCGGGTACCGTCTGATCGTCCTGCACATCAATATTGTTAAGCACCGGAATAGCTGGCAACCACATTTCAACCTCGCCATTAGCTAGCAAGTGGGGCTGCCAATGGGCGCTGGGGTAGGTGGGTAAAATCTCGAAGGAAGGGAGGAATTTTTTAGT
>PZPC01000138.1:737-6406 GCA_003045895.1 Bacteroidota bacterium
AGGGTGTTTTATCCTGGTCTACCTGGCTCAATAAATACAGCCGGTTGCCGCGGGTGATCACCTTACCAATAAAATTTAATTGCTGATCGGGGAAGGTGCCAGCGAGCTCCCAACAGGGTAGCCCCAGATAAGACTTGCGGTCGGTAATGCGCAACGCTATTCCGTAAATCTCGGACAAATAGTCGACGCCCTTTTGTAATTGGGCCTGTTTACTGACCGGTTCAGCCCCTGGCTCCGTGTCAATATATTGCAACCATACGGAAGCAGCTACGGGTTCAAATCCGGCCTGGTAAATGTGTTGAATAGAACCGTAGGGTAGATCGCCAGATTCGAAGGTATTGGTTGTAGATAAGGAGTAGCTGAAGGTATTGGGCAACCGGATCTTAAATCCGCCCAGGGAGTCAGTTATTGTTTCCCAACTGACCGGGCGTGGAGGTGGAACAGAAAAGCGTTCCAAAAAGGTCAATACATCAGGATTGTCCTCCAGTACCTCTCTTCCGTAGGCTCCAGTTTTTAGGAAATACAATTGCTGGTTGCGCATGAAAGTGTAGCCCAGGAAATGCTGCTGATCACTTCCATAGCTGATCAATTCATAGCGATGACCTACCAGCCCATGGAACGTGAATGGCTCCTTTTTTTCGACACCAAATCCTTCATTGAAAATGAATTTATCCTCGAAATTGGCATAATCACCGGGTAGCAAAGGACGAGTGAGGAACTGATAGGTTAGACCTCGGCCAATATCAAAGGAATAATAATTTGTCTGGAGGCCATTGTGCATGGTATGTTGAATACCCCAGGGCATTGCAAAGGAAAAAGCTTCCCGGTCGGCCGTAAAAACTGGCCAGGGGCGCGGGGTAGTTTCCGCGCTAAAGCGGTCGCGCAACCCCGTGAATGTGGGCAACACCCGCCGGATGGTATAGCCTTCATTGCGTAGGATTTGCAACACCCCCTCCGGCCCCGGCAAATGTGCAGCACCGATAACACTGAATAACCGCTGAGATTGCATTATTTTCCGCATATTGTTCACCATAATATAATTGCGGGGAATCAAAGCGAGTTGATCAAAAGCTTCGGGAACCGTTCTGATAAAAAGGTCAATAGGCGAGAGGTCACCCTGGTAGTACAACTCCAGCAGGTCCTCTAAGTGATTGTCAAACAAGGAAAAGTGCTTTTGATGGGAATTGGCCAGCTGCTGTGCTGGTTCGAATAAGTGTTCATCAATTTTTTCCAGTCCATATAGCTTTTTGCCCATGCCTCGAGCCATCTCCATCAGCCAGGCATCCAACGTGGTAGACCGAAATCCGCGTTCGGTGAGGTCTTCATAGCGCCCTTGTTCTTTCAGAAATTCACGGACATCGAACGGCTCCTTGCGTTGTTTCACAAACAGTTGGTCCAGTGAGTCGGTTTTTGCTGATTTTTCGGTAACCCGTTGTTGGTAAACCGAATCGACCTGTAGTTTTTCCCCGCCGACAAAAACCTGGAAAATTCGCTGCATGGCGGAGTCCAGGTGAACTTCATTGGCAAAAGCATTTGCGGCGTTAAGGCAAACAAACAGGGAATCCGAAAATTCGAAAACGGCTTCGTAGCGCACGTGCATGGATCCGAATACATAGGAAGGTTGGGCTAATCCGTTTCCGGATATTTCCCACAGCAAAGCATAGTCAGGGCGGGTACTATCGGGTTGGGCTACCAGGAAATTCAGGCAAAAAACACAAAGGCAGCACAGACCGAGTATATATTTCATTAAAGGCATTACTTTTGGTGTTTAACGACCACGAAAAAATACGTGTTTTTTGCGGTTGATGCTCAGAATAAAACAGGTTTAAAATAAATAATGACCGAATAATGAAGTAGGGGGGTGCTGCTTGTCACAATAGCGGATGAACTGTTCCATTTTTTTTACCTTGCTTTTCGGCGAACTAAAATGCTTAATCTTGACGGTATCTTCCAGGCTTGCGAAAATAAGTAACCACCTTGTAATGGTTGGTTTAGCGGTATGGCTTTTTCTGATTACCATCTTTTTCTTAGGTAACCACCCTCAGTATATTACACTTTTAACGGATCATCCATACGCGAAATTGCTCGCCATTTTATTGGTTCTCCAAGTTGCCCTGGGGGTTGGAAGTCAGCGAATACTTACCCGGCGAAAAACCGTCCAGATAGGTATCAGGGGTGTTTTCATTCTCGGCGGGGTACTCCTGCTCGCTATTGTTTATCTCGTTACGTTCAGGAACGTTATAGGGTTGAAGTACACGGCCACCGGGCCGGCTATTTTTGCTTTCTTTTTCAATAGTTGCTGGTACTTGTTGCTACTTTTGGCTTTGGCCCTGGCTTTGTTTGCGGTAGGCAACTCCGTTACCCAACGCTTAAATCAGCACCACCGATCTCCCCTGCTGGCCATTGCCGTGGGGTTCAGTCTGATGGCTTTTTTGAGTACGATCCTGGGATTGATCCATGGTTTGTACGGAGTGGCCTTGGGATTGGTATTCGTAGGTGCCTTGTATTACCAACGAAAACCAACCTGGCAACTACTCCAGGCCTGGCTGGTTAAGCGCTACTCCTGGAAGATTACCCACTGGTGGGAATTGCCCCTGGCTTTTACCGGATCCATGATCGCAGCCATGTACTGGCTGGCCAGTTTAAAAGCATTTCCGATCGGGTTTGACGGAGCTGCTTTGTACGCCAATCTGGCTCATCTGACCGCCCAGTCGCACACCCTTCCCGGCGCGGTACAGGCCTTTGGCTGGTCTGTCGTAATGAGCTGGGGAGAATTGTTGTTTCAAAGCCTCACCTTTAGCTTGTTGCTTGCTCACGTGTTGTATGTGCCCGCTTTGCTGATGGGGTACCAAATTTCCCGGCGTTGGCTGAGTCCGGCACACGCCCTACTCCTAATGGTATTGGTGGCCAGTTTGCCGGCCATTGGTTTCCAGGCGATGATCGATGAGAAAGTAGACCTGGGTTTGTTGTTTATTGGATTGGCGAGCTTGCAATTGGTCTTGAACCATAAGTTGGACACGGCGCCGGATACCACCACAAGTTGGTGGCGTCAACCGGTCTGGCAAGTTGTCCTGCTCAATGGGTGGCTGTTGGGGTTTTCCTTTTCTATAAAATACACCGCCCTTTTCCTGGTTATTGCTATTCTGGCGGTTTATCTGTTTCAGCTTGGCCGGTATGTGCTCTTTGCGGGCTGGCTCGTATTGGTAACGGGATTACTTTTTCTAACCGGTTTCTACGAACTCGGCAACCTCGAAATCACCCCTTCCGCGGCACAATTGCTCGGGCTGGGGCTGGTGGCGGTGGGCGGGCTCGCTTTGGCGATGTTCTGGTGGAAAAACCGGCCGCTCTTTCGCCCGATAGTGCTTTCGGTGGCAGCTATTGGAATAGGGTTTGTCCTCGCTTTTATGCCCTGGGGTATTAAGCACCTGCACGAGCACGACTTTGCTTTCTCTCTAAAACATATTCTTTACGGAAAACCTACTGCTCCGGATCTGGAAATCCCTAAAGACTTGCTCTCCCTTCGTTTTAACAGTGCCCCCCGGCACGAAGGATCTGGCGGCGCGCCCTTCGTAAAACGCACCTCCCAGCAGCAGGCGCCAGCCAGCACGGGAACGGCGGTGCAGCAAGAACCGGTAGCGGATAATGACAACTTAATTGGCGACTCCAAAAGAGAGGAGTTGCAGCGGTACCTCGGTTACGAAAAAGGCATCAACCGCTACCTGAGCATCCCTTTCGACCTGACGCTTAACACGAATATCAAGATGCTCCGGTACCAGGAAACAGGCTTTTTTCTGCTGGCTTTATTGCCCTTGTTGTTCCTGACTTTTGGCATCGGAAGCAAACTCCGAACCGGACTAACCAACGGATTAGTGGCCATTGGGGGCGTTTTTTACCTGGCTCTTTGTTTCTGGTCGCTCACTGAAGCGCCGGATACAGCCGAACATATTGCCGCCCGACATGCGGCCAATCAGGGGAATTTGTCGGCCATTTCGGCCGGCAGCCAAGATTTTTGGCTCCAGCTGTTGGACACCTGCGAACAACCTTTTTTGCTCCTAGGCGGAAGTTTGGCCCCGGTTTGGAAAAGTTTAGGTGAACTCCCGCCGCTGGTGTATTTCCCCCTGTTGCTCGGTATGCTGTTAGTAATACCCCTCCTCCTCCGGCACCGAACCCGTCAGTGGCCCGCCGAATTGTGCGGGCTGGGAGCCTTTTGCCTGGCGTTTGGCTGGTACTGGTTACTCCTTGGCAATGCCATCACCTGGTATGCCATGCCCCTGTGGGTCCTTTTACCCGTCTTCTTAATTTATTATTTCCAACAACCCGAGCTACTCTTTGGAAAGTTGTGGGAGAAATGGAGTAGCGTTGCTTTTGGTGGGGTTATCATGATGCAAATTGGCTTGAATATAGTCATCCTCTTCAGCTCTTCCAACGCCCAGCAACCTCCTAATATCCTGTTTAACTGGCCCATGATCGAATACGTTTCCCGGATGGATAGCAATTACGCCAAAACTTTGCGCGCCTTTGATCCTACGGTGCAGCAAATTGCCCAAACGATTAATGCAGACCAACAGGCCAAGGTATTCCGGGTCAACAGCTATCTGCAATTCCACATTGACCACAATGACCAGCGGGTTTTCGAAGACAATCAGTTGGGACGTTTTGCCGAAATGATTCGTTACCTGCGCAATGAAAACGATTTCTTTCAGGTGCTCAAAGCCAATGGCTTCCGTTATTTGCTTTATGACATCAATTCGCCTACCCTGGACCAAACGCCCGAGCAAACTTTGCGCAAGAAGTGCCAAAAGTTTTTAGAACTGATCTACCAGAATCCCCAGCAGGTCACCTTGGTAGCTACGGACAACTACGTAGAAGCCCCCAATACCCAACCGGTCCGGTTGCCAAATGGGCAGCTCGCTGCGGCGAAACCCGAACTGGCGGGTAAGACGATATATCCTGGCCGGATTGCCTTGTTCAAAATCAATTAACCGTGGAGCCCATGCCCGAAAGGCTACCGATAACACTTATTCTTCCGGCTTTTAACGAAGCGCGTATCATTGAGCAGGTCATTCGCGACATTCGACAGGTAGGTGATTTCCGTATTGTGGTTATCGACGATGGAAGTACTGATGGTACCGCAGCAAAGGTGCTGGCGATGGGCGAGCAGGTCGTTCGGCATCCGCTGAACCGGGGGGCAGGAGCTGCCTGCCAAACGGGCATTTCCCTGGCCCGCAAATATGGTTGGCCTTACCTTGCTTTTATGGATTCCGATGGCCAACACTTCCCCGAGGATTTGGCAGGCCTCATCACGACCATGCAGGAACAACAGGCTGACATCGTCATTGGGAGTCGCTTTGCCGGCACACATAATCAAATTCCTCATTTGCGCCGGTTTTTCAATACGGTTGCCAATATACTGACCAATTCTTTTTGCGCCCATCATTATACCGATACCCAGTCTGGCTTTCGGTTGCTTAACCAGCGCGCTATTGCTACCATAGATTTGCTGCAAGATGATTTCAGCTACTGCAGTGAAATGATCATCCTGGCAGAACGCGCCAAGCTCAAGGTTGCCGAAGCACCTATTCAGGTTCGCTACACCGACTATTCGGTCAGCAAAGGGCAGGACTTCCAGGTGGGTCTCCTGACGGCGTTTCATTTCCTGTGGAAGCTGA
>PZPC01000063.1 GCA_003045895.1 Bacteroidota bacterium
AGATTGCTTTTTTTCATTCTACTTCCAAAACAACGAATACTTACTATCTTTACCCTATGAATACAACAAACCTTACCATCCAGATGGTTGACCTCAAAACGCAGTACGAAAAGATACAAGCGAAACTCGACCAGCAAGTTATTGACGTCATTCGCTCGGGTGCCTTTATCAATGGCCCGGCGGTAAAACAGTTCCAACAGGACCTGGAAACCTACCTCGGCGTCAAGCACGTAATCCCCTGCGCCAATGGCACCGACGCCCTCCAGATCGCCCTGATGGCCCTGGACCTGGAACCTGGTGACGAAGTCATTGTGCCGGCCTTCACCTACGTGGCTTCGGCCGAGGTGATCGCGCTCCTGCGGTTGAAACCCATCATGGTCGACGTAGATCCGCATACTTTTAACGTGACTGCCGCTATTGTGGAGGCCGCCCTGACGCCCCGTACCAAAGCGATCATTCCGGTGCACCTTTTCGGCCAAAGCTGCGATATGGCCCCCATCCTGGAGCTGGCTGCTAAGCACAACCTGTGGGTGGTAGAAGACAACGCCCAGGCCATCGGCGCCCGCTACACCTTCCCGGATGGTCAGGTAAAATCGACTGGTGCCCTGGGGCACATTGGCTGTACGTCCTTCTATCCATCCAAGAACCTGGGCGCTTACGGCGACGGCGGCGCCATGTACACCAACGACGATGAACTCGCCGCCAAATTGCGCATGATCGCCAACCACGGGCAGGAACGCCGCTACTACCACGACAGCATCGGCGTCAACTCCCGCCTCGATTCCATTCAGGCTGCCATTTTAGGGATCAAACTCCAGCACCTGGACACCTACTGCACCGCCCGCCAGGCCGCTGCCCATTATTACGACCAGGCCCTGGCCGGGATTGCCGAGCTGATCACCCCTGCCCGCGAGGCCAGCAGCACCCACGTATTTCACCAGTACACCCTGCGGGTAACCAATGGTCGCCGCGACGAGCTGCAGGCATTCCTACAGGCACACGGCGTGCCCAGTATGATCTATTACCCCGTACCCCTCTACGAACAAGGTGCCTACCGGGACCAGGCCGCCAACGGCGTCACCTTCCTGCCCGTCACCGATACCTTGTGCAAGGAAGTCATCAGCCTACCCATGCACAGCGAAATGGACGACAACACCCTGGCCTACATCTGCGCCCAGGTTAAAGCGTTTTTTTAAAGCCCTTAAACCTGACCATACCTAACATCAAACCAAACCCGATGACCACCACCACCTTTTACACCCACCCCACCGCCATCGTCGACGAGGGCGCCCAAATTGGCGCCGGCACGAAAATCTGGCACTTCTGTCACGTCATGAGCGAAGCCAGCATCGGCGGCGGCTGCTCGCTGGGGCAAAATGTGTTTATCGCCAACAAAGTCCGCCTGGGCAAGAATGTAAAAATCCAGAACAACGTCAGCCTCTACGAAGGGGTCATTTGTGAAGACGACGTGTTCATCGGCCCCAGCGCCGTGTTCACCAACGTCATCAATCCCCGTAGCGGCGTGGAACGCAAGCATGCCTACCGCCCTACTTACCTGGAACGCGGTGTCTCGGTGGGCGCCAACGCGACCATTGTGTGCGGCGTTCGCCTCGGCGCCTACGCATTTGTGGGCGCGGGCAGCGTGGTGACCAAAGATGTGGCGCCCTACGCACTGGTCGTTGGCAATCCGGCCCGGCCCCGGGGGTGGATGAGCGCACAGGGTTGTAAACTGATTTTTGCGGAGAATGGGCTGGCCACCTGCCCGGAGAGCGGAGTGGTCTACCGGCTGCTGGAAGGCGCCGTACAGCCGCTTTCGGGAGGGGTATAAATAATAGACTTGTTCTGCTGGGATTATATCGAGGGTAAATCGCGCCTTTTCGCTTCGCGGCTACTACGTGGTTTCCCACCAACTCCGAGCCGAAGGCGATCACCGAAGGTAATCTAACCCAGCAGAACAAGTCTAATGATGTTGCCCAAAAAAAAGCCGATCTTCCAGTACAGGAAGATCGGCTTTTTTATGTGCGGTGCTCCTTTGGGGAGCGAAGGATCTATTCTTCTTCGTCAGCCACTACGGCAGCAGTAGCAGTGGCGGCAGTAGCCGTAGCTACGGCACCGGCAGCACCACTTTTCTTACCACCACGACGGCTGCGTTTTGCAGTACCCGTTTTGGCGCTCTTGCCACCCGTGTAGGTCTCGTTGAAGTCGACCAATTCGATCATAGCCATTTCGGCAGCATCACCTTTCCGGAAACCGGTCTTGATGATGCGGAGGTAACCGCCCGGACGATCGGCAATCTTAGGTGCAATGGTACCAAAAAGCTCTTTGATGGCTTCTTTGTTCTGCAAGTAGCTGAACACCACCCGCTGGGAGTGCGTAGAGCTGTCTTTCGACTTCGTAAGGATCGGCTCTACAAACAGGCGCAGGGCCTTTGCTTTGGCCAGGGTCGTGTTGATCCGCTTGTGTTCGATCAGGGAGATCGACAAGTTCTTCAACAAGGCTTTGCGATGGCCGACTTTACGACCGAGGTGGTTAAATTTCTTACCGTGACGCATGGTTAAAACATTTTAGCTTCACAACACCCGACCAGCAGCATAACAGGCTTAGCTTGATTGCTCGTCGTGGTTATTGTAGGTTGTTAGATACGATCCCTTGCGGGAGAACCTGTATCCTAAAAAAAGTAAAGTGGTTAGCGGGGAAGGTAGCGAACTACCGGTTCTCCTCTAACCACTTCGTTGTTATTTACTCTTCGTCCAGCTTGTACTTCGACAAGTCCATGCCGAATGTCAAACCTTTCTCCTGCAGCAGTTCTTCGATCTCTACCAACGATTTCTTACCGAAGTTGCGAAACTTCAGCAGTTCGTGGGTATCGTAGCGAACCAGTTCTGCCAGGGTGTTGATCTTGGCTGCCTTGAGGCAGTTGTAGGCACGTACCGAAAGATCGAGGTCTTCCAGCGAGGTCTTCAGCAGCTTGCGCATGTGAAGGATGTGCTCATCTACGATATTGTCTTCCCGGGTGCCAGCCGTATCGAAGGTGATGTTCTCATCGGTGATCAGCATCAGGTGCTGGATCAGGATCCGAGAAGCTTCCTTGATGGCTTCTTCTGGGTGAATGGTACCGTCGGTCTTAACTTCGATGGTCAACATTTCGTAGTCGGTACGCTGACCAACGCGGAAGTTGTCGACTTTATAAGCCACATTCTTGATGGGCGTGTAAATCGCATCGATAGGAATAACACCAATAGGGGCGTCCTTAGGTAGGTTTTCGTCGGCGGGCAGGTAGCCACGTCCTTTAGAAACCGTCAATTCGAGTTCCAGGTTAACGAAAGGCTCCATGGTGCAGATCAGCAGATCGGGATTCATCACTTTGAACATATTGGTATGTTCTTCGATGTCGCCCGCGCGGAATTCTTCCTTGCCGCTGATTGTCAGGTAGACTTTCTCTTCCGTCACATCCTCATCAGCGATCATTTGCTTGATGCGAACCTGCTTGAGGTTGAGGATGATTTCCACGACATCTTCAACTACCCCGCGAATCGTTCCGAATTCATGCTCGACACCGGCAATCCGAATGGCACTGATCGCAAAACCTTCCAGCGAAGAAAGGAGTACGCGGCGCAGTGAATTACCGATGGTCTGGCCGAAGCCTGGCTCGAGTGGTTTGAACTCAAAAAGTCCCTCAAAATCATTGGCTTTTTCCATGACGATTTTGTCGGGCTTCTGAAAATTCAAGATGCTCATACGCTTGTATAAATCTTTGGTGGGGAATGAATAGCTATTCTCTTATATCACAATGCGGAACCCGGTATACTACCGCGATTCCGTACGAGTAACAGGGTAGAACGACAATTAGGCCTAATTGCTGTTCTACCCTATATTCAGTCAGCTTACTTAGAATACAATTCTACGATCAGCTGTTCGTTGATCTTTTCAGGAATCTGATCACGATCGGGGAATTCCAGGAATTTGCCCTCCATTTTGTCGTAATTGAATTCCAACCAGCCGTGCTTACGGACATCGCCTTTGCTACCTACTGCATTGCGCACGACTTCCAATCCTTGCGACTTGCCCTTGATACCAACCACGTCACCAGGACGCAAATGGGTAGAAGGTACATTGGTGATGATACCATTCAGTACAACGTGCTTGTGCGTAACCAACTGACGGGCAGCGCTACGGGTAGGGGCCATGCCCAGCCGGAAAATCACGTTATCTAAACGTGCTTCCAGCAACTGGAGCAATACCGTACCAGTAACCCCACTCTTGCGCGAAGCGCGATCGAAAAGGTTGCGGAATTGACGCTCCAATACACCGTAGGTATATTTTGCTTTTTGCTTCTCCATCAACTGAAGCGCATAGTCAGATTTTTGCTTCCGGCGACGGGCATTGCCGTGCTGTCCGGGGGGATGCTTCTTACGCTCGAAGCTTTTGTCGTAACCAAAGATTGCCTCGCCAAATGCGCGGGCTTTCTTCGTCTTAGGACCGGTATATCTTGCCATTTCGGTAGGATATTTTTCGCTGAAAAATTAAATTAAGGTAGCCTGCCGAAGCATTATACCCGACGACGTTTTGGTGGACGACAACCATTGTGAGGCATGGGGGTAACGTCCTTGATACGGCTTACCTTGATGCCGGCGCCATCAATGGCACGAATGGCAGCTTCGCGACCAGAACCTGGTCCCTTAACGTAAACCTCTACCATACGCAAGCCCGCATCATGAGCAGTACGAGCGGCATCGCTCGCAGCTACCTGAGCGGCATAAGGCGTATTTTTCTTGGAACCACGGAAGCCCGACTTGCCGGCGGAAGACCATGATATCACATCACCTTTCTTATTGGTAATCGAGATGATGATATTGTTAAAGGACGCCTGGATGTAAACCATACCTTCTGGTTCAACCCGTACCTTCCTTTTTTTAACCTTTTTGCTACTAACTTTAGCCATGGATCAAAAATTACTTGGTTGCTTTCTTTTTGTTTGCTACAGTCTTACGCTTACCCTTACGGGTACGGGCGTTCGTTTGGGTACGCTGTCCGCGGACAGGCAATCCTTTACGATGACGAAGGCCACGGTAACATCCGATATCCATCAATCGCTTGATGTTTGTCTGAACTTCCGAGCGCAGTTCACCTTCTACTTTGAAGTCACTTTGTAGAAGGCGGGCGATCTCCTTGATGTTATCATCAGACCAATCCTGGACCTTCGTGTCTTCACTCACCTCAATGCGCTCAAGGATATCCTTAGCCAAAGTTGGGCCAATGCCGTAGATGTAGGTCAGACCGATTACACCGCGCTTATTTCTTGGTAAATCAACACCAGCAATTCGTGCCATTGTCTATCTGTATTTAGAGAGGGCAGCATATACTGCCATCTATGTTTATCCCTGACGTTGCTTTAACTTGGGATTCTTTTTGTTAATGATGTAAACCTTGCCATTACGCTTTACCACTTTGCAGTCGGTAGTACGCTTTTTCACGGACGGTCTTACTTTCATGGTTCGCTTATTTTAAATCTTTTCAGAATAATACGTTACTTGTAACGATAAGTGATGCGGCCACGGGTCAAATCGTAAGGTGACATCTCAACCGCTACTTTGTCCCCTGGGAGAATCCGAATGTAATTCATTCGCATTTTGCCAGAGATGGTGGCGGTTATTTCGTGGTCGTTTTCCAACTTGACGCGGAACATCGCATTGGACAACGCTTCAAGAATAGTACCGTCCTGTTTAATCAGATTCTTTTTGCTCATACTCGATTTTCGGAGTGCAAAGATACAATTATTTAAGAACTTTGGCGGCCTTGAGGCATTTTTTTTTCACAACCATGGTATCCCAGGCACCATTATCAACCCGCAACCTGGTTTTTAAGCCGTTGTTTCCCGGACAATTGCCCGGATATTGGGGTTCTGCTCAATGGCTTCCACAATGATTTCGTGATTGCTCAGGATATCGGGGCCATTTTGCGTTACCGCAATCGTGTGCTCATAATGAGCAGACGGCTTTTTATCTTTGGTTACGATGGTCCAATCATCGCGTAGGGTGCGAACTTCTTTGCGCCCCAGGTTGATCATTGGTTCAATTGCGATTACCATTCCCTCGCTCAACACGGGACCCTGGCCCCGGCGACCGTAATTGGGAACATCCGGTGCTTCGTGCATCGAGCGGCCCAGGCCGTGGCCTACCAACTCCCGCACCACCGAGTAACCGTGGACTTTTTCCGTGAAATGCTGAATCGCATAACTTATGTCCCCTACCCGATTCCCGACCACTGCCTGTTCAATGCCCAGGTAAAGCGATTCGTTGGTCACCAGGCAAAGTTGCAAGGTAGCTTCATCAACATCTCCTACACAAAAAGTATAGGCTGCATCTCCGTAAAAATCGTTCATCAGCACACCGCAGTCAATGGAGAGAATATCTCCGTCGGCAAAAACTTGTTCTTTCGACGGCAACCCGTGCACCACTGCTTCGTTGCGGGATACCAGCAACGTAGACGGACAACCGTACAAACCCTTAAAACCGGGTAAAGCACCGTTATCGCGAATAAACGCTTCTGCTTTGGTATCTATCTCTTCACCCGTCATGCCAGGTCGAAGGAGCGAGCCTACGTAGGCCAACGTTTTACAAACCAGCATACAACTTGCCCGGATGAGCTCAATCTCTTCTGCTGTCTTATAAATAATTTTACGCCCTTTTCTCCTCATAACGAGTATGTAAACGCTCTTTAAAACTTAAGCAACTGTTACATGCCAGCACCAATGCCCTGCATACGGCTACCACTGCGGCCCTGTACCCGACCTTCCTTCACCAGACCGTCGTAGCGACGCATCAACAGGTGGCTTTCGATCTGTTGCAGCGTATCCAATACAACGCCTACCAGGATCAGCAAAGAGGTACCACCGAAGAAGGCAGCAAACAGATTGTTGATACCAAAGGCAGCAGCAAAAGCTGGCAGGATAGCGATCAGGCCCAAAAAGATGGATCCTGGCAAGGTGATACGGGTAGTTACCGAATCAATAAATTCTTCCGTTGGCTTACCGGGCTTAATACCTGGAATAAACGCATTTTGCCGCTTGAGGTAATCCGCATAACTAGATGGGTTAACCGTCAGGGCGGTATAAATGTAGGTAAAGGCCACAACCAACAAGAAGTAGATGAAATTATAGGGGGCAGAAGTGAAATCGTTCAACTTCTGTACCAGCCAGCTGGTCTGGGCATTCTGCCCACCGGCATACTGAGCGGCCAACCCTGGCAGGAACATGAGTGCCTGCGCAAAGATGATCGGCATTACGCCAGCTGCGTTTACTTTCAGTGGAATGTAATCACGGGCGCCGGCAACGGGAACGCTACTGGTACCCCGACCAACCATTCGCTTGGCAAACTGCACGGGAATCTTGCGTACACCCGTCACGATCAGCACGGTAGCCATACAAGCCACAAACAGGGCGGCGATTTCCAGCACAAAGATGAGGAATCCACCGCTCGTCAGGCGAGCTTGCAATTCGAAAACAAAAGCCGTGGGTAAAGTAGCAATGATTCCTACGGTGATCAGCAGGGAAACACCATTACCAATACCGCGATCCGTGATCCGCTCACCAAGCCACATGGCGAAAACCGTACCCGTCGAAAGGATAATGATCCCTGACAACCAGAAAATGCTCTCGGTAATAGACGGATCCACCGCGCCGAGTGATTTAACGTAAGTCAGGTAAGCACCTCCTTGTACCAGGGTAATCGCTACCGTTAGCAGGCGGGTGATTTGATTCAGCTTCTTGCGGCCCGATTCTCCTTCCTTCTGCTGTAAACGCTGGAAGTAGGGAACAGCAAAGCCTAAGAGCTGAATAATGATACTGGCCGTAATGTAGGGCATAATGCCCAGGGCAAAAATGGAGGCGTTATTAAAAGCACCACCGGAAAAAATGTTGATCAGGCCCAACAAGTCATTGCCACTACCACCAGACATTGCCTGGCGAATAGCGCCCGGATCAACACCGGGTAAAACGATGAAAGACCCCAGGCGGAAAACCCAGATAAGACCCAAGGTGAAAAGGATACGATTCCGTAACTCCTTAATCTTCCAAATATTTTTCAGCGTATCGAATAACCTTTTCATGGTGGTCGGTTTTTAGACGAGGTTTACAGAACCCCCTAGTGCTTCGACAGCTGCCTTGGCAGTAGCGGAACAACCGTGGGCTGTGATGGTCAACTTGGTCGTTAATTCGCCAGTACCCAAGACCTTGATCAGATCTGTTTTGCGCACGATACCCAAATTCAGCAAGATGGCTTTGTCCAGGGTGTCGATGTTGTACTTTTCGCTGATCGCCTGCAATTGGTTCAGGTTCATCGCAACGTATTCAATACGGTTCGGGCTATTAAACCCGCGCTTAGGCAAGCGCATTTGCAGTGGCATCTGGCCACCTTCGAAAGCACGCTTGCTCTTGTAACCAGAACGCGACTTGGCGCCTTTGTGACCACGGGTAGAGGTACCACCTCGGCCAGATCCCTGGCCACGGGCAATACGCTTGCTCCCTTTTACAGCACCGGATGCTGGTTTAAGACTATGGAGTTCCATTGTATTTCGCGATTTATTAGCTTCAACAATACGGTAACCAACTGAATGGCTGCCTTATGCTTGTTCCACTTTTAGCAAGTGAGCTACCTTGCTGATCATTCCCATGACCTGCGGGTTAACTTCCTTGGTAATACTGTGGTTAATTCTTTTCAGTCCGAGCGCCTTGACAGTATCTTTCTGCCGTTGCGGACGGTCAATCAGGCTCTTAACCTGGGTAATTTTCACCTTAGCCATTGCCACTGGTTTTATAGTTTGATCGCCTAGCCTTCAAAAAGCTTTTCCATCGTAATACCACGCTGCTTGGCAATTGCCATGGGGCTGCGTAGTTTTTGCAGTGCATCAATCGTAGCTTTCACTACGTTGTGCGGGTTGGAAGAACCTTGTGACTTAGCCAGTACATTGTGTACACCTGCGATTTCCAGGACGGCGCGCATAGCACCACCAGCGATAACACCGGTACCGTCAGAAGCCGGCTTCAGCAACACCTTACCAGCACCGTACTTACCCTTCTGTTCGTGGGGGATCGTTCCGTTGTGGATCGGCACTTTAATGAGGTTCTTCTTGGCATCGTCTGCCGCCTTACTGATCGCTTGCGACACGTCGCGGGCTTTGCCCAGGCCGTGGCCAACGGTTCCTTTGCCGTCACCGACAACGACTACCGCAGCGAAGCTGAAGGTACGACCACCTTTGGTAACCTTGGCTACCCGGTTGAGGTTAACGAGCTTATCTTTAAGTTCCGTCTCGGCCGGTTTAACCCGGTTGTTGGAGTTTTTCTTTGCCATTACAAAAAAGCTTCTTAATGATTAAAATACTAAGCCTCCTTCGCGGGCGCCCTCTGCCAGCGCTTTCACTCGGCCGTGATACAAATAACCGCCACGATCAAAGACAACACCCTCGATTCCAGCAGCTTTAGCGCGTTCCGCCAGCAACTTACCAGCGGCAGCTGCCTGCTCGGTCTTGTTACCTGTATTGGCGACACTTGCCTCAAAAGAACTCGCCTGCGCCATCGTATGGCCATTCAGGTCGTCGATGAGTTGAGCGTAAATATAACGATTAGAGCGGAATACATTCAAGCGCGGACGCTGTTCGGTACCCCGTATGTCGGTGCGAATACGCATGTGAATGCGTTTCCTGCGATTTGTGTTTGTCAGTTGCATGGCTTTCTTTGTTTAGTGACCTTAGTGAAACCAACCTGCTGACCAGGCTGAAGACCCAAGGTCCATATTCGCCGAATGATTAAAAATAATTTCAACCTAGCAGGCCAATTACTTGCTAGACGTTTTACCCGCTTTGCGACGAATTTCTTCACCCTTAAAGCGAATACCTTTTCCTTTGTAGGGTTCGGGTTTGCGGAAAGCACGAATCTTGGCGGCAACTTGTCCGAGCAGTTGCTTATCGTGTGACGACAGCTTAACAACGGGCGCTTTACCTTTTTCCGTGACGGTTTCCAAAACCACCTCATCCGGTACAACAAAGTAGATGGGGTGAGAGTAACCCAGCGAAAGGATCAACAGCGGACCGCGGTTTTCAGCACGGTAACCAACCCCTACTACTTCGAGTTCGAGTTTGAAACCAGTGGTAACACCTAGTACCATATTATTGATCAGGGAGCGGTACAAACCGTGTACGGAGCGGTGACGCTTGGACTCGGTTGGCCGGGAAACAGTGAGTACACCGTCTTCGATACCGACCGAAAGGTCTGGATCGACTTGTTGGTGCAACTGTCCGTTGGTGCCTTTGACGGTAACCACATTGCTCTTGCTTACTTCAATGGTTACGCCCTGGGGTATATCGATGGGAGCTTTACCTATTCTTGACATGGCTCTTGCTTTTTAAGCTTGGAAAATGAGGTTTAGGATACGAAGCAAAGTACTTCGCCACCAACACCATTTGTCCGCGCTTGCTTGTCGGTCATTACCCCTTTGGAGGTAGAAATGATGGCTATACCTAATCCGTTAATCACACGTGGCAAGTTATCTTGCTTGACGTACTGGCGCAAACCAGGCGTACTGATGCGCCTCAACTCGCGGATAACCGGAAGGCGGGTGGCTTTATCGTACTTAAGTGCGATTTTAATGAAGCCTTGCGTGCCTTTGGTTTCCTCGTCGTCGAACTTATACTTCAGGATATAACCTTGGTCGTAGAGAATCTCGGTGATACGCTTCTTCAAGTTGGAAGCGGGAATAATGACTACCCGGTGGCCTGCACTTTGTGCATTGCGGATGCGGGTTAAATAGTCTGCTACAGGATCTGTAACTGCCATGACTTGTCAAATTGCGCTGTCTGGTTTTCCAAATGCCAGGAACCTTGACTGCTGTTAGTAGAAAAGAAGAAGAACAAAAAAAAACGTTTTACCAGCTTGCTTTGGTGATGCCCGGAATTTTGCCATTCAGCGCCATCTCCCGAAACTTTACGCGGCAAAGACCAAACTTACGCATGTATCCCTTAGGACGACCCGTCAGTTGGCAGCGGTTGTGCAAGCGGATTTTGTTGGAGTTGCGGGGCAACTTATCCAACTCTTCCCAGGCACCTTCCTTCTTGAGCTTGTCACGGAGTTCAGCGTACTGATCCACCATGCGTTGCCTTTTGTTTTCGCGGGCAATCAATGATTTTCTTGCCATGATTTATTTCCAGTTTAGTACTGCAACTGCTGCGGAGCAGCAGGTGTCAGTATTAGTTATTCTGTATAATAGGATTCTGGTTCTTGAACGGCAAGCCCAAAGCTTTCAGCAATGCCAGTGCTTCGGCATCGGTCTTGGCAGTGGTCACGAAGGTAATATCCATACCCGTGATGTTGCTTACTTTGTCCAGGTCGATCTCAGGGAAGACGATTTGCTCCTTGATACCCATGGAATAATTACCACGGCCATCGAAGCTCTTGTCGTTGATTCCCCGGAAATCGCGAACCCGCGGCAGGGCCACCGAAATCAGGCGGTCCAGGAATTCGTACATTTGTGCGCTACGCAGCGTCACCCGTGCACCAATTTCCATGCCTTCCCGGAGCTTAAAGTTAGAGACCGACTTTTTCGCCTTGGTCTTCACTGCGCGCTGCCCGGTGATCAGGGTCAGTTCCTGCACAGCATTTTCGGCCAGCTTCTTATCCTGGGTCGCTCTACCAACACCCTGGTTGATACAGATTTTCTCCAGACGCGGAACTTCCATTACACTCTTGTACTGGAATTGCTCTTGCAGAGCTGGGAGTACCTCAGTTTGGTACTTTTTTCGTAATCGCGGTACGTGACTCATTAGCTTAAGATTTCACCGGATTTTTTAGAATAACGTTTCAATTTACCATCGCTGTCGGTTTTGCGACCAACGCGGGTAGGCGTTCCGGTTTTATCCACCAACATCAGGTTGGAGATATGAATAGGAGCAGCTTTGTCGATAATGCCGCCAGGATTATCCTGGGAAGGTTTTTGGTGCTTCTTGCGAATGTTCACTTCTTCAACAATAGCGCGGTTTTTATCCGGGAATACTTCCAGGACTTCCACCACTTTGCTACGGTCTTTCTGTGCACCCGCGATAACAACAACCTTGTCTCCTTTCTTGATTTTCAGCTTAGGAGCAAAGCGCTTTTGATTTTCTTTTTTCATCATTCAAGTATTCTGGCCGTGAAAAAATTACAGTACTTCGGGTGCCAAAGAAACGATACGCATGTAGTCGCGTTCGCGTAACTCACGGGCCACAGGGCCGAAGATACGGGTTCCACGTGGCTCACCATTGACGTTGAGCAGTACAACTGCGTTGTCATCGAAGCGGATATAGCTACCATCACGGCGGCGAATTTCCTTCCTGGTACGCACAACTACGGCCTTGGAAACGGATCCTTTCTTGATGCCACCGGGAGCAGCCTCCTTCACGGATACGACGATCATATCGCCGATAGAAGCGTAGCGACGCTTGGAACCACCCAAAACGCGTATGCAAAGTACCTCTTTAGCGCCACTGTTATCGGCCACTTTAAGCCGGGATTCTTGCTGGATCATGCGGCATAATATTTGCAGAATTAGCGCAACGCCCGTATTGCTCAGGACGTTGATAATTCTAGTTAATTCAATTACAGTTACTTGGCTTTCTCCAAGATTTCAACCACGCGCCAACGCTTACGAGCGCTCAGCGGACGGGTTTCCATGATGCGCACCTTATCACCGATGTTGCATTCATTCTTTTCGTCATGAGCCATAAACTTGTTTGACTTCTTAACGAACTTCCCGTAAATGGGGTGCTGAATACGGCGTTCAACCACTACTGAGATGGATTTCTCCATCTTATCACTGGTAACGATACCGATTAGCTGTTTACGAAGATTACGTTCTTCCATTTTGAACTGAATTACTTGGCCCGTCGGCGACGAGCTCTGGTTTTACTACGATTTTCGAGTTCTCCTTCCGTGGCGGCGGTCAGTTCGCGGCTGCGAATTGCGGTATTTAAACGCGCAATATCACGACGAACTTCGCGTATCACCAAGGGATTATCCAAACCAGTGATGGCGTGGTCAAATTTCATCTTCTGATACCTGCTCTCGGTGGCCTCCAGTTCAGCCTGAAGATCCGCATCAGAGAACTCCTGCAGTTCCAAATGTTTTTTGGTTGCCATGGTTCTTATTATTAAGTTTTTCGCAGCCATACCCATTATTGGGTGTTGGCTTCAGACTGATTCTGGTCGTAAAATTATCCTGCGTAATCGGGCCGCACAACAGTTTTGGTTTTCACCGGCAACTTCTGGGCTGCCAGGCGTAAAGCCTCTACTGCTACTTCGCGGGGAACACCGTCCAACTCAAACATTACCCGACCCGGTTGTACCGGAGCTACGTAATGGTCAAGGTTACCCTTACCCTTACCCATCCGCACCTCTAAAGGCTTGCTGGTGACGGGTTTGTCAGGAAATATCCGGATCCACACTTTACCTTCACGCTTCATGTATCGCGTCATCGCGATACGCGCAGCTTCGATCTGGCGGTTGGTGATACGGCCTAGTTCCAGCGACTTCAGGCCAAACGAACCAAAGGACACCAAATTTCCGCGTTTAGCATTTCCACGGTTACGCCCCTTCTGCTGTTTGCGATATTTCGTTCTTTTCGGCTGTAACATTTGTCAATTTTTTGCTGCCTTCTGTGGCAAAATCTAGCCATATCTTCCGTGCTTCTGAAAAAGCTTGGCAAAAGTACAGCTATTTATTGATAATCAAAAATCATAGCGGATACAAATCTTAAAGATCTTATCCGTTCGCAAAAGACTAGCGCAGGATCTTACCTGATAGTCTGCAAAACAAGGCCAATCGAAGCTATTGAGGCAATTTAAAACGGTCGAACCGCAGCCTTGCCAGCAATAATTTTTTTTTACCTCTACCAGTATGAACCGCACCTATCGTAAAAACGGCAGGTACCGAACACTGGTTTAGTGCAACTTTGGAGCACGCAGGTGTGTTACCCGTCGGTGGTATTACCTACCGACGACCGCCACCACCGCCGCCACCGCCACGGTTGCCACCGCGATCACTGCCGCCACCGCGCTTGTTGCCACCGCGGTCATCACGGCCACGACCACCACGGCCGCCCCGATCGCCACGATCGCCGCGATCGCTACCACCACCACCGCTATCGCGGCTGTCTTTACCGACCAAACCGGCGTTGGGATTCAAATCACGCTTACCCAGGACTTCGCCTTTACAAATCCAAACCTTTACGCCGATGAGGCCATAAACAGTCTGGGCTTCGTACAGGGCGTAGTCGATATCTGCACGGAAAGTGTGCAGCGGCGTACGGCCTTCTTTGAATTCCTCCGTGCGGCTCATGTCAGAACCATTCAAGCGACCAGAGATCCGCACCTTAATACCTTCGGCATTGGAGCGCATCGTCGATTGAATAGCCATCTTGATGGCGCGGCGGTAGTTGATCCGTGCTTCGAGTTGCTTAGCAATTGATTCGGCAACGATGTTCGCATCTAGTTCCGGCTTGCGGATTTCGATGATATTGATCTGAACATCCTTTCCGGTCAACTTTCTAAGTTCTTCCCGAATACGATCTACTTCCTGCCCCCCCTTACCGATGATGATACCGGGGCGGGAAGTATGAATTGTTACAGTGATACGCTTAAGCGTACGCTCGATAATGGTACGGGCAATACCGCCTTTGTTAATACGCGCAGCCAGGTAGAGGCGGATTCTTTCATCCTCCACTACATTGTTTGCGTATTCCTTGTCGGCGAACCAGTTGGAATCCCAACCGCGAATTATCCCCAAACGATTACCAATCGGATTAGTCTTCTGACCCATGTGTCTAGGACTCGTTAGTTTTAAACAATTAGTTTCTCCTATTCTTCCTCTTCGGAACCCAGGGGTAAACTATTTTCTACGATCAACGTAACGTGATTGCTACGTTTGCGAATGCGGTGAGCCCGACCGTGCGGGGCAGGACGAAACCGGCGCAACATGCCAGCCTCGTTCGCAAACGCGGTTTTCACAATGAGAGCGTAATCGTCGGCACTTTGCTGGCCATCCAATTTATACTCCCAGTTAGCTACGGCAGACAACAAGGCTTTTTCCAGCCATACGGCCGCCTCTTGTTTGCTAAAGCGTAGAATATCAAGGGCATCGTTTACTTTCTTGCCGCGAATATTATCAACCACCAGCCGCATTTTGCGGGCTGACATCGGAACGCTCTTTATCTTTGCTACTGCTTCCATGATGGATGAATTAATGCCTGATTCAGGCGCAGTTATTCAATGAGAGGAATGGTTGAATGGGGGTAGGCGTTCTTTGCTGCTGCCCCAACCATTCATCTATTATTCCCTGTTACTTACGGTTTCCGGAGTGACCTTTGAAACTCCGGGTAGGAGAAAACTCTCCCAGCTTATGGCCCACCATGTTTTCGGTAACGTATACCGGAACGTGGATTTTGCCATTATGTACAGCAATGGTCTCTCCTACCATATCAGGAATAATCATAGAAGAGCGTGACCAGGTTTTGATCACTTTTTTCTTATTGGACGCTTTTGATTCCTCCACTTTCTTAATCAGCTTGTGGAACACGTAGGGTCCTTTGCGAATTGATCTAGCCATCTCTACCTACTATTTTTTGGAGCTTTTACGCTTCGAAATGATCAAATTGGTGGAGTGCTTCTTGTTGTTACGGGTTTTCTGGCCTTTGGCCATAATCCCCGTACGGGAACGTGGATGCCCACCAGAAGCACGACCTTCACCACCACCCATGGGGTGATCCACTGGGTTCATAGCCACACCACGTACGCGGGGACGACGACCCAACCAACGCTTCCGACCCGCTTTACCCAATACTTCCAGACCGTGGTCGGGGTTTGAGGTAGAGCCGATGGTTGCCCGGCAGGTGAGCAAAATTCGGCGCACTTCACCCGAAGGCAATTTTACCGATGCATAACGACCTTCACGACCCATCAGCGTACCATTGGTACCTGCTGCCCGTGACAGGGCTGCTCCTTTACCCGGTTGCAACTCGATAGCGTGAATGGAAGATCCCAGGGGGACTTCACTCAGCAGCATCGCATTACCCACTTTGGGAGCTACTCCTTTACCCGATTCGATCTTGTCACCAACTTTCAAGCCGTGTGGCGCAATGATGTAGAACTTGGTACCGTCTGTATATTCCGCCAGGGCGATAAATGCAGTGCGATTCGGATCGTATTCGATCGTGAGTACCGTGGCTACAACACCGTCGTTGTTGCGCTTGAAATCGATTACCCGGTAGCGGCGCTTGTGGCCACCACCTTTCTGACGAATGGTCATCTTTCCGGTGCCATTGCGACCGCCCGACTTCTTCAGGGGGGCCAACAGCGACTTTTCCGGCTTGTCAGTCGTCAACTCGGCGAAAGTGTTCCCAATGCGGGTACGCAAGCCGGGTGTGACGGGACGATACTTTTTAACAGACATGATTCTGTTCATTTACCCAAGATCTCGGATGCAGCTGGTCAACGACCAGAAGACCTGCTGGCGATCCCCACCCCGGGCGTTATTAAATTAAATGTCTCCGAAGAAATCAATCTCTTCTCCTTTTGCCAGGGTCACGATCGCTTTTTTGTAAGCGGAGATCCGGCCACGGAGAACACCTGACTTGGTCGTTCTATTCTTTGTCTTGCTAGGCATCACGGCGGTATTGACGGAAACGACATTCACGCCGTACATACCTTCAATTGCCTTACCAATTTCCACTTTGTTGGCAACTTTTGCAACTACAAAAGTGTACTTGCTCAGGTTATCGGAAAGGGATTCTGCCTTTTCCGTAATAAGTGGTTTGATTAAAATCTGCTTTACCATCACTATATCATTTCTTGGACCGCAGTCCTGATTAGGCTAATGATTCCTGAAGCTTGCTCACCGCACTTTCCGACAACACCAACATTTGGTTGTTGAGGATTTGGTAAACATTCAGGTCAGCGGCACGCGTTAGTTCCATCTTCTGGAGGTTACGGCTGGAGAGCAAGAGCTCGCGCTCCAACTCGGCAGTAACCAGGATAGTTTTTTGCGTATCCAATTTAAGATTGCTGATGATGGCCTTGAAATCCTTGGTCCGTGGCGCATCGAAAGAAAAATCTTCCAAGACCATGATCGCACCAGAACTCGCCTTCACCGAAAGTGCCGACACCCGGGCCAAACGCTTTACCTTCTTGTTCAACTGGAAGGAATAATTGCGTGGACGGGGGCCGAATACCCGGCCACCACCCCGGTAAAGGGGGTTGTTGATGGATCCCTTACGAGAGCCACCGGTACCTTTCTGCCGGTGTAGTTTGCGCGTAGAACCAGCGATTTCGCCACGTTCTTTCGCTTTGTGCGTACCCTGCCGTTGGTTGGCCAAATATTGCTTAACTGCCAGGTACACCGCATGCTCATTGGGAACTTGTCCGAAAATGTCGTCTGACAATTCCACACTGCGTCCCGTTTGCTCGCCTTTGATATTTAAAACCTCGATCTTCATCGCTACCGAATTTATCTGGTTCCCATCCCAACTGCTGTACTGCGGAGACGGAAGCATTTGCTAAATTATTTTTCCAGGATGATGAAAGCGCCTTTGTGCCCGGGAACCGCACCCTTCAGCAGGATTAGGTTTTGTTCCGGAAAGATCTTAACTACTTTAAGATTCTTTACTTTCACCCGGCTGCCACCATCGCGGCCCGCCATGCGCATACCTTTGAATACCCGTGCCGGGTAAGAGGCTGCACCGATAGAACCCGGTGCACGACCGCGGTTGTGCTGACCGTGGGTAGCATCGTTGACACCTCTAAAGCTGTGTCGCTTAACTACACCCTGGAAACCCTTGCCCTTGGATACACCAACGGCATGAATCATCTCGCCTTCTACGAAAACTTCGTCGATGGTGATCGTTTCCCCAGCCTTTTTTTCGAAAGTGGCGTCGCGGAATTCTACCAGTCGACGCTTAGGACTCGTGCCAGCTTTTTCGAAGTGCCCCTGGAGCGGCTGTGATGTGTTTTTCTCTTTGGCATCACCAAAGCCCAGCTGATGTGCTGAGTACCCGTCGGTTTCTTCGGTCTTAACTTGTGTCACTACACAAGGACCTGCTTCTACTACTGTACAAGCAATGTTGCGACCAGCTTCGTCAAAGATACTGGTCATTCCGACTTTCTTTCCGATAATTCCCTTCATCGTTATCGAATTTATATGTAGCACCAAAACGTATTGGCCAACCCATGGGGGCGGCAACGGACACGGTCGGATGCGACAGGATCTGCTAATGACGGCCTGGATGAGTGAACGCCGTTCGGTTTGTGAGGCCAAACGTGCATCGACTTAGCGCCAGGGCTGTCGGATTCGATTCTAATTATTGGGTAGCGAGGAAAACCCTGCTACGTCAACTTTACTTGAATGTCCACACCGCTGGGCAGTTCGAGCTTGGATAGCGCATCGACTGTCTTTTGCGTAGGTGTGTAAATTTCAATGAGGCGTTTATGAGTACGCAACTGAAACTGCTCCCGGGACTTCTTGTTGACGTGCGGTGAACGGAGCACGGTAAAGATTTGCTTCTCGGTGGGCAGCGGAATCGGGCCGGTTACTATGGCCCCACTGTTTTTTACCGTCTTGACGATTTTCTCAGTTGATTTATCAACGAGGTTGTGATCGTAAGAACGGAGCTTGATACGAATTTTCTGATTCATGCCAGCTTCTGATTGTCAAGTTATGATAAAAATAAAAGCAAAATTCGTTCCGCCGGCGGCTGACTGACTGGCCAAACTGCCAGCGGAACGTCTTACTTTTGAATCATTTTATTACAAAGGAATCCCACTTTTGGTATCCTGTCGGGCTGCCGAAGCAGCGGTATCAATTAAGCCTTGGCGGTGCCGTTGGCTTTTTCCATTATTTCTTTGGCAATACCAGTCGGTGCTGGTGCGTAGTGTGAAAACTCCATCGTTGAGTTGGCACGACCTGAAGTGATGGTACGCAAATCGGTCACGTAACCAAACATTTCAGACAGCGGCACATCAGCCGAGATAGCGATCACGCCACCAGTACGTGGCTGCTGGCCTTTCGGCAAGCCGCGGCGACGGTTGAGGTCACCGATTACGCTACCCACATAGTCTTCGGGGGTAATGATCTCCAGCTTCATGATGGGTTCCAGCAGTACGGGGTTGGTCTTCGGAGCAGCTGCCCGGAAACCTTCCTTGGCACACAATTCAAAGGCAATTGGCTTCGAATCTACGGAGTGCATGCCCCCGTCGAATACGCGCACCTTCATGCTGTCGATATTGTAACCAGCCAGGATACCGTTGTTCATCATCGAGATGAAACCATCGCGGATGGGCTTCTGGTAGTTCTTGTCGATCGAACCACCTACGATATCCCACTTGAACTGGAGCTTGTCTTTGCCCGACTTGAATTCTTCGCTGTTGAGGAAGTCTTCGTCGGCGGGGCCGAGTTCGAATTCCATATCGGCGAACAAACCGGAACCACCCGACTGCTTCTTCAAACGCTCGCGGTGCGTAACGGTGTCCTGCAGGGCTTCCTTGTAGGTTACCTGTGGTTCACCAACGTTACATTCCACTTTGAATTCGCGACGCAGGCGGTCGATAATGATCTCCAGGTGCAACTCACCCATTCCACTAATGATGGTCTGGTTGGTATCTTCGTCGTATTTAACTTTGAAGGTCGGATCTTCTTCTGCCAGTTTGGCCAAAGACATACCCAACTTATCGAGGTCTTTCTGTGTTTTGGGCTCTACCGCGATACCAATAACGGGATCGGGGAAAACCATGCTTTCCAGGATGATGGGGTGCTTCAGGTCACAGAGGGTGTCACCCGTACGGATGTCCTTGAAACCTACCGCCGCGGCGATATCACCTGCTTCTATCCGATCAATGCTGGTCTGCTTATTAGCGTGCATCTGGTAGATGCGCGAAATACGTTCCTTGCTGTCGGAGCGGCTGTTGTACACGTAACTACCGGCATCCAGCGTACCTGAGTACACACGCATGAAAGCCAGGCGACCTACGAAGGGGTCGGTAGCAATCTTGAACGCCAGGGCTGCGAAAGGCTCACTGGCCGAAGGCTTGCGTGATTCTTCCTTTTCGGTTTCCGGATTGATACCCGTTACGGCCTCAATATCCATTGGCGAAGGCAGGTAGGCACAAACGGCATCCAGTACGGCCTGTACGCCTTTGTTTTTGAACGCCGTTCCACACATCATGGGTACGAACGCCATATCAGTTACGGCTTTGCGCACCGCTTTGCGCAGTTCGTCCTCCGTAATAGAAGCTGGATCTTCGAAGAATTTCTCCATCAAAGACTCATCGTATTCTGCTACTGCTTCGAGGAGTTTTTCGCGCCATTCGGCTACGACGTCCACCAGGTCAGCAGGCATTTCGATTACTTCATAGGTCATGCCCATGTCGTGCTCGTTCCAAACGATAGCTTCGTTCATGATCAAATCGACCACGCCTTTGAAGGTTTCTTCGGCACCGATTGGAATTTGCAGTGGAATAGCCTTGGAGCCCAACTTTTCTTCTACGTCTTTCACCACGCTGAAGAAGTCGGCACCAGAGCGGTCCATCTTATTGACAAATCCGATACGGGGTACTCTATAGTTATCAGCCAGGCGCCAGTTGGTTTCTGACTGAGGCTCTACACCTGAAACCGCACAGAACAAAAACACCAGGCCGTCCAGTACCCGCAGTGAGCGGTTTACTTCTACGGTAAAGTCAACGTGGCCGGGGGTGTCGATGATATTAACAACGTACTCCTGATCTTTCCACTTCCAGGCAGTCTTGGTAGCAGCTGAAGTAATGGTGATACCACGTTCTTGCTCTTGCTCCATCCAGTCCATCGTAGCTGCACCGTCGTGTACTTCGCCAATCTTGTGGCTCATACCGGTGTAGTAGAGGACGCGCTCAGTAGTGGTAGTCTTACCGGCGTCAATGTGAGCAGCAATGCCAATGTTTCTCGTAAGTGTGAGATCCCTAGCCATGATGATTCCCTGTTCGGGGTTTAAATGAAAATAATTGGTAATTAGACACGGAAGTGGGCAAAGGCTCGGTTCGATTCCGCCATCTTGTGGGTATCTTCCTTGCGCTTTACGGCAGCTCCTTCTCCTTTGCTTGCGGCG
The DNA here is from genome assembly GCA_003045895.1 of Bacteroidota bacterium. Taxonomy (GTDB): domain Bacteria; phylum Bacteroidota; class Bacteroidia; order Chitinophagales; family Saprospiraceae; genus Lewinella. Next base: position 21,146 of record PZPC01000063.1, read on the forward strand.
ATCAGTTCGGCAGCCAGTTTTTCGGCCATACCTTTACCTGAGCGCGAACGGGAGAATTTGATGACCCACTTCATACCGATAGACAATTTGCGCTTGGCGCGAATTTCGGTAGGAATCTGAAAGGTAGCACCACCGATTCGGCGTGAGCGAACTTCCACTTGTGGCATAGCGTTGTTCAACGCTTTTTTCCACACGGCGTGCTCGTCCTGCTCGGTACGTTCCTTGATCAAATCCATTGCGTCGTAGAATACTTTGAAGGCGGCGCTTTTCCGGCCTTCGAGCATCATCATATTGACGAATTGCGTTACCATTGGATCGCCATAACGGGGATCAGCTGCGATAACTCTTAATTTTGGCTTTCTTTTTCTCATTTTCTTAGCGGTTTCTGCCGGTTAATGTTAAATGGCGGCCATCCATTGGACAAAATATCAGCCAATTGGATATGGAAACATAAACGATTGTTATTTCTTAGGACGCTTAGTACCGTACTTAGAACGACTCTTCTTGCGATCGTTTACACCAGCCGTATCCAATGCACCGCGTACGATGGTATAACGTACACCGGGTAAATCTTTCACACGACCCCCACGGATCAGTACGATAGAGTGTTCTTGCAGGTTGTGACCTTCACCAGGAATATAGGCAATGACCTCGATACCGTTGGTCAAACGCACTTTAGCTACTTTACGCAAAGCCGAGTTCGGCTTCTTGGGGGTAGTCGTATATACACGAGTACATACCCCACGTTTTTGCGGACAAGCATCCAAGGCGCGCGACTTGCTCTTGGTGATGATCTGCGTGCGGCCTTTCCGCACCAATTGATTAATAGTAGGCATACGCTGTTTTTCTTTTAGAAAGTTTTTCCACGGTTCCTCGGTCTTGCCAGAGGCCTACCTTGCGAAAAAGCGAATGCAAAGGTACGCTTTATTCTTTGTAAACCAAAAGGCTGGCCAACTTTTTCCGATGGTATTAGGCAGAAAAATCGAGGTAATCGCTTAAATAGATGCTACTAGACCTGTTTCGACGAATAATCTTGCTCCGAATGGCTGCTTGACGAGGGGAAAAACGGGTTTTCGACTGGTTTGGACAACTATTATTTCCGGTGAAATTTCTGCTCACTACACTTGTTTCCGAGTGAGTGGAAACAATTGGGCTGCAAAAGTAGTGCTAATTAATGAGAGGAGAGACAAAGAAGGAAAAATTTCTGGCAGGATCTGAAAAATTAATCCGTTTGTGGACTGCCCGGTAGGCGTTGGTGGGGGAATGTTCCCCAGGGCTGTCGATTCTGGAAACAATTAAGAGGATCAACAGGGTTTATTTACGCCAAATAATACGAAGTGCCGTAGGTACCTAAATATCGGTAGAAAATGGCCAAAGATGTGCTTCCCGTGCCGTAGGTACGGCAGCTGAATCAATGGTACGCAGGCATATGCCGTACCTACGGCACGGCTAATCAATCGATGCAGCAACTTTCTACCGATATCGCGTACCTAAAGGCACGCTTCCCTGATGATAGGATAAAGTTAGGAGGTGTTTTCGCGCAAATTGCTAAAACGGTTTTTAGGAGAAAGCCCTGCTCCCCAACATTTCCCTCCCCTACTTCTCAAAAAAATTCCGAACTTTACCGAATATTAACCGCACACCCGCAGAGAAAACCACCCCGCACGCCACCCATATTCAGCGTTTCGTTTTCTTCAAAACTTCAACCCGGTACCCTCATGAAGTTTTTGCTGCAAATCATACAGACTTTCCTGGACGGCTTCGTGCCGGTGTTTGTCCTGCTGGTCATGCTGGGTGGTAGCTACTATGTGTATACCCGCACCCCCGATGAACTGGCGGGTATGCCCCTCCTGCAGGAACTGACCGATACCTACAAACAAGGTTGGCAAGAAACCCTGCGCCTGGGCAACCGCCTGGCGGCCCACGTCGTGACGATCCATGATCCGGCGCTGGTGGGCACACCCCACCAACCCGCACAGCACAAGGGACTTACACCCGGCGAAGAGCTCGTGATCGGGGTAGCGTGGGAGCGGGCCGCTATCGAAAAAAAGCTGCAGGACCGGGGCTGGTCGAAGGGCAAGCTGAAAGCTGCCGGTACGTACCTGTCCTATATCGACCGTTACCTAGATGAAGCGGTTCGGGATATGTATTTTAACGGGGTTTCTGCCAGTATTACGCTGGCACAGGGTATCTTGGAGAGTGATGCTGGCCGCTCGGGGCTGGCCACTAAAACCAATAACCATTTTGGCATCAAAGCCCGGCCCAACGGGGAAGGGCGCAGAAAACTGAAAGCACGCTTGTTTGCCCAGCTGACGGACCTGGACTTCAGCTACCGTTCGCCCGCCATTGGCGTTTCGCAACACCATGACGACTATGCACACGATCGCTTTGAGGTCTACCCTACCGTACTGGACAGTTACCAACGCCACAGTGAGCTGCTGCGCAACTCGTGTACGACCGCTCGCAAGGGTTGCTACGGCTGGATCTGGACCGCCTTTCCGATACAGGAGGAGCGACTGGACATTACCGAGATGGCGCAGCGGTTCGAAGCGGTGTCGGGCTACGCCCCCAAAGCCTTTTTTGGAGAAACAGTCGTACCTTACTACGCTGCGCAGGCCGCTGGCCTGAAAATGGCGGGCTACGCTACCTCAAAAACGTACCACGAAAAATTGGTCTACCTCATCGAGACCTACGAACTGTGGCGGCTGGATATCGCGCTCACGCGGGCGATGCACTAACCACACGTTTCTTTTAAACACTATATACATTTTCAATTACATACATTTCCATCACGTACCAAAAAATACTTATCAATGGAATCTATTTTACAAATCACGAAATACCTGGGCGCTTTTGCCGCCATCGTGCTCTTCATCGGTTTCCTTTCCAGCTCTGGCATTACGATCGATGGCCACCAGGACATCTCCTCGGTAGAAGAGATGAGCTTCTCCACGGCCGACCCCAGGCGAGCTGGTAGCGAAGAGGGAGCAGTAAATGCTTACGACAAACCGGAACGCGCCGTCCGCATCCATCCGGAGGACGCCAACGCCAGCGAGCGCCCCGACCGGGCAACGGCACTGCCCACCGGTGCCCCATCGCGGAGCAGATCAGCCAGCAGCACCGTCTCGGTGCGGGAGATCGAAGATTGGGTGCAGATGAACGCCGCCCAAACCTACCTGGAAGCGGAAAAGGAGACCATGTCACCAGGGGTTATCCTGGCGACGGGCATCTACTTTTTGCAACAAGGCAAGGGTGACGCCAGCATGAACGCCGCCAGCGTAGCGGGCTACCTGGCCGAGGTGCGCCAAAGTGCAACGGCAGCAGCCAAATCCCACATGAAGTACATCGCCAACAGCGACGAGTGGTTCCAGGGCCTGAACCTGGCCGGCTTTGACGGCGATCGCCTGGCCGCCATTTTTGCTACTCACCAACTCGCAGCCTTCGACAAGCAGATGTACACGCGGCACGTAGAAAAAAAGATCGAACAACCCACCTACACTGGCAAAGATGCCACCCTGGCTGCCGACCAGCCCACCCGCAGCCGCAGCCTGGCCGTGGCTTACAACGACTACGCCGACCGCCCCGAGGTGCGCGCAAAATACAACTTGCCGACCCGCATAGCAGCCAAACCGATGGACCGCCGGGAGGTGACCCAGGGCCGCCAGGAAGCCGAACAATTCGCGTTGGGTGAAACCCGAACCTACCAGGATCCCCGGATTTTCAGCGCTGTACTGCAGGAAATAATTGCCCTGGAACAAGGCTATCCCAGTTGGAATGACTACAAAGCGGCCAACGTTCAGGCGGCTAATAAAGAATTCCAGATCCGTTCCAATATTATGGCCATGGGGGGAATGATGAAGGTGACCCGAAAAAAAGGCGCCTAAAATGCGAATTGCTGGCTGAGAAAGCGGTAAATTTGATTGAAAATCAGGCGGGCAAGCAATTTGCTAGCCTGATTTTCCTTGTCAAAAATCCAAACCGGTGCGCTAATTTTGCCCAAAATTGCACCTTTGGTTCTTGCGTTTTTAATAGCCACACTTCTATTTATCCCGCTTTGCCCATGCTGCCAACACACCCTACCAGGTGTTGTTTGCAAGTAGGCCCGTGAGCACATCCGAAGAAAACTATAAAATACCCTGGCTGCTTATTCCAATTGGAAGCAAGCGGCGGGTCATTTTTGTTTTACTCGTACCCCTTAAAGACCAGCTGATGGTTAAAAAAATTGCTATTCTGTTCGGTTTACTAGTGCCCCTGGCCCTGTTTGGACAAGACAACAACTGCTTCAACCCCAACGGAGACTGTACCCTGGTGGGGGCCTTGGAATTCCACTACGATATTATCGCCAACTGTGGTGATACGGTGCAACTGTTGCCGACCTCCGAGCTTTGCAATACCTGGTCAGTAGCACCTGGCATCAACTTCTGGTACGGTACGGACCTGGATTCCAGTACCATCTACGTGGTGGCCGACCAATGTTTTTCCGAGCCCTTCGTGGTCGATGGCATCACCAATACCCCCAGTGGAACCGGTATTGCCTCTTGTGACATTAAAATTGCCTACACGGTGCTCCTCCGCGCCGATACCCTCCAGACCGACATTCCCTGTGCCGACTTTCTGGCCCTGGACTCCCTTTACGAAACCCTCCAGCGTGCCTGCGGTTGTGCCAGTTTGGTGCAGGCCTACACCAGTGACCTGAGTCCTTGTATTGACTGCGGCACCCAGTGCATTTTCCTGGCTGGCACCACGCATACAACTGGTGGCGGTACGGCCGGTGCCGACATCCAGGTCACCTACACCCGCAACGGCACCCCGGCGACCGCCACCCTCAGCAACTGGACGGGTGGCGTCGACCAGCTGGTCTGCTTTCCGTCAACGGACGAATTGACCATCCTGCAGGTCAACAGCAGTTTCCCCGCCGGCACCAGTGGATCGGCTTCCGTAGAGGCGTGGGTGGTCAGCCATCCGGGTGAGGCCGTCACCACCGACCTCACGGCCTATACCTGCAATCCGGCCGAGGTGGGCATGACCCGCGACACCTTGCTGGCGGCCAGCGGCTGCGACAGCATTGTTACCACCTTTACCGAATTGTATCCGCCGCCAGCGCTGGTACTGGAAGACCAGTACGGCTGTGTAGGGGAGACCGTCACCCTCCGGGCCGTGGTGCCTACGCCAGTAACCTACGAGTGGAACACGGGTGCGACAACGGCTACGCTCGAAGTCCTGGAGCCCGGCCAGTACACGGTCACGGTCACCAATATCCAGGGCTGCCAGGCGACCGCCAGTGCGGAAGCGGTCTTCAGTGACATCAGCGTTGCACTCACCGTTTCCGTAGCGGAAGAGCTGCTCATCTCGACCATTCCGCTGGTCGTCTGGCAGGCTGCGGCCATTCAGTTGGACGCCGTGGTGTCGGGGACCCAGTTACCGTATGACATCATCTGGAACGGTGGTCCGGAAGTGGGCACCGCCACCTTCAATTACATTGTGGAGGAAGATGGCGAAATCCGGGTAGCGGTGATCGATTCGCTCGGCTGTGTGGGCACGGCGGCCATCGCTTTCCGCGTCCCTCCGACGAGCGTCTTCGTGCCCACCGCTTTCAGTCCCAACGAAGATCAGATCAATGATTATTTCAATATTTATACGTCACCCAACGTAGCGGAAGTTCGCCTGCAGGTCTTCTCCCGCCGGGGTAGCCTCCTCTTCGACCGGCTGCTGCAGCCGCTGGAGCAAGATCGCCAGGGACTCGTGTGGGAAGGCTGGGACGGAACCATTAATGGCAAGCGCCTCAATGCACAAGTGTTGGTTGCCCAGGTGTGGTACCGGCCGATTCGCGGCGAGTGGGAAATTACGGCGGGCAGTGTAACACTGGTCCGGTAAAAGCAAGCAATGAAAAGACTATTCCTTTTTTGGGGCCTGGTGGTGATCAGCTGCGGAAACAGCCAGGCGCAGCGCAGTTGGGCTGCCGAATACACCACGGCGGTCAGCGCGTCCTGGCCCCGGGAGTTGGCACGGAGCACACCCGCTGCTGCGCCACGCCGCGGCGGCCTGCGGTGGCCGTGGCGAGCCGAGCGGATGGACTACTTCACGTGGTGGTCGAAAAAAGTGGGGTTGCGGGCGCTGGAAAGCTTCGAAATCCGACCAGGCGTGCGCTACTTCCAGCAACGGAGCCAACTCACCTACCTGGCGGATGCCACGGTTTTTGGCGGGGATATTGTCATCGACGATGACTTGCTCAACGCCGTCAATTTCCCCGCTGCCGTAGAACGTCCACTCCGGGGCCTGCTCATTGAATTGCCCACGGGCCAGCTGACCCGATCGGTAAAAAACTGGACGTCGCTGGTGCGAACCGAGGTCAACTTCCTGGGCCTGTCACTGACGGGCAGCTACTGGTCGGGCGCGCTCTCGCCCGGGCAATTTCCACAACCCCAGGACCTGGGGACTTTATTTAACAAGGAGCGGCTCATTGGTGTCGTCGCGCAGGAAGTGGCAGCGACTTCGGCCCTGAACAATGCGGTATCTCTGGAGATCGCCATTCACCCCCTGCAGATCCTGTCGGGCTTGCGCAAGCTGGAATGGGTGGGTGATCGCGGCTTCTATGTGGGTGGCGACCTGGCGTTTGGCTGGTTGAAAGCGACCGATCTGACCTTTAAACAAGGGCGGGAATTGTTCGGCGAGATCGACGTGGCTCAACAGATCAGGGATGTGCTTCCCGATCCGCTGGAGGCGTTGATCAATACCGATGAAGCTGGCGATGTATTGCTTACTGCGTTGGAAAGCCGCTTTCCGCTGTACGGATTTGGCCTACCCATTACTACTGGCCGTACTTTTGAGTTGGAAACCTGGGCCGGCTACCAGTGGTCGAATAATACCTGGACTGGTGATGCCCGGTTGGGATTTACTTACCAGTGGCAAAGATTAGGCAACGACCATCCCTCGAATCCGATCTTACTGATTCGCCGTTGGACCCCCACCGTGTTGGTCAAGTGGGTTTTTAATAAAAAAGAAACCCGCTCGGCGTTGTTCCGGTCTTAAGTCGTGTGACAAAAGGTAATTTTATTTTTTTAACGCCCCTTAGCGTAAACCATTGTTAACCCCACCTGCGCCCTACCCTATTGTGTGTTGGGAAGCGTAGTAAAAAAAGAGATGCCCATGTGGCGAATTGTACTAATAGGTTGCCTGCTGTTGCTGCAAAACATACAGTTGAGTAGCCAGGTTGACTTTTTTGGTCGGCCCATTCAGTCTAACGTCTTCTCCAACGAAGCCAACTCCTTTCTTTTTGAGCTCAATATCGGTTCAGTCTGGACCAACGACGAAGGGCCCCTGGCCAACTTTCCCGGTATTGCCTCGGTGATGGATGCCTTCCAGGCGGGCCGCAACTACGGGCAACCCAACAATGTCGATCCCTTTGAATACAATACCCTGGTTGGGGGCAGCCATACGCGCCGGATCTTCACCCTGGCGGGTGGCTTGCGGCATCCGCTGTGGGGCTTCGAGAACGAATCGACCTTTGCGATAGGGTCCAGCCATTTTCCCCGCCGGGGTATGGTCATGGCCCTGGCCCACAGTATGCGGTTGCTGGACGTGGAACTGGGGCAGGATCCGGCCCAGCAGCGGTCGTTGTTCGTGTCTTTCTACGGCGGGTTGCGCCTGGGCTACGACAATGGCTTTCGGATCACCCTCGACGAATCGGGGGTGAAAGACCTGATCTACGACCTGCTCACCGAGGACCTGGCCGATGGCACCATCAATTTGGAAGAATTCAACCGCACGAAGGACGTCTTGTTTCAAAGCCTGGAAGCGGTAGCTCCCCGCGATGTCGGGGGGACACCTTTTTCTTTTGGCCCTACCTTTAAGCTGCTGGCTCACGCCCGCCCCTGGGATGAGTTCAACCTGCGGCTGTTTGCCGGCGTGGAAGGTTTTTTCGACCTGATCACCCGCCCGACGGAGCGGCGCCAGCGGTACCTCAAGCTGGCAATCGGGGTGAATTTGGGGATTGCGAGGTGATCGGAAATCAGAAATCGGAAGGCTATAAGCCACCGCTGCACGCCAACCAAAAAAGAGGTTGCTACCTTTAATTGCCAGCTCAAAAACAATATTTCACAAAATACTGGTAGTCAATAGCTTAAGAAAAAGGTAGTTTGAAGTGGGAAGTGGGAAGTGGGAAGTTTTAGACCGTGTAAAAGGGGAAAAGTGGAAGTGTGTAAAAGTAGGGCGAGATCAACATCCGGCGTATCCATCCTCCCGCATACGCCGCGAGCCGCCCACGCTAAAGACGCATTCGCGTCAACTTAATTAATCATAATATAACAAGTCAAAAAAATGACTACGTTTTCGCTTGTCATATTTGCAATAGTAAGTGATCTTATTGATGACATGATCTTGCTGGTTTTCATTGCTGAATAGATGGGGTCGCTTTTCTGATGTTCCCCCAAAAAAAAGGACAGCGAAAATTTCCTAACTTAGTCAAAAAAAAAGAAAATGGCTACGAGAAGAAAATTCACTGCAAAATTTAAGAAGAAG
>PZPC01000064.1 GCA_003045895.1 Bacteroidota bacterium
ATGGTCTTAATCCCTGTTCTAATGGACTACCCTCTCTGACTCTATATTTCAGAACTCGATGACAAACAACAAGTTACGTGCTCCAAAATGAAAGTTTTAACACTTTTTAACAGTGGTTTCTCTGCTTTTGGTGTCATAAAGTTCGTGATTTGTGACAGGCAATTATACGGATTTCTGGCTGTAATGTTGCGTTTTCAGGGGTAATAATGCCTGTCTTATTCAAAAAAACATGAACAAGTTCTAAAGTTAACCCTTTGCCTGGAAATATTTTGCGGCTTTGGTGTTTTTGTGGCTAAAAAAAATGCCTGGTGGTATAACTAAGGAGATAAATAAAAATCCCGAACCCCGGGCCAGTGGCCAGGATTCGGGATTTTCATTTGCTGCCGTCGGGCGATCCGCTTTACCGCACCAGCGTCACTTCGCCGGTAGTGGTGAGGGTTTCGTTGCCGACACCAACTTTTACGGAGTAGATGTAGACGTCGGAAGGCACGGGGGTGCCGTCTTTGATACCATCCCAGCCGAGGTTATTGGGGTCGGCCGATTCGAAGACCAGTTGTCCCCAGCGGTTGTAGACCTTCACTTCCACCACGTCCATCTCCCCGAGGAAGAAGGGCTTGAAGACCGAGTTGATCTCATCGCCGTTGGGTGAGAAGATATTGGGCACGCGGTAGCGCAAGATCTGTACCAACAAAGAATCCGTCAGGATTTCACAGCCGGTATCCAGGGTAGCGATCGCGTAGCCGGGCAGGGAATCGCGTTGTACGGAGGTCGGCGTCCAGGCAAACGGTGATCCGGTGCCGATGACGGCGCCTTCAAACGTCCAGAAGATCTGTTCCGGGGCGGCGCTGGTAGCAGTAGCTTCCAGCGTAACCGTACCCATGTTTTCGGTCACCACCTGGGCAGCGCCAGCCGTGAGGGTAGCGGCGGGCGTCACGGTGATCGTCACCGATTCGTTGGACACACAGTCGCCCAGGGCGGCTTCCAGGTCATAGGTCGTCGTCGTGGTAGGCGTCACTTCCGGGTCGGGCTCCATGGAGCTGAAACCCGGATTGTTGGGTGAAGTCCAGCTGTAGGTTACCCCAGGTTGGCCGCCTGCTTCGTTCAGCACGAAAGTCTGGATGTCATTGAAGCAGATCGTCTGGTCGTCAATAAGCGCCGTTACCGGAGAATCATTCACCTGGATGAACACCTCACCGGTCAGTTCTTCACAATTATCGTTAGCCGTAGCGCCGTACTGATAGCTGAAAGTAGCCAGGCCGCTTTCGGTAGCCGTAAAGGTGGTGGTAGCACCCGTTTGCGGCTGGTTGTTATAGATCCAGGTCAGGGTCTGCGAGGGGGCATTGGCGCTGTTCTGTACCACGGCCACCAAATCGAAAGGCACGCCGCTACATACCACGAGTGTCTCGGCGCCACCAGCTACACTCACCAGGGTGCCTTGCTCAATAACGGTAATGTTGACCGTCGCCGTAGCCGTACCACACACATTGGTGGCGGTACCCGTGAAGATGGTAGAAACGGCAGGCGTAACAACCGGGTTGGGATCGGTACTACTGAAGTTGGGATCGGTACTGGAGGTCCAGAGGTAAGTTGTTCCGGCCTGGCCACCTGCGGGGTTCAGCTGGTAGGTGGTACCAAAACAGTCTGCTTCGTTGCGGGTTGCCAGTGTCGCCGGACTCAAAACCGCCACGGTCACCGATTGCTCAATGGCACATCCTTCAATTGTCGCTTTCACCTCGTAGGTGGTCGTATTATTAGGTGTCGCCGTCGGGTTCGGACAATCATCACAACTCAGGGTTTCGGCGGGGGTCCAGGTGAGGTCACCCAAGCCTGGGGCTGCCACCGTCAACTGCACACTCTCGCCCGGACAAATCTGTGGTTGCGCCGGCGTGATGGCCAGGGCCTCGTTGCTGATCACATTCAGCGTGATTTCTTCTGTTTGCGCACAGCCACCGTTGATGGTGATGCGCTGGTAGGTGAAGGTGTCGGCGGTCGTCAGCACCATATTGTAGAGGGTGTCCGAGGTTTCCAGGCCAATACCCACCCAGCTGTGTTCAATATCGGGGTAGAAAGCCGGATCGTAGATGGGTGACGTGAGGGTCACCAACTCGCCCTGGCAGTAGGAATCCTTCATCGGATCGGCCATAATGGCCATATCACCAGGAAGGGAATCCACCTGGATGCTGAAGGTGTCGATCCGCACACAACTGCCTTCGCTAACGGTAGCAATATAGGTGGTAAAGGTATTGGGTGCCAACAAAGGCGTAGCGCCCGAAACCGTAGCCGGGTTCCACACCACCGTGGTATTGGAGGGCGTTACCGAAGCATTGACCTGTACCGATCTCCCCTGGCAAATGAAGGTGGTATCCGGTTGGTTGAGGTTGATGGCAATGGGGGTCACGTTGACCTGCACCACGTCCTGCGAAGGACAACCCAATCGTTCCCCGGTAAGGGTATAGGGGCCCGAAACGGCGGGCGTAATGCGGGTGAAGGTGCTGTCGGGGTTGAAGATAAAGTTGGGACCCGTCCAGCTGTAAGTCACATCGTTCTCTACCGTACTGTTCGACAGGGAAATGGTGTCGCCCAGGCAAATAGTCGGTGGCGTTTCCACAATACTGATAATGGGCAGCTGCACCACACTCAGCGTAATGCTATCCCGCGAAGGCGTGGGACACTGGCCGTTGGTGACCGACAGGAAGAAGGTGGTCGTAACACTGGGTTGAACGATGGGGTTGGAAATGGCTTCAATGGCGCCCACGTCCGGCACCGACGTCCAGGTATAGGTATTGCCCGTCACGAATTCACCTCCAATGAGGCGCTCTTCGCCGTTACAGATTTGTTCATCATCAGCTACCTCATAAACCGGCGCCGAGAAATCGAGTACCGTAACCGTCAGCATATCCATGAAACTACAGCCGTCAGCCGTCAGCGTCACGGGCACTTCGTAAACGCCGGGGGCAGCGGCGGTAACCGAAGGCGTAGGGCATTCCGTACAGCTGAAGGTAAGGCCAGCTGGTGGCGACCAGGAGTAGGTAGCCGAGTCAAAATCCTGACCGGCAGGAATTTCAAATTCTTCACCGATACATACTTCAATGTCCGGACCCGCATCCAGGTCGAAGACATTGACCGTCACCTCCAGGGTATCCACGTAACAAACGGCGTCCAGAAGGGCGCGGTACACGCGGGTAGCGCCGGGCGTGGCTACGGGGTTGAAACAGTTGGTACAAGACAATTCGCTGGCGTTGGCGCCAATCCATTCGATGTTGTCCAGGCCGGTAATCACCTGCAACTGTACACTGTTGCCCGCACACACCGAGGTGTCGGCAGCCGCAACGGTAGCCCCCAGGGGCGCCAGTACATCCGGATCGGAAGGACCCCAGTCGATGAGAATGCCACCGTCCTGGATCTGGTTACCCCAGTCGTTGGCCAGCACGACGTATACTTCGCCCTGCTGGGCGTCGATGGTTCTAACCACATCGTCATTGAGGCCCTCACAATCGTATTCGTCCAGTACCTGGTAACCAAACAAGGGGTGAATATCGGCCAGTCCGGTAGGTTCCGTACCGCCGTCGTAGCTACTGCGAATAGGCTGAGTAGTTGTGACTGCGTTGATCACGAATTGTGGGGTATCGCAAACTTGCTCCGGGGTAAAGGGCCCCCAAACGTTGAAGTCAATATCAGAAGGAACATTGGCGCTCTGCATAATGAATCCGAAGGGACCATCAGCCTGTGCTTCGATGGTAAACCAGTAGTAATCGGGCTGAGCACCGACGCCGAACCAACAGCCATCATTGACGCCCGGATTAAGGGGAATATCCTGAAAGCCATCTTCGAACATGAATTGGGTGACAATCTGACCCGCCTGGATACAACCGTTGAGCGGATTACAGAGAGCATCCACCAAGGCGGGGGATAGCGAACATTCGGTTTCGTTCAGGATCAGGCCAAAATCGGTACAACCTTCGGGGTTAGCCACGACGATGTAGTAGTCACCCGGTTCCTGAAAGTTCACATTGTTGATGCTGCCCACCGTACTGGTAGCCACACAAACGGTTCCGGGATCACCCGGCAGGCCGTTCAACACCAAAACGCCCGTACCGGAAGAGGCATTGAGCACCTGCACTGAAGCGCACAAGCCACCTGGTGATTGGTACAAAAAGACCGTTTCGGGTCCGTTCAAAAAGGCATCCCCATTGCAGGGGCTTGTATTAAAGGTAGCGCCCTGACCACAGGTGGTCAGGTTGGTATTGGCGTAAGGGATTGACCCTATAGTAGTGGGGTTGCTAAAGGTAGAACCGCCGCAGGCATCGATCGAACACGACCAGGCGATGTCAAAACCAGCGCCCACATTGGTACCGCCGGAAATAAACTGGAAAGTGACACAACCCGAAGAAGCCAGAACCTGAAAGTCTGTCCCGTCGGAATTGCCGACCAGGGAAGCAATCTCGGTGTCATTGACACTGTTGCCAGCGAAGATATTGAGCTCGTCACCGGGAACGATGTCGAAATAAGCTACATCCAGGGCGATACACTGGGTGAAATCGGTAGGGCATACCGTAAAGACGGCGTTTTCGCCGTTGCCATAATCATTGTCCGGGCCACCGGAATCGTAGAGGGTTCCCGTACAGGATTCCGAGAAGGCAACCTCACCAATATTGATGGCGGGGATGTACTCCGTAATACAGACGGTAAAATCGCCCCAATTGGGCGTACCGGTGCCGGAATAATCGTTGATGCGGATAAAATAGGGAATACCCGGCGTCAGGCCCAGTGCATCGAGGCTCACGGCCGAAGATCCCGGTGTTCCGCTTACGCAGAAAAGTTCGGCTAACCCGCTGCAACTGCCCCGGTATACGGCCAGCTGCGGATTGGTGATTGCCACCCCGTTAGGACCACTGGCTGTTCCGGCTACCGCAATGGTGACGTTAACGAGCGTAGGATCAACCATAAAGCTGAAGAATACGTCGTTCTGGGTCGTTCCGCCGTTAAAACAACTCGGGTTGTCCGTTGGTCCGGAGCTGCTGTCTGTCGCATCCACGTTGGTATAAAAGGTACCCGTACAGACGGGCGCCGTACCCAGGCTGATCAGGTTGGCACAGTTGTCATTTGCAGGTTGGGCCCAGGCGCTAACCGCAAAAAAAACACTTAAACAAAGCGTAAGGAAATATTTCATACAGAATAAAATGTCTGTGAAAGAAGTTAAAAAACAATAGAAGTTGTCACTCTAATAAAGTTACACGTCCAAAGATAGACAATTAGAGCAAAATACATATATCATGCTTATCCTTTGTCTGCTTACTTGCCTTAGCACGGAAAAATTATTTACCGAAAAGGCCAAATGGGGCCTTATTGGTAACCTTGTTCCTACTTTTGTTTAATTCTTATTTCGAGAACGACACCACCATTTTACACACCGACTGCCTGCTATGAACCAACTTATCCTCCACCTGGGCAGTAACCAGGGGTTGCGCCACCACCAGTTGCTGCGCGCCCGCCAATTGCTGCGTACCCGCATCGGTCCGGAAATCCGGTGTTCTTCCTGCTACGAAACCAGCGCCTGGGGCCTCGAAGACCAGGCTCCTTTCCTGAATATTGCCCTCCTGCTGGATAGCCCCTTATCCGCACTGGAAGTGCTCGGGGTGTGCCAGGCCATTGAAAACGAAATGGGTCGCCAGCGCAGCGTGCACTGGGGCCCCCGCAACATCGACATTGACATCATCGCCTACAATGATGCCGTCATCCAGACCCCACGATTAACCCTCCCGCATCCACACCTCCAGAATCGTCGCTTCGTGCTGGTTCCCCTCGCCGAGATGCTCCCCAATTGGCAACACCCGGTTTTGCATAAAACGGCTAGCGAACTCCTGGAGGAGTGCCCGGATGAGGGAGCGGTGGTGAGGGTGTAAAAGGGAGGGACTCGAAGTCGGAAGTCGGAGGTGGGAAGCGCTCGAAGTCGGAAGTGGGAAGTGGGAAATAAGGCTGTGTAAAGGTGTAAACGGGAAAAAGTGTAAAAGTAGGGCGAGACCAACATCCGGCGTATCCGCTTTTTAGCAATCGCCAACGCTGAAGACGTGGCAGGTTGCTGCGCTGCGTCGCCCACGCTGAAGACGTGGCAGGTGCGAGAACCAACTCGAAGTGGGAAGTAGCTCGAAATCGGAAGTCGGAGGTGGGAAATGAAAAGCCTCCCCTACGCGCCCAATTCCAGCTGGTTGCGAACCAATTCAAAGTAGCGGCCCTGGCGCGCGACGAGTTCCTCGTGGGTACCTTGCTCCACCAGCTGGCCCTGGTCAAGGACGACAATTTGATCGGCATGGCGGACGGTGCTCAGGCGGTGCGCGACCACGACGACGGTTCGGCCGGCAAAAAACTGGTTTAGATTTTCGGTAATGACCCTTTCGTTTTCGGTATCCAGGGCATTGGTGGCTTCATCGAAAAAGAGGTAGACCGGGTCTTTGTAGATGGCGCGGGCAATGAGTAGCCGCTGCCGCTGCCCCTGGCTGATGCCGTTGCCCTGGGGACCGATTTTGGTGCGAAATTGCTGGGGAAGAGGAGTTATGAAGTCTTGTAGGTTAGCCATTTGAGCAGCAAACAACAGCCGTTGGGCGTCTACCTCCTCCGCACTTTCAGCAATGTTGTTGGCAATGGTGTCCGAAAAGATAAACCCGTCTTGCAGTACTGCGCCGCAGGCTTGTCGCCAGGTACTTTTTGCGTAGCGATGCAAGGGTTCGACACCCAGGCTGATCGTCCCGGCGTCCGGTTCGTAGAACCCCAGCAGTAGTTTTACCAGGGTGGTCTTACCGCTGCCGCTGGCGCCTACAAGGGCGGTAACCTTGCCGTTAGGGATGGTCAGACTGATGTTTTCCAGGACATTGCCCGCCAGGGGGTTATAGGCAAAACTGACCCCTTCCAGGCGCAACGGTGCCGCTGTGGGGAGCTCGGTTACCCACTCCCCGGTGGGATCTTCTTCGGGTTGGAGCTGTTGTAATTCGCCCAGGCGCTCCAGGCTCAGGCGGGCATCCTGGGCCGTGCGGATCAACCCGACCAGTCTTTGCAGGGGAATATTCAGCTGGCCAATTACCAACTGAATGGCCAGCATTGCCCCCAAGCTGAGGCTGCCGGCGATTACGGCCCGGGCCGCGACGAAAATAATGAGGATGTCCTTGAGTTGACTGATGAACTGGGCACCGGTATCCTGGTACTGGGTCAGGGTCAGGAAATGGGTATTGGTCCGAAAAAGCTTGTTCTGGATGACCAGCCAGCCCCAGCGCCGCTTGTGCTCGCTCTGCTGCAGCTTGATCTCCGGCATGCCCTGAATCAGTTCAATGAGGGTATTCTGGTTGTCCGTCAGCTCGCGAAAACGCTGGTGGTCGACGAGCGCCCGCCGTTTTAAAAAGAAAGCAATCCAACCCGCGTAAAGAACCGCAGCAACGGCAAAAATGAGAAAGATCAGCGTGTGGTACCACCACAGCACCAGGCTGAGCACCACCAGGCTAAAGCTGGAAAAGAGGGCCGAGAGGGTGGTATTGGTCAGGAAAAGTTCGATGCGTTGTTGATCGGCAATGCGCTGCAGAAAATCGCCCGTCGTCTTCTGGTCAAAGTAGCGCAACGGCAAACGCATGACCTGCTGGAGAAAATAGGCAACCAGGCTCACGTTGATGCGGGTACCCACGTGCAGCAAGATCCACCCTTGCAACAGGGTAATCACCATTTCGCCCAGAAAAACGAATAGCATCCCCACCAGAATAAGGTAGACGAAAGCGATATCCTGGTTATTGATACCTATATCGACAATTGCCTGGGTGAGGAAAGGAAAAAGAAGTTGCAGCATACTCAACCCCAGCAAACCCACAACCAATTGCCGCAACAACCGGGCATAGGGACGCAGGTACGGCCACAAATAACGAAAACCCAGGGGCCGGGATCGGTCCAGCGCTTCATCCTGGTAGAAAGCCAGCGTAGGTGACAGCAAAAGAACGACGCCGACGCCCTCACCCTGGGCGCACCACCCCTGCTGAAAGGCCCGGTGGCTCAGCTTCACCAGCCCGCGTTGGGCCGGATCAGCAACCCAGACCGCCCGGTCGGTGATGCGATAGACGGTCACGAAATGATCTTGTTCCCAATGGACAATAAATGGAGGGTCAAAATCGCGCAAGCCAGCCTCGGTGGCTTCTCCACCGGCGAAAGGCACCCGGAAAGCACTGGTCGCCAAACCAATGCTTTCGGCAGCTTTCATTATCCCCAACATGCTTACGCCTTCCTGGTCGATGAAACTGGCTGCGCGCAACTGCTGCAACGAATAGTAGTTGCCGTGGTAGGCGGCTACCATCCGCAAACAAGACGGTCCGCAATCTACGGCATCTAATTGTTGAAAAAATGGAAAGCGCCTGGCCATACCCTGAGCGTAATTGATGAATACTTAACGGAATATTCAAAAGTATTAAATCCTGGACACTTAACCACGGCTGACTAACCCGCGGGGCAGATAACCAGCCCCATTTCAACTTAAATAATGCCCGAAATTTCCCTTTGCGTACAACCTATACTAATTTGTCCTTAAATTTATCCTGTTTTTAACCAAGCAGTTACCCCAAACACCTGAACAATCTTATTTACCAAGCTTTTGCTTGCCCTACCAACCGGCTTTGTCCTAAACTTTTTGAAACCTAATCTGATCCCCTTCTCTTTATGAAGCTATTTTTTCACCTGTTATTGGGCTTGTTTTGTTGGTACAGCAGCCCGCAACTGGCTGCCCAGGTATCCCGCCCTGCCTACTGTGATGAATTGCCGCTGACTTACAATAAAACGGCCAGCAACCGTACCCGCTCCCAAAATTCAACACCGTTCCTACACCGGAATATAAAGTACAGGTTGCCATTCTACGCTTCACCGATCCGACGGAATACCCTTTTCATCCCAAACTCATCGCCCGGTTCCGTCCCTGCGAAGAGGTTTGGGTCATCGAATCCCGCGAAAGTTTTGTCAACCGCGCCGACGCCCTCCGCCTGCGCACCGAATTGCGTAACCTCGGTTACACCGGCGCCTACCTCATCGAGCAGCTCGGCTACCGGTAAAGCTAGTTAAGTGCCGGACAATAATAATTTTACATGCTCAAATTATTAGCGAAGGAATAAGCGATTGTTAATGAGCGGTTTCGAGCTAATCATTTGAGTCGAAAAATGTAAATTTATTATTGTCCAAATACTTAGACTTGTTAAGGTGCTAAAAAACGCAGCTGGTAAATTTGTACTTTACCTTAAATAATCGATTTTGTGGGCGCCATCCTTAACCCTTAAACGACAATCGTATTCTTTTTGCCCTTTTGAGGTAACACTCACTGGGTTTCGCGACAAAAAATCCGACTTCGGAAAAAAATGAAAAAGCTCCTTGCATTGTGCCTGACCTTGGTTTGGGCTTGCTTGTCATTAGGGCAAAATTATTCTTCTTATTTCACGGGAAGCCTGATCAACGCGGTGGTCCAACCCCAGGGAGGGGTTTGCCTGATGGGCGGTGCAACCGAAGACAACAACGCCATGCGCTGGTTTGTCCAGCAGGCCAACGGTGGCGACATCCTCGTCATCCGTGCCTCCGGAGCAGATAGATACAACGCCTATTTTTACAACGACCTCGGGGTGAGCATCAACTCCGTAGAAACCTTGGTTTTCAACAATGTCCAGGCAGCCAGCGACCCCTACGTCCTCGAACGTATCCTTCTCGCCGAAGCCATCTGGATTGCGGGGGGGGATCAGAACAACTACGTCAATTTCTGGCGGGGAACGCCGGTAGCGGCAGCCATTAACCAACGTATTATTAACGACAACCTGGTTATCGGCGGCACCAGCGCCGGTATGGCCATTCTGGGTGGGGTCTATTTTTCGGCCAGCAACGGCACGGTTACCAGTGCCCAGGCGCTGGCCAACCCCTACGACACCCGGGTGAGCATCAGTAACCTACCTTTCCTGCGCGTGCCGTTTTTGGATAACGTCATCACCGACACCCACTACGACAACCCGGACCGGCGCGGCCGCCAAACGGCTTTTCTAGCCCGGGCTGCTACCGACTACGGTGGTACGTACTACGGCCTGGCCTGCGATGAATACACCGCCGTCTGTATCGACAACAATGGGCTGGCCAGGATCTACGGTACTTATCCAGACTACGATGACAATGCCTACTTCATCACGCCCAACTGCGGGCTCACCAACAGCAGCCCCGAGCAGTGCGTCAGTGGACAGCCCCTCAGCTGGAACCGCGGCGGGCAGGCACTAAAGGTTTACACCGTCAAAGGCACACCGACGGGAATCTATAGTTTCGACCTCTCTACCTGGGAAAACGGTACGGGCGGAGAATGGCAGGATTGGTCGGTCGTTGCGGGCAGCTTCGCCGCCCTCTCCGGAGAAGACCCCAACTGCAGCCCGGTAGCTACCCAAGACCCTCTGGAAACGGTTGATTTCAGGGTTTACCCCAACCCCACCAACCGGGGACAGATCAGCGTTGAAATTGGTCACCCGCAGGGCGGACAACTGCAATTAATGGATCAGACGGGCCGCGTATTGCGCAACTGGACCAACCTCAAATCAACGGACAACCTGGATTTGAGCAACTTCTCTCCCGGGATTTATTTCCTGGAGTACACAACCAAAAATTCGCGCTTCGTGCGGCAGGTGGTGGTGCGGTAAGTGACATTTATATTACACCCTAATTCCGCCCCGCAATGTACCACAGCGCAACGCTGTTTTTCTGCAAATCGGCCTGGGTTTTCAGTAATTTAAGCTGCGCATTGAGCAATTTTTGCTGGCGTGAATTCAAGAGGAAGACGGAACTTTCCCCCAGTTCAAATTTCACTTGTTCAGCAGCCAACAAGCTGTCGTAGTTACTGGTCATGGCCTGGGCCAGGCTCAGTTGCTGCTGCCGGGTTTGCCATTCCTGCCAATAGGCATTCAGTTTGGCGGTCAGCTCCTGCTGCTTGAGGTCGCGTTTCCATTCGGTCTGAGCAATTTTGATCTCGGTGAGGGCCAACCCGGCTCTTTCTTTGCGCAGGAAAAGGGCCTGGCTAAACGTAAAACCCCACTTGAAATTATTGGTCACCAGGTTGTTCAAGCCGTCGTTACTGGTTCCGGGGTTGAAATCGAAACGGTCGGCCAGGAGGTTGTAATTAAAGGTGAGTTCGGGTTTGAACTGTTCTTGTTTCCAGCGCCGCTCAATGGCCAATTGCTCCAATTGCCGCTGGTAGCCCACCAGGCTGGGATGCTCCAGCAGGCGCTGCTGCAGGTCGGCGAAATCAGGGGTTTCGAAAGCCTGGGCCGGATGAACAGGTACCCACCCCGCGTTCCAGGTCAGGGGTTGGCCCTGCTCATCCCAGAGCATGGTTTGCATGGTGGCTACCGCCTGTAGCTGCAGGAGGCTGGCTTCCTGGGTTTCCAACTGCCAACTCTGCAGCTGCAAAAAGGCTTCCAGGGTATCGATGGCCGGGTTATCCCCCACCAGGAAGCTTTGCCGGATCGCCGTCAGTCGCTCCCGACTGTAAGCCTGAGCGTCAAGGGCTATCTGCTGGGCATAGTAAGCAAAAGACCATTCCCAGTAGGCTTTTTGGCTCTCCAGAAAAAGCATATTGCGCAGTTCGTCCGCCAGGGCCTGGTACCGATCCTGGCCCACCTGTGCCTGTCGCCACTCCGCGCGCCCTTCGTCAAACAGCAGCCCCCGTAGCAAGGGAATTTCCAATCCGATCAGGGCCTGCCCGCCCGCTGGAATATTGCGCTCCGGATTGAGGTACACCCCGTTCGGACTGGTCCAGTCGTAGCCTGCTTTCAGGGCAATGCCCCAGGCCGTGGGTAGCTTAATACCACCACCACCGTAGGAATAATAAGTTTTGTCGCCAAAGATTTTTTGCTCGTGGCTGGCGTAGGCTTTGGGGTCGAAGGCCCCCCGGGCATAGCGCAACTCCTGCGCGCCCTGGCTAACCAGTAGGGCGGCCTGCCGGGCCAGGGGATGCCGGGTCTGAACCTGCTCCCAAAAGTCGGTAGGAGCGAATTCCTGCCCCACCCCCCGGGGCAAAAACAGCGCCAGGTTGAGGGTCAGCAGCAACCCACAAGTCACTAAGCAAAAGCCTGGAAAAGAGGGCATCATTTCAAAGATTTTATGGGTGCTCTAAGCGCTTTATCTCCCTTGTCATCGGCTCCGGTAGCGTAATAATCTGGCGGAAACCCATTGAGTTGTCGCCACAATTCGTACCATACCTGTACGTGACCAAGCAGGGCAATCCCCTGCACACCTGAACCCGGCCGCAGCGCTTCGGGCCAGGGCCGGTCATCGGGGTTCGGACCAACCAGGATGCGGTAGCGACCATTTTTATCAATATTGTTATCAATGGCGACGACCCTCCCGGAGTAGGTTCCGGTAGAAAGATCGGGCCAACCTGAAAAAACGATCGCCGGCCAGCCATCAAAGATGAAACTTACTTTGCCGTTTTGCTCAATCAAAGGCAAGTCCATGGGGCGGATGTGCATTTCTACCGCCAACTCAAAATTGGCGGGCATAATGGTAACAATGGGATCACCTTCCTTCACCGTTTCACCGATCCCTGGTTTGACCACCTGGGTGATGAAGCAGTCTTGTGGCGCAATGATGTAATAAAATTGCTGCCGGTGTTGGTAGTTTTCAGCCAGGATCTGCATTTTATTCAAGTCGCCCTCCGCCGCAAAACGATCCGACAAGGTACTGTACCGATCTGATTCAGCTTTGGCAATTTTGTTGTTGTACTCGTTGACGACGTTGCGCAACTCGAGGCGGGTGACGGCTAATTCCTGCCGGTTTTCACCTACTTTATTGGCTGCGCCTACCGCTTTGGCCTGACTTTCTTGCCATTTTTGGCGCTTGTCTTCCCAATCGGTACGCGATTTGATCCCCTGCTGGAAGAGGGTGTCCGTGCGTTCAAACTGCCGCTGGGCAATGCTGAGCGCCAGCTGTGCCTGTACCAGATCAGCTTCCTGGCTAGCGAGTTTCAGTTCTACCTGATTGACTTTGGCCACCAACTGCTCCTGCTTCAGGAGGAGTTCCTGGCGCATGGCGGCAATTTGCTCCGCCAGCGCGGCCGCTTTTTGCTCGTAGGAAAAAATAGACCCGGCTTTGGCCACCACCTGATTCTCGGTCCGACTGACCAGTTCGGGATCGAAATAATCGGTCTTTATTTCCGTCAGGTGTACAATGGTATCGCCTTTTCGCACGAGCTGGCCTTCCCGCACGTACCAGCCATCGATACGGCCAGCGATGGTCGCCTGGATCGTTTGTGGCCGATCAGCAGGATCGAGGGTGGTCATTTTACCCTGCGACCTGATGTTTTGCTGCCAGGGCAAAAACAACAGGATCAGAAAACAAACCAATATCCCGACCAGCCAGTTTCGCCACATCCTATTGCCGGCTGGCAGGGGGTTTTTGTCCAGGCTGGACCAGGAGCCCGAAGGCATGGCCTGAATGACCGAATTTTCCGGAGAAAGATTAAGCATGGTTATTTTTTTGCGGTCGTTGGCCAGTCTGGTTGAATGGCCTGACCATTGGGAATATTGACTTGGAAAATGTGCTCAAAATGCGGGTTGTCCCGTAGCATTTCGTAGCTGCCCTGCGCAATAATCTGGCCGTCTTGCATTAGAATGATCCGCTCACAACGGGCGGCCAGTAGGGGGTCGTTGGAGACGGCCAGCAGCGTCCAGGGCTGGTGACGAGCGGTGAGCATATCGGCCATTTTCTGTTGTTCCAGAGGCTGCAACTGGTGCAAAAACTCTTCCAGGGCCAGCAAGCGCGGCTGGGAAACAATGCTGCGCGCCAGCAGAATCTTGGTTTGTACACTCTGGGGCAGGTTTTTGCCCCCAGGCACCAACAGGGTGTTGTAGCCCTTGGGTAAGCCCTGCACAAATGCTTCCAACCCGACCTGGTTGGTGGCCCAGATAATTTGCTGGAAATCAACTTCTTCGTGCCCCAAACAAATATTTTCCCACAGGGTGCCCTGAAAAATATCTTCCTGGGCACCGTGGTCGCCAATGAAACTGCGCAGGCTACTCAGGTTGAAGTTTTGCATGGGCAGGCCGTTGTAACTCACGTTGCCCTGGAAATTGATCCGCAATCCGGAAACAATCTGGATCAGCGTAGATTTCCCCGAACCATTGTAACCCGCAATGCAGACCTTTTCGCCCGGTTCCACCGAAAAGCTGAGCTTATCCAGTACCTGCTTTTCACTGTCCAAAAAACGAAAACTGAGGTCTTTCACCGTAATAGCCATGCCCTTGCCGGTGTCTACCTTTTCGAAACTGCTCCCTTCTACGGGGTCCAGGGGTAAATCCGTGAAGTACCCTATCTTTTCCAAACCGGTGAGCAGATCGTAGACGTCGGCCAGGGTGAGGATCACCTTTTCTACCGAACCCAAAATCAACAGGACGACAATCTCGGCAGCAACAAACTGGCCAATGGTAATTTGGTTGTCGATCACCAGTACACCGCCCAGGGCCAGTAACACCCCCGTCACCATCGTCTTAAAGGCGACAATCAACCCGTACTGGCTCACCAATATCTTGAAATGCTGGCCGCGCGCATCCAGGTAGCTGTTCACCAGGCTGTCGGTTTTACTGATCGACAGGCGCGCTCCACTCGCCAGTTTGAAGGTGACCATTGCCCGGGCAACCTCTTGCAGCCAGTGCGCCACCTTGTACTTGTACTTGCTCTCCAGTAAACTGGTTGACAAACCCTTGGGGCCTGTCCAACGCAGCAACAGCACCAATAACAGCAAGACAATGATGCCAAAGAAAACAAAAAAGGGATGGTAAAACGAAATGAGCAAGAGGCCAAAAACAATTTGCACAACTCCCGTAGAAAAATCCATTAAAATCTTGGGCAACCCTTTCTGGACCGTCATCGTATCGAAAAACCGGTTGACGAGCTCGGGCGCGTATTCTTTTTCCAGCGCGTCCATCCGCAACCGCGGAATGCGCAGGGCAAATTCGAAAGCCGAACGGGCAAAAATACGCCGTTGGAGGGTTTCCGCTACGGTGAGTTGCATAATCTTCAACAGTCCGGTGAACAACGTACCGAGCGTAACGATACCAATCAGAATGACCAGGGAGGAAGAAACTTCTCCACCCTGTACCAAACCAATCACCGCTTGCACACCCAGCGGGAGCGTAAGGGTGAGTAACCCCCCAAAAATAGCGTAAAGATAGATGTAAGTAATATCCTTACGATCTGGTTCGAGGAGGTGGAAAAATCTTTGAATTGGGCTAAGCGAAGACATAGACGGCTTTCTTTCTGGCATAATATACCTTCTCAACAACGATGAATGTAAAAAGATGAACAAAAGTAAGCTTTTTTATAAAAAAATAATAGTTAAACAACTATATTTAATAGTTTTACTATTATATTTGTGAAACATTAAACCCCGCTACGATGACTCCAACAACCTTTGGCCAGCTCTTTCAACCCTACACCTTCACCCTAAAAGCTTTTGCCCTGAAATTGACCCGGGACAAAGTTGACGCCGACGATCTTTACCAGGATACCTTGTGCAAGGCCATTCGCTACCAGCACCAGTACCAGCCCAAGACCAATCTGCAGGCCTGGCTGATGACCATTATGCGCAACACGTTCATCAACGAATGGCGACGGCGGCGGCGGTATTTACAAATTCAGCAGCACGGTGTTCCCGGCGTAACGCTAGCTGCTTCCGGTATTGAAAAAAACAATGGCGAGCAAAGCCTGGTTATGCAGGAACTTACCCAGGCTATTGACCTCCTGGAAGAAGGACAACGCCAGCCTTTTCTCCTGGCTTATCAGGGTTACAAATACGAGGAAATTGCCGTGGAGATGAACTTACCGGTAGGTACCATTAAAAGCCGTATCCACCAGGCGCGAAAAGCTTTAAAGAAAAAGTTGAAATCCTGGTACAACGGCCATTCACTGCAAGAGATCCTGGATTAACAACGGGAATATTGGATGCAAACGAACAGGGGACAAATGGCAATTGCTGCCGATTTGCCCCCTGTCAAGGTCTTATAGCCCCAAATTGGTTTTGCCTTACACTTAATAAACAACATCGAATTCGTCCAGTCGTTCTTTTAATGCCAGGGTCAGGGCTTCGAGGGTAGGCACCTCTTTCTGAAAAACAACCTCTTCATTAATGACCAAAGCAGGAATGCCGCTCAGGTTGTAATAGACAAAAAGTTGCACATCATTGACGATCTGGATATCCAGTTCCACCTCCAATTCATGCAGGGCTTCATCTACTAATGAGAACCAATCATTAATGTCTTTGGTTTCGGAAATACCGAAAAGCTGGATAACGTTCATAATTGGGGTATTAATGGCTGCCATAATCGCCCAGTCGAATGGGTTCTTTGGCAATTGCACTAATAATATCGTAGGTGGTAACGATGCCTACTAGTTCTCCATCGGTTAATACGGGTAAAGCGTGAATTCTGTTCGTTTTAAAAACTTCCAATGCGGTACGAATCGGATCACTGGCTTCTACTTTAGCGAGTTTTTCGGTCATAATGTCGGCAGCTTTCCAAGTCCGCAAGCGCACCGCCTCCAGAATAGCATCTTGATCATTACGTACGAAACCACGCATAAAAGAGTGAAAATCAGTGGAACTGATGATGCCTACGATTTCCTTGTAGCGAACCACGGGTAAGTGGTGAATGTTGTGTTCTTCAAAACAGGCTTTCACTTTTTCCAGGCTATCTTCGGGATTAACAGTGATTAAATGGGTACTCATGATACTTGAAACCGGTGCGATGATATTCATATTGGTCTATTTTTAGCTAAAATTGTGTCCACAAGATCGGGACCTTCCCCAAATGACTACGATGACATTAATCATTCCTTTATGTGATTTTCGCCGCTATAGCGGCTGCTAATAGCTCCCTTTATTTGTGTTTTTAAAGCAATTGGTGTACCTTTCTAACATGGATAAAATTCAGGCTATTACTTCCGCTGCCAAGCGTTTGGAGGCTATTATTAATACGGCTACGGATGGCATTATAACCATCGATGACGGGGGTTATATTGATACGATTAATCCATCGGCTGCTCAATTATTTGGCTATCAACCCAAAGAAGTCATTGGGCAAAAGATCAATATGCTGATGCCCCCGAAGTACAGCCGCGAGCACGACGGCTACATCGACAACTACCACCGGACCGGGCACGCCCAGATTATCGGGATTGGCCGCGAAGTAGAAGGACTGCGCAGCGATGGAACCGTTTTTCCCTTTCGGCTGGCCGTCAGCAAAATGGAAATTGATAACAAGCGGATGTACACCGGTATCATCTATGACCTGACTGACCTGAAGGCGGCCGAAGCCCGGATACTGGAACTCAACCGGGCCCTGGAAGACAAAGTCGCCCAACGCACCGAAGACCTGGCCAAAGCCGTGGATCAACTCTTACTCACCAACCAACGGCTCGTCCAGGAAATCCAGGAGCGCCAGGCCATCGAAGTCCAACTGCGCGAACAGGGTAAAGAACTGCAAGTGGCGTTGGCCCGGGAAAAGGAATTGCACGAATTAAAAAGCCGCTTTGTCAGCATGGCCTCCCACGAATTCCGAACCCCTTTGAGCACCATCCTCACTTCCGCTGAACTGATAGAGATGTACCAGACCACCGAACAGCAGCCCAAGCGCCTGCGTCACCTGGAACGCATTAAAACAGCAGTGGGTAACCTCAATGACGTACTCAACGATTTCCTATCCCTCAGCCGGCTCGACGAGGGCAAAATAACCGCTAAAATGGAATGGCTGCCCCTGGCGCCTTTTATTGCCCGGCTGGAGGATGAACTATCGACGATCCTGCTACCAGGGCAGGAGCTGGTGGTCACAGCCCCAAAAAAGGATTTAAGCATCTTCACCGACCCCAAATTCCTCCACAACATACTACTCAACCTGCTCTCCAATGCCAGCAAATATTCGCCGGAGGAAAAGCCCATCCAGTTGCGCCTGACCTCCCCCGGTCACGGTCTGGTCATCGAAATCCAGGACGAGGGACTCGGAATCCCGGAACAGGATCAAAAACACCTCTTCACCCGGTTCTTCCGGGCACACAACGTGGAAAACATCAAAGGTACCGGGCTCGGGCTCCACATCGTCAAGCGCTACCTCGATCTACTGAACGGCACCATTCATTTTTCCAGTGAACTCGGAAAAGGCTCTATCTTTACTATTCATTTGCCTTAATTACAAGCACCTTATTAAATGAAGCGAATTCTCATCATCGAAGACAATGCAGAAGTGCGGGAAAACCTCGCCGAAATTCTGGAACTTTATGGATACGCTACCGAGGAAGCCAGCAATGGCAAAGAGGGGGTGACCAAAGCCCTGGCCGCGCCGCCGGACCTCATTCTATGCGACGTGATGATGCCGGAACTGGATGGCTACGGCGTACTCAAGATCCTCAGCGAGAAAGAGACAACCATGGGGGTTCCTTTTATTTTCCTGACGGCTAAAACCGAGAAAGAAGACCTCCGCCGGGGTATGAACCTGGGCGCCGACGACTACCTCACCAAGCCCATCTACAAGGACGAACTCCTGGAAGTGGTACAGCACCGACTGACCAAGCACGAAAAATTGCAGAACCAGTACAGCAAGACATCGGCCCAACTTATCGCTTTCATCGACGAAGCCCGCGGGTTTGCCGAACTCAAAAAACTCTCCACTGACCACCGCCTGCGTACCTTCGACCGCAAGGAAAAAGTGCTCTCGGAAGGCGATTATCCCCGCTACCTCTACTTTGTAGAACGCGGCAAGATCAAACTCTACAAAACCAACGATTTCGGTAAGGAGTACATTATCCACTATTGCCAGGCCGGAGAATTTATGGGCTACACGCCCCTCATCAGCGAACAGGACGCCTACTCCTTCAGCGCCGCAGCCATGGAAGAAAGCGCCCTCCGGCTTATTCCCCGCGAGGATTTCCAGAAACTGCTACACGCCAACCCCAACGTAGCTTCCCGCATGATTAAAATGCTGGCCAACAACGTAGTCGAAAAGGAAGATCAACTTATGCAACTGGCCTATGACTCGATCCGCAAGCGCGTCGCCGATACCCTGATCGGCATTGCCGAAAAGGAAGACACCCTCAATTTTGACATCCTGCGCGATGACCTCGCCAAGATGGTCGGCACCGCCAAAGAAAGCGTCATTCGCACCCTCACCGACTTTCGTGAAAGCGGCTTCATCGATATTATCGACGGCCGTATTTTTATCAAAGACAAAAGCAAACTCGGGGCAATTATGGGATAAGGCGAAGATCTTCGTCGCATTTAGGCGGCTTTTCATTCCCTGACGCACGCCCTAATCTGCTGCTTTTATCCGGGCCCAGGTTTCAAAAAGCCGCTCCTGTTCCGGGCGGTCGGCTGGCACTTCGCGTAGGGGGTCGCAGGGTTGCAGGTAGGTGTGGAGCTCGCCGGGTAGTTGCTGGTACAGCTGAGTGCCCTTTTTCTTCCAACTCAGCATATCGTCACTGACCTGCCGGATAACCTTAGCGGGATTTCCCACCACCAGGCTACGCGCAGGAATGAGCACGCCAGCCTTGATGAAGGTGAGCGCCCCGATAATGCTCCCCTCTCCTACTACGACCTCGTCCATGATCACACTGTTCATGCCCACCAACACGTCGCGACCGATCTGAGCGCCGTGAATAATGGCGCCGTGCCCGATATGCGCGCCTGCCTGCAAACGGACCGTAATGCCGGGAAACATATGAACCGTACAATTCTCCTGCACGTTGCAGCCCGCCTCGATGACGATGCCGCCCCAGTCGCCGCGAATGGCTGCACCTGGACCAATATATACATCGGCGCCAATGATAACGTTGCCCGTAACCGCAGCCTGGGGATGCACGTAGGCACTGGGGTGAACAACGGGTTGAAAACCTTTGAAGGAATAGAACATCTGTTAAGTGGTTGGGCGTATTAAAAATATGGTCCGTTCACCGGGTAGCTTATAATAAGCGAACTGCTGACGGGCACTTGCGAGGTAATTGGTGGTCATCGGGCTTATTTTCAGGCAAAATTAAGCATTGCTTTTTACAACCACTTCCCTACAATCAGGAAACTTTGCCCCGCCGCACCTAATAAACCACCCATCCGGACAAGCCCCACCAAACAATACCTTTCCGTCACTGCGGTTAGTCCGAAAAGTATTTAAACGATTAGTAGTCAATACCTTTAGAAAAGCGTACCTTTGCAGGCTGAAAGCTAATCCGAGGCGTTCTTACCATAGTGAATGGTGAACAAATGTGGTTTCGGATGGCATTAAACTTCGGGAGTGATAAGGAGATTTGTCATTCCTTATCATTATTTATACTTCATGTCTGATTTTTCCTCCCTGGGTTTAACCCAGCCTACCCTTGATGCACTCGACAAACTTGGTTTTGTGCAGCCCACTCCTATACAGGAAGAGGCGATTCCATTTTTAATGAAAGGTGACCGCGACCTCGTCGGCCTGGCCCAAACCGGCACGGGTAAAACGGCGGCCTTTGGTCTGCCCCTCATCGAGCGCATCGACGTCAGCCTGGGCCACCCCCAGGCACTGGTGCTGGCACCAACCCGCGAGTTGTGTGTACAGATCACCAACGAACTGCAGCAGTTTGCCGCCTTCCGCCCCAAAATGGGCATTACGCCCGTTTATGGTGGCGCCGATATCCGCAAACAGATTTCGGAGTTGCGCCGTGGCGCCCAGCTGGTCGTGGCTACGCCCGGTCGCCTGCGCGACCTCATCAACCGCCGGGTCATCCAGATGGATAAGATCACGACGGTGGTGCTCGACGAAGCCGACGAAATGCTCAACATGGGCTTCAAGGAAGAGATCGACGAAATCCTCACCAATGTCCCCGACGAACGTCGCATCTGGTTGTTTTCTGCGACCATGCCCGCCGAAGTACGCCGCCTGACGAAGAGTTACATGCAGGATCCCCACGAAATTTCCGTGGGTAATACCGGTGAAACCAACCAAAATATCGACCACCAGTTCATCTTTGTGCGCCCCCGCGAGCGCCTGGATGTACTGCGCCGTTTTATCGACCTCGACCGCAATCTGTACGCCCTGGTTTTTTGCCGGACCCGTGCCGAAACGCAGTCGCTGGCCGACGACCTCCAACGCGAAGGCTACGCCGCCGATGTACTCAACGGTGACCTTTCGCAAGCCCAGCGTGACCGTGCCATGGATCGCTTCCGCGACCGGCGGGTGCGCATCATGATCGCTACCGACGTAGCGGCCCGCGGACTGGACGTGCAAGGTATTACCCACGTCTTCCACTTCAATATTCCCGACGAGTGGGCCTACTACACCCACCGCTCTGGCCGTACGGGCCGGGCGGGCGAAAAAGGAACTTCCATTCTGTTGGTTCATCCCAACGACCGGCAGAAGCTACGCCGCCTGGATCAGCAGCTGAAGCTGAACTTCACGCAGATCGATCCACCAAACGTAAGTTCGTTGGTAGAAATGCGTCTGCGGAGCGCCTTCCAGCGCATTGCCGAAACCCCGGCGATCACCCCCCTGGCGGCCATCACCCGGGAACTGAGCATTGTCTTCGAAGACTTTAGCAAGGAGGATGTCATCGACCGCCTCGCCGCCCGAATTTTCGGTCAGCTACCCCAACACTATCAGCGCGAAGCCCTCGCTTCCCTCGACCCCAAAGCCAGTCGCCGGGAACAACCCGCTGCCAGCTCTCCTTCGGCAGATAAAACCCGTAGCAAACCCGCCAAATACCAGCGTATTTTTATCAATATTGGTAAAAAAGAGATGGACCGGGAAGCGGATTTTGTGGAGTTCATCTGCCATTTTGCGGAAATCAACCGCGAATCCATCGGCGAGATCGACCTCCAGGAAAAACATACTTTCTTCGAAATAGACCAACGCCTGGCCCGCCCCATGGTGACCCGCTTCAAAGATGTAGAATACAACGAACGCGCCCTGCGCGTCAACTTTGACGACGGCAACCAACGCGAACTCGGTAGCAGCCGGGAACGCAGTTACCCCCAGCACAAAGCAGGGGTACGCGATAAAAAAGGCGCTTTCCCGCGCAAGCGGAAGTTCAGTCGTCGCTAGGATCTGACCTCTTTTGATCGGCAATAGCAAGTTCCCGGACACCGCGTGTGATCCGGGAACTTGTCATTTTAACAGGTAGCTTACCGCCGACCCGGCATGAGCCAGGTAAAAAAGACACCTATTTGTTAAAATCATGTCAATGCTGGCTGCGTTATAAGGGGGTCTGAAAAAAACACCGCATTTTTGCGGTACAAATTTTGACCAATTATTGACTATGCGAATTCTAACCACGCTGCTACTGACCTTACTGGCCCTAAGTACCTGGGCACAGGAAGGGCACAACATCAAAGTAACAATTGACGGCTATACGGAGCCCCAGCTTTACCTGGCTTACTACCTGGGCGATAAGCAATACATCCTCGACACCGTGCAACGCGCCAAGGACAACAGTTTTACTTTCACGGGCGATGAACCACTCCCCGGAGGAATTTACCTGGTGGTAATGGCACCAGACAACCAGTTCATTCAGGTGTTGGTAGATGAAAAAAACCAGCGCTTCAGCATGAGCACGGTGATGGGAGAAGACCAATTGAGTAAAACCTACTTCAAAAAGTCGCCAGACAACCAGCTCTTCTACGATTACCTCAACTTTCTGGCCGCCCAACGCCCCCTGGGTACCGCCATCCAGGAACGACTGGAAGCCGCCCAGACCGAGGCCGAAAAGGAAGCTATCCGCCAGGAAATGGTAGGTCTGAACGACAACGTACTGGCCCACCAGCTACAAATCATCACCGAACATGCCGGCAGCATGCCGGCGGCCATTATCCAGGCTAATTTGCCCGCCGAAATCCCTGAATTTACCGGAAACGAAGAGGAGGTCAACACCCAGAAATGGCGCTGGATGCAAAAACATTACTTCGACAATCTTAACCTGGGCGACGTGCGGATGTTGCGCACGCCTTTCCTGTTCCAACAGGTCGATTATTACATCCAGAAACTACAAGTCCAGCACCCGGATACCCTGGCTCTGGCCATTGACTTCGTACTGGAAAAGATGAAACCTGCGCCCGATATTTTCAAATTCTACCTCATCCACTTCCTCAACTTCTACGCCGCTTCTAAGTTTGTGGGAATGGACGCCGTGTACGTACACCTGGTCGACAACTACTACGCCACAAACCTGGCGCCCTGGACAGCGCAGGAACAACTGGAAAAGATCATCGACAATGCCAACCGCCTGCGGCCATTGCTGATCGGCCAAACCGCGCCCGATATCCGCATGGAACGCGAAGACGGTAGCCAGATCAGTCTTAGTGAGGTGGAATCCCCTTATACCGTCCTCTACTTCTGGCGCTACGACTGCGGCCACTGCAAGGAGTCGACCCCCATCATGAAAGCATTCTACGAGAAATTCAAGGACCACGGCGTGAAGATATTTGCGGGCTGTGCAAAATCGCGGGATGAGGTACCTGGCTGCTGGGATTACATCAAGGAGAACGGCATTGGCGAATGGATACACGTGGTCGATCCCTACGGTCGGTCGCGCTTTATGCAAACCTACGACCTGAAGTCGACCCCCCAGATCTACGTGCTCGACAAAGACAAAGTCATCGTCTCCAAGCGCCTCGGTGCCGAGCAATTGGAAGACCTCCTAAACCGACTATTGGAAGAAGACGAAAAAGCAGCAAGCGGAACCAAATAACCGTAAGGCACGCCACAATTTAGGAATAAGCGTTGCTCAACCAGCAACGCTTATTCCTCTTCCTGGTTTAGCCCTGCTTTTTCTAGCCATTCTGGCTTTACGAATTCCTTGATGTTGGCAAACGCGACAAAAAGCTCGATTTCACCCGCCACGTAGGGTGCAATCTCGTAGGGTGTATACACAAAAAAGATACCTTTATTGGTAATCCCAAAATTTTCGTTGGCTTCGATACCGTCTTCGAAGAGAATAGCTGATAGTGGGGCATCCTCCGAGAGATTATACTTGATACGGATAGCCTGTGCGAGTGCCTCACTGACTTTGCGCTCGTAACCCGGTAAAAGGATATCGCTAATTTTCAAAATCCGCTGGCGGGTCAGGTCATAGCTCTCAACGCGGGTTGCGTAGATACCGTGGGCGCCGCCCGTGTAGGAGTAGTCGGTATAGCCTAGGGTAACGAAGTCGGCAGCATTGTAATACACCTGCATGGACGTGCTGTAAGCATAATTGTAACTCAAATATTCATCCGGTTCACCCAGGGAGTCGAGCAATCCGTCCTTGCGCAGATCGCGCATTTCTTCCTGGTAATCTTGAAACAACTGGTTACGGCTGGCCGTGAGCGCAGCCGTCAGGTCTTCACCCGGACGGTGAACGCCTTCGGCAAATAAACCTTGAGCGATCGCCGAACGCAAGAACTTAACCTGAGCCGCCGGTACGGTACCCGCCTGGGCATCGAGCCATTCTATTTCCAGGTACAACTCCGGAGAATAAGGCCACTGGGGGAAAGCCTTGACGGAGTCGCGCAAACTTTTGGCGGAAAAGGAAACCGGCACCCGGGTCTCCAATTGAAAAGCAAAAGGATAGACATCTTTACCGTTGCCACTACGCCAATCCCCAACATAACCGCTGCGGGGATTCCAGGTTCCTTGTAGCAGATGGGGTTCACCTTCCCAGGACCCCTGCTCGGTGAGTACGAGTTGTCGGTTATCGTTGAAACCACCATAAACGGCAATCGGACCACCAAAATCATCATAGCGGTAAAACCCGCGGAAGGTGGGCGCGCCTTCGTCATTACTGGCCTGTTCTTCCTGTAATTCCATGGTTACCGGCCGATCCGCCAACACCCCCGTCAACTGGAAATATTTCCCACTGGCCACCACTGCTGCCTCCATCGTAGCTCCTTCTTCCGCAGTTAGCGTTCCGTCCGTATCAGCAGACTGGCAAGCAGTTAAAACCAACAGAACACCTACTATCACCAACTGCTTAAGCGCTTGCGTCATCATCGTTATTTTAGTACAAAATTAACACCCTTGTGGGTTTACTTGCCTTTTTTGAGTTTTATTTGTTGGTATATATAATAAATATTGACAATAAACTTCCTCCAGCACCAACCACTTCCCAGGCGCGTAAGTTTACCTTTAAATTTTAGAGAAAGAACCCCTATTCTTTTGCCTAATCAGTATAATTACTTTACCTTCCCCAGCTTTTGTGGCCATAAAATACCCTGCTGATCGTTTTAGCGCTCAACGAAATAATTATCCAAGCATTTCAAAAAAACAAATGGAATCTACCGAAAACAAAGCAAATCTGCGCCCCAAACACCACAACATGAAACAGTGGAGTCACCGTTTCAAAGGTGAAGACTCCTGGACGATGTTTAAAGTTGTCTCAGAATTTGTCCAGGGCTTCGAAACCCTCAATCTGATTGGCCCCTGCGTCAGCATTTTTGGTTCGGCACGTACCCAACCAGATCATCCCTACTACAAGTTGGCGGTCCGTATTGCCCAACAACTCACCGAAGAAGGCTACGGCGTGATCACGGGTGGCGGCC
This sequence comes from Bacteroidota bacterium, assembly GCA_003045895.1. Taxonomy (GTDB): domain Bacteria; phylum Bacteroidota; class Bacteroidia; order Chitinophagales; family Saprospiraceae; genus Lewinella. Next base: position 25,550 of record PZPC01000064.1, read on the forward strand.
CCGGCATTATGGAGGCAGGTAACAAGGGCGCCCACCTGAACGGGGGTAAATCGGTCGGGCTTAACATCCACCTGCCCTTTGAGCAGGGTTCCAACCCTTACGTCGACTACGACAAGAATATCAACTTTAAATACTTCTTTGTCCGCAAAGTGATGTTCGTTAAATTTGCGCAGGCTTTCGTCGCCTTGCCCGGTGGCTTTGGCACCCTCGACGAACTTTTTGAAGTCATCACCCTGGTTCAAACCGGCAAGATTACGCCTGTGCCAATTATCCTGGTGGGTACTGAATACTGGAGCGGACTCCGGGCCTGGATCCAGTCGACCATGCTGGAGAAAGCTGGCAACATCGGTCCCAAAGACATGGAATTGCTACCGGTGGTAGATACCCCCGAAGAGGTGCTTCAGATTATCAACGAGTTTTACGAGGTCCGCGCCCGCGAGTTGAGTCCAAATTACGAATTGTAAAAGTTTAAAACCGCTGCTTATGTTCCGTTTATCGTCCTTTCCGGGGTGGTTGTTGCTCCTGTTGTTATTAACGGCTTGCCAGACAACGCGCGTGGTAACCACCAACAACCCGGAACCCGTCAAATTCACCATCCTTCAGCTCAACGACGTCTATGAAATTGCGCCGTTGGAAGGTGGGAAATCTGGTGGGTTAGCACGGGTAGCAGGGCTGCTCCGCCAACTGGAGCAGGAAAACCCCAATACTTTTGCGGTCATCGCAGGCGATTTTTTGAGCCCTTCGTTCATGGGCACCCTCAAACTGGATAATGGCGAACGCATCGCCGGTTTACAAATGGTGGAGACCCTCAACGCCCTGGGGATGGACTTTGCCACCTTTGGCAACCATGAATTTGACCTTAGCAACGCCGCGTTACTGGAAAAACGCATGGACCAGTGTGCGTTCACCTACGTTTCGGCCAATGCCCACCACGTGGTTTCAGCAACGGAGACACGGCCTCTCCGGCAACGGAACCAGGCCGTACCCGCCTACGGTCGCTTTCCCGTTCTGGCCGGTGGCAAAACGTACTACGTGGCCCTGGTTGGTGTTGTCCTGCCGTTCAACCAACAGGACTACATTAGTTACCTCGATGTCAACAGTAGCTTTGGCCAGGCCGTGGCGGAGGCTCGCCGGGAAGCCGACGTCGTCCTTGGCCTCACCCACCTGAGTGTAGCCGAAGATGAAGCGCTGGCCGCTGCTGTACCTGGATTGCCGCTGCTGATGGGCGGGCACGAGCACCAACAGCTGAGCCGCTACGTGGGCGAGACCGCCATCACAAAAGCCGACGCCAACGCCAAAACCGTGTACATTCACCGCATCACCTACTATCCTGCGCAGAAAATTTGCCGGGTGGTTTCTGAATTGCAGCCCATCAATGCTCAAACCCCCGAGGATCCGGCAACTGCCGCCGTAGTGAAAAGCTGGCAAGACCGTACCGGCGAACTCATCACGCAAATGGGCTACGACCCCGAGCAAATCCTTACGACCTTAAAGGAACCCCTCCTGGGTACCGAGGCAGTAACCCGCAGCAGCCAGACCAACTACGGCCTACTCACCAACCAGGCCATTGCCGCCCAGTGGCCCGATGCCGACGTGTACGTCTTCAACAGCGGCTCGCTGCGCCTGGATGACAACCTCAGCGGAGAAGTGACGGCCTATGATGTCCTCCGCTCCTTCCCTTACGGTGGCCCGGTCGTGCGCCTGGAACTGACTGGCCAGCAGCTCCAACAACTCCTGGACACCGGCGAAACCACCAACTGGGGCGAAGGGGGTTACTTGCAACGCTACCTGGCCGAGAAGAAAGGCGGACAATGGCTGATCAAGGACGCACCCCTCAGCCCAACGAAAACCTATCAGGTCGTTTTACCCCAATTCGTGGCCGACGGCTTAGAAGCCAACCTGGGTTTCCTGAAAGGGATTCCCTACCAAACCAGCAAGGCTTTTGGGCCGGCCGGGCAGCTGGTTAAAAATGACATTCGCGACTTGGTCATTGCTTATCTAAAAGCCCCTTAAGCGGCCAAATAATCAACAGCTGGACGTGAGCCAGTTTGCACCGGGCATTTACCTGCTTCACCTCACCAGCGGCAGTGAGCGCGTGACCCAAAAGTTTGTGGTGATCGACTAAGGTGGCTAAAAAAAGTAGGGTTAACAAAAAAAATCCCCGTCAGGTGTGCCTGGCGGGGATTTTTAAAGTAGGAAGTCAGCAAAACCCGACTCGACTCAGGGAACCACCCGGTCAGGCAATCGCAAACCAGTAGCCTCTTCAAAAAAATGGTGGAGTGTAACCATCTGATCGTGCCCCAGCTGCTTACCCAAATAAGCCACCAAATACAGGGACGAAACCACCAACACCAGCACCGGCAAGAGCCACAAAATGGTTCCCGAGCCGCCCAGCGAACGATTGGACAAGCCAATTATGGAAATCACAACGATTCCAAAACCAATGAGTGCGTAGAAAAAAACGAACATGGTCCAGACGGCGGGTCGCGGGCCGTATACGCCTCTCAGCAAGACCCCTTCCCCTTCTTCTTCCAACATGATCGTCAGGTGTGGCGACCAGTAGTGCTGCTCCTCTAAGGGTAGATAGAGGGTAATGTAGCCGGGGTTGACCTGCCCTTTGCAGGGTGCCCGCTCCCGATCCAGGGCGGTTTTGATGGCGGCGGTAATGGCTTCCATTTCCTGTTGCGTTTGGATCTCGAAACGAGGGCGTACTTCAGAAAAAGGAATAGAATCTGTTGGTAATTGTTGCATGGTGACCTGGCTATTCGTTGGATAATGGCTCTAAAATTACCCCTTCGCTTCTCCACCAACGATGATATTTGTTAGTATGATCAACTGAATATCAATTCGTGTCCTCGCGTTTGCGCTTCCAGCGCCGGTGCGTCCACAACCAGTACTGGGGATCTTCCAGGATGAGGCGCTCCAGAATCTGCGTATGCTTGCGGGTAATTTCACCTTCCGCTTCTGCCCCAGAGTCGTAGGTGACGGGTAAAAAGGTCATGGTGTAGTAGCCGCGTTTGACTTTACGAATCTCACCAAAAATGACCGCACAGTTGTATTCCCGGGCATATTTTTCGGCGCCAAAAGCGACGGCGGTATCCTGGTTGAGAAACTCCATCCAGAAACTGCGCTTACTGGAACTGGGCGACTGATCGCCGCCGAACAGGTAAACCGTCGGCCGGTCGTTGTGTTCTTCAAACATCTGGCGAGCCGCTGTTTTGGGCAGCATCTGCAGCCCAACCTTACCCCGGGAGGAAGCCATAATTTTACTTAAAAAAGCATTCTTTATAGGCGAATACAAGGCCCACACCGGCAGCGCCGTAAACATCGGGAAAGCCGTCCCCATCATTTCCCAACTGTTGTAGTGCCCGGCCACCAGAATAGCACTTTGCTGGCGGGCTTCCAGGTCGAGGATGAACTCGGGATTGGTTACCACAGCCCGCCGCCGCAGTTCGGCTTCGCCCATGCTGAACATCCGAATGCTCTCCACCATCAGGTCGCAGAGATGGCGGTAGAAACCCTGCTCCAGGGCGAGTAGTTCGGTGGCCGATTTATCCGGGAAAGAGCGCTCCAGGTTGCCCATGACCACCTTGCGGCGGTAACCTACCCCGTGGTAGAGTAAATAAAACAACCCCGTAGAAAAAACATACAATACGGAGAGAGGCAACAGGGAAAGCGGCCACAAGAGGGTGTAATACAAGATTCGGGTCATACGGAAAGGTTAACCTTAAATTAAAATGCCTTCTGGCCAGTTGCTGCGCGGAGGCGGTAATTTTAGTGCAAAGCTACAAAAGCCTATGTTCCGGTTGAAGTAAACCAATCGAGTAGGAGAAAGTTAATCCACCATTGGTGGTGCGATTAACTTTCGTCCTCTCACACCACCGGACGTACGGGTCTCGTATCAC
>PZPC01000139.1 GCA_003045895.1 Bacteroidota bacterium
CATCGATGCTAGTTCGCAATTTTTTAGCTATTTTGCAAATCGACCTAAATAGTTATCAAAAAAGCTTAAAAGCACTTCATTTCGCCGCAAGATTTTGTATTCGTTGCTGCGCTGTGAGAACCAACTTTAGAAAAAAAACCCTGTTGGTTACATTAGCTTTTTCCAGATTCGACAGTCCTAGGTCTACCCCATCTCCCGCACGCTGAAGCAGGCAGCACCCACGTGCAGCAGGAACTGAGAAAAAATCGCCCCGGTTTTCCCCAAAAAAGCACAAAAGGTAGCCCGCCTGAACAGAAATTCCTATCTTCAAAACGGGTTGAAGAAACTAACAGTGGAGCGTTCTCGTTTATACTATAAATGCATAAGCTGTGGCAGTAGCAGTTCCGTTATATTTATGAAAATCATTTAAGTGTATGCTATGGATGATGTAAGGCTCAAGATCGTTGAAATGGTGTCTCAACTTCCAGATAATCAATTAGACGCATTATTAGGTTACCTAGAGGCAATGATGAAGCTCACAGAAGTAGATCATACGGCTAGTGAGCATTTAGGACATATCCTATTAGAAGATGATAACCTATTGAAGCGCCTTGCTCAATGATAACCGTTGAGGTTGCACTTGGGATACATTGCGTTCTTATAAAGAAGTACGGTGGCCATCCGGGTGTACGAGATCAGACCCTACTTAAGTCTGCAATTGCTAGGCCTTATCATACTTTTGATGGAAAGGATTTGTATCCAACCTCATTAGAAAAGGCTGCTGCTCTAATAGAGTCCATCCTTATCAACCATCCGTTTATGGATGGCAATAAACGGACGGGCTATGTATTGATGAGGATTTTACTGCTCGATGATAGAAAAGATATTAAGGCAGATGAAGATGACAAATATGATCTTGTTATCAGTGTCGCAGCCGGTAATCTTCCTTATGATGGAATATTAAATTGGCTAAAGAAAAGAGTGGAGAATAAGAAAGAGAGCTAAAATTAGAAACCCCGCTATTTACAGCCTATCTCCACAAACAAATATCCCACAGCAGTCTGTGACTGCAGATAAGTGAATGATTGAATCACATTACGATTAATCCAGCTGTTTTATTTGGGAGACCCACGATCAGGAATATGCGTTATCCGGTGGCGATGCTATTGGATTTATTATCAGGAGGAATGACCCGCACGCTGAAGCAGGCAGAACCCGCGTGCAGCAGGAGCGGGGAAAAATCGCCCCCGTTTTTCCAGAAAAAGCACAAAAGGTAGCCCGCTTGAACAGAAATTCCTATCTTCAAAACCGGTTGAAGAAACTAACAGTGGAGCGTTCCCCCGCTATTTGTAGCTCGCAGATAACTCGCAGGCTGCCGCCGAGGCCCCGGCAATTAGCTAAAAATCCTGAAACGAGATAACCTCCAGGATGGCTTTTTTTACTTCTTCGAAAGAGATATCCTGATACCTAATATGAGGTTGCCATTTATGGATAATCCGGAGCAAGTTGTGCCACCCATTTCGGAGCAAGTTGTGCCAGTGATTCCGATGCAATTGGCCATCAATGCTTTTGAAGCAAGTTGGTTGAGTCCTGACGCCAAAGAAAGGCACATTGCGCAGGTAAAAGACTATTTCGAGAAATTGAAAAGTAGTTTGGTAGAATAGACGTATTAATAAACCTTCTCTGACAATTTTTGTGGTCAAGCTCTTAAGGGGCCTCCGCTGCTCTCCCTCTGGTCGTTTGCGGCGGGCTGTCCGTTATCATGTGCTCGCTTCGCTGCGCGCATACCACTGCCATCCCTAGGCCCTGCGCGCTCCGCTTGCTTTCAAGTAGCCAAATTATCAATAGCCCCTAAATCTCCTCGTCTACAACTACCAAATTTGCCTTATCCACAGGCCTCCGCAAGTCATAAAGATTAGAGAAGCCAACGCCTGCGGTCACGACGGTATGCATAGCCTGTTCTATGGTGCAATTGAGGTAGATAACCAAGTGCTTGGGTACATGGTAGACGCAACCATTAGCGGGGTTGGGGGACGTAGGTACAAAGACCGTGATTAACCCTGATGGATGTTCGTCGGTAACCAAGCCGGTCATCAATGCGCCGGTACCGTAGCAATCAATCAGTACGACGTCCCTGAAGGGCTTTTTCTCCCGCTCGACAAAGGCCTTAATCGTATTCCGAAGCGTACTATAGAAAGGGATTTTATGAAAAACATTTTCTTCGACCAATATAAAATTACGCTTCCCACTGATCGAGCTCACCGATATGCCGATGAAAAATAACGAAACAAGCAGTATAATGCTGGAAATAAAACCCACCGTAAGTCCACCGTCTTCAGCAGAGAACCCCATCAAGCCCGTCAATGGCTGAAGAAGGTTAGCCGCAATACCCAGGATAAATTGTAAGACCAGAAACAATAAGCCTAGCGGAAGAATAACGATCAGACCAGCTACAATGGCATTGATGATATAACCCTTCCAGGTAAAGCGGGGTGTTTTTTTATCCGTAACGGCGCGACCTTGCATAGAAGTGGTTTTATACTTGATAACTTCCGAAAAGGTCACTATGTTCTTTCTGTATTAGGACACCTGGATAGATTGAAATAAATTTGATATTTAGAGCTTGTTTGGGACTTGCTACGCCTGATAACCAATGCTTTATGAACCACGCTGAAGACGTGGCAAGCTCTGACTTCGCAGCGAAATACTTATTTGGCCCACCAAACTCGTATTTAGACTGCTCGCCAGAACCATAAATCATTGATTATCAAATCAAATCCGTCCCAAACAAGCTCTTAGGAACAGCACAAAAATAATAAATGCGCGTTCTTACTACCCTCATATGGTTCAAAAAAACACCCCTTCAGTGCCCTTGGTGGTTCAATAAAAACCTACTCCATCACCCAAGGCCCACCAGCCGCCTGGATATCCTTACCCAATTTGCTTGCCGTAGCGTTCCACTCATTAAGCGCAGCAGTGATCTCCTTGATCTGCGCATTGGCCGCATCCAGACTCATCCGATGCATCGCCGTGGGGCCGTAGGTAGAACGCTCCACCCCGCGCATGACCGCAAAAATACGGTCGAACACCACGGGGTTGTTCTTCTCACCGACTTGCAGTTTTTCCGGCTGCCCGTTCAGGCCGCTATCCATGCGGTAGAGGTCCTTGGCTAGTTCGGTCAGCGCCAACCGCATTTCCGGGGTCGCGCCGGGCGTATTTTTCATGCCCATGACCAGCCGTTCAGCGTAGTCTTCCGCCCGGCTCATCTGGGCGGCCAGTACCGTATACGCTCCGAAAGCAGCTTCGTAATCCTCCCAGAAAGCGGCTACCTCTCCCCTACTGGCACCTGGCAATGCGCCTTCGCGCAGTGGCTTCACCTCAAAAGGCATTTGGTACGACAGACTCGTCAGCATCCCATCGACCTGCTGTACCAGCTCAACGGTGTAAGTACCTGGACTGGCCAACCGCCCGGGCATCTCAACACCTTCGCCCGCTACGGCACCCGGCGAGGCGTGGCGCAAATCCCAGGCGACGCGGTGAAAGCCCCCGGTAGTAGGGCCTTCTACCTCCCTGATGACCTTCCCTGCTTGGTTGCGGACCCGCAGCAAGACTTTGGCTTCCTTTTCCAGGGCCTCGGCTTCCAGCACATCCCAGCCGGGAAAGGTGTTGGTCGTTGCTTCCTTTTCGGCCGCTAGACGTTCGGCTTTTTGGGTCTCCAACCCGTCTTTTAAATAATAAGTGAAGACCGCTCCGAACGCCGGATTATTCGCCGTGAAGTGCCCCGCACCCTGATCGCCCTTCGGCTCATCAAAGCCCAGGTGAGAACGCGGAATGTACCACCAGGCATCGCGCGGCGTAAAGAGGCTAGCCGCGGTGGCCAACTGGGTTTCGTTGACAGTCCGCAAGGCCGTATAGTCATCCAACACAAACAAACCTCGCCCGAAGGAAGCCCCCACCAGGTCGTTTTCGCGCCGCTGGATGGCCAGATCACGGAAAGAAATCGTCGGCAAACCGCCCTTAAGTGCATGCCACTGCTGACCAGCGTTGACGGTAAAGTATACGCCAAACTCCGTCCCCAAAAACAACAACTGAGGGTTGACATGGTCCTGCACGATGCGCCACAACAGCGTTCTTTCGGGCAAGTCAGCACCCAATTTCGTCCAGGTGCGGCCAGCATCCGTACTCTTTATAAGGTAAGGGTTGTAGTCACCGTACTTGTGGTTATCCAAAACGACGTAGACGGTTTTCGCCGCAAAAAGATCGGCCTTTACGTCGTTGACGAAAGCCGTAGCGGGTACGCCCTTCACGTTGGCCCATTCGATCTTGCGCCAGTTTTGGCCACCATCTTCGGTCACCTGCAACATGCCGTCATCCGTCCCCGCGTAGAGCAGACCTTCCTGCACCGGCGACTCCGCCAGCGAAGTAATCGTATTGTAATTGGACATGGCGAGCATATCCCAAGCGTTGTCCCAGCTCTGGGTACTGCCCATGATCGGCATTTCAAAACGCTTCTGTTTGCGCGTAAGATCGCCGGAGATGGCCTCCCAGTTGTCACCGCGATTGTCCGAACGCCACACCCGCTGAGAAGCGAAGTAAATGCGAGCCGGATCGTGCGGACTCACCAGAATCGGCGCATCCCAATTGAAGCGTTCGTAATCTTCCCCCGGCGCAGCTTGGGGCTGAATATCAATGACCTCACCCGTCGTCATATCAATGCGCGACAAGGTACCTTCCTGCCTTTCGGCGTAAACGATATCCGGATTGCCGGGCTCCGTAGCCGGTTGGTGCCCGTCCCAATTCAGGACGACGCTCCAATCGGAGTTCTGAATCCCCTGCACTTTATCCGTGCGAGAGGGGCCACCTTGGGTGCTGTTGTCCTGGGTTCCACCATAGATATTGTAGAAAGGTTCGGTATCATCCACCGCGATTTTGTAAAACTGCGTCAACGGCAGATTCGCCATGAAGCGCCAGTTTTTCGCCAAGTCAAAACTTTCGTACAAACCGCCGTCTGTACCCATCAACAAATAGTCGGGATCATCCGCCCGGAAGGCCAGCGCGTGGTTATCCGAGTGCTTGTGTTTTTCCTGCAACTGACGGAAACTGCTGCCGCCGTCATCAGACACCTGCACCCGCACATCCATCAGGTACAAGCGATCAAACTGGTGCGGGCTCGCGTACAGTTCCTGGTAGTAATGCGGCCCGGTAGCCCCGGAAACGGCTTCGGAGCGTTTTTCCCAGCTGGCACCGCGGTTCGTCGAGCGGTACACCGCCCCCGTACGCCGATTCAGTTCAATGGCCGCGTACAACACATCCGGCTGCTGCGGCGAGATAGCCAGCCCAATCTTCCCCATCGGCCCATCAGGCAAACCATTGGTGAGTTCCTCCCAGCTGTCGCCGCCGTCCGTAGAGCGATGAATACCCGTACCGGGGCCGCCGCCCATGTAAGCCGCCACGGTACGATGCCGCTGCCAGGTAGCCGCATAAAGCACCTGAGGGTTGCGCGGATCAATCAGCAAGTCCGTCGCGCCCGTCCATTCCTCATCGCCGAGGGTACGCTTCCAGGTGGTGCCGCCATCGCTGCTTTTGAAGACGCCGCGTTCACCGCCCTTACTCCAGAGTGGCCCTTGCGCTGCCACCCAAATCACGTCGGAATTATCGGGGTGCACCACAATTTTGGAGATATGCTCCGAGGTCTTCAAGCCCTTATTCTCCCAACTCTGGCCACCGTCCGTACTCAGGTAGATGCCATCGCCGTAGCCCATGTGCCGGCCACCCACATTCTCGCCCGTCCCTACCCACACGCGGTTAGGATCGCGCGCATCAATCGTCACGCAACCGATAGAATAAGCCCCCTGGCCATCAAAAACAGAAGCCCAGGTCACCCCCGCATTCTCCGTTTTCCAGACGCCACCCGACCCTACGGCGACGTACCAGACATTATCATCTTGCGGGTGAATCGCAATATCCGCAATCCGCCCCGACATCAGCGCCGGGCCAATACTGCGCCATTCGAGGCCACTAAAATCAGGTTTATCTTCTTTGGTTTCCTGCGCAAAAGCAGCGACACTCCAGCAAAAGAGCCCACAAAGGACCAAAAGTTTGAACATGGTAGGCATGTGGATTGGTTTTGAGTATGAAAATAGCCACCCAAGATAATCATGTTCTTCAAAAAACACCCCAATGTCAGGCTTTTACCTGTTGTTCGATCAGGGGCCATGCCATCGTGCCTCGGCACCGGGCTATCCAGTCGCTACTGCTTCTTTCTATCCCTCGTCCTTGGTTCCGTTTTACTTGTTGATACGCTTTTCCTAGGGATCCATACGATGAGATTTTATCCATCAGATTTGTGG
>PZPC01000065.1 GCA_003045895.1 Bacteroidota bacterium
AAGAAAATCACGAAAGGGAAATACCTAACCATTTTTCAAAATGTCTAGTGGTGTGAACGTCACTTATAACATATTGCATTTCGCAACCATAAATATTAATTTTATCGTCAGATTTTCGATTATATGCTCTGAGCCATTCCATGAGTTGTATAAACTCTTCCGTTTGATACCTCCAAGTTGAATTATGTGCTCTTAAGATGGCTTTAATATCGTCTCGCTTTCCTTGTATATAATCATTCAGGTATAGACCTTCCCCAAATCCAGTTTCTATAATCAGGGTGTTAAAGCTATGCTTTTCAGCCAGATAACTCATCAATTCTTTAGCCAATAAAGTGAACTCTGCTGAACCGTGTGTATCTTCTCCATACCCGACAATTTTAACACTGTCTAACTTGTCATCTAAGAAATTAAATGAACTGGATTCCAATTTGTTAAATCCGGTTATAAATTCATTCAACTCACTAATGCATTGTCCGAAAATTATATTTGGAAATGAAAATACTATTGCAAGTATGATTTTATTTGTCATGTGCTTTTTTTGTGATCGCTAACTTAGTTATATCCGCCACTCCCCACTCACTTTCACCGTACTTCTCCCCAAAAAAAACATCCTTCGCCCCCTTATTGCGAGTGCTTCGTCTTAATATTTTATACCTATTAATTTCCCTATTAGTCCCAGAAGTCTTACCACAAAATCAGGCGGTCTAACTGCTATGATGTCATTACGGTAATTACTCATTAGTGCGCCAAGGTATAATTTAGCATTCAAATTCATTTTAAAGTCCTTCGTTCTTTTATTTGTTACTTTATCTAATACTTTTACTACGTCTTCAAAATACGCCTCCATCCTTAGGGCAGGTTGGTGCGTGTTATAAACCTTAGCTATTTTGTCGGTTGGGTTTCTAAAAGTATGCACAACTCCTTTGGGAACAGTCAGTTTGTCACCTTTTTTTGCCGGCAACCATTTGTCTTTTACAAAAAACTCCATATTGCCTTCCAGAATCTCGTAAGTTTCGATCGCGTTTGGATGCGTATGAAACAGGGGATCCTTCATATTGCATTGTGGCAACAGCTCCCATTCCAAATCTAACGACTGCCCATTCGTTGCAGCGGCGTTTCTTACCACCGTAAACCTCATTCCCAATGGCGTCATATCAAGGATTTTACGTTCAGTTGTCATGTTGTTGATTTAGAAATTAAACACTGTTTTGCTTACCACTTTTATGGAATGGTGCACATATCCTTATAATAATAAGCAACTATTTTTAATCCCACAAGCACTGATTACCGGCTTCCAGCCCATAGCGCCCTCACCTCTGTGCCCAGTGTGATCCCCCTTCCCCCTTACCCTCACCCCCACCGCTTCACCAAAGCCGGCAACACCACCACATCCGCCAGCAGCGCCACCAGGATAGTGAAAGCGCAGAGCAGCCCAAAGGTAGCCACCGACGCCACCCCACTGAACCCCACCACGAGGAAACCACAAACCAGCGCAATGGTCGTCGAAAACAGGGCACCCCCGGTGTAGTGCAGGGCCTGATCCATCCCTTCCGCTACCGATAAGCCGGCGGTTCGGTTGCGCTTGTACTGGTTCATCAGGTGGATGGTGTCGTCCATGGCCACGCCCAGCATAATGGGGGCCAGCATGGCGTTGGCCGCCTCCAGGGGAATACCCAGCAGCGCCATGGCGAACACCGTCACGCAGAGGGGCAGCAAGTTGGGGAGCAGGGCGAGGATGCTGATCTTGAAATTGCCAATAAAATAAAACAAGATGCCAAACGACAGCAGGAAAGCCGATCCAAAAGACCACAGCTGCGTTTGCAGGATGAACCGGTTGAGCTGGGCATACACCGCCGCAAAACCGTTGATCGTCAGGTGGTAGTTGCCCGCGGGAAAGGTGGCCGCAAAATCTTCCCGGATGCTGCTCAGCAGGTGTTCCAGTTGCTCGGTCTCCAGCTCCTTGAGGTTGATATTAATGGCCAGTTGCGACAGGTCGTCCGCGAAAAAAGAGAAGAAAGGGTTGGCCTCCCGTTCGCTGTTTTTCAACACCTCCTCGAAGTTGACCGACCGGAAGCGGCTGAAAACGGGCATCCGGTCTTCCAGGAAACTTTTGAAGTTGAGGATCGAAACGGGGTGCGCCAGCAGCGGATTGCCCGCGAGGCTGTCCTGAAAGGCCACCAGCCGGGCCAGATTGGCGGGCGTAAACAGGGAGTCCGGGTCGGCGCTGCTGATCTGCAGCTGCAGGCGGGCACTGCCCTGCAAGGATTTTTCGATCAGCTGGAGGTCGGTCTTGACCGGGCCCGACCCGAGCAGGTTCATCGAGTTGGTGCTTACCCGGATGAAGAACAGGCTCCCCACCCCCAGCACGAGAACCAGCGCACCCAACACCAGTACGGTGCCGTTGCGCGCGCTGGTCCAATTGTTCAACCGATCCACAATGGCCCGGATATTGATTTTCTGCACCCGCCCACGGAGGGATGCCGCCGGTAGGTAGTAGAAGCCGATGGCGGTGGTCAGGTAGGCCGCCCCGAAGGCCACCGCGATGCCCAGAAAGGTAAAGATGCCCGTGACCCGGAAAGCTGGCAGTGGCGATACCGACAAGGCCAGGTAACCGATCATGGTGGTAATGGTGGTGTAAAAACAGGGCTTCAGACTCCGCTGCAAAGCCACCCGAATGTGCGTGGCCCGGTCTTGTTCCGGGTGTTCCTTCCGGTAAGTGTGGAAGATGTTGATAATGTGGATGGAATCGCTGATGGCGTAGATCATCAGGATGGTCGGGATGAGCATCGAGATCAGGTTCAGCGAATAGCCCAGGCTCGCGAGCAGGCCCAGGGTCACGCTGATCGTGATCATTACCCCCGCAAAGGCAATCGGCAGATAGGTCCAGTGCGGTAGCAAGAAGACCAGCAACAGGACCACCACCAGGATCGTCAGCGCGGCAAAAAAAGTGCTCTCCTGGTAGATCGTCTGGCTGAAGGCTTCGTTCAGGATCGGCGGCCCGGTGATGTGCACCGGGCCCACGGTAGCCCGGACGAGGTCGACCGTCTGCTGCACGTAGGCGCGCCGGTTTTGCTCAATGACGTTGCCCGGTTGCAGTTGGAGGTAGAAAAAGGTGTACGCGCTATCGGCCGACACCAGCTGCGCCCGCAAGTCCGGTAGGTCGGTCAGTAGACCAGCCATCCAGGCAGGTCGCCGGTCGGGCGCGTAGAAGTCGCGAAAGAAAATTTCCTGATTGGCGTAAAGGGGGTACTTCAGGTTGGCCAGGCTCAGGGTGGCGCGGATAAAAGGAAGGGTGTCAGTGGCCGCGTGCAGGCGCAGCAATTGGTCGAAATAGCCCCCCGAATAGAGGCTGTCGACCGGAATCATCGCCACGATAATCTGGTCGGAGCCCTGCGCTTTTTCAAACTCGAGGTACTGTTGGTACTGGGGATTATCGTCCAGGAACCAGATCGACAACGCGTTGTTCACCGTCAGGTGCCGGGCCGTCTGTACCAACCCCGTCCCCACCGTGATCAAGAGCAGGACGAGAATCACTACCCGGTATTTCAATACCCACGAAATCCATTTGGCGAAGGTCATCTTGCGGTACGAACTGTTTTTTTTTGATTTAAAATTAGCTCCCCCCGGGTAAGCGCATAAGCCACGTAGCACCCGTGATGGGAAATGGATAAAGAGGCTGCTTGTTGAACGCCAGCGAGAAAAAGCAGTGGAATCCCTTGTTCATTTTTGCGAATCTCCAATGCTTCCGCCGAAAAATCGCCAGCCCCCTGGCAATCTTCCCACAGGCCGGCGCAAACCTGCTGCCGTTGCCCGCGGGGCGTCGGTTGCGCCAGGTAAAAGGTGCGGGCAGCAAAACCGGTAGCCGTAGCCGTGGAAAAGGCCACGGTGTGGATGAAGGCAGGCCCGACTTCACTCTGGCAAGCGAATGACTGTCCCTGGTAGGTCACCCGTGCGCGTGCAGGTTGGGTGGCCGACTGCGCCGTCAGCAGGTCGCAAACGATCTTGCGGGGCGCAAAAAAGCGGTGGCCGGTCTGCCGGTGCACAATTTTGTAGACGCTCTCCTTGCAGCTCCACAGCAGCCACACCAGCCGCTCGGGATCGGCGGCGGCCCGGATCAGGTCCTGTTCCCCGCTGGTGAAGAGTTTGTCCAGGAAGCGCGGCCGCTGCCAGTTGCTCGTGCGGTGGGCGCAGGCCAGGTCCACGATGTCGTTACCGATCACGGGGTAGCGATCTTGGCCTGGATGATGGCGATGGCCGCTTTCACGGTCAGCATCTGGTCCATGGCATCGTCTTCAATCTCGATGTCGAAGGCGTCTTCCACGTCGAGGATGATGTCCACCAGGTTCGCCGAGTTGATTTTGAGGTCATCGATGAAGTTGGTCTCCTCCGAGAGTTGGGCAAAAGCTTCCTGGTCCTGGACGTAGGGTTGCACGATCTGCTTGAGGGATACAATCAATTCTGCGTTAGTCATGTTCGTGTTTTTTTAAAATGATACAGCTGTTGACGTCGCCAAAACCGAAGCCAGCCTTGGCTACGATTCGGGTACCGGTATTTTCCAGCACTTGGGTGGGAATGCGGTCTTTGTCAATGATGGCCGCAATTTCCGGATGCACATCTTCGCAATTGATGCTGGGAAAGATAAAATCGTGGTACAACCCCAGCACGGCTGCTACGCTTTCGATCGATCCGGCGGCGCCGATGCAGTGGCCCACCATGGCCTTGAGGGAATGGATATAGGGAAAGTCGCGGCCCCGGCGGCCGAGCACGGCGGCCCAGTTTTCCACTTCTTCGGGGTCCTTGATGGTAGCCGTCAGGTGGCCGTTGATCACGTCGATCTCGTGGGGGTGAATGCCCGCGTTGGCGATGGCGTCGTGCAGGCAGCGGCGCACGGCCAGGGGGTTGGGCGCCGTCATGGTGCCGCCGTTGCGCTGGCCGCCGGCATTGACACTACCGCCCAGCACTTCGGCGTATATTTTTGCGCCCCGCTCCCGGGCGCTCTCCAACGACTCGAGCAGCAACGCGCCGGCGCCACTACCGGGCACGAAGCCCGAGGCCGTGGCGCTCATGGGGCGGGACGCGGCGGTGGGGTCGTTGTTGTGTTTAAAGGTCATCACTTTCATGGCGTCGAAGCCACCCCACAGGTAGGGGCCGTGGTCGCTGCTGCTGCCCGCGAGCATGCGCCGGGCCCGGCCCGCGCGGATGCGGTCGTAGGCCATCAGGATGGCTTCGGTGCCCGTGGCACAGGCTGCCGAGTTGGTGGTCACCTGGTTGCCCAGGCCCAGGATGCCGCTGAGGTAGGCGCTCACCCCGCTCGACATGGTTTGCGCTACGGAGGTGCTGCCCAACCGTTTCACGCGGCCCTCGTCCAGGAGGTAACTCGCTTCCCGCATTTTCTCCACCCCCGAGATGCCGGTACCGAAGATGCAACCACTGTCCCAGTCGGGTTCATCGTCGGCGAAAGCCAGGCCCGCATCCCGCCAGGCATCCACGCCGGCAATACAACCGTAGATGATGCCCGAGCTGCTGAAATTCCGCAACTGCAAGGGGGTCAGGTACTGCAGGATTAACGCTTCGGTAACCGGCGGAATACCGCCTACGCAACAGGAAAAATTCATGGCCGCTAGCTGCTCCTGGTACTGAATACCGGAGGTGCCGGCCCGGATGGCGCGTTCGAAATCGGTGAGCCCAACCCCATTGGGAGCGGCTACGCCCATACCCGTAATGACAACCCTGTTTTCCATGCTTGCTTATAATTCGCGGCCTTTTTTTGTGGGCAAGCGAAAGTTAAAAATGCTTTACCGCTTCATCATTCCCGCAATTGTTCCCTGACAAACTAGCTCATTTTTCTGGTTCCGCATTTCTACCTGGCACTTTAATTTGCCAAAGCGGAAGTATAGCTTGTCCGACACCACCGTCACCGTCTCACCAGGATAGACGGGCACGTAAAAATCTACCGCCTGGGAGGTGAGGGCAATTTTCACGTCCGCCCCCGCCAGCTTGTCTCCCAGCAGGAAAATACCGAGGCAAACTACCCCGATCTGGGCCATCGTTTCCGTGAGGATTACCCCGGGCGTGACGGGATAATCCTTGAAGTGCCCCTGATAAAAAAAGCTGTCGGCCGGAAAGGTGTAGTGGCCGCGGGCGCCGTTTTCGGTTACCGCTTCCAGACTATCCACAAAGAGAAAGGGCGGTGTGTAGGGCAGGTAGCTGATTATTTTTTCGGTGCTGGTCATGGTCGGTTGTATTTACTGAATTCGCTCCCCCCCGTCGACGGGAATGATGGCGCCGTTGATCCAGGCAGCCTCGTCCCGGCAGAGGAGGTAAACCACGTTGGCCACGTCTTCGGGGGTCGTCAGGCGGCCATAGGGGTTGCGCAGCAGGCTGTGGGCTTTGAGGCTTTCGCTGCCGGGGATCATCCGCAGCGACTCCGTGTCCGTCACGCCGGCCTGCACGCAGTTGGCGCGGATACCGTAGGGGGCAAACTCCAGGGCAATGCTGCGGGTGATGGCTTCCAGGGCAGCCTTGGCGGCCGATACGGCGGCGTAGTTGCGCCAGGCCCGTTGGTTGCCCTCGCTGGTGAAGCTGATGAGGCGGGTGTCGGGTGCGAACAAGTGCTCGTCAAACAGGTGCTGGGTCCAATCGTAGAGGCCAATGGCCATCGCTTCGATGGTCAGGTGAAAATCGTCGTTTTTCAGTACCGGCTGATCCGTCGCCACCATGGGCTTGAGGTTGCCTTTGGCGACGCTGAACACCAGGGCCCTGATTTTGCCCGCATCGCCCAGCGCTTCCCGCAGGGCCGCCACCACTTCGGTGCGCTTGTCGGCGCGCAGGGCGTCGACGTTGAAATGCAGCAAGGACACCCCAGTAGCCCGAATCTCGTCGAAGGCCTGGTGCACCCGATCCAGCACCGACTTGCGGTCGCGGTGCACAATGCAAATATTGAGCCCCTCAGCTGCCAGCTTCCGGGCGCTCGCCAGCCCCAGTCCGGAAGAACCGCCCAGGATGAGGGCCCAGTGGACTTTGTTCGTGAATGTGTTTGCCATCGTAATGGTTTGTCGTTTTAAAAAGGTGCTCGCAGCGGGTCGGCGCCCACGCTAAAGACGTGGCAGGCAACGCTGAAGACGTGGCAGGCGCGTGAACCAACTCCTGATCACCGCGCAGGCACCAGCTGCCCGCTCTCTCCTCCGCCCAATCAGGAACCTCCTCCAAAAATCGCCGCGCAATCGCCGCTGCGTTGCGTCGCCCACGCTGAAGACGTGGCAGGCGCGTGAACCAACTCCTGATCGCCGCGCAGGCACCAGCTGCCCGCTCTCTCCTCCGCCCAATCAGGAACCTCCTCCAAAAATCGCCGCGCAATCGCCGCTGCGTTGCGTCGCAGCGTGAACCAACTCCTGATCGCCGCGTGAACCAACCCCTGATCACCACTCCAACAACACCTGCTGCGCCGAAAACCCGGGGCCAAAGCTCAGCATCAGCCCCTTTTCGCCCGCCGGAATGGGGCGATCCAGGAAGCGCTCCAGCACGTAGAGCACCGTCGCGCTCGACATGTTGCCGTAAAGGCGCAAGACCTCCTTGGTATCGTTGATGTTCTTGCCCAGGGAGCCGAACAGCTCTTCCACCGTCTGTACAATCTTCTTCCCACCCGGATGAAAAACCAGGTGATCGATCTCTTCAATACTGGTATTCGACTTGGCCAGAAAGGGGTGCACAATATTCGGAAAATGTTCGGCGATGGTAGCGGGTACCGACTGGTCCAGGATCATGTGCAGGCCCGAGTCTTTGAGGGCGAAGCCCATCATGTGCTGGGCGTCGAAGAAGTGGTACATATCTTCGTTGACGACCGTCGGGCCGTCGTCGGCTTCGTCGGAAGACAGGAGGACGCAGGCCGCGCCGTCGCCGAAGATCGCGGCGCTCACCACGTTGACCATGGAAAAATCTTCCTGCTGGAACGTCGCCATCGGCGATTCCACGGCAATCACAGCGGCGCGTTTGCCGGGGTTGGCCCGCAGAAAATTCTTGGCGTAGATGATACCAGACACCCCCGCGGCGCAGCCCATCTCGGTGACGGGTAGCCGCACCACGTCCTGGCGCATGCCCAGGTTATTGATCAGGTAGGCGTCTACCGACGGGATCATGATGCCGGTACAGCTCACGGTAATGATGTAGTCGATGTCCCGGGGTTGCCAGTCGGCTTTTTCGAGGGCGCCGCGCAGGGCCGTCTCCGAAAGTTCCAACACGCCTTTAATGTAGCGGTTGTTGCGCGCTTCGAAGCCACGCGTGGTGAACATCTCCTCGGCGTCCATGATCGAGTAGCGGCGATCGACGGCGGCGTTGCGGAAGATCTTCAGCACTTTGCGCTGGTAGCGTTCC
This sequence comes from Bacteroidota bacterium, assembly GCA_003045895.1. Classification (GTDB taxonomy): domain Bacteria; phylum Bacteroidota; class Bacteroidia; order Chitinophagales; family Saprospiraceae; genus Lewinella. Next base: position 8,371 of record PZPC01000065.1, read on the forward strand.
TCCTGCCCTTCGAGCCAGACTTTGATGTAAGGGATGATCTCGTCGGTCGTGCGACTGTGGGGTGGGAGTGCCTTGGCGACGGTTTTTATTTTTACCATGCGGTTGTCCTATTGGATTGATTTGGGGGTGGAAATAATCCACTGGTAGCGAAAAGCCCAGCGCCAACGGAGGCGGCTGTTGGTCAGCGGCAGCTGTTGGGCGAAAGCCTGTAATTCGGTTTTTTTAAATCCCCGCAGGATCGACGTCAGGCCGTCCTGGCGGATCATGGGATTGGGTATGAACAGGGTCAGGAGGTTAAACAAAAAGTAAGCCCACTGGCTGCGGTGCAGGTCGTTGATGACGATGCCGACGGTCGCTTTTTTGCTAGCCGCCGTCAGTACATCCAGCACCTCTTCGTTGCTGAGGTGGTGCAGGAACAAGGTCGACAGCAGCACGTCAAAATCCAGCGCCCGCAAAGTGTCCGCCGTCACCATTTCGCAGCGGTAGCTGATCTCGGGGTACTGGGCCGACTGCTGGCGGGCGTAGTTGACGGTAAAAGCATTGGCATCGATACCGAGCAACTGCACGGGCCGGCCAGCCCGTCGGCAGCTGTCGACGATCAGCCGGAGCATATCGCCACTGCCGCAGCCCAGGTCTACGAAACGCAGGGTTTGGGTTTTCGGCACCTCCTCGAGCAACAGTTGAAGCCCCCCCAGTGTCACCTGGTTGCCGCCGAGCCACTTGTTGATCCAGTCGAGCTTGTCGAGCGACCGCTGTAGCAGGTCGCCTTCCATGGCCAGGTCGTCCATCATTTCGCTGGCCGTACTGCGGGAGGTGGTATCTAAAAACATAGGCATCGTTAGCTGGAGGGGGTAGGAAAATTAAACACCGCCCTCTTGCTCATCTACTAAAAGGGATTTACCGTGTGTTTGTTTGATGAATGGCGGAAGGAGTTGGGGAAAAAACGTCAGCGCCGTCAGCGCCCAGTCAAATACCCGATCCTGCGCGAACAAGGTATTGAATAAACGACCAGCGAACAAGCGCTTGCGGAAGGTTTCCTGCCATTTCCGGCGGTATTCGAGTTCCAGGGCCGCCCGGCTGGGCAGATCGCCAGCAAAAAACCGGAGCAGGGATTCCGACAGGAGCAGGGCGCTGTGGATGGCCATGCCCATGCCGTTGCCGCAGAGGGGGTGGATCATGCCGGCGCTGTCGCCACTCATCAGGAGGTGGTCTTCGACGGTTGGTTTGGGCAGAAACGACACCTGGCTGATGGTCAGGGGTTCGTCGAAAAGGGGGGTGGCGTGTGCCAGGATGTCGCGCAGGTGCGGATTCTGGCACAGGACGGCGTCCTGAAAAGCCGCCAGGTTTTTGTGCTGTTTAAAGGACTTGAAATCGGCGAGGTAGCAAATGTTGATGCGCTGGTCCTCGACGAGCGACACCCCACAATAGCCCCCCTGGAAGTTGTGCAACGCCACCAGGTCGGCGGGGAAGTCGCCGGTGTAGTGCCCCTTCACGCCCAGGTAGGGCGCCTGCCGCTGCATGAACTTGCGCCCCAGGCGGGCATCCAGGTTGGAGCGCTTGCCGAAGGCGCCGATCACGAAGGGTGACGTGTACGTCTGCCCGCTGCGAGTGGTGGTGGTGAAGGTGTCGGCAGCGAAGGTGACGTCGGTCACGGTATCCTGCACGATGGTGCAGCCGTTGGCCAGCGCCCGTTGGTAGAGCAGGTGGTCGAGGGTGTAACGGCTGATGCCGAAACCGCCCAGTGGCAGCGGCGCCTCCACGAGCTTTCCGCTCACGGTGCTCAGCGCCAGGCGGCTGATGGCCACGGCACCCGCAGCAAAGGGATCGACGCCCAGGTGGCGCAGGTAGGGCAGCACCTCGTTGGAGATGTATTCCCCACAGACCTTGTGCCGGGGGTAGTCGTGCTTTTCGATGAGCAGCACCCGCCGCCCCGCACCCGACAGGTGAATGGCGTTGACGAGCCCCGCCAGGCCGCCACCAATGATCAGGACTTCAGGAGTTGTACTTGGGGATGGTTGCATGGGGGCAAAGATAGAAATAGACTTGTTCTGCAGGGAGCATATCCGGGTTAATGTGTATTTTTGGTTTTTCGCCATCGCCAACTTCAAATACCTACTTATGAAACCCTGGAGCTACGACGCTAGTGACCTCAATCCTGAAGATATTCCGCATGCTTACATCTACAAAATCAAACCATTACCGATTATTTAGAACCTTCTTCGCACGAGCGAAAACTGTTTCTTATTGGCGCCAAAGGTTGTGGAAAAACCCTGCTCCTGCGCTACAAAGCCTACCGCTACTGGAAGAAAATGGAGGCCGACGACAACCAGGGACACTGGGTATCGGCGAGTAGTGAGCTGGTAGAAGGGTTGGATTTCAATATTGATACGCTATCGCGCAACGAACTGGAAACGCTGTCCAGTTTGCAAACCTGGATCAACATCTGGAAATTCGCGCTGGCGCTGGTCGCGATCCGGCGGCTCAAGTTTGAGCTACCCGAATCCCTGGCCCATCTGAACCAGCGCTTCCCGGCCAACTTCCGGTTGAGCAACATGGTAACCGAGCTGATCACCAACCAGAAAGAGTTCATTACATCCAGCTTTTTGCGCGACAACTTAAACCACTTGCTCGCGCAGCTCAACGACATCCGGTCGCCGTTTATCCTGTTCATCGACCGCCTCGACCAGGCCCTGGATACGCTCCTGTCAAACGAAGAATACAAATACTTCGACTCGGAGGAAGACGAGAATATCCCCTTCAAAGTCTGGAAACATGCCCAGTGCGGCCTCTTGCTGACCAGCTACAACTTCACCACCGCCGTCAATCGGCACATCAAGATCTTCGCTACGGCACGCCACGAAGCGCTCAATGTGGAAACCCAGCTGATCGCCAACCTGAAGAATTACTGCACCGATCTGAAGTACACCAAAAGTGAAATAAAGGAGATTTTTGAAACCAATATTGCCAACACGCCCGAATCGCACCTTCACCCCAACCCCGAAACCCAGCAACTCAACCCCTACCTTTCCTTTGTTGGTTTTACCGACATGGCTCACGTGCAAGCCAGGGACGAGCACCAGGTTTTGCGGGAGGAACACGTTTTTGACTTCATTCTGCGCCACACTTTTGAACGGCCGCGGGAAGTGGTGCGGATGGGTAAATTGATCTTTGAAAACCTCCTGGCTAAAAAGGATTACCACACCCTTTCCGTCGAAGAAAAAATCACGAAGGTGCGGCGGGTGGTCAACCAGGATTCCCACGAGACGATCCTGAGCAACTACCTGAAAGAGATTGTGCCCAAGTTTCGGGAGGAATACATCGACGAGTGCGCAAATAAATTCCAACAAAACCTGATCTATAAGAATGAACTGAAGAAGGTAGATCCGTCTATTGTCAACTACCTCTACCGGATGGGCCTCATTGGCTACGTGGTATCCAACAAGCAGTTTTTTTTACCTGCCTCCCAGTATATTCACTCCACCGAGTCCATTCAGCAATCCGATTATTACATGCTGCACCCCTCACTGGATCATAAACTGCAGCAGGTAAGGGATTTTAACGATTTCTACAACGAATACTGCATCATTGGCAATAGGTATCCCTTTTATGCACCCCCGCTGTATTTGAATGCCCGCAAAATGGACAACCCCGTCAGCTACTACCTGCCCAAAGCGTTGCCCGGCAGAGGCACCGAGGAGGAAGCCTGGAAGACAGCCAACATCTTTGCATCGCCGGAAGCCTTGTTCCGGCGTTACTTCATCGACGAGCAGGACAGCCAGTTCCTCCAGCGCAGCCAACGGATGATCAACAATGCCCTGAAGGTACTCAACACCCTGGCCAATAGCATTGCCCTCCAAAAAGTGCGCCAGCAGTTTGCCTTACCAGACACGGAATGGCAGGACTGGGAACTCGAATTGGAAATGCGACTGCACGACTTCCACTGCCCTTACGCGTACACCCAAAGAATAGAATCGACCGACCAGCCCTCGCTGGCCTTGTTGGAGGCCCGTATCTTCGGCCGGCTGATTACCGCCGGGGCACTCATTTACCTGGATGTCGATTACTTCGGGGTCAAGCAGGTGGTCCAACAATTCAGCCTCCAACGCCCGAAGGACGTAGACGGTGAAGAAACCGCGGTACGTTTTCTGCGGCAGGCTTTTTACCTGGCCAACTTGCCCAACATGGTTCCAGATAATACCACAGAAAGGTTGAGATTGCTGTTTTCCTTAGCTGATTTCGAACAGGAACTGCTGCGCCGCTGGTGGTGGAATTACAAAAACCACATCATCTTTGAAAAGGAATACTTCAAAGAAAATCACCACACCTACCTCCGCCAACTCATGGGCGTGGACCAGGGTTAAACGCCCGGCATATTTTTTTACGAACTCCCCGAACTATTTGGGGCTTTAAATTGCTTTTACAGGAAGTGGGATTCAATAGCTCATTTTTCAGTTGAAAAATGAGCTATTGAATCCCAAACGTCATCTTGCTGCTTCTCCCGGCGGCATTTCACCTTCCTGCCACCTTCCTGCTGCCTTCCTGCTGCCTTTCGCCCTCCCCCTCGCGACTTCCTGCGGCCACCCTGTGCTTGCTGTACGAAACGTTTGAATTCAGGCGCTGTTTTACTGAGTTTTGTTAGGTAAAATCCATTACTAACAACAGCAAAAACAGCAGGGTTATGGAAAATTTATTACTCAATATTATCGTCATTCTGGTGCTGGTGTTTGTACTCGTCATCGGGGTGGTTCGCCTGGTTTTCAGAGTCTCCCACCCTTTTTCGGCGGGTATGGTGGCACCTACGGTGCCAGGCGGGCAGACGGGTTCGGGCAGTTCGGGTTTGGGTATCATCGTCATCCTCGGTCTTCTTTTCCTGGCTTACCTGGCCTTTTCCGCAGGAGGCTTCCCCCTCCAGGATGATCAAGCCCCGGTTGATACAGCGCGCCCGAATCTGATAACCGTCAAGCAAAAGCCGCCACAAAATTACCGCGAAACGGATTTGATCCCCGCCAGCTTCTACGATCCCTGCGCCGAGGTGCGCGACGCCTACGACCACCTACGCAACCAACTCGCCGCCGAAAAAGAGAACGCCGCCAGTACCGAGCAAGCGCTCCGGGCCGAGAACCGACAACTGACCCACACCAATGCCGCCCGGCAACGCGCCCTGGCCGATTCTACTACCGCACTGAACAACCTGCGCCAGACCATCCGGCAGCAGAACCAGGAACTACAACAAGCATCCATCGAATTTGCTCAGGAATACGAACAACGCCTCCTGGCAGAAACCGACCGCGACCGCCACGCCAGCGAAAAGGAGGCCGCCGACAAGCGGGCCGCTGCCGAACAAAAATTGAGGCTCCGCTACCACCTGCTGTTCCTGGGGCTCCTTGGCCTGAATGTGCTGGGCCTGGTCTTTTTCCTGCTCCAACGCCGGGGCTGGCTACCACAAATGAAGAAAAACACCAGGAACAAACCTTAAAACCCTATTTTTTTTGGGGTGCGACCGGAGGGGCGCACCCCTTTTTTTGCACCTTTAACACAAAGTTAGACCTTGCGCCAATAAAAATACCAGCTGAGTATCCAACGAAGCACGCACCAAATGTGATCCACTATGAAAAAACATACCCTCCTGCTCTTCTTCCTGTTGGTCAACGCCTACCGCGGCTACTGCCAGGACACCACCGTCACCGTCGTGCCCGCACTGGCGCACCTGGCCGCCTTGCCCAACGTGCGCGACTTCACCCTGGCCACCGCTGGCACCGAAGCCTACCTCACGATCCAGAGCCCACTGGAGGAGGTATCGGCAATCGCGGTTTTGCGAAAAGAAAAAGATGGGTGGAGCGAGCCCGAACTGGTGCCCTTCACCGGCCAGTACAAGGACCTGGAACCCTTCCTCGCGCCCGACAACCAGCGCCTCTACTTCGTATCCAACCGACCACTGGCCGACAGCAGCCACGCCGCTAAAGACTTCGACATCTGGTACGTGGACCGGCCAACCCCTACCGCCCCCTGGGGGCTACCCGTAAATCTGGGCCCGCCGGTGAACACCGACGCCGACGAGTTTTACCCCACCCTGGCCAGCAACAACAACCTGTACTTCACCAGCGACGGTCACGCATCGAGCGGGAAAGACGATATTTTCTTCAGCGCGTGGCTCGGCGATCACTACGGATCGCCCGTTGCCCTGGGGCCAGGCATCAATACGGCCGGCTACGAATACAACGCCTACGTGGCTCCCGACGAGTCTTTCCTCCTCTTTGGTGCCTACCAACGCCCCGACGGCCAGGGCAGTGGCGACCTGTACCTCAGCACGCGCGACGCCGAACAGCAGTGGCGGCCAGCCGTAAACCTGGGGCTGGCCATCAATTCCCGGGCAATGGATTATTGTCCGTTTGTCGACCTGCCTACCGGCACCTTGTATTTTACCAGTCGGCGGAGTGCACTCGGTGAACGTCCCGGTTTTAAAAACCTGACGGAATTGCAGCAGGCGGTGAACAGCTACCAAAACGGGTGGAGCCGCATTTACCAGGTGCCCTTCGATCCGGCGGCGTGGAAATGGTAGGAAAGGGACAGTTGGGGTAGAATGGACTGGAATAATTTGCGCTTAACTGAACAACTCATCCGGGTAAACTTGTTTAATGGATGTATCTTTTGCCGGGTGCACCGTATCCGGCACAAGCATCCAACTGGCTATTCCCTTTACACTTTTAATCAAAGATCGTGAGAAATACAAACCTTGTCCTCCCCTTGTTGTCGCTGGCCCTGGTGGCTTTCCTGTTCACCTGCGGACGTACCCAACCCCAGCAATCGACCCTGGCTGCTGCCACCTTCCCCGACGCCAAACCCGATAGTGCCTGGAAGCAAATACTCAACCCGGATGTGTATTACATCATGGTGGAAAAAGGCACCGAACCGCCATTCCGGAACGCTTACTACAACAACCACGAAGCGGGCATTTACGTAAGTGCGGCCACGGGTGAACCCCTGTTCAGCTCGGCCGACAAATTTGATTCGGGAACCGGCTGGCCCAGCTTCTCCAAGCCCATCAAGGAAGGTGCCGTGCTGTGGGTTAAAGACAGCAGCCTCGGGATGGTCAGAGACGAAGTAGTAGAGCAGGCCACCGGCCTCCACCTTGGCCACGTGTTCAACGATGGCCCGGCGCCCGACGGGCTGCGCTACTGCATCAACTCGGCGGCCCTGAAATTTGTACCCGGCGCAACGGCCGTAACGACCACCCTTGATACCGCTTATTTTGCGAGTGGTTGCTTTTGGTGTGTGGAGGCCGTTTACCAAAGTGTCCGGGGCGTGCAGGAAGTCGTGGCGGGTTACGCCGGCGGCCACACCCTCAACCCGACCTACGAATTGAGTAATACCGGAACAACCGGCCATGCCGAAGCCGTGGAGGTAATCTACGACCCGGCAGTGGTTTCGTTCAGCTCCCTGGTCGATGTCTATTTTGGCTCCCAGGATCCCACCCAGGTGAACGGGCAGGGGCCCGACCGCGGCTCGCAGTACCGCTCCATCATTTTTTACCAAAATGAGACCGAAAAGCAGGTCATTGACGAGAAGAAAGCCGCCCTGGCCAAACAACTGAACGCTACCATAGCTGCCGAAGTGATGCCCTTTGAACGGTTTTGGCAGGCCGAGGATTACCACCAGAACTACGAGCAGTTGCACCCGGAAAACCCCTACATTCAGAACGTATCTATTCCCCGGCTGAAGCGCTTTCAAGCCAAATTTCCGGAACTTCTGAAGACCCCCAACCACTAAGTACATCCAGCGATTTTAACGCTGAGGCGCTCATCTTTTAGGCCGGCTTGCCGCGGGGATTCCTTCCCCCGTCAAGTCGGCCTAAATTATTAGTGATTTATTGTAATTACCGAAACAATAGCAGAAAACCAGTTGTTTTGTGCAGGTCACTGGAATAACCTATTATCGAAATGACCAGGTCATCCTTTTCTGCTCGCAGGGCTTCATTGCGAATTTTAATCCGTTTTTCGTACTGGCACAATGCCTACTCACAAGCGAGCAAAAACACCCCTAACCCAGCGCTCTTTTGATTAAAAAAGTGAAACAAACTTACGCCTCAGGGAACATTCCGGCGCATTAGCGCTTTGTTCCCGGCAAATGGAAAAAGAAATTTTATGAGAACCATCGTAGCTGTTTTTGTGCTGCTCAGCATGTTGAGTGCGTGCACCCCACCTGCTGAAAAAACAGGAAAAGACCTGGCCAAAAAAAATGAAGACCTGGCTAAGTTGAAAACCCAGCAAGCCGATCTGGCGCAGCAAATTGCCACCCTGGAAGCAGAAATCATTGAACTGGACCCCAGCAAAGCCATTCGGCCCAAGTTGGTTTCCGTCGTTGAAATTGCACCGGAAGCTTTTGCCGCCTACATCAACTTGCAGGGTACGGTAACCGCCGAAAACACCTCCTACGTGGCGCCCCGAAACGGGGTAGGTGGTTACGTCAAGGAATTGTATATCAAAGAAGGACAAGCCGTCCGGAAAGGCCAGTTGATCCTGAAACTTGATGACCAGATCCTGCGCCAGTCCATCGCCGCCTCGAAAACCCAACTCACTTTTGCCCAAGATCTCTACAATCGCACCAAAACATTGTGGGATCAGAAAATCGGCAACGAAGTCCAGCTGCTCAACGCTAAAAACAACGTCGACGCCCTCGCCAACCAGATCGCGGTGCAGGAAGAACAACTGAAAACGTACCTCGTCTACGCCGACCAGAGCGGGATAGCCGAAATTGTCAACCTCAAGGTCGGCGAGCTTTTTACCGGATTGGGAGCCACCGGACCACAAATCCAATTGGTCAACAACAGTGATTTGACGGTCGAAGTGAATATTCCCGAAAATTACGCGACCGAAGTGAAAGCAGGGGCGGCAGTTTTGGTGGAAGTGCCCGCCCTCAACCAAACCTTTAAATCAACGATCCAGCGCATCAGCCAATCGGTCAACAAAGCGTCTCAGGGCTTTACCGCCGTATGCAAGCTACCCACGGTACCCGGCCTGAAGCCGAATATGGCGGCTTCCGTCAAGATTTTGAATCACGCCAACAGTGAGGCCATTGTCATCCCCGTCAATATTGTACAGTCCGATGAAAATGGCAAATACGTTTACGTAATGGCTGATAATGGCGGCAAAAAAACCGCCAAAAAAGTGGCTGTCACCCTCGGTGACCTCTACAATGCCGAAATTGAAATCCTTAGCGGCTTACAGCCCGGTGACCAATTGGTGACCAGGGGGTATCAGGACCTGTACGAAGGTCAGGTTTTGAGCAATATTTAATTATCAGCCAGCAGAACAGCCGCGATTATGAAAGCCACCAAAGTACGCCCGGAACCCTATAAAGAATTTAAACCCACCAGTTGGGCCGTGAACAACATGACGGCGATGTACATCATCACCATCATCATCACCCTGATCGGTTTTTATACCTTCACGACGCTGCCCAAGGAGCAGTTTCCCGACATTGTCGTACCTACCATTTCCGTATCCACGGTGTACGTAGGCAACTCCCCCAAGGACATCGAAAACCTGGTGACCCGGCCCATTGAAAAAGAAATCAAAGGCATTACCGGGGTCAAGGTGAATAAGGTAAATTCTATTTCCGTAACGGACTACAGCATCATCATTGTCGAGTTCGACACCGACGTGGAAGTAGCCGTGGCCAAGCAAAAAGTCAAAGATGCCGTAGACAAAGCCAAAGGTGACCTCCCCAACAACCTCACCAGCGAGCCCGATGTCGTCGAGTTTTCGTTCAGCGATATGCCAATTATGTTCGTCAACCTCAGTGGCGATTACGACGGCTTAAAACTCAAGCGGTACGCCGATAAGCTCAAGACCGGCATCGAATCGCTGTCGGAAGTCAACAAGGTCGACATTGTGGGTGCGCCCGAAAGGGAAATCCAGATCAACGTCGATCCCCTGGCCATGGACAAAGCCCAGTTGAGCTTTACGGATATCGCCAACGCGGTGGCCTACGAGAATATGGACATCAGCGGTGGCCAACTCGAAGTAGGTGACATGAACCGCGCCCTGCGGATCAAAGGCCAACTGGTGAGCAGCCTGCAAATTGCTGACCTGTTGGTCCAAACACCTGGCGGGAGTAGCATTCGCTTGCAGGATATTGCCACCATCATCGACACCATCAAGCAACAAGAAAGTTATGCCCGCCTGGACGGCAAGAACGTGGTCACGCTGAACATCGTGAAAAGGCCGGGTGAAAACCTCATCGAGTGTGCCGACAAGGTCAAAGCGCTCGTCGCCGAGATGAAAAAAACGGACTTTCCGCAGGACCTTGACGTCGTCATTACCGGTGACCAGAGCAAGCAGGCAGCGACTTCCTTCAACGAGTTGGTCAACACCATCGTGATCGGTTTTATCCTGGTGCTGTTGGTGCTCATGTTTTTCATGGGAATCACCAATGCGTTTTTCGTGGCCCTGAGTGTACCGTTGAGCGTCTTCGTGGCCTTCCTGTTTCTACCCGCTGCCGACCTCATCGTAGGGAGCAGTGTGACCCTGAATTTCATCGTCTTGTTTGCCCTGCTCTTCGGTTTGGGCATCATTGTGGACGATGCCATCGTCGTCATCGAAAATACCCACCGGATCTTCAACAATGGCAAGGTCCCCATTATGCGGGCCGTAAAAAATGCCGCCGGAGAAGTGTTCATTCCGGTGCTGGCGGGTACCGCTACGGTGGTGGCGCCCTTCTTTCCCTTGTTGTTTTGGAAGGGTATTGTAGGTAAGTTTATGATTTATCTGCCGACGATCCTGATTTTCACCTTATTGGCTTCTCTGCTGGTGGCCTTTTTTGTCAACCCGGTTTTTGCCGCAAGCTTTATGAGCCCCGACGAAAAAGCGCCCGCTAACAAAATGAGCGTCTTAAGAAAATGGTGGGTCTGGGCCCTCCTCGTCCTGGGCATTGTAGCCAGAATAGCGGGAGTCAAAGCCCTGGGTACCGTCCTGATGCTCTTTCCGGTGCTTTTTGTCATCAACCGGCTGGTAATTACGGATATCATTTACCGGTTCCAGCACAATGTGCTCCCCCGGATGATGACGGCCTACGAACGATTGTTGCACTGGCTGCTGGCTGGCAAGCGACCCGTATGGGCCTTTTTATCGGTATTCGTGCTTTTCTTTGTGGCTTTGCTGGCCCTGATTGCCCGCAACCCGGACCTGCCCTTTTTCCCCAGCGGCCAACCCAACTTCATTTATGTCTATTTGAAAATGCCCGTAGGAACCAGCGCCGAGGAAACCGACAAAGTGCTCCAGGAACTGGAAACCCGAACCTTTGGCGCCCTGGCCGGTTTGCACCCCGGAGAACCAGGGTCGATTGTGGAGAGTGTCATTTCAAACGTAGCGGTGAATGCCAACAACCCGATGGACAACAACCGCAGCGTGCAGACCAACCTCGGGCGTATTCAGATTTCTTTTGTGGAATTTGCCGAACGCCCCTACGAACCTACCCTACCCTACCTCGACAGCATCCGGGCGGTGGTCAAAGGTATTCCCGGTGCGGCGGTCACCGTCGAACAGGAAGCAACCGGCCCCCCAACCGATCCCCCCGTCAACGTAGAGATCGGTGGCGATGATTTTGAAGCCATTACCAAGGTTGCCAAAGACCTGTTCAACTACCTGGACACCACCCGGGTGAATGGCATCGAGAACCTGGCTATCGACGTCGACCTGAATAACCCCGAGGTAACCATCCTCGTGGATAAGGAAAGAGCAGCCAACGAAGGAATCAGTACCGCCCAGGTAGGCAACGCGATCCGCACCGCTCTCTTCGGCCAGGAAGTAAGCAAACTTAAGGATGGCGAAGACGAATACCCCATCCAGCTTCGCTACGAGGCCGGGCAGCGCAACAACCTGCAAAGCCTGCTGAACATGCGGATTACTTTCCGGGATTTCAATACCGGACGCATCAAGCAAGTTCCCATCAGTGCCGTGGCATCCTACGATTTTACGAGCACCCCGGGAATGGTCAAGCGAAAAAACATGGAGCGAACCATCCAGCTGCAGTCCAGTGTCACGGATCTTACGGCCGTACCTACGATCAACAAAGAACTGGCCGAAAAACTGGCAACCTTCCAATCCTTCTACCCCGTACCGGAAGGCGTTACCATCAAACAAACCGGCGTCAGTGAGCAGCAAGAGGAGACCAATGCCTTTCTGGGTAAAGCATTGCTGATCGCCCTGGGCCTCATCTTTCTGATTCTGGTGCTACAATTCAACTCCTTGAGTAAACCCTTTATCGTACTCTCGGAAATTTTCTTTTCCGTGATTGGTGTTTTCCTCGGTTACGCCATCACCGGCATGTCCATGCCTACGATTATGGTCATGGTGGGGGTGATTGGCCTGGCCGGTATTGTAATCAAAAACGGTATCCTGCTGATCGAATTCACCGACGAACTCCGGCAGCGCGGGTACAAAATCCGGGCGGCTGCCATCGAAGCGGGAAAGGTGCGGATTATCCCCGTCATGCTCACCGCTATTGCGACTATCCTGGGGCTTATCCCATTGGCCATCGGTTTTAACATCAATTTCCTGACCCTGCTGACCGACTTTAATCCCCAGATATGGATCGGGGGCGATAGCGTAGTTTTCTGGGGTCCGCTGGCGTGGACCATTATCTTTGGCCTGGTCTTCTCCTTTTTCCTGACCTTGCTCCTGATCCCCAGCATGTACATCATGTCCGAGCGCTTGCGTCGCCCGATGTCCCAATTCTACGGCACCAAGTTTATTGCTTTGTTGGGATTCCTGGGGCCCTTCTTTTTCCTCTTGGTAGGGTTCATGTACCTGGTGAGAAGACTGAGCGGCAAGAAGGTTTGGAATGGTACTTACCCGACGCAGGAAGCAACCTGATCTAAGCACAAGTAACTAAAGAAAACAAAGCGATCAATTTTCCAAGGGAAAGTTGATCGCTTTGTTTTGCCCCATTGTGTCGTCAATTGCGCGGTGGCCGTTGCCGCGGGAAGAAAGTGGCGAAGATTCGTCGCAGTTGATTTTTCATACCCCAGATTAATATCGTAAACAAACAAAGACCCACTGCGCCGACGGCGATCCAGATGAAATAATGCTTGACCACGGGGATATGCCCCAGAAAATAACCCGCCAGGGTAAAGCTTACGATCCAGAGTACCACGCTGGGCAGGATATGTTTCCAAAAACGGCGTTGCTCCAGGCCAGCCATGCCCGCTACCAACGGAACCAGGGCTCGGGCGACGGTTACGAAGCGGGAAAACCAGATGGCCTTGTTGCCGTGTTTTTCATAAAACTCGTGGGCCTGTTCAAAGTGCTTCTTATCCAGGTTGGGGAATTTATTGAACAGCAGCAAACCAAATTGCCGCCCCACGTAGTAATCTGCACCGGCACCGGCTACCCCGGCAGCTGACAACACCAGAAGGATCGGCACCAAACTCACGGAGCCAGCGGCGGCCAGCACACCGGCACTAAACACCAGGCCATTGCCCAGGAGAAACGGCGAGACGGGCAAAAAAGTAGATTCGAAAAAAATGATGCCAAAAAACAACAGGTAGACCCCAACCGGATGCGAATAGGCAACTTGTTGTGCAAGCATATCCAGGTTAGCAATAGCATCTAGTACTGTTGTCATCAAAAGGAGTCTATAATGGTTAAGACCGCTGAAAGCGCACGCTGTTTTAAGGCAGTTGTTCTAAGGCAGCTGCTTTTTTTTCTTACCTCAGGGGGCATCCACCGCCACCTGTTTGCGGTTGAGGATAGGCAAAAGGATAAGTGCCAGCAAGCCAATAGAAATATTGCAACCGATCTGAATGGTAAAGAACGAAATATTCGACCAGGCAAAGCCATCTTCACCGGCAATACCGTAAAATCCCAGCGCGGTAGTAGCCAGAAAATGGTAAGTACCCATGCCGCCCGGCGAGGGAATGACGATGCCCCAACCGCCGAAAACAAACACCACCAGAGCCACCAACGCAGAAAGGTGAGCCGTTGGTGCGTAGGCAAAGAAGCAGACGTAGGTCATCAGGAAATACATGACCCAGATGTTGATACTGTGGAAAAGGAACCAGCCCGGCCGCTTAAGCCCCCGGACCGTTTGGAGGCCTTCGACAAAGCCTACTAAGATACCACTTATCTTTTGGTAGACCCCCAACTGTTGAATGCGCGCACGCAAGCGGTACAACGAGCCCAGCCCGAGTAGCGCCAACCCTGCGAGCACCAGGAGCAAGGTACTGTTGTTGGCCAATTTCTCCTGGAGTGTACTGTTTTCTTTAAGAAACGCCCAGAGGGTATCAAACTCCAGCACCAGTGCCAGGGCAGTAACCAACAAAATGCTAATGACATCGACAATGCGGTCGGCCACCACGGTGCCCATGACCTGCTCCGCCGGAATACCTTCGTAGCGGGCCATCGTACCGGCACGCACCACTTCGCCTACCCGGGGCAGACCCAAGTTGGCAAAGTAGCCTAAAATGATGGTCAGAAAGGAATTGCTCAGGCGGGGGCGGTAGCCGAGTTGCTGAAGGAGCATATTCCAACGGATGGCCCGCGAGATATTGCTCAACGCAAAACACCCCAACACCACCAACAACCAGTAGATGTTGGCGGAGGCAAAATCACTCAATACCTTATCGAGCAGGCTGCAATCGGCGGCGGGAACGCCCCGCAACGCACATTCGGCCAGGTAGGCCGTGCTTTGTTTTTGATAAACCCAGTACAAGATGGCCAACCCTACGCTGAGAAATACCAGGAATTTTAAAAAATTTATCAGACCCTGCTTCACGATTACTTAATTTTTGCACTGCAAAGTTAAAAAATCACCCTGATCACGAGCGCTATCGCAAAAACTATTAGAGCCAGACCCGCTATCCGCCGGATCCACCACAGGTGGCGGGCGGTAAGTCGGTGACGAATAACCTTGGCCAGCAGTATTTTCAGGCAATCGGTGAAAACCACCGTTCCAAACAGACCAGCAAAAAAAAGGAAAGACTGGTGGTGGTCGTATTCGTTCTTCAAAACTACCCCCGTCATCACCGAAACCCAAAAGAAGACCGTAAAAGGATTGATGGTATTGATAAAAAAGCCCTTGGACCACAAAGTCAGGTTGCCCTTTTTTTCGTTCGCCGCAGGGTTCGGATCGTCCAGGCGGGGAGGAGGGGTCAGCAAGGTGCTGATGCCCGCACCCAGCAGCACTAAGCCACCAATGAGCCCAAGGGTCAGCTCAAATCCGGGCCAGTTAATAAGTTGGTTAACGTAACGAATGCCAAAATAGACCAACACGATGTACGAAAAATCACTCACCCAAATGCCAAAGCCAACGATGAAGCCAGCTTTGGTACCCTGCTCCAGACTTGCTTGCACCAACGCCACCAGCAAGGGCCCTACCAGGATGGCCAACAGCAAGCCAAAATATATGCCTTGTCCGAAAATTGACATGGTGAAGGAAGTGGTAAAGAAAAACTGGGGCTAAATTAAGAGAATATTAAACAATTCACCAGCTTTGGGAAGGATGAGCCATTTTAGCTTCGCTGCTTGTATCCTAACTGTAGATCGTTGCCACCAGTTGCCGGGCCCCGCCGTGGTCGCGAAATTCGCAGAGGTAGATACCCTGCCAGGTGCCCAGGTTGAGCTGGCCATTGGTGATGGGAACGGTGATGCTGCTCCCCATCATGCTGGCCTTAATGTGGGCGGGCATATCGTCGGGGCCTTCCAGGGTATGGGTGAGGAAAGGGAGGTCTTCGGGTACGAGACTGTTGAAGATGTTTTCGAAGTCGACCCGCACCGAAGGGTCGGCATTTTCGTTGATGGTGAGTGCGGCCGAAGTATGCTTGATGAACACCGACAACAGCCCCTGCGCCGGAAGCGCAGGCAGCTGCTCGAGTAGCTGCCGGGTGATGAGGTGGTAACCACGCGCTGCGGCGGGTAGCCGGAATTCAACCTGCTGGATCATAGACGCTGCTATTTCCGGCGGGTGCCACTGCCGTAGGACGGGCAACGGACATCGCCGAAGTAGTACAAAATTCCCACGCCGGCAAAAAGATAGACATCGTTGTTGCCGCTGTCGCCGCGCTGTTGGCCTTTGGTGCCCAGGGGCTTGCCGCCGTCAATCGCCAACGATTTGCCCGAAGACATATACACCGCCAGATCACTCTGGGGGCGGGTAGAAATGTAGTCGGTACGGTCGGGGTAGACGGTACTCACGTCGTCCAGGTAGTCGGTGTACGTTGAGCGAATGCCGGCGTGAATATTCATGCTCCACTCGTAATTGAGGTCAAATTTAAAACCCATGCCGTAGGTAAAAGCCGCCGTAACGGTAAAATATTCCTCCCCTTTAAATTGGCCTTCCGTACCCAGGGGGCGCAGCTCGACCAACTCCCCGGGATTGACCCCATTCAACTGCGTAGGACCATCGTAAACAGCTTTGGGGTTGAAGTTAAAAATCGACAAGCCACCGAAGAGGTAGGGCGTAAAGAAATTGTCGCGGCTACCGTGGAAGTAGGGTAGGAAGTTGAATTCGAAAAGCGCCGTTCCATCCCAGATGTCCGACTGGAAGCTCAGGTTGCGGTCCTGTTCGAAAGGGTTGCGGGAATCGCTGTCGTAGGCTGCAATTTTTCCGTAGTTGCCACTAACCGAAAAAGACAGGCGTTCGTTGAAATTGTAGCGCGCCAAAAAACCACCCGCCGCATTGGGGCGGTTGAGCCGGTAATTGGTGTTCAAGTCACCAAAATAGTAGGAAACACCTGCCCAGGGGCCGACCTCCCAACCGCGCATCAGCGATTGCCCACTCACGGTTGCCGTAAACAGCAAACTTGCCGTAATCACCATAAAACGCACTGAAAAATTTACGCTCCTCATAAGTTAATAGCTATTGAACCCAGATTTAGGACGGCAAAAGTACGGATAATCCCGTTCACCGGCGCAATACAAACGGTTTAGCCGCCCAGGATGGTATAGGGTTAAAGTTTTTTTTGCTGCGCAATGCGGGTAATGTCGCCATGCCAGAGCAGCTGGTCTAAAACACCTGGGCTTTCAGGTGCAATCCGGTATCCTCCGCCAGGCCGAGGGCCAGGTTCATGTTTTGCACGGCTTGTCCGGAGGCCCCTTTGAGCAGGTTGTCGATGACGCTGATGATGAGGGCCCGCTGGCCGTGCTTTTCCACGTGGACAAGGCATTTGTTGGTATTGACCACCTGCTTCAGGTGCGGATTGTCGGCAACCAGGTGCGTGAAGGGGTGGCTGGCGTAGTAGTTGGCGTAGTGTTCTTGGAGTGCCTGTTCGGTGAGGTCGGTACGCAGGTACATGCTGGCAAAAATCCCCCGGGTAAAATCGCCCCGGAGCGGCAGGAAAGGCAGCTCGGGGAGGGTACCGCCCTGGAGTTGCTGCAGGCTGCGGCCAATTTCGGCCAGGTGCTGGTGGGCAAAAGGCTTGTAAACAGACAGGTTGCTGTGGCGCCAGCTAAAGTGGGTCGTCTCCTGGGGTGCCTGCCCGGCTCCCGTTGAGCCGGTGATCGCGTGGATGTGGACTTCAGCAGGTAAGGCCCTGGCTGCCGCCAGCGGCAGTAGGCCCAGCTGGATGGCCGTGGCAAAACAACCGGGGTTGGCCACGCGGCGCGCGCCGCGCAACTGGTCACGGTTCAGTTCCGGCAAACCGTAGCTGAACGTATCATCCAGGCGGAAGTCGGTACTCAGGTCAATGACCAGGGTCTGGGCGGACTGGGGGTGTTCGGCGAGCCAGGCGCGGGACTGGCCGTGGCCACTGCACAGAAAAAGGACGTCAACGGAAAGATCCAACGCGGCGGTGAACACCAGCTGGCAATCGCCCACCAGATCCTGGTGAATGGCACTCACGGGCTTGCCAGCCTGGCTCAGGCTGTGGACAAACCGGATTTCTGCCGCCGGGTGCCACTGCAGGATTCGGATGAGTTCGCCCGCCGTGTAGCCGCCGCCGCCAATGATGCCAATTTGAATCATAATGATTGGATTGATGGTTAAAAAACCGGCCTACCTGGCCGATAAAATGGCCTTACTCCTTGGTCGTTGTGGCGCGTACTTTCCCTTGAATCTGGCCAGCCAGGGAGAGGATCTTGGTGAAACCTTTGACATCTTCGCCACTCCAGCCGGTGTTTATCTCGCCGTACTGGCCAAAACCAGCGCCCAACATATCGTAGGGCGACTGGATGCCGTCGAGTACGTATCGGTAGGGATGGAGGGTCAGGAAAACATCACCCGTCACCGGTTGTTGGGTGTCGGTGAGGAAGGCTTCGATGTTGCGCAGCACGGGGTCCAGGAACTGCCCTTCGTGAACCATCATCCCATACCAGTTGCCCAGTTGTTCTTTCCAGTACAACTGCCATTTGGTGAGGGTATGTTTTTCCAGCAGGTGGTGCGCTTTGATGATCAGCAACGGGGCCGCCGCCGCAAAACCTACCCGGCCTTTGATACCAATAATGGTGTCGCCAACGTGAATGTCGCGGCCGACACCGAAGGGAGCCGCCACTGCTTCCAGGGCCTGGATAGCGGCTACGGGGTGCGCGAAGGTCTGCCCGTCGAAGCCGACAAATTCGCCCGCCTTGAACTGCAAACTTAGCTTCCGCTCGCCCTGGGCCGTCATCGGGACCGGCCAGGCATCTTCCGGCAGGTTTTGGTGCGACGTGAGGGTTTCCTGCCCCCCCACGGAAGTACCCCAGATGCCCTGGTTGATGCTGTATTTGCCCTTCTTGTCGGGCCAACTGACCCCGTGCTTTTCCAGGTAGGCAATCTCGGCTGCCCGCGACAACTGCTGCTCGCGGATGGGCGTGATGATCTCAATGCCGTCTCCCAGCAGGGTGAAGATCAGGTCGAACCGCACCTGGTCATTTCCGGCGCCCGTACTCCCGTGGGCAATGGCATCAGCGCCAATCGAACGGGCATAGTTGACCACTTCCAGGGCCTGGAACATCCGCTCCGCACTCACCGACAACGGGTACGTCTGGTAGCGCAGGGAATTGCCAAAAACCAGGTACTTGAGGCACTGGTCGTAGAGCTTTTTCGTTACGTTCACGGCCTGGTAGGAGGTAGCACCCAGGGCCAGGGCACGTTCTGCCATGAGCTGTAATTCCAGGGCCGAAAAGCCGCCGGTATCCACCGTCAGGGCATGGATCTCCATTTGGTGTTCCTCCGTTAGGTATTTGATACAATACGAGGTATCCAGCCCGCCACTATAGGCGAGTACTACTTTTTTATTTTTCATCTTATGTTATTATCTTATGCTATTGACCAGGTCGTTAATTACAAAATGTTTCCCGCCACTTTTTCGTCGGCAATGATCAGGTCACTCAGATCGGTGGCCATGTTTTCTGCTACTTCCACGGCGGCGGGTGCCAGCATGGCGGTGCACAGGCACATGCGCCGCTGGTTGCGCTCGAGGATATCGAAGTTGGGGCAGGAACGACAGCCGTTCCAAAAAGCCTCATCTTGGGTGAGTTCTGAAAAAGTGACGGGTTCGTAGCCGAGCTTAGAGTTGATCCGCATGACGGCCAAACTGGTGGTGATACCAAAAATACTGGCCTCGGGAAATTTATCGCGCGACAATTGGAAAATCCGCGCCTTGATCTGTTTGGCCAAACCAAAACGGCGGAACTCGGGCGCGACGATCAATCCCGAATTGGCAACGTACCGATCGTGGCTCCATACCTCAATATAACAAAAACCAGCCAACTGTTCGCCCTGTAGGGCAATGACTGCGTTGCCATTCTGTATCTTGGTACAGATGTAGGCAGGCTCACGTTCGGCGATTCCTGTTCCGCGGGATTTAGCTGAATCTTTGATCAAATCACAAATTTGCTGCGCATACGCTGCGTCTTCAGCGGCCGCCACTCGAATGGTAAATTCCATTGTTAATGTTTGATAAATGAGGAAAATGAAAAAAACGATGATCAGTAGTTCGCATTACTCCAGGTCAACTTAGGATGGAAACTGATAGCTCATTTTTTTGAGCGAAGGACTTTACTAAAAAGCCCACGGAAGGGATAATATGACAGTATGCGCCCCTAAGGGCGACGAGGTTCAAAACGCCGGCGTTCAACAAAAAGAAGAAGGTGTTGAATGTATTTTTTCATATTGTTGGCAAAAGTAGGCTGTTAGCACAAACGCCGCAACTATTATTCTTGTTGTTTTACAATAACCAAAAAGTAAATTTATGCAGCGCTAGCTATCTTACGGTGGTTGGGTACTGGGTATGTTGTTAAGCGTAGTGGTATTCACACTACCCACCAAAGCGCCCAATACCCTGCAAAAAGTGGACAAGAGCCAGGCAGCCTCGCCCGTTGAGTCGGTGGTGCCACTGGAATTATTTACGGCTCAGGGCTGCTCCAGTTGCCCACCTGCCGACCGCGTTCTCCAACGGCTAAATGCGGCGGCCCAGGCAGGTGAATGGCCGGTCATAGCGCTTTCCTACCACGTAGATTATTCGAATCGCCTCGGTTGGGCGGGGCTGGGCTCGGCCGACGCTTACTCCTGCACCATCCGCTGTCCGCGCAACCGCTGCATCAGGTACTGTACGGTGAGAAGTACGACCAGGCCAATGAGGTAGGAAGAGATAAACATGAGCCACTCATA
>PZPC01000009.1 GCA_003045895.1 Bacteroidota bacterium
TCCGCTATTAAACGAGGGGATATTCCACTGTGGATCCTGACCATAACACTGTACACAAGTCGTATCGCCAGGCGCCGCGAGCAATGGATTGACGATCGTAATGACAGGTGGCGTGGTGTCTTCCACCTGGATCACTTGCGTGCAAGTAACGCTGTTGCCAGGGCCATAGGTCGCAGTCCAGGTACGCGTAATCGTAGACTCCTGTGGGCATATGCCAGGTACCACCACATCCATAAAACTTATCGCTGGGGTAAGTGTACAACTCACGGGCGCGGTGGCCATACCGGTACGGGCTGGCAAGGTACTTTCATCACATTCGATGGTGATGTCGGACGGACACGAAATGCTTGGGGGTTCTGCTGCGTTTGTGGTGACCATGATACTATTTGAAATTTTTATACCGCACCCATTCGTATTCGTGACAAAAAAATCACCAGTTGTCGTCACGATAATCGATTCTGATACTTCTCCGGTATTCCAGATGCCATCCATATTACCGGAGAGTGTAACGCTTCCACCGGCACAAAATGTCGTTGGGCCATTCGCGGTAATGGTGGAAGCTATGGGCAATCCGTTCGTGATGATGTTATTGTGTAAGTCGATAGCGCCCGCACAAGTAAGGGCTCTACCCTGAAGTGCGGCTGCTTCCAGCACGTGAATGGCGCCACTTGCCAGAATGGTACCCTGAAAGACTGATCCTTCGGCTAAGGTAACTGCGCCATTTATTTGCCAATAGACGTTGCAATAAGAGGCACCATTGATCAGCACTACTGAGGAGCCAACGGTAGTTGCAAAAGCGCCATCTATCTGGAAAATGAATATCGCCTCTGGATCGCCTTCTGCATTTAGAATGAGGCTGCCGTTTAAAGTGGAAGCGGATCCAAGCGTGTACACGTCGGGGGTAAGTATTTGACCGCTTCCCAGGGTGATCCCTAT
Organism: Bacteroidota bacterium; assembly: GCA_003045895.1. GTDB lineage: Bacteria > Bacteroidota > Bacteroidia > Chitinophagales > Saprospiraceae > Lewinella. The sequence continues at coordinate 937 of PZPC01000009.1, forward strand.
CGTTGTACCACCCAGAATCCCGTCCAAATACCCGTAGGCAGTGCACACCTCAGGAGCGACTGCTGCCGAAGTTCCATCTGCATCGTGGATACTTCCTATTACGACTCCAGGAGGAAAGCCGATGACGCCACCAACAGCTGAACCCACGTCACCGGTGACGGCTGTTGCGCCATCGTTGGTAAGTGCGCCAACTGTGGTAAATACGGCAAAACTTTCTGCTGAACCCAAAAAAGGAGGAGGAGGTTGTACCTGTGCGAAATTTATTTTAGGAATTAAACATAGGACTATTACGGTAAAGAGAATAAAATTTGAAATCTTCATGTAACCTTGAGTTTAAAAGAGGGGGTATAATTAATCTCCTAATATTCATTAATTTATACATATATATCGTTGTACAATTATTAAAAAAAGTTATATAATTCACTGTTTTACTTTATTTACCTGTCAGTAGGGCCGGCTGCCGCCCGAGTCCGAAGCGCAGTTCGATGACTATGCGGTGGCGCATTGATCGGCAGGCCTGGAGGAGTTGTCGCAGCTCGTTGGTGGGGCAGGTAGCCCAGGCGTTAGCGACCATCTGAACCAAAAAACGACATAAACGTGATAAACGAACCCTACATCCAAACGCTGCACCCCATCGCAGGTAAAACAAACAAGAAAATACTGCGGCACAAATACGAAGTAATAAAAGAAAACATAGTAGCCATTTTAACCCATTCAGCACCTACGCACACCGAGCTCATGGAAGCTTTGTACAATAACGTGAAAGACAGCTTTGAGGGAGGGGTTCAGTGGTACGGCGAAACCGTAAAACTTGACCTGGAAGCAAGGGGAATCATTGAGCGAATTCAGGGTAAACCCGAAAAGTATCGACTAAAAAAGTAGGGAGCTGTTAGCGATGTATTTGTATCCTATACCACCGCTGCCGTTTACCGGGCATCTTGCCGCGCAAACACCTTGCGCAGGAGCTCACTCGTCCGCAAGGCCGGGTTTTCGCGAATGTTGCGTTCCTTCACTTCCACGAGGCCAAAGAGTCCTTGCAGTGCCTTTTGGGTCACGTGTTGGTCCAGTTCGGGATTGGTTTGCTTGGTCAGCGGGATGCGGTTGTAGGCGGTCACGGCTGTACGCCAATATTCGCGGGCGTTCACCTCATCGAGGCTCGCCTGGATAATCGGCAGGAAGGCGGCGGTGAGCGACTGGGTGGTGGTGCGCTCCAGGAAGCGGGTGGCTGCATCGGGGTCGCCCAGGAGCAGGCTCATGGCGTCCTTGAAGGTGAGTTGGCGGATGGCGTCGACGAAAATAGGCTTGGCTTTGGCCACGGCCAGTTCGGCGGCGCGATTCATCTTTTCTTCCAGTTGCTGCTCGAGGTCGCCGAAGCCGGGTATGCCTTTCAGGCGGCTGACCACCTGCTGGGCTTCTTCGGGTACCAGGATTTTATAACTGCTCCCGAGGTAGCCATTTTCTGCCGACAGGAAGCTTACGGCTTCTCCTACCCCGGCGTCCAGGGCTTCTTTGAGGCCGGTACCTACTTCTTCCTGCGACAGTGGGGTGTCGCCCTTCACCACGGCTTCGGCTCTATTCTTCAGTTGGCCCAGTGCGCCTTTGATCTGCGAGAAGGCAGGCAGCGACAGTACGGCGAACACCAGCAGGATACTTGTTTTCTTCCAATTCATTATTCTGTTTTTTTGTGGGTTGGTAATATACCCATTAAATAACACCACAATAAGCGAATCGGCTATGGTAGGATCGGTGGTTTAATAAATATTTAACGTGGGGTGGGCTGTCAGCCCAAAGGCCACCGCATGGTAAAGGGGCTGTCCGAATCAGCAAAATTCACCGAACATTCGCCTCCGCAATAAAGCGTCTAAAGTGGAGCGGGTGGATTAGATAGGTGGTTGGGGTATATAAGACTTGTTCTGCTGGGATTATATCGAGGGCAAATCGCGCCTTTCCTTCCCACACTGTGCCTTTTTTGCGCAACTTAGCTATGGCTAAGCTCCACAAAAAAGCCTTCGCGTGGTCGAAAATGCATCAATTTTCCCACCAATCTAACCCAGCAGAACAAGTCTATAGAAGAAATCGGAGCAGAGAAAGCCCTTTGACAAGCTTAGGCTAATAGACGAGTTGCCTTTAGTTTATTACAAAAAAACATAAAAATTGCCTTTATTCTGTTACAAAAAATAATTATATTTACCCTTATTTTGTTACAAGACAAAAAAGATAAGTTTTTAAATGAACTTTAAAAGGCATATTATCAGTCAGTTAGATTCGTGGAGAGCCAACCCGGACCGAAAGCCCTTGTTGTTAAGAGGGGCTCGACAGGTAGGTAAAACGACCTTGGTGAATGACTTTGCTAAAAACTACACTCATTATATTGTCCTTAATCTAGAGCGCCCCGCTCATTTACGCTATTTCATAGATTTTGCTGATGCTAAAACCATTGTAGAGGCACTATTTGCTGCACATAGTATTCCATCCAATCAAAGAAAACATACTTTGCTGTTTATTGATGAAATACAGGAATCACCAAAAGCTATTGCGTTATTAAGGTATTTTTATGAAGATGTACCTGAATTACATGTCATTGCTGCGGGCTCATTGTTAGAGCATGTAATGCGCAAGGTGAAAAGCTTTCCGGTAGGCCGGGTAACCTACCTTTATGTTCACCCTTTAAATTTTCTAGAATATCTTGAAGCAAAAGAACATATTGGAGCATTAGCTGGAATCCATAAATTACCAATACCGAATTATGCCCATCCGTTATTAAAAAAATTATTTCATGAGTATGCCATTATTGGAGGTATGCCCGAAGTGGTGAAAAGCTATCTAACTACTGAAAGCCTTTCTGACTTAGCAGGAATTTATGAAGGAATTTGGGCTGCTTACAAAGACGATGTAGAAAAATATGCCCACAATGCCACAGATGCTCGGGTAATAAGGCATGTTATGGATACAGCACATTTGTATGTAGATCAACGTGTCAAATTTCAAAATTTTGGTAATTCCAATTACAAATCTCGCGAGGTTGGAGAAGCAATGCGAAACCTAAATGATGCACGTATTATTCAATTAATTTATCCAGCAACAGAAACAACACCACCCATTCGTCCGGATTTAAAAAAATCGCCTCGATTACAATTTTTAGATACTGGTCTGGTAAATCATGAATTAAATATACAAGCAGATATGCTGACTTTAGAAGATCTAAATTCGGCATACAAAGGAGCTATTATTCCTCATTTGATTACGCAAGAACTGATCTCACTAAATACCTTGCAATACAAACAACCTAATTTTTGGGTGCGAGAAAAAGCCCAATCTTCAGCAGAGGTGGATATCATAGTACAGTACAAGGATAAAATTCTTCCTGTCGAGATAAAATCAGGTAAAGAAGGAAAGCTCAAATCGCTTCATCAATTTATAGAACAAGCAGTACATCCTTATGCAATACGGCTGTATGCCGGGGCATTTAAAATAGAACAACATCAAACACCCACTCAAAAGAAGCCTTATTTATTAATGAATTTGCCCTATTATTTAGGAACCAGGCTTCCTGAATATATAGCGTATTTTGTCAACAACCATCAACTATAGTTCGGTTAGATTCCACCCAAAGGCCTCACTCCAACCTCTTCACCCACGCCACCCGCCGGTTTTTAGCTTTGCCAGCGTCCGACTGGTTGGTCGCTACGGGAGCGAATGGCCCCACGCCATAGCCCGTTAGTTGAGCGGTATCGTGTCGCGGATGCAATCCGCGACAATCCTAGGTTCTAATAACGTGGGCAGGGGATGGGTTAGTTGAAATGACGGAACGAGAGCGTTCGTAACAATTACCTGGTAAAGGAAATAAAGTAACCTGAATATTTAAAACTCTGCAGAATCATGTAAGAATGCCTACGCCATCAGCGGGCGGAGGGTATTGGTGCAGTATTAAAAATGTCAGAGAAGGTTAAAAATCAGAACGATAAGGCTTAGAGAAAGTGGGTTGAATAATCCGCCAAATATTGCTTGAATAATCTTTGCCATCCAGCATCAGAAACAGAACAGAGGGATATTTTTGATTTTTAAAATATAAAGCAGCCTCTTTTCGAGATTCAAAAGCTTTGAAAGCGTTTTTGCATTCGTTTTCAATTTCTAAATATTTATTTTCAAGTTCTATTTTTGTGGCTTTAACCCAGTCGTAAAATTCATCAGGTACGCGCTCCAGCAACTCCTCAAATGGCGTTCCAGTACTTAAGTTCTCCCAAACGGATAAATTTGAAAATTGCGTCATAATACGATGAAGCCTAACATAGTCTTCAAATTTTACTTTAACTCTAAAGCCATTTTGAAACCTTAATACATAGCCCTCGTTGTTGGGTATGTTTCGTTGTTTTAATTCTTTTAAATCACTTACCCCGTCATATCTTTTTACAATCGGGAAGCCTATGTTTTCAAGTGGTAAATCCTGCCCTGTTTTATTGTCAATTAAAGCCAACAAGAATAAACCTTGAATATCGCCATAATCTACAACGATTTTGTTTTCGGGATAGATGATTTCAAACAGGTAGGTTACGTCTTTTTGAATTTTTGGAATACAATCAGCGTATATTGAATGAAGCCAATCGGTTGCTTTTAGTGCTTGTTCAGACGCAAAAGAACCACGAGTAGCAATAAATGGCTTGTCGTTAAGCCAATATAAAATACCCAAAGAACCGTCCATTTTTTCAAAAACCTCGAAAGGCAGATTCGGTATTTCCGCTGTTTGATGTTCTTCGATATTGAAAAATTTAGGAAATGGACTTGCCATAACTTGCCCATTTTTATCTAAAATTAGGCCACGACAAGATAGCGTTATTGCGTTCCAGGCCTTTTCGTATTGCGTTTTGGCAGTATAGTTAAACAGCCATAAATCAGCTGTGGGGTGTTTGGTAGACATTAAATAACCTTGCTCAATTAAATCCAAGTACATATCCATGCAGGTGTAATTTTGACAAAAATAAAAAGAAAAAAGAGAAATGTCACAGCACAAAGTCGCTATGCAAACCACCGCCTAAAACCCCATTCGCGAAGGCACTAAAATCACGAGTGATAATATTGATGATTTGCGGAAAGATTGGGAAATCGAGTTAAAGGATTAAAGACAGAGACGACGACCTACATGTGGTGGGTAGACCGGCTCTAAACGTCACGCAACCATCAGCAGACAACATCGCCGCTCAGCCTTTGTAAATGAAAAATAAAGAGATCGTTCACAATGGAGCAGGCGAGAACTATAAATACCCACTAGCGCTTAAGCTGCTTTTTCCCTAACTTCACCCCCCGAAAAAAAACCGAGAAAAAAATGACAGCGCTGGCCACCGTAAAAGCCTACTACACACATTTTAACGACAAAAACTGGCAGGGTATGCTGGATTTGTTGCATCCGGCCGTCAGGCACGAAGTGACCACCTATTACAATTTGCTATTGTGGCTGAAAATGGTGGGCGCCTAATATGGAATTTAAAACGTATATCGGAAAGGAAATTGCGGCTGTGCTGACGCCTTTGGGCGAATTGCGCATCGCCGTTTTTCGGGATTATCCCTATTTGTACGAAGGTTCATTGGCCTACGAAAAAGACTATTTGCAAACCTACGTATCGGCTCCGGAATCTTTTGTGTTTAGCGTTTGGGACAAAGGCCAAATGGTGGGCGCCACCACCTGCATTCCCCTAAAAGACGAAACCGGGGAGGTGCGCAAACCTTTTGAAGAGGCGGGCATAGACGTGGCCACCGTTTTCTATTTCGGCGAAAGTATCTTGCTGCACGAATACCGCGGACGAGGCCTGGGGAAACGGTTTTTCGAAGCACGCGAAAAACATGCGGCCAGTTTGGGGCCCTACCGCAAACTGTATTTTTGCAGCGTGGAGCGACCTGGTAATCATCCGCTAAAGCCCGAAACATACCAACCTTTGGATACTTTCTGGCAAAGCCAAGGCTACCGGCCTTCGCCTCTGTATTCCTTTTTCGAGTGGCAAGACATCGATGAAACCACCCCCAGCGCTAAAAAGATGAACTATTGGTGCAAAAAAATGGACAAGTGAATACCGCCGCAAAATTATTGCATGGGACGACTTGCCGTAATGGATAAGACCACACAAACAACGAAAAGACAGCTGATGAAATTAGATACACTATTATTTTTATGCCTATTGATTTTGCTGACTTCGTGCAACGGGCAGCCCACTTCTCAGGCCGGGCAGAAAATTTCCAGCGACCAAACCACCACTATTGCCTTAGGGGACACCGTTTCAGAACTCGACAAAAGTACCTGGATTGTTTTTCAAGACAAGCACAACAACTACTGGTTCGGGAGTGATGGACAAGGCGTTTATCGCTATGATGGCAACATCATCCTTCGCTTTTCAACTGAAGATGGGTTGCTAAGTAACAAAATAAGAGGAATTCAGGAAGACAATTCAGGCCACGTCTTCATTACCACCTTGGAAGGTGTCAGCAAGTTTGACGGAAAAACATTTACCACATTATCGGTAACAGAAGATAATGAATGGAAGCTGGACCCGGATGATTTGTGGTTTTCCGTATTGGGCAAAGCAGGAGAGAGCGGGCCTTACCGATATGACGGCAAAATCTTGCACCATTTGAAATTTCCAAAACACTACCTGGAAGACGCGTATAATGCCGCAAACGGGAAGCACCCCTGGAGCCCTTATGAACCTTATTCTATTTACAAAGACAGCAAAGGGAATATTTGGTTCGGCACTTCCGAATTCGGAATTTGCCGGTACGATGGAAAATCGTTAAGCTGGATGTACGAAAAACATTTGACTTTAATAGAAGGCGGTGGCTCTTTTGGCATTCGTTCCATTATCGAAGACAAAGAGGGGAAATTTTGGTTCTGTAATACCAGCTATCGCTACGATATCCTGCCAACTGTTTTAACTGAACCGGATAAAATCTTAATAAATTACCAGCGAGAAGAAGGAATTGGCAATTTTAAGGGCCCCGAAGGAAAGGAAATGATTTACTTCATGTCCGTTGTCGAAGACAATAATGGAGACCTGTGGATGGTGACTTACGAACAGGGCGTTTGGCGGTATGATGGTAAAAGTGTAACCCATTATGTGGTCAAAGATGGTTCTAAAGCTATTACGCTATTCTCTATTTACAAAGACCAACAAGGTGTCCTATGGCTCGGTACACATGAATCAGGAGCATATAAATTCAATGGGGAGACCTTTGAAAAATTCAAGCCATGATTGCAGTAAGAAGCGCAGTTATTTTGGCGCGGAGTTTAATTTTTGCCCTGATCATTATTTTCAGCCTAATTGCGGATATTTCAAGATCCCAGTGGTAGGGATTTTAACCAGTGGGCCAATCGTTGAGCTGCGACAAACCAGGCCCTGGCCGACCACACCTCCCCCTTGATTTTTTAGCCATGCCCCGTTTCCGTCTTTTATCTTAGATATTATACGACAAAAGAATTTTATTTGGAAAAAAAAGTTGATGCCGTGTTTTATTAAATTTTGACGCAATGTGTTGACAGTCTTGCCTTTGACTTTTTTTTATGTGCCGCTTAAAAACTGGTAAAAGATTTTATCTTTACTCCGTAAGCTGCTTGAAATCCCCTGTCTAATGATGAGATCAATACCTAATATTTCTACTTGGAATAGGGAGTTTAGGAGCTTTGTTTAGTTTACTTTCAAAAAAAAGCACTAGTATGAAAAAACAAAACCGCACCGTATTGTGCCTGCTTTTCTTTGCCTTGTCGGTTAGTCTGATGGCGCAGAGTAAAGTTACCGGCAAAGTTACCGATGAAGCAGGTGATGCCTTAATAGGTGTCAACATCTTGCTTGAAGGAACATCCTCTGGAACGATTTCCGATCTGGATGGCGCTTACAGCATTACCGTCCCTTCACCAGCATCCGTTCTTATTTTTACCTACACGGGGTTCGAACAAGTCGCCGTTGTAGTGGGTAGCCAATCGGTTATTGATGTAAAAATGGGCGAAGATTCCCAGCTCCTAGACGAAGTAGTGGTCGTCGGTTACGGTTCTTCCAGTAAGCGGAACCTTACCGATAACGTGGCCAAGATTGACAGCAGGGCCCTGGAAAATGTGCCCATCTCCAATTTCCAGTCGGGTCTTTCTGGCCGGGCTGCTGGTGTACGCGTTACCCCCAACAATGGTAAGGTCGATGCGGGGATGAACATCCGCGTGCGAGGTACCTCAAGTATCAGTGCGGGTACCGATCCGCTTTATGTGATTGATGGCATTCCCTTGATTAATATCGACGAATCCAGTGGAACCGCGGGCCCGCTTAATCCTTTATTGTCCCTTAGCCCAACGGAAATTGAGTCTATCGAGATCTTGAAGGATGCCAGTTCTGCCGCCATCTATGGGGCGCGCGGCGCAAATGGCGTAGTCCTGATTACGACCAAAACAGGAAAAAAAGGCAAACCCTCCGTTTCACTCAATATGTCCACCGGCGTCAGCTCTCCTACCAATACGGTAGAGTGGCTGAATACGGAACAGTACCTGGAATTCTTCCGGGAAGCGGCCGCCAATACGGGTGAGTCGGACTATATCGAAGATTTGTTTGTCAGCCTCAGTGGAGACAATGCCGTGGGCGCAGTCGATACCGACTGGAACGACGAAGTATTTCGCCAGGGTTCGCAGCAAACGGTTGACTTTTCAGTTTCTGGTGGCGATGGCAAGACCTCCTATTACTTTGGCGGTGCGTACAACGACACCGAGGGGATTATTCTGGGCAATAACCTGGCGCGCTTCAGTAGTCGGGTGAACGTAAGCCACAACTTCAATGATCGCTTTCTGGCGGGCTTGAATTAGGGTATTTCCAAAACCAGTGTCGACCGGGTAGCCAATGACAACGCTTTTGTTACCCCACTGCAAGCTATTGCCCAGTCTCCTTTATCTCCGGCACGCAATGCCGACGGCACGCCCTACTCCGGCACTTTGTATCCGAATTTCTTGCTCGAATACGACTATGCCAACCTGACCAGCAATATTCGGCGCGCCACCGGAAAAGCCTTTGGGCAGTATAAAATCCTAGACAACCTGAAGTTTAACAGCGACTTCGGTTACGATATGAGTTACACCACGGAAGACCAATTTCGGGGTAGCCTCACCCCTTTCCAATCCACCAATGGGGAAGCCTACGCACAAAACTCCATTACCGAGAGTTATGTGTTTTCCAACTACTTCACGTTTACCGAAGAAATTGGGGCTAGCAGTGCCTTGACCCTGATCGCAGGTATGGAATACAACAATACCGACCGTACGTTTACCAGCGTTACGGGAACGGAATTTCCGTCGGATGATTTCCAGACGATCAACAGTGCGGCAGAGATTACGGCGGGCGCGGGCTCCAGAACGGCCTACAACTTTTTGTCCTACTTCGGTCGGGCAACGTTCCTGATCAAAGACAAGTACGTCTTTAAGGCGAGTGTTCGTCGGGACGGTTCTTCTCGCTTTGGCAGCAACAACCGTTTCGGTACGTTTCCTGCAGTCTCCGCCGGTTGGATCATTTCCGAAGAGTCTTTCTTTGGCAAAAACAAAACGTTGCCTTTCCTTAAGCTGCGGGCCAGCTATGGTCAGTTGGGCAACTCTGAGATTGGTGACTTTCCTTCTCGATTCCTATTCTCTGGGGTATCCTACAACCGCGTACCGGGTCTTGCGCCAACGCAACCCGGCAACAATGACCTGACCTGGGAGAAATCCACCCAGGTGGATGTGGGCATCGAATTTGGTTTGTTTAGCAACCGTATTTCTGGCGAGCTGGACTACTACACCAAAGAAACGGATGGCCTGTTATTTAATGTGCCGCTACCTGGTAGCTCTGGTACCAGTTCTATCAACCGAAATATTGGCGTATTGGAAAGCACGGGTATTGAGCTGGTGTTGAACAGCCAAAACGTCAAAGCGGGGGATTTCTCCTGGGTTACGAGTTTCAATATTTCCAATTATAAAAATGAAATCAAGACCTTGCCAAACGAGGGCTCCGACATTGTCATTGGTCGCAATGTCAATCGGGTAGGGGAAGCGGTGTTGTCTTTCTATATGCCAGAGTATGCGGGGGTAGATCCAGATAATGGCGATGCACTGTATTACATCAACGGTTCTGATGGCTCCCGGGAAACGACTAATTCTATCAGCCAGGCCAATAGAATAGTAGCCGGCCAGCCAAATCCCGACTGGATTGCAGGTTTGACCAACACCTTGGCCTACAAAGGACTGGAACTTGATTTTACCTTCGTTGGCGAATGGGGTGCCAGTATCTACAATGCTGGTGGCCGCTTCCAGTCGGCTAATGGCAACTTCGAAGACAATCAGTCTATTGACCAGTTGAACAGGTGGCAAAAACCAGGTGATATTACGAATGTGCCGCAGGCTCGTCTTTATGGTTTCAATGGTTACGGCCACTCTACCCGTTGGCTCAACGACGCCAGCTTTATTCGTTTGCGCAATCTGACGCTGGGCTACAATTTACCCGCCAGCATATTGGATCGGCTGGGCTTCTCTAGCCTTAAAGTCTACGCCGCAGGTTCGAACCTATTGACTTTCAACGACTTCCCCGGTTATGACCCCGAGGCTCGTGAGGATTCTTTCGATGCCGGCGCGGGTGAACCTTCGGGTATCGCTAGCGGTCAATCTTTCTATTCTGCCCCCTTGTCCAAGACCATTATTTTTGGTCTAAACATTAACTTCTAAATCAGCACGCAATGAAATTTCAATATATAATATTATTTGCACTGCTAAGCTTGTGGTCTTGTGAAGACAAGCTGGAATTAAATCCCGAGCAGTCGATATCAGGTGAAGTAGCACTATCTTCGGAAGCGGGAATAGCTAATATTCTCATCGGTGCTTACGACGAAACTGGCCAGGCTGCTACCCACGGTGGTCGCCTGCAAGTGATCAGTGACCTACTCGGAACAGACGACCAGGCTTCCTGGAGAGGTACCTTCGCTCAGCCTGCTGAAATCAGCATCCGGGTCATCCTGTCCGACAACTCATTTGTTCGCGATTTCTGGAACAACGCCTACGAAGTCATCAACCAGTGTAACCTGGTACTAGACAACCTGGCTATTGTAAGCGATGAGAAAAAGGGATTGTTGGAAGGCGAAGCACGGTTTTTGCGGGCGCTGAATTATTTTGAGCTCAATGCGCATTTTAATGCCGAAGGCAAAGGGGTGCCGCTTCGTCTTAAAGGCATCTCGGACTATGCGGTGGATCTGTCCATTGCGCGGGCTCCGACCGCTGACGTGTATGCCCTGGTGTTGAGCGACCTGGCAACGGCGGTCAATCTCCTGCCAGCCGACAATGGCTTCTTTGCGGACAAATATGCGGCGCAGGCACTGCTGGCCCGGGTAAACCTCTACCTGGGTAATTATGCTGCCGCCAGGGATGCCGCGCACGACGTACTCGAAAACAGTGGCCACAGCCTGGCAGCTGACTTTGCGGGGGCGTTCAACAACAATTCGGATGGGCCCGAGGATATTTTCGCTATGCAAGTAACCTCGCAAACGGGGAGTAATGAGTTGATCACTTTCTATGCCTCCCAAGGTAATGGCGGCCGGGGTGGCGATATCACCATCAACGACGAATACGTAGCCTTGTTTGACGACCCCAACGATGAGCGTGCTTCCTTCTTTTATACGAGTCCGCAAAATGGTGGCCGTCTGACCAGTAAGTACACCAATCAGTTCGGGAATGTGCCCATTTTACGCATCGCTGAAATGCACCTGATTCGTGCGGAAGCCAACTTAGAACTAGGCACCAGCATCGGTTTGGCACCACTGGATGAGATCAACGCACTGCGTGGCCGTTCTGGTGCAGGTGCATTGCCTGGCATCAGTAAAGCAGCCATTCTGTTGGAGCGTCAATTGGAGTTGGCCTTTGAAGGCTTCCTAATACACGACATCAAAAGATCAGGCGGAAGCGTAGCTGGCATTCCCGCCAGCGACCCCCGCCTGACTCTGCCCATCCCGATTGCCGAATTGGATACCAACCCGTTGATGGAACAAAATCCTGGTTACTAGAAGCAGGCCTTTTTCTCCAATGGCTGCAATCTTAGAGAAGCGCTAATTAGCGGCACTATGTTTCGATGTAGTGCCGCTTTTAATTATCCCCCCAAATGATTAACCAGGATCATCCCGGTCTGTGACCGAAATGTAATACGCTATATTTGCACCTAAAAACAAATGCTAAAAATAGCCCTTCTGACCTGCCAGCATTGGCCGGGTGCCCTGGCGGCTGAACACCTGTTTGCCAAGGAATTTCCACCTCAGTACGAGGTCCGGGTGGAAGTCTGGAACGACTCGTCGGTAAAATGGTCAGCTTATGATCTCCTGATCTTCCGGACAACTTGGGATTATTTTAACTATCCCGTCGAATTCGACGCCTGGTTGGATACCATCGACCGGCAACACATCAAGACCCTTAACCCGATTCCTATCGTCAGGCGCAACCAGCATAAGTTCTACCTGCAAGACTTGCAAGACCAGGGTGTCGACATCATTCCGACGGTTTTTATCCCCAAAAACACGGGCCTGGACCTCTCGTTTCTGGCAACAAACAATTGGACACAGGCCGTCATTAAACCCGCGATCTCGGCGGGCGCTTACGCAACGACGCTTTTCTCAAGCGATGATAGCGATAAAATAACCGCGGAGTATGCAGAAGTTGCGCTGGAACGCGACCTCCTGGTGCAGCCTTTTATGCCCGAAATTCAGTCGCAGGGCGAGATTTCGCTGCTGTTTTTCAACGGGCAATTTTCGCATGCTATTTTGAAAAAGCCGCAAGCGCATGACTTCCGGGTGCAGTCGCAATTTGGGGGGGATTACCAAATCTACCACCCCGCTGCGTCGTTGATTGACACCGCTGCGCACATTGTCCAAATCTTTGGCGAGCAGCTCCTGTACGCCCGGGTAGACGGTATTCTAAAAGCAGGCAAATTTTTGTTGATGGAGGTCGAACTGATTGAGCCCGACTTGTACTTTAGTCAGGTGCCCGCAGCGAAGGGTCGGTTTTTTGCGGCATTGGAGGAACTGGTGGGCGGTTAGCGGTAATGGAAAACGCTATCCTCGAATCCAGGAAAATAGACATTGATGAGTGGTAGCATATAAATAAGTAAGAGCCGGGACAATAATAAATTTACATGCTCAAATTATTAGCGAAGGAATAAGCGATTGATAATGAGCGGTTTCGAACTAATCATTTGAGTCAAAAAATGTAAATTTATTATTGTCCAAATACTTATCGGTGATACCACTACAATAGATTTCCAGAATGAACTACCCAGAATATTAACTTTCTAGTATTTTCCACAGCATATCCTCTAGCATTTGCAGGAATTCGATTGATTTTTTTATAAAAAAGCCTTATTTTGCCCAACAAGGGGGATGTTGTCATGCCATTAAAAACATCAAAAACAAGGAAGGAAAGATCAAGCGTGTCAAATGATAAGACATTAGCAATAAAGAATGACAATTATAAAATCAAAAAAACTACTGATTGATGAAAAATTTACTTTTGATATAAGTGAACTAACACTTGTGTTGGAAGAAAGGAATGATATCATTAACAACTATAAAGGTATTAGATATTTGTTTTCTGATCAAAGTGATTTTGAGTTCAAATCGTTTGTGAAATTTTTATTAGAACAATTGATATCAGGGGATAAATTTATATATCTATTTTTCTCTGACAGATTTATTGAAAACAAGGATAGAATAAGAAGTTATCAGAAACTTTTCTACAAGGAAAGAAATAAATTTGGCCGAAATAATAGCAAAGAGTTAGAAGTCGACTTAAATGATGATACATCAATAATAACAGGCATTGTAAAATTAGAAGAAAATAATTTGAACTATTTGACAGAAAGACTTTTCTCCAGCGACTTTACTTTTTTATTCGAATCGTCTGTTGACAAAAAAGAAATTCTGTGTGAGGACTTCCTTCTGTCGATAAAAGAAAAGGGTTTGATGATAAGCGATATGAGGTATTTGAACCCGTTAAAGACTTTATTAGAACATAAGCGTCAGATTGATTCCGTAATGTATTTACAAGGTTTTGGAAACAATGACCAATCTGTAGAAATGCTCACTAAGAAAACTGAATTAGAGAAATTCCTTAATACCGCTAAGGAGTATCAGAAGAAAAATCTATTGATAAGCTTGAATTAGAAAGGGGCGAGTATAGTGCAAGCGTCCGACAAACTCCACAAAAAGACGCCTAAAAATCAGCGCCAGGTCAAAATAAACAGGGCCAACTGCCAATTATTTCATTATTTTGCCTGCCGGTTAGCCGATCGGGATAAGCGTATACCGCTTCTTTTCCTGCTAGGCCTGCCATCACCATAAGAAATTATCTAATCCATCTTTGCATATGAGTCGTTTTGTCCAGAAGTTTAGTTTATTCACCGTGCTGTACCTGGCCACTTGCTTTTCCGGGCAGGCCCAGTTTTTTTTAAACGGCAATGCCGTGGCGACCAACGACAGCTGCTTTCAGCTTACCGCTGCGGTAAATACCCAGGCCGGATCCGTATGGAATGGCGAAAAGATAGATTTGAATGTGTCTTTCGATATCTTGGTCGACCTGTTTCTGGGCTGCCAGGACATGCTCGGCGCCGATGGCCTCGTTTTTGGTTTGCAGCCTGTCAGTACCTCCATTGGCGGTAGCGGAGGAGATATCGGTTTTGGCAACGTACAACCCTCGCTAGGGGTGGAATTTGACACCTATCAGAACCCTGATTTTGGGGATCCCAGCTACGACCACATCACCATTATCCGGGATGGCAACCTCAATCACAATACCCCCCAGGGAGCGCTAGCCGGCCCCATTCAGGCCAATGCCGCTGATCCCAATATTGAGGATTGCCAATACCACCCCTTGCGCATTACCTGGAATGCGGATACGCAAACCTTCTCCGTCTACCTGGACTGTGTCCTGCGCCTAACCTATACGGGCGATCTGGTGAACGATATTTTTAATGGCGACCCACTGGTGTTTTGGGGCTTCACCTCCGCTACCGGCGGACTCAACAATGTGCACGAAATCTGTTTTTCCTATACGTCATTTCTGAATGAACTCGTCGACCAGACCATTTGCCCCGGTTCGGCTATTCAGCTGGAAGCCAGTGGCGGGATCACCTACCTCTGGTCGCCCACTACCGGGCTGTCTGACCCTGCTATTCCCAATCCCATTGCCACCCCCGAAGAAACGACTTTGTATACCGTAGAAATTCTGGACGATTGCGGCATTCCCTTTTATGACGATGTATTGATCACGGTAGACAATGATCAATTTGCCGTCAACCTGGCGATCACCCCGCCGGGTACGGAAGCTTCCCCGGGCACGGAACTGAGTTTAAGTGCCACGGTGGATCCTGCCGGGGCCGAAAATTACACCTATTCCTGGTCGGCAGCCCTGGGCAGTGCTATTGCCGACCCAGGGGCACCGACGACCACCGTAATCACCTCGCTGGAACGATCGGGCACCGAAACGTTTACCGTCGTCGTCACCTCACCAACTGGCTGCGTACAAGAAGCCAGTATCAGCATTCAAATCCGGGGCGGGCTGTATCAAATCCCCAACATCTTCTCGCCCAATGGCGATGCCGTGAACGACGGCTTTGGCTTATTTACCCAGGCGGAGCTGGCCAGCTATTATTGCAAAATCTTCAACCGCTGGGGACAAGTCGTTTTTGAATCCAGCAGTCCTGCTGAATTTTGGGATGGCACCTTTAAAAACGGCGCTGCTCCGGCCGATGTGTACACCTACGTGATGAACTTTCAAATCGGAAACCTCCAAATCGAAGAAAAAGGGGCACTCACGTTAATGAGATAATCAGGAACATGAAAAAGGAGTTGTCACCAACACAACGGGAAGAACTACTTCGCACTTTAAAAAACCGCTTTGAGCACCACCCCAACCGCCACCAAGGGCTGGAATGGGAGAAGGTGCAGGCCCGGCTGGAGCTGCAGCCGGAAAAACTGTGGTCGCTCCACCAAATGGAAAGCACGGGAGGGGAACCAGATGTGGTAGGTCAGGATCAAAAAACGGGCGAGTACCTTTTTTACGATTGTTCGGCGGAAAGCCCCCCAGGTCGCAGAAGTGTGTGCTACGACCGGGAAGGGCTGGAGTCGAGGAAAGACTACAAACCCGCGAACAACGCCGTGGATATGGCTGCGGCCATGGGCATCGAACTGTTGACGGAAGCACAATACCGGGCGTTGCAGGAATTGGGAAATTTTGATGCGAAAACATCGAGCTGGCTGAACACACCTCCTGCGATCAGACAACTCGGTGGGGCCATTTTTGCTGATTTCCGCTACAACCAGGTCTTCGTGTACCACAACGGTGCGCAATCTTACTATGCAGCCCGGGGGGTCCGTGGCTCGCTGAGGGTTTAACGGCCAGTTTTCGGCCCAAAAACAGTCATAAATCCATCTTATACCACCTCATAAGCTACAAAACTGCTAAATTAGCTGTTCACCAATCGCACATCCCGCCTATGGCACGAATCAAACTATCCGACGAGTTCAAGGCGGCCGTGAGCAAAATGCCGGTAAAAGAGAAAGAGAAGTTGCTGTTCCGCCTGCTGGCCAAAGAGCCCGCGCTGGTCGCCAAACTGGAATTCGAACTACTGGAAGCCGGTAATACCACCGAAGAACGGCGAGCCGACCTGCAACAACAGATCGCCAAGACCCTGGACAACGCCAACCGCTACTTCTACTCACCGGGCTACCTGCTGCTCGACCTGCGCGCCCTGAGCGGCGAGATCACCCGCCACGTAGCTACCACCAAAGACAAGTACGGCGAGATCGCCCTCAACTTGTTTATGCTCAATACCGCCCTCGACCTCATGGGAGACAAAATCCGGGGCTTCTCTTCCCAAAAATCCAATACCCTCGATACCTACGTCGTCAAGCGGGCCTTGAAATTGCTGGCACTGCTGGCCAAAATCCACCCCGACTACCAACTGGATTTCCTGAACGACAGGAAAGCACTTGGGAAACACATCGGCGGACTGCACAATATGATGCGCGCCGCCATCTTCAATGGACTGGACGTGAATCTGCTGCTGGAGGGATAGCTGCCCCAGCCAGTTTTTGCTGGTCCTTACCAAAAGAGAACAAGTCTAATAACCACGCAAATCTATCTCGATGTTACAGTACGAAATACCTGAAATTGCCCTCCAGGAATTGAACAGACTGGAAGACGCTCTCGACCAGCGCATCCCCGCCAAAATAGTCGACCGCAACCTCATCATTGCCACCTGGAACCTCCGCGCTTTTGGCGATGTCACCCGCAAATGGAATTCGGATAAAACAGACTCTCCGCGGCGCGATTACCATTCGCTGGAGATCATCGCCCGCATTATTCGTCGCTTCGATGTCATTGCCCTCCAGGAAGTGAAGGCCAATATCCGCGCCCTGCGCGATATGCTGAAGATACTGGGCGAAGAATGGAGCTTTATCCTGACTGACGTTACCGCCGGCGATGCCGGCAACGGCGAACGGATGGCTTACCTCTTTGATACCCGCCGGATCAAACTCTCCGGACTGGCCTCTGAATTGGTCGTGCCCCAGGAAGAACTGGACACCATTGCCCCCGATGCCCTTACCAAGCAGTTTGCCCGCACACCCTATGCCGTAAGCTTCCGCAGCAAGGATACCACCTTTATCCTCGTTACCCTGCACATCCTCTACGGGTCTTCGGCCAAAGACCGGATTCCGGAATTGAAAGCCATTGCCGACTGGATGGCCCACTGGGCAGCCAATGTCAACAGCTACGACCAAAACCTGATTGCCCTGGGCGACTTCAACGTGGAAAAACGCGGCGACCTCCTCCACCAGACCTTTATCTCCAGCGGGCTGTTTATTCCGCCCGACCTGGCCGAGGTCACCCGCAGTATTTTCGACTCCAGCAAGTTTTATGACCATATCGCCTGGTTCAGCAACCGCAAGGGCGTACCCGAACTGTCGATGCGCTACCTCCGAGGCGGCAATTTCGATTTCCTGCCCTTTGTTTTCAAAAGCCGGGAGCTGACCCCTCAACAAATGTCCTGGATGATTTCGGACCACTATCCCCTGTGGGCCGAGTTTTCGATGCGGAAATAAACCACCGGGCCGGCAGGTTTTTTTTCTTCCTGATGGGGTTGGTGCTCATGTTACAACCGCGCCGGGCAGCCGCCAGGCCGCCCGTGCAAGTGCTACGGGCGGATTAGAAAAGGTTTTTCTGCTACAAGACCGGCGTTCGCCCGCCGTCAACGGTGATGTTGGTGCCCGAAATGTAGGCCGCCGCGGGGGAAGCCAGGAAAGCAATTACGCCGCCAATTTCGTGGGGCTCCCCGAAGCGGCCCAGGGGCACGGTCTGTTTCATGCGCTCCATCAACACCTCCTGTTCTAGCTCCTGCTGCCCCGACCAGACGTCGATGAGGCCAGACAAACGCTCGGTTTTCGTAAAACCGGGGAGCACGTTGTTGACGGTAATGTGATCCTTGCCCACCTCCCCGGCCAGGGTTTTGGCCCAGTTGGCGACGGCGGCCCGCACCGTATTGGACACGCCCAGGTTGTTGAGCGGTGCCTTCACGGAAGTGGAAATGACGTTGATAATGCGGCCGTAGCCCGCGGCCCGCATCCCTGGCACCACGGCCTGTGCCAGCAAGTGGTTGCAAATGAGGTGGTTGTGGAAAGCCTGCTCAAAAGCGGCAGGAGTAGCGTCGATGATCGGACCCGACGGCGGCCCTCCGGTGTTGTTGACGAGAATGTGGATGGTTTTGGTTGCGGTCAGGGCCTGCATTTTCTGCTCCAGGTCCGGGCGGTCGGAATAGTCGGCTTGCAGGTAATCGTGGTGTTGGCCCTGCTGGCGGTCCAGTTCGCCGAGCAAGTCGGTCAATAAGCCCACCGAGCGGGCCAACAGGGTAACATTGGCGCCCAGCGCCGCCAGTTCCAGGGCTGCTGCCTTGCCAATACCTTTGCTGCTGCCACAAACCAGCGCGTTTTTACCCCTCAGGTCAAGATTCATATCGGTTGTTTGTTTCCCTAAAGATAAGACTATGCCAGATATTTTGCGGCTTTTGGTATTTTTGTGACCACTTTCAAATTAATCGATCAGCGTTTGGGCAAAACATACTTCGCGTCAGATTTTCACCTGGGTATCAACGGTCGGCTTTCCAGCGCCGAACGGGAACGGCAATTGGTTCGCTGGCTCGACGCCATTGCGCCCGATGCCGAGGCCATCTACCTGGTTGGCGATCTCTTCGACTTCTGGTTTGAATACCAGACAGTCGTGCCGCGGGGGTTCATCCGGTTGTTGGGTAAGCTGGCTGCCCTCCGCGATGCCAGCATCCCCATCTACCTCTTTACCGGCAACCACGATATGTGGATGTTCGACTACCTCGCCCAGGAACTGGACGTGCCCATCTACCGGGAGCCCATCGTAAGGGAAATCAACGGAAAGACTTTCTTCATCGGCCACGGCGATGGCCTCGGCCCCGGTGACCACGGGTACAAATTCCTCAAGAAAGTCTTCGCCAATCGCGTCTGCCAGTGGCTGTTCGCGCGCCTGCACCCCAACCTGGGCATTGGCCTGGCACAGTGGCTGTCGGGCACCAGCCGCGCGGCCAACCACGACGAAGACCGCTTTCTGGGCGCCGCCAAAGAATGGCTCGTGCAGTACAGCATCCGCAAGTCGGCCGCTCAACCCGAAATCGATTACTTCGTCTTCGGCCACCGCCACCTGCCCATCGACTACCTCCTGCCCAACGGCCGCAGCCGCTACCTCAACCTCGGCGAATGGGTATACTACAACTCCTACGCTGTCTTCGACGGGACCGACCTCCAGCTCGCGTTTTTTGAAAATCCGGCGGGGAAGGTGGAAGGAGAGGGGTAAAAGGGGAAAGGTTGGGCAGGTGTAAAAGTGTAAACGGAAAGCCGGAATATGGACGGTCGGAAGTCCTCCTTTGGAGGAGGTGTCACGCCCGGGCGTGAGCGGAGGAGGAAAGAGGCTCGAAGTTGGAAGGGTAGCACCGTAAAAACACCTTAACCCCAAAAACGCCGCGAGCCGCCAACGCTGAAGACGTGGCAGGCTGCTGCGTTGCGCCGTCGCGAGCACCAAAGTAGTACAGCCACAGTAATCAACGGATCACGCGCAGCTACAGCGGGTGGGCCTTCTCCTTCAGGACTACGGCTATCACACAAGTTGCAGGGGAATTAATATTAATTTGTTGCCCCCAGCTCCATAAATGACGCCAAACCGCTGCCCTGGCACCAGTCCCGGAGGGACGCCTGCCACGTCTTTAGCGTGGAAACATCCTTGCCAGGGTCGTCAGACCCTGGACCAAAAGCCCCTGGTAGAAGGAGTTCTGTAAGAACGACAGTTTAACCCCAATTCAAGCCGCTCAAATTTGGCAAACTGGTAAAAGGAGTTCTGTAAGAACGCCTGCCACGTCTTTAGCGTGGACAGCCCACTCGACAGCCTCCATGCAGCTCATATATCTTTCGCTCCTACAGAGCTTTGCAAACTATTCAGCCAATTTATCCAGGGTCTGACGACCCTGGCAATAAGCTATCGTTCCTACGGAACTACAGCTAAGACTGCCCGACCCAAAGAAATAATGCCGAATCAATGGGAATTAGATAGATTTAACCCCATTTGGCAAGGCCTCTTCCTGCTTGATAATGCAACTTGTGTTATAGCCGTAGTCCTTCAGGAGACCGCTTGTGCAGCAAGCAGCGCCTGCCGCGTCTTCAGTGCGGGGCGAGGGCGGGCAGCGAGGTCGGAAGTAGCCCACGCTGAAGACGTGGCAGGCCCGTGTAAAGGTGTAAAAGGGGAAAGGTGTAAAGGGGGGTGTAAGGGTGTAAAAGGGGAAAGGTGTAAAAGTGAGAGGTGCGAAAGTGTAAAGGTTGGGTAAGTGTAAAAGCAATATCCACCCACTCCCCGCGGTTAAAGAAGCAGCCACCGATCGATTTATGAAAAGACCAATGGGGAGCATAAAATACAGTTGTTTGTTGGGCTTGTGCTGGAGCAGCCTGCTGGTAGCGGCGCAGCCAGCGGATAGCTTGTGGTTGCCGGTGTACGAAAAAGCCAGTTTGCGCTACTTCGCCCTGGATCCGCTGCAACAGTTGCTGGCTGTCGGCACCGACGACGAAGTCGTCAAGTATGCCCCAGACGGGCAGGAGCTCTTCCGTTACCACAACACGGTACTCGGCGACCTGGCTACCATTGATGCCGCCGATCCGTTCAATATCCTGTTGTTTTTCCCCGAGCAACAAACGGTCGTGCTGCTCGACCGTACCCTCAGCGACCGCGCCCAACTGGATCTTCGAACCACGCCGGTGCAGAATGCTACCGCCGCCGCCCGCAGCTACGACAACAACCTCTGGGTGTACGACGACTTTGCCGGGCGCCTCTTCAAGCTCAGTTCCCGGGGCGAGGTATTGTTTACCTCCAACGACCTCCGCCTCAGCGAGGGGCTCCGCCACGGCGCTACCCACATCCTGTGGCAGGGCAACCAGTTGCTGCTCAACTTTCCGGAACGGGGCGTAGCCGTCTTTTCCCTCCAGGGGCGTCTCCTCCAGTGGTGGCCCTTGCCGGGCATTACCGACTGTTTCCTGGATCAGGGCCAATTCTTTTTCCGGCAGGCCGATCAGTACGCCGTTTTTCTGCCCGAGCAGCAAGTTCGCGAAGCTTTCAACTGGGGAAGCACCCTGCCCGCGCCAGTATGCTACCGCCAACAGCTGGATCGCCGCTATCTACTGGACGAACAGGGCTTGCTCCGGGTGCAGGTGCGGCGGTAAACGAAAACCACCTAACCCAACTCAGTCCAGTCCAGCCCAGCCCGGGTTGCGGGTAGGGGCAATAGCGCAGCCTTGCACCGTGAAAAAATATAGCTATTTTGCGGCCAATTCCAACCCGAATTGTCAACCATCCTGGCCAGGCATTGTTGCTAGGAAGCAGTTACCAATTACATCAAGCATTTTTTCATGAGCGATACCCAGTTTCACCCCCTTGCGATCAGTCAGATTAAAACAGAAACGGATGACACCGTCAGCCTGTATTTTGCCATTCCCGAGGACTTGACCGAAACTTACAAATATACCCAGGGCCAGTACCTGACGCTGCGTTTTACCATCAACGGCCAGGAAGTACGCCGGGCTTACTCCATGAGCTCGTCACCGCTGGAACCCCACCTGGCCGTCACCGTCAAGCGGGTAACCGGTGGCCTGGTGTCCAACTATATCCACGATCAACTCAAGGCTGGCGACGAGGTAGATGTCATGCCACCGCAAGGCCGTTTCTATACCAAACTCGACCCCGCCCAACGCAAAACCTACTACCTCTTCGGCGCCGGATCGGGCATCACCCCGCTGATGTCGATCCTGAAAACGACCCTGGAAGCGGAGGGGCAGAGCAGTATCCACCTCCTCTACGGGAGCCGCCAGGACGATCAAATTATTTTTTACGAAGAACTGGAAGCGCTCACTCAGCGCTACGAAGGCCAGCTGACGGTGACCTACATCGTGAGCCAACCCCGGCTGGAAAAAGCAGGTGGGATCGGGGGCTGGTTCAAAAAAGGAATACCCTCCTGGGCTGGTCCTACGGGCCGTATCGATGCGGTTGCCCTGGACCGCTTTCTGGATGAATACCCCGCCAAGGGCAGCGGTGCTGAATACTTCATCTGTGGCCCGGGCGCGATGATCGACACCGTCGAAGCCAACCTCGTCGAGCACGGTATCAACAAAAAGCAGATCCACGCCGAGCGTTTTGTCAACGCGGCCGACGTGGCCGCCAGTAAAGCCACTGGTGGCGTTGGCGCGGGTGAGGTAAAGGTCCATCTGCGCGGCGAAAGCATCAGCCTGAACGTGCCCGCCGGAAAAACCATCCTGGAAGCCCTGCTCGACGCGAAGCACGATGCCCCCTACTCGTGTATGGCCGGCGCCTGCTCTACCTGCATGGCCAAGGTGGTGACGGGCAAGGTCCGCATGGATGTTTGTTACGCCCTCGACGAGGACGAAGTCGCCAAAGGCTATGTCCTCGCCTGCCAGTCGCACCCCGAGGGTGGGCCGGTAGAGCTTACTTTTGACGTATAGCGTACGTTTGAATTTTAATCCTTCGCCGTCAATACTGCTACGAACCGATCGTGTTCCAGGGGTTTTTCCTTGTGGATTTCCAGCAGCGCGATGAGGCCAGCGGTAGAAGCCGGCAGGATTTTAGCCCCTTCTTTCTTCAGTAAGTAAGTACTCATCTTGCGCAGCATCTGGTCGCTGATGTGGTAGGCCCGGCCTTCCGACTGGCGCAGGGCGTAGAGGGCTTCATCGCCGTCGAAGCTGTGCCAGTTGATGAGGGGCTCGTTGTATTTGGTCTCCTTGATGAGGTTCGGCGACAGGTCCTTACAGTGGTCCAACCCCGCCAGGAACGACGAAATAATAGGGTTCTTGTGGGTCGATGAGCCAGCCACCATCCGGGGAATGCGCGAGGTCTTGCCCTTCTTGTAGAGGTTCACAAAGCCCCGGTAAATACCCGCAAAGAGGGTGCCATTCGACACCGGCGCCGCACAATACCTGGGTGCGTCGCGCAGTTGGTCGTAAATTTCCAGCGCGATCTGGGAATAGGCCTGGATCTGGAGCGGCGTATTGGCGCCGCCGGGGTTGGCATCGTACCAGTCGTGGTCTTGGGCGAGCGCGCTGCTGGCCGTTACCACATCTTCGTAGCTGCCATCGAGGCGGATAATGCTGGCGTTGAGTTCCTCCATCTCCCGGATTCGGTCGGTGTGGTAGCTGGCGGGAATATAAATTTTGCAGTGCAGCCCCGCCAGGTCGGCGGCCAGCGCTACCGCCACGCCGTAGTTGCCACAGGTTGCCACGGAGATCACCTGGTAGCCCCGCCGGAGGGCGTCGTAGACCTGGGCGAAGGCGATGCGGTCTTTCTGCGTCCCCGTGGGGTTGTCGCCTTCGTACTTGAGGTACAGCTGCCGGATGCCAAACTCGCGCTCCAGGCTTTTGGCGCGGCTCATGCTGCTATCGCCCACCTCCAGGTTCATAATATCTTCGAAGTGCTCCAGGCGGTCGATCAGGGATAAGCGCGGATCTTTAATGGCCTGGCTGAGTTCCAATGCTTCTTTAGATACCTTGTTGTCGGAGGTCTGAACACCGTCGAGTAAGATCATGGTTTAAAGGGATTGGGTATTTAAAGATACTACTTTGGTTAAACAAATATTTCCCGGGCAAGTTGCGGGTGGCTACGCCGGTGCAGCAGTACCCGCCGCCAGGTTGCGGGGAAGTACAAAAAAACAAAAAGCCCGGCTCACTGCGAACAGCGAGTCGGGCTTTTTTAGCGATAGTGGCGTAATTTACTCCGCTACTACATCAAATTGCACTTCTGGTTGCACGTCTTTGTGCAGGTTCAGAACCAGGGTGTAAGTACCGATTTCCTTCACGCTCTCGGGCAACTGAATTTTGCGGCGTTCGATTTCCAGATTGAATTGCTCTTTCAGAGCGTTGGCAATCTGAATGTTGGTAACACTACCGAAAATTTTACCACTGGTACCGGCTTTTGCACCGATCCGCAGGGTTTGGCCGACCAATTTCTGGGCCATTTCCTGGTATTCACCTAAACGCTTGGCTTCCATTGCTCCTTCCCGGCGCTTCAGCTCGCCGAGGCGGGCTTTGTTGGCGCTATTGGCAATTAATGCCAAACGCTGAGGGATAAGATAGTTACGTCCGTAACCATCCTTAACGGTCACCAACTCGTGCTTATATCCGACGTGGTCTACGTCTTGCAAAAGAATGATTTCCATGTCAATTCGTTTTTAAAATCACTTAAAAAATAGTACCCGTCTGTTCACAGCCGGGCAATTTACCGCCACGACCTACTTCAACAAGTCAGTTACGTAGGGCATGAGGGCCAAGTGACGAGCGCGCTTCACCGAACCAGCAACTTTGCGTTGGTACTTGAGTGAGTTGCCCGTAATGCGGCGTGGTAAAATTTTACCCTGCTCATTAACGAATGACAGCAGGAAATCGGCATCCTTGTAATCAATGTACTTGATGCCGTACTTTTTGAAGCGACAGTACTTCTTGCGAGTACCGCCAATCTTCGGATTGCTTAGAAACTTAATATCATCGCGATTAGCCATGGCTTAAGATCATTTTTTTTGGATTAACAATAGCGGTTTACTCTTCTTCTTGCTTGGCGGCAGCTGGTTCAGCGGGTTCCGCTGGTTTGGCTGCTGGAGCCGGAGCTGGTTTGGCCGGAGCCGGAGTCGTTTTGGCTGCCGGAGCAGATTCCCGACGTTCGGGCCGTTCGGGCCGTTCGGGCCGTCCACCCGTCTCTTTCTTCTCCTTGGCCTTCGGGCGTTTGGCTTTGCCAATCAAGCCGTTACGCTTGTCTTCGTTGTACTTGATGCCAAACTTGTCCAGTCTGAACGTGAGAAAACGCATGATGCGTTCGTCCCGGCGCAAGGCCAACTCGAGATCATCGGTGAACTCGCCATTCTCCGATTGGAATTCAATACAGTAGTAAACCCCGCTATTGCGTTTGTTGATCGGGTAAGCTAGTGTGCGGAGGCCCATCTCATCGATGTGCACTATATTCGCACCAGCACCTTTCAACATGTCGCTATATGCCTGAGCCGTCGTTTTGATCTCTTCCCCCGACAGCACTGGGTCTACGATGAATGTTACTTCGTAATTTCGCATTAGGTCAGACACTTAAGTGTTGAAAAAAATTTTAAAAAGCGGCTGCAAAGGTAGTATATTTATTTCAACTTACCCAACTATGCTTAAAGTAATCTGCTGATTCATCCGTCTTAGTGGCAAAAAAACGCTTTTGTCAACCTTATTTATGCCAGGATAAATTCGCTAACCCCATTTTGTGCGTGGCATAATCCTTACCTTGCCAGTCTAATTCATTTCCAATATGATCAATAAGCAATATATCCTTCGCGAACGGCCCGTCGGCCTGCCTACCGCCGCCACCTGGAGCCTGGAAAGCGAACCCGTACCAGAAGTGGGCGAAGGGCAGTTCCTCGTACGCCAACATTACATCTCGCTGGACCCCGCCATGCGCGGCTGGATGAACGATGCCCGTTCCTACATTCCACCCGTACAACTGGGCGAAGTCATGCGGGCCGGTTCCATCGGTGAAGTGATCGTATCCAAACACCCCAAATTTCCGGTCGGCAGCTTCGCCAGTGGCTGGGGGGGCGTACAGCAGTACTGCCTCACCAACGGTGACAACTGGTACCTGGTCGACCCCAAGCTCGCACCCCTGCCCGCCTACATCGGTACCCTCGGGATGCCGGGCATGACGGCCTATTTCGGTATCCTGGAAGTAGGAAAGATCAAAGCAGGTGACGTCGTTGTGGTGTCCGGTGCCGCCGGCGCCGTGGGTAGCATTGTCGGCCAGATCGCCAAGATCAAAGGCTGCACCGTGGTGGGCATCGCCGGTGGTGCCGACAAGTGCCAGTACCTGCTCGATAAGCTGGGCTTCGATGCCGCCATCGACTACAAGACGGAAGACATCAACGCCGCCCTCAAACGCACTTGCCCCAAAGGGGTCGACGTCTATTTTGATAATGTCGGCGGAGAAATCCTGGATGCTGCCCTGGCCCGCCTGCGGATGCACGCCCGCGTGGTCATTTGTGGGGCCATCTCGCAGTACAACAGCACGGAGGGTATCAAAGGGCCCAGCAATTACCTCTCCCTGCTCGTCAACCGCGCTACCATGCAGGGGATGGTGGTCATGGACTACGCCAAGGACTACCGCCAGGCCGCTCAGGAAATGGGCAGCTGGATGGCCGAAGGGCGCCTCGTTTCCCGCGAAGATATCTACGAGGGAATCGAAAATTTCTACCCTACCTTCCTGCGCCTGTTCTCCGGCGAGAAGCTGGGTAAGCTGGTCTTGAAGGTGATCGAATAATGCTTGGCTACGGGCCATTCGCCAGCGAGCGGATGGCCCGTACTAAAGTGCTCCGGCCGACTGCTCGTTGGCGGGTGTTTGGCTTTCCACAATTTTATTGATCATCCCATTAAAGATGAAGCCGTGAAAAGGTAAGACGGCGTACCAGTAGAGCCGGCCCAGCAACCCGTGCGGCCGGAAGGTAGCCGTCTGGATGAGCTCGTCGTTTTCAATGCGGAATTCCAGCCAGGCTTCGCCGGGAAGTTTCATTTCGGCGAAAAGCAGTAGCCGACCCTCGGTTTTATTGGCGTACAAAACCCGCCAGAAGTCCAGGGCATCACCCGGGTTGAGGGAGGTTTTGCTCGTGCGCCCCCGCCGCAAACCTACGCCGCCGAACAACTTGTCCATCAGGCCCCTGATCTGCCAGAGGAAATTGCCGTAGTACCAACCATTTTCACCACCAATCCGCCAGATCTTTTCGATGCTGCCCGTGCGGGAAATCAAGGGGCGGGTTCGCTGGTCCTTGAAGCAACCGTACGACGGCACGTGGATGAAGTCCGAAATATTGAAGTCCTTGACCCCACTGATCTGCGAATCTTTCCAGCTGGAGACAATTTCGTTGCTTTCTATTTTGACAAAAGCCCGGCGGATAGATTCCTGGTAGCCTACCGGTTCGATGTCGAGGAGTTTGTTGATGCGGTTGTCACGGCAGATGACTTCAACTTTCATGCTGTCAACCAGGGCGGTAGCCAGGTTATAGGAAGTGGATGTAACAAAATAGAGCCAGTAAGAAGACAACCGCGGGGTCATGACCGGAACGGTAAAGATCTTCCGCACGAGGCCCCGGGCCTGGGCAAAACCCAGGATCATCTCTTTGTAGGTAAGGATGTCCTGCCCCCCGATGTCGAAATTCTGATCGTACGTTTTTTCGTTTCCTAAAACGCCAGAAAGAAAGCGAATGACATCGACGATGCCGATGGGTTGGCAACGGGTATTCAACCACCTGGGGGTGATCATGATCGGCAGTTTTTCCGTCAGGTCCCGAATAATTTCAAAAGAAGCACTGCCCGACCCAATGATGATGCCCGCCCGGAGCGTCGTCAGGTGGTAGCGACCTTCGCCCAGGATGTCTTCGACCCGCTTGCGGGACGCCAGGTGTTTGGACAAGTCGTCTTCGTTGACGATGCCACTGAGGTAAATCACCTGCCGGACCTGGGTAGCAGAGAGGGCAGCGCTGAAATTTTCCGCACACTGCCGCTCCAGCGCTTCGTATTCTTTTGAGGTAGACATGGAGTGCACCAGGTAATAGGCCGCGTCAATATCCGGTGGGATGTTGGCTAAAGAGTCCGCATCAATTAGGTCGACCTGAATAATCTCGATACTGGACAACAACGATTTTGGTGGATTAAAGCGGCTGGGGTCGCGTACACAGCACACCACCTGGTGGCCTTGCTGGATCAAAGCGGGTAGGAGTCTTTTTCCGATGTAGCCGGTCGCGCCGGTTAAGAGTATTTTCATAATTGCTACTAAGAGCCTGTTGGATTTGACGGTTTAATGGAACTTTGGTTCGCTGGCGAAATCCCCCAGCTGGACATCACCCCTCCCCGCCGCGCAGCACATTGCGGACGGTGTAGGGGCGCTTGTTTTGCGACTCGTAGTAGGTGCGCATCTGGATATCGACGACAATGCCTATGGTGATCAGCTGAATGCCACCGAGCAAGGCGATGACGCCCAGGATGAGCAGCGGTTTGCCCCAAATATCCTGCCCCATGAGCTTTAGGCCCAGCAGGTAGAGGTTGATGAGGACTCCGACGAGCACCAGCAGGATACCGCTGTTGCCAAAAAGGTGCATGGGCCGCCCGAGGTAGCGCTTAAAGAAGAGCATGAGCAGCAGGTCGCTGACGACCTTGAAGGTGCGGCCCAGCCCGTATTTGCTCTGCCCAAACTGGCGGGCGTGGTGCTTGACAGCGATTTGTTGGATGCGGGTCGTCTCGAGGCTCACGAGCACGGGAATAAAGCGGTGCAATTCGCCGTAGAGGCCCAGGTCTTTGGCAATGTCTGCGCGCAGCACCCTGAGAGCACAGCCGTAGTCGCGCAGGTGTACGCCCGAGGAGGTACGGATGATGTAGTTGGCGATCCAGCTGGGAATTTTGCGCAGGAAGACCCCATCCTGGCGGTTCACGCGCTCACCGGCTACCATGTCCAGGTTGTCGGCTTCGGCCATAGCCAGCATGTGGGGGATGTCCGTGGGGTCGTTTTGCAGGTCGCCATCCATAGTGGCAATGAAGGTGCCCCGGGCCACTTCAATACCCGCCATGAGCGCGGCGCTCTGGCCGTAGTTGCGGCGAAACTCCACCACGACCAGGCGTTCGTACATTTCCTCGCGCAGCACCGCCAGGGTCCGGTCGGAGGAGCCGTCGTCGACGTAGATCAATTCGTAGTCGATAGCCGGGAGGGCCGCCTTGATGGCGGCAACCAGGGGGCGAACGTTCTCTTCTTCGTTGTAGACGGTGACAATCACGGAAAGCTTGGGCGACATAAGCGGGTAGCTAAATTTAGGAAGAGCTACTGCGGGGCTGTTCTTCCGGGCCGTTGAGTAAGCTCAAAAAGAGCAGGCTGAAGAACAGGTAGTGGGCAATTCCCACCGCGTTTTCCAGGGCATGCTCAATCATAATAATGGCAAAGATAGCCAGTTGGAAATTGAGAAAAAGCCAATGCCGGTAATTTTGTCGGTAAAAGATGGGAAACAGGAAGGCAAACACCGTCAGGAGCAATCCGAAAATACCCGTGGCGGCCCAGGTGAAGAGGAACTGGTTTTGCGGCATGAACACTTCCGGGTAGTTGGGGTATTCGGCGACGAAAAAATGGCGCACGGCATCCCGGATATTGGCCGTACCTACGCCCCAGAGCCGGTGGTCGGTGGCAATGTGCCAGCCCGCGTGGAGAGACGCCAGGCGGCCGGAGTCGGAGTAGTGCGCGCCCTGTCCCTGCTGGTACATGAACATGTCGTAAAGGAAATACGTCACCTTGTTTTTGAAAGTAGGGATGGTCTGGTAGGCGATCAGGGGCAGACACACCAGCAGGCCCAACCCCAGGGCACCTGCCAGGAAGGCCCGTCGCTGCCAACCGTACTGTACGATGCCGCCCGCCAGGCAGATGTAGAGCACCAGCAAGCCGCTCTTCACCGAGAGGAGGTGTAGGAAGACGAACAGAAAAAAGATCAGCCCCCCGATGAGCCAACGCTCGCCGCGGTAGCGGTAGTAGTAGCCTTCGGTGAGCAGGTAAATACCTCCCATAATGGTCCAGGCCACCAGCAAGCTGTAGCGAATATGGTTGCCGGGCGTAGGGATGTGGTGGCCCTTCTTGATGAGTTCGGTAAGCGGCTCGTAGTGGTTGATGTAGTTCAGGACAATGCCCGTGCTGACCAACGAGAAAAACAACAGCATGAAGTAGAGCAGCCGTTGCACATCCGGCAACCGGAACCGGGGCAGCAGCAAAAAGGCCAGCGG
Source organism: Bacteroidota bacterium (assembly GCA_003045895.1). Classification (GTDB taxonomy): domain Bacteria; phylum Bacteroidota; class Bacteroidia; order Chitinophagales; family Saprospiraceae; genus Lewinella. The sequence goes on from PZPC01000009.1 coordinate 31,345, forward strand.
CAGCACCACGAAGGGCACCTTGATGCGGAGGCGCTCCAGCAGGTACGTGGCGTCGCCCACCGGATAAAAACGCAGCAGCGCCACTAAAAAAAACAACAAAAATACCGCGAAGGAAGGGTGTTGGAAGATCGTTTTTACCTTCTGCCAGGGCTGCTCGTACCAACCCAGCTTTACCTGGCCGGTAATGATTTCCAGGCGAAAAACGCCGAGTACCGCCAGCGAAATCATCGACACCGATAACAAAAACAAGGAAAATACCAGGGAGCACACCAGAAGGTAGCAAAAGAACTGGACGAGTTGCCGGTGATGAATGGTGAGCGATTTAAGCATGGATACTGGTTGACGTGGCTAAAAACCAGCCGGTGGCTGGAGGGTGGCTTGCTCGATCGACAGCGAATCGTTGTCCAACAGGGGAGCCACGTAGATGTAGTCGCTGTAGGTGTGCCGCACCGGAAGCGAGTCGACTGCCGGGCCAAAAAGTCGCCGATCGTACTGGTCGGGGTGGTACAAGTACAACTGCCCCACCTGCAAACCGTTGGTCGTTCGGGGTAGCACGTGGCCCATGGCATTTTCTACGTAGAACGAGTTGGTGGGTTCCATGTGCCCATCCCGGAAGATGGTCAGTTGGCGGTCTTGCCAGCGGTGGCCGAAGTTGGTTGCCAGTTCGCGAAGTCGATTGCCGTTGGATTCCGCCGCCCGCGCCGGTGGCACCAGCAGGTCGAAGCCCAGCCGAAAGACCAGCAATACCGCCACCACCAGAAACCACTGCTGAGCAGGATGCCGGTAATAGATATACCCTAAAATGAGCAGGCTCATTGTGATGCCGCCGCTTTTTAACCAAAGCCAGGGGATAGCCTGCACGTCGGGGTGAAAGAAACTGCCGGCACTAACGCCGATGGTCAGTACGATGAGCAAACCGAACAGCCCGCGCAGCACCAGCAGCAGCCGGTCGGTACCCGCCTCATCGGGGAGCAACTGCACCAGTGCTGCTACCCCCAGGGGTACCAGCATGAGGATGTAGCGGGGGTGAAAATTGGGTGAAAGCCAGTAGACCATGCTATTGACGGCAAGGATCAGCAGGCAGTATTGTACAAAGGGTTGGTCGCGCAAGCGTTGGCGGTAGGTTTTCTTCACCAGCAACAACGCTGGCAAGGTCCAGGGCAGAAAATGGTAAAATACCTCTCCGGGAAAGCTGACCAGGTGGCGCAGTGTTTCGCCGATGCCGTAGGCTGCCGCCGTGCGTTTGCCCGACTGCTCAAAGAGGGCTTGAAAAACGTGGTCGAGGCTGTTGTACTGGTGGTAGGCTGCGTAGTAAAGCGCCAGCAGCCCTACCGCCAGCAGCCCACTACCGATGTGGGCCACCGAGAAGAGGCGCTTCCACTGTCCCCTTGCCACGAGGTAAGTCACCAGGGTCAGGCCCTGAAAGACGAAGGCAGGTAGCCCCTTGAACATGAAACCAACGACCATGAGCAGGTACGACCACAAGAAAAGCTGTCGCCACTGTCCGCGCTGCCCGAAGTGGTACACCACCAAGAACAGACCAAACATGGCCCAGGAAAAACTGATGTCGATCAGCCCCAGCAACGATTCCCAGAAAATGATACGCCCACAAGTGAGGAAGATGAGCGCACCCAGCAGGGCCCGTTCGGCGCTGAAATGTTGGCGGAAGGTATAATAAATGGTTGCCGCGAAGCCCAGCAGCGCCAGCACCGACGGTACGCGCGCAGCCCACTCGCTGGCCCCACCATGCAGCCAGAACGATGCGGCCAGCACCCAGTTCCACAGCGGCGGTTTGTTGTAATAGAAAGCGCCGTGGATGGTCGGTACGATGTAGTTGCCGCTCCACAGCATCTCCAGCGCGACCACCGAGCGGTTGCCTTCATCGTCGATAAAAGGCTGCAGGCCCAGGTTCACGAAAAAAGCCAGGGGAAGGAGCAATAAAATGAGCCACAACAGCCAACGAGGTATCTGCACGTATCTTATTATTTTCGAGGTACCCGGTAAATTTCCTGCAAATAAAAGCATATCTGCCGGTATTATGGGTCAAACTGCGGGATTTGTCACGTAGTTTTGCGGACTGGCCAGTTTCGCTCCGCGGAAGCTGTCCGGTCCCGGGTCTGCGCCCGCCGAAACCATTAACCCACGTTTATGATCTACCTCCTGGCCCTGGTGGGGGCCTTTGTGGCTGGTGCCATCAACACCCTGGCGGGCAACGGCTCGGCCATCACGCTCACCATTCTTACCGAAGTGCTGGGGCTGCCGGGTACCGTAGCCAATGGCACCAACCGGGTGGGCATCGCCACCCAGAGCCTGGCCAGCAGTTGGGCCTTTTACCGCAACGGCCGCCTCGACGTGCGCCAGAGCGGCCGCTACATTGCCTTCATCACCATTGGGGCAGTGGTGGGTATCTACGTAGCCACCATCGTCAGCAACGAAGCTTTCCAGCAGGTCTTTCGCTTCCTGCTCGTGGTGATGCTGCTGGTAATCCTGGTGAAGCCCGAACGCTGGCTGCGCGCCACCACCGAGGCGCGGGAGTTGCCCCTGTGGCAGAGCCTGCCCATCTTTCTCAGTTTGGGCTTCTACGGCGGCTTCATCCAGATGGGCATGGGGGTCTTTTTCCTGGCAGCCATGGTACTGGTGGCGCATTACAACATCATCGACAGCAATGCCGTCAAAGCCGTGGTGGTCGCCCTGTACACGATGGTGGCCGTCGGCGTCTTCGCCTGGCAGGGCCTCATCGACTGGAAAATTGGCGGCCTCATGGCCATTGGGCAAACCGCCGGTGGCTACCTCACCGCCCGCTTTGCCGCTACCGACCCGCGGGCCAGCAAGTGGGCCTACCGCATCCTGGTGGCCGTCGTCGTTTGGGCTATTCTGCGGATGTTTGGCGTCACGGGGTGGCTCTGGGGGCTGATGGGCGGGTAGCTGTTTTGCCTTATTTTAAGTCGGCCCCAACCGGTCGATGAGGTCTTTACGAACCAGCGCGTAGCCGACGTCATTGAAATTGTGGAAGGCCAGCTTTTGGTAAAGCGCGACGGCCGCTTCTCCATTACCCGCCGCCTGTTCGGCGCGGGCCAACTGGTACTGGGCGTACATCCAGTCGTCGGGCGTTTCTGCCAATTGCCTGACGGCCTCTTCAAAGTTTCCTTTTTTCATCGCTACGCTGCCCATCAGGAAGTGGTAGCCATCCAATTTGTCGGTTTCCTTACTGGGTTCCAAGACCGTTTTCATCATTTCGGCTTTGGCCGCGGCGGTGGTGGGGTCGTTCTGGGTCAGGGCCAGGAGGGATTCCCAGAAGAGGACACCTGACGTATAGTTGCGGTTCGCCTCTTCGGTGGCAACGTCGTCGGCAATGGTACGCCAAAGTGGTTTGGCCTGGGTTATCGCTTCCTTCAGGTGTTCGGTATCGCCCGTATGGTAGGCGATCCAGGCATAGCTATCGAGGTTGGCGGTCTTGGCTTGTACCAGCTGGCTGGCGGGAACGCCGATGGCCTCCATTTTATTGACGTTGTCCAGGAGTGCCTTCATGGCAGCTCGGGGGTTGCCTTCGTAGAGGTAGCTCAGGGCGGAAAAGCGGAGCGGGGTAGCGCCTTTATTGGGATCCAGGCGGACGGCTTCCCGGTAGTTGGCGCGGGCTGCATTGCCGTTGCCCAGGAAACTATTTGTGTGGCCGATAAACTGGTAGGTCAGCCAGTTATTGGGGTCCACTTTCGTGGCTTTCTGGTATTGGGCCAGGGCATCCTCCAGTTTGTTTTGTCCGCGGTAACAGTCACCCAGGCGCGTGTAGCCGTCGGGGTTGGCGGGTTCCAGTGCTATTAGTTTTTGAAAATGCCGGGTAGCCAGACGGTAGTCTTTGGGTTCATCGAACAAGTAGTTGGTTCCGAGGGTGCGATGAGCCGCGTAGTAGTTGGGGTTTACGTCCAGTGCTTCCTGGAAAGCAGCCCGGGCTGCGGCTACATCTTTGCCGCGGAGATACTGGTTGCCCAGGATGAGGTGTGCCCGGGGTACTGCCGGAAATTTAGCGACCATTTCCCGGGCGACTTGCAAGCCTTTTTCCTCCTCCCCCGTCGTCCAGGTGGTCAGCAGTTCTGCCAGGAGGCGTTCGCCGTCCGTTGCTTTTTCCAACTTTGCCTTGGCAGCGTTGAGGTCGGCCATGAATTCTTCAACCGAGTGGGCCGTATAGGACCGGTACAGGTAAGCGCCCACAAAATCGGGGTCCAATTCGATGGCTTTGGTCAATTGGGCGCGGGCCTTCTGGTCGTTGGACAGGTCGAGTAACGCGATCCCCGCGTCAAACGCAGCCCTGGCTGCCTGGGAGGTGGTGCCGACCGGAAATTCATTGGATGGTTCAACGGTATCCGTATCGGAAGGGGTTGTTTCGGGCGATTGGCAGGCGCTTCCGACTAGTAGCAGCAGTACCAGTCCCAGGAAGGAATAGCTCCTTGGATTAATCATAGGTGTAGGTTTTAGATAAAAAAAAGGGAAAAGATTAAAATAATCGCTCGCTTACAAGATAAGGCAATTGCAGCTAAGATAAGAGCTTTCAGTTACTTAAAGCCTTCCGGATAGCTGGGTATGGCCAATTTGTCCTGTTGGTCGGGAGCAGGAATCTTACGACAAGCCCACCGGGCGATCCCCTTTGCGCACGATCTGCTTTGCCGCTGGTCCCTTGATGGCTCCCTGCACGGGGTCCAGCCAAACGATAGCGCCGGTTGGGCAGCGCTGGATGGGCGCCTGGGTCTGGTGGGGCCCATGGTAATTGATCACCGGCAGGTTGTGGCGCATGGTGATGAGGTCTGCGCCCGCATCCAGGGCGCATTTGCCACAGGCGGTACAGGCCACTTGGCATTCTTCCAATACTTCTTCTCCTTTTTCCAGGTTCATACAGGCTACCCACAGCTGGTGGCTCAGGGGGTGCAGGGAGAACAACCCTTTGGGGCAGGCTTCTACACAATCGCCGCAGGCCGTACACTTGTCGACATCCACCACCGGGAGTGCGTGTTCGTCCATGACGATGGCGTCGAAATCGCACACCACCGCGCAGTCGCCGTGGCCCAGGCAGCCCCAGAAGCAACCCTTGCCACCACCGGCTACCAGGGCCGCCGCCTGGCAGGACGACAACCCCTGGTAATTGGCCCGGTTGCGCGCTACGTTGGTGCCGCCGGCACAGGCCAGGCGCGCTACCTTTTTTTCTTCCGCCCCCAGGGCTACCCCCAGGTAGCGGGCAATGGCCTGTTGGCCCGCTACCGAACTCACCGAGCACTTGCCGGGCAGCACCTGCCCCGCCACCAGGGCTTCGGCGAAAGGCCGGCAGCCCGGGTAACCACAAGCCCCGCAGTTGGCATGGGGCAGCAGCTCCTCCACGGTGTCGATCCGGGGGTCTTCGTACACGTACAGCCACTTATTGGCAACTATCAACATAGTGCTCAGGAGTAGCGTCAGTCCGCCCAGGGTAGCCAGTGCGATAAGTATAGACATAGCTGCGTGGTGTTAATAGATAATTTCGGCCCACTTGTTGCCGGCCTTCAGTTCTGCTTTCCGGGTAGCCCAGCGCTTCTCCGATCCCAAGATCTTCGCAAAGGCTTTATCCAGTACGGTACTCACCTTGGCGTATCCGGCTACGTAAACGCGGGTATTGGACAACGCCAGGAGCTCCAGGATTTCCGCCGCCCGATGTTCCATCACGGTGTCCAGGGCAATGGGGTCCGACCAGTGTGGCCGCGGGCTCAGCGCCTGGAAAGCAGCAAAGGTCTCTTCGTCGTAATAGTTGGTCAGGTCGCCGTCTTTTTCATTGAGGTAGAGCAATTCCAGGCCGCTGTTGGCACCGTAAAAGAGCCGGATCCTGCCCTGCCAGTCCTGCACGTTGTGGTAGATGTGTTTGACTAAAGCCCGAAAGGGCGCAATACCCGTACCCATTCCCACCAGAATCAGGTTGGTCTCCTTGTCTTCGGGTACCTCAAAAGGCAGGTCGTGGGGGCCGGTGATGGTGATCTCATCGCCTACCTGGCGGTCACACAAATAGTTGGAGGCCATCCCGGGATACTTCTCCCCGCTGAACTCGTCCACGTAGAAGCAGCGCTTGACCAGCATCGTGACCAGGGGGTGCCCATCGTGCTCGCCCGGCAGATCGGCTACGCTGTAGAGCCGGTGGTGGAGGCTGGTGCCAAATTCACCCGTCGTTTCGACCAGTACGCCAAACCCCTGATCGACCACACACTGGAATCCGGGATCCTCGACCTCCAACACGAGCTCTCGAATTTCGTCGGTGTCCGGTGGCGTCAGGCGCTGGGTACTATGGACCTTGGCGCGGTACGTTTTCTTCGTATTTAAATCTGCCAGGTGTGTCATAAGGTTAGATTTTATTGATGATAGTTTCACTACTTACCGACGGGTGGCTGGCAACGGTGGTTGTGCAGGCGCTCGTGCAACCACAATTGCCACAACCCCGCCGCCCGGCCAGCACGTCTTCGTCCGCCAACTGATCGGCAAACAGTTGGCGCCAACCCTGCTGGACGGCTAGCCAGAGCACCATTAAGCCGACAATGACCACGCAGGCGATGAGTAAGGATTTGATCATTTTTCTGGTTTTAAAACTTGTTTTTAATTCCGCTGCCTCAACTGCCCAACCCGGCAAAACCCATAAAGGAAAGCGACAAAATACCCGCAATCAGCAGGGTCAGGGCGGTACCTTTGACCACCGACGGAACCGCTGCTAATTCCAGCTCTTCCCGCAAGCCAGCCATCAGTACCAGCGCCAGCGTAAAGCCCGCGCCAGCACCCAGCGCATAGACAAAACTTTCGATAAACCCGTACCCTTTATTCGTCTGGAACAGGGCTACCGCCAGAATGGCGCAGTTGGTCGTGATCAGTGGCAAAAAGATGCCCAGGGCCCGAAACAAGGCCAGGCTCATCTTCTTGATGAACATTTCAACCAGCTGCACCGTCGCCGCGATCACCACAATGAAGCTGATGAGTTGCAGATACGGCGCCTCCAGCACCACCAACAAAGCGTGGATGCCGTAGGCACACATCGAGCTGATGAGCATAACGAAGGTGACGGCACCACCCATCTTGGTGGCCGTCTCCATTTTTCCGGATACGCCCAGAAAAGGACAGATGCCCAGGAAGTAGGCCAGCACAAAATTGTTGATCAGGCTGGCATTGATAAAAATGTACCACAGCGATTCTTCTTTCATGGCGTTGTGTTTTTGGGTCGGTGCTGCCAGGCGTTGATCCCCAACAGGAGGAAGGCCAGCGTAAAAAAGCCCCCCGCTGGCAGAATCATCACGATCCAGGGCTGGAAATTGGCGGGTAACAAGGCAAAGCCCAACAGGCTGCCACTGCCCAGAATTTCGCGGATGGCCCCCAGCGAGAATAGCCCAAGGGTGAAGCCCAGGCCCATCCCCAGCGCATCGAGCATCGACTTGCCCACGTTGTTTTTCGCCGCAAAGGCCTCGGCCCGGCTCAGGATCAGGCAGTTGACCACGATCAGCGAGATGAAAGCCCCCAGGCTCTTGTGCAGGTCGACACTGATGGCCTGGATGGCGTAATCGACCATGGTCACGAAGGTGGCAATGATCAGAATATAGGAAGCGATCCGCACCTGCCGGGGAATGAAATTGCGCAAGGCCGATACCAGGATATTGGACATCAACAAGACAAAAGCAGTAGCCAGGCCCATGGCCAACGCATTACCCGCGGTATTGGATACGGCCAGGGTAGGACACATGCCCAGCACCTGTACGAAAACAGGATTGTCGCGCCACAAGCCCTTGATGAACTCGTCCGTGGCAGTAGGCCCTTCGCTGACGGCGGCAACCGTTTTATTTGGCCGGTGTTCACTCATGGGCGGATGGTTTTGGTGCAGCAAAACGAGCTTGCTGTTGGTAAATTAAAGGTATCCAGCGTTGGGTGCTGGCACCAATTATGTTGCCGATCGCCCGGGAGGAGATCGTGGCTCCCGTGATGCCATCAATCTGCCAGGGCTTTTTTTTTGCGCCCTGCTTCACCGTTACCACGGCCTGTTTCAGGGCCTGGTGTGCGGGGTCGAGGGAGACATCCAGGGCGTGGAAATTTTCCTGAAAACCAGGGTCCTTTTCAATTTTGTCGCCCAGGCCCGGGGTCTCTTTGCTCTCGAGCACGTAGAAGCCCACCAGTTGCTCCCGGTGGGGGGCATAGCCATAGAGTACCCGTATGATGTCGGCGTAGCCCTGCCCGCTGGCGGTCACGGCCACCCCGACGCATTGCTGCTGGCCGTCGTAGCCGGCGTACACCCGGTCGGCCGGTGCATCCGCCGCGGTAGCCGGCCGGAAATCTCCGTTTTCGTCCACGACAAAAGGCGTCATCGTGACGATGCCCGGCAAGACCTGGAAGACGGCTGCTTCCAGGGCCGCGGCCTTGTTTTGTTCGATTCGCGGCAGGGTTCCTTCGTAGGTCAGCACGATGAGGAGGGCACAGCTGATGCCCAATCCCACCATCGCCTGCAGCATCTTGCGGGTGTTGGCCGATGATTCCGCCGTCCGTTGTTGCGTTGCGCTCATGGTGCCGGTTTTTTGGTGGTTCCATAAACCCGGGGTTGCAGCCATTGGTCGATGTGCGGCGACAAGGCATTGGCCAGCAGGATGGCGTACATGACGCCTTCGGGCAGGCCACCCCAGATCCGAATGATGATCGTCAGAAAGCCGATGACTGCGCCGTAAATGACCACCCCCAGCGGGGTGAGCGGGGAGGCCACCATGTCGGTAGCCATAAAGACGGCTCCCAGCAGGAGGCCGCCGGAAAAGAGCATGAACACCGGCGAAGGGTACACCTGGCTGTCCACCAGGTAGAGGATGCCACTGAGCAGGAAGGCACTGCCCAGTACCGCCAGCGGAATGCGCCAGTTGAGCATGTTGCGGGCAGCCAGATACAGGCCGCCGAGCAAGATCAGGAGGGCACAGGTTTCGCCAGCAGAACCACTGGTCAGCCCCAGGAAGAGGTCGGAGGTGGCCGTCGTCACCTGCTCGAATTTGAAAGCCGCCAGGGGCGTAGCGCCGCTAATCCCATCTACTTGGGGTGCCAGCAGGGGAAAAGTGAGCACCGAACCCGCGAGGTGCTCAAACCGGTCGGGCAGGAAGGACGGGTACCAGGTGGTGATGGCTGCCGGAAAAGCGGCCTGCAGGAACGCGCGGCCTACCAGCGCCGGATTGAAGACATTGTACCCGAGGCCACCAAAGATGAATTTCCCCAGCGCAATCGCGATCACACCACCTACCCCCGCCATCCAGAGGGGGAAGATCGGGGGGAGGGTGAGCCCCAACAACAAACCCGTGATGACCGCCGACCAGTCGGCCACGGTGCTGGCCTGGCTGGCTAATCGACACAACCCGAGCTCCGTCAGCACACAAGCCAGGGTGGTGGTCGTGAGCAGCAGCAGGGCGTTCAGCCCAAAGGCATAGACCGAAAAGACAGCCACGGGCAGCAACGCCAATACCACGTTCAGCATGATCTGATCGGTGCTCACCCCCTTCACAAGGTGCGGAGAGGTGCTGATATGGAGGGTTTTGTTAAGCATCAGCAGCGGGCTTTTGGGCATTTTGGCGTTTCCTGACGATGGACTTGGACAAGCGGAAATACTGCACCAGCGGAATGTGCGACGGACAAACGTAGGAGCAGGCACCGCATTCAAAGCAATCCATCAGGTGGTGGTGGGTGGCCATTTCGTCGTAAGCTTCAAATTTGGCTAAAATGCCCAGCTTCGAAGGGTTGAGGGAAATGGGGCAGGCCGCCAGGCAGGCGCCGCATTTAATGCAGGGGTAGATGTGCTGATCGGCGCGAACAGCTTCTTCCGTAAAGACCACCACCCCGGAAGTTCCTTTTACGATGGAAATATCGAGATTGGAGACCGCAGTGCCCATCATGGGGCCGCCCAGGTAGACTTCGCTGATGGTGTCGGTCACGCCGACCTGCTCCAACACAAAGCGCAAAGGCGTACCGATGGGGATAAGGTAGTTGCCTTTCTTTTTCACCCCGGGGCCGGTGATGGTGATCACGCGCTCCTGGATGCCGCGCCCGTAGGGCAGTAGCCGGCCGATCTCGGCGGTCGTAGCTATGTTGACGACGATGGCGCCCACGTCGATGGGCAGGCCGCCGGAAGGAACCTCGACCCCGAGCACCGAAGTGACCAGCATTTTTTCAGCTCCCTGCGGATATTTGACGGGCATGACGGCCACCGCAATGGGTGCCCCCGCCGGAATCCGGGCCGCCAGGTGGTCGGCGGCGTCTTGTTTGTTGGCTTCAACACCGATGATGGTGCGTTGGGCACCCGTAGCTTTCATCAGGTAGCGGATGCCCTGGAAAATAGCATCGGCTTGCTCCAGCATCACCCGGTGGTCGGTGGTCAGGTAGGGCTCGCATTCGATGCCATTGATCAGCAGCACTTCGCAGGTCTTCCCTTCCGGAACTTTCAGCTTCACGTGGGTAGGGAATCCCGCGCCTCCCAGGCCGACAATTCCGGCATTTTGTATGCCCTGCAGGATGTCCTCCGCGCTGGCGGTCTCCACATGGATGGGGGTCGTTGTAAGTACTTCCTGGGTGGAGAAGGGAAAAGCTTCGAGGTAGATGCCTGGCACCATTTTGCCGCCCAGGGTGGGCACGTTGGCGAGCTTGCGCACGGTGCCGGAAACGGGGGCGTGGAGCGGTACCGACACGTAGCCTACGGCCTCGGCCAGCACCTGCCCCCGGGTTACCTCCTGCCCTTCGCGGACAATGATCGCGGAGGGCGTTCCAATGTGTTGGGCAGCCGGCAACACGAGCAGCGGCGCAAACGGAAATTGCCGGATCGGCAAACCGCTGGTTTCGCTTTTGTGCGCCGGTGGATGGACACCGTGGCGAAAGGTATTCGATCGAAAATTGAATAGCTTCATGGGTGTCTAATTGTACTTTTCGCCCCGGTTGATCCACTTGTCGATATCCTTTGCGCTGCGGTCGGCAGGCAGGCCGGGGTGGATGATGCGCGCGGGACATTTTTCGGCTGCCCGCACCAGGTCTTGGTAAGGCCCGCCGAGCGGGTTTTTGATGTAAGCTTTTTTGTTTTCGTTGTAGGCAAAAATGGCAGGATTGAGCTTCGTGCATTCATCGCAGGAAGTACAGCTGTTGGTTTCGAGCCAGGGCGCCAGGTAGTTGCCGTTGCCGGTTGGCGGGGCGGTCGCAGCGGGGGTGGTCGCCAGGGGGGCTGCGTCGTTAGCCAGCGCGGTAATGCCCGTGCCTTCGCCGCCCGCCAGCTGGAGCAAGCCCTGGGCGATTTTTCCGACCACTTCGTTGCGAATCCGGCTTTCCAGGTCTTCTTCGACAACCGGTGTGGGTTTGACCCCGGCGAGCGCCCGCAGCATGGTCCAGAAGTCGCGTCTTTCTTCGCAGGAGTCTACGATCGGTTTGGCTACCAGCACCCGTTGGAGGTGTTGTTCGCGGTCGACCGCCCAGATGTAGGGGAATTTGCCTTCCCGATCAGCTTCGTCCAGCAGCAGAAAATCGGCCAGGACCACCATGTTGTCGTTCCAGGCATCGCGTGGCACCTTGCGGAAGTGTTTGCGAAAGCGGCCTTCCGTGAGGGCAAAATCGGCGAAGGTCATGGCAAGCTCCATGGTTTTCTGCTGGCCGTATTCGAGGTATTTCAGCTGGTAGGTGGGCCAGTCTTCGTGCAGGGCGGGGTTGCCGCTCAGGTCGAAAGCCGCGGCCGGGTCGACGCCCTTGTCGGGATTGTATTTAAAGATCGGGTACGCCCGCGACTCCAGCGCCAGTTTGGCCTGGTGTACACCCAGGTCGTCGCCTACGCCGTGTTCCGGTTGGCAGGTGGTGTACAGGTTGAAGAGGGCGGGTCGTTTGGTCATCAGGCCATCGATGAAGCCTTCGATCATCTGGCTCGTATTGGCCAGCGAGCCTTGCAAGACGTAGGTGGTGCGGTGGGCCATGGCGATCAGGCCGATCTCTTTGCGGGCCTCGGATTTGCCTTTCCACACCTTGCCGTACTGGGCCATATCGGACACCTGCCCGATGAATCCAGAGGTGCAGGCCTGGCCACCGGTGTTGGAGTACACCTGGGTATCCACGACGATGACTTTGATGGGCTTGCTGGAAGCCATCATCCGCGACAGGTTCTGGAAGCCAATATCGTACATGGCGCCGTCGCCGCCCAGCGTCACCACCGGCGGGCACAGCAGCCATTCTTCGTCGGTGAACTGCTGCCAGGTGAAGTAGGTGAAAAACTCGTCGTGCTGGCGGGGATCATAGCTGCCGGCCAGCTCCAGTTCGGCCTGGCGGATAGCCTTGAAGCCATCGGCCATCTTAGCCATGTGGCCTTCGAAAATCCCCATGGCCATGGAGGTAGAATCCTGGAACAGGTGGTTGGCCCAGGGGAAGGGATAGGGGTTGTACGGCCAGGTGCTGCCCCATACCGACGTACAACCGGTGGCGTTGCACATCCCCATGTTGGCGCGCCCGCGGCCAGTGGTGCCCTGGGTGTATTTCCACTTCAGGTGCTTCAGGCGGGCGAGCACCTGCGTAGTGGATTTGAGCCACGCCTGGTCGATCGGTTCACTGCCTTTGGCCGTTTCCATCTTTTTGGCAATACCCGCCATCGTGAGGTCGGTATCACCGGACTCGGCCATAATCCGGTCCAGAAGGGAGGAATCCCCGAGATCGACCGTGCCCATTAATTTTTGCTGGATGTGCTGCTCCAGGCGCTTGATGAGGTCGTCGAGGTGGGCCAGGTGTTTCTCAATGCGCGGTTGCATCAACGACTCGACGGTAGCCGTGAAGAGGTGGACGACCGATTTTTCGGAACAGCCCAGACAGGCACCGTCGCCACTGGCGAAAGTTTGGTAGGTTTTCTTGTCCAGGAGGATGGTCTCCAGCGGACCGATTTTTTCTTCCAGGTCGCTCACGCGCTTGTACTTGTCGGGGGTGGTGGGTAAGTCCATCCACAGTTCCCAGTCTTTGTGCAGGTGGGCGATCGATTCCGCGGTTTGAACCATGGCGACCAGGGCGTCATCTTCACACACTTCGATGCATTCCTTGCAGCCTTTGCAGGTGGTCGGGTTGATGGTAATGCTGAATAAACCGCCACTACCCGCCGCCGCTTTTTCGGGAACCTCGAAGTAAGGTCGGGTGAGGGCGAATTTAAAGTCGCCCAATTCCTCGCGGAACCAACCAAATTCCTTGCCCAGCACGGGCCCATCCGGGCTTTCGGCGATCAGGCCGTCGATGGCTTCCTGGACGAGGGCATTGACGGTGGCACCGTTGTGCGAAGCCTGGAGTAATTGGCGGACACGGCCTTCCAGCAGGCGAACGGCCTTGGGCAAAAACTGCAATTTTTCCTGTTTTTTCTGGACGCGCCGGAGGACCGTATCCAGTACGTCGGCCAGGTCGCTCACCAGTCCGGGAATAGCGGTATCCGGACAGGCGGTATAACACTTGCCACAAGCCGTGCAGTTATTCGGTAGCCACTTCGGGTGTTCGAAGCGGATGGAGGTCATGTCCCGGAACAGGGAGGTGGTGGAAGGCATCACGCTGAGGCCGATGAAGGGGTCGGTGATGTTGTCATTGCCCAGGCCGCGCTGGTAAAAATTGCCGGTCTGCTCCCAGAAGCGGTGGATGTCGCTCAACTGGGAGGCGCTCTGGGGGGTGGATTTCAACATCGTCGGAATAGCTGGAGCGGCCTGGCCGTTTTGCCGGGCTACCTCCGGGTTGCCCAGCACTTTCTGCACAATTTCGCGCACTTCGTCGAAGCCGCGTTTCACCACCCGCATGTTGTCATCAACCACGCGCTGGCCTTTGGTACCAAATTTGTGTTGCAGCTGGTCTTCGATGGCCTGGAGGAGGGTTTCTTCCGTCAGGTTGGCTTTACCCATGATGGGCGAAGCCGCAAAAAAGGCGCCCTGGAAGGCGATGCCCTGCATGCGCAGTTGCAATTCAGGGTCGGTGGCTTCCTCGCGGGCAATCCGGAAACCGTCGATGTAAAAAATGCGGATGCCCTGGTCGATGATCACCTTTTGGTAGGGCAGGGGAATATCTGCCCACACTTCTTCGGGGCGTTTGCGTTCGCTTTGGATGATGAAGCAGCCTCCTTTTTTCAACCCCGCCAGCGCATTGGTGTGTTTGAACACATTGGGGTCGGGGGAGAGAACCACATCCACGAAGATGTATTCGCAATTGATCCGGATGGGTTCCGCGGCCGCCGCCAGGTAGTAAGTGGTGGGTTGCCCCTTCTTTTCGGAGCCGTACTTGGGGTTGGCTTTGATGTCGTAACCGAGGAGGTCGTACAAGGTCATCGCCAGGTTTTTACCCGTGGTGATGGCACCCCAGCCGCCCACCGAGTGGAAGCGCACGGTGATGGCATCCTTGGGCATGAGGTTGGGGTTTTCCGAACCGTGGATCGCCAGTTCTTTCACGTGCGGGTAGGCTTCCTCGATGGTTTCCTGGTAGCCCTTTTGTTTGGGGGTATAGGGTTGGTCGCGAATGAAATCGATGGACAGGTAGAATTGCTTTTTGCGTTTGCCGCCGGGCACCATGTTTTCAATGGCGCCGATGAGGCCTTCAGGTTGCAGGTCGCGACTACCCAATCCGAAGGAGCCCGAATAGATGGCGGGCATATCATTGGTGCCGTAGACGGGCAGGTCGGGGTAAGGCAAATGGTGTTTGCCGGCCGCTCCGTTTTCGAGGCACTTGGACATAACGGTGCGGATTTCGCGGGCAATCGGCAGATCGGCAGCCAGCGGCTGGTCCAGGCGTTCCAGAATGGTGACGCCTTTTTTGCCGCGCAAGATGTTGCCGATGAGGTCGGCGGGGAAGGGCCGGAACATGACCAGATCGACGACCCCGACCTTGATGCCGCGGGTTTCCCGCAGGTAATCAGCGACGGCCTCCGCGCTGGGGATGACACTCCCCTGGCCCAGGATCAGGTAGTCGGCGTCGGCAGCCCGGTAGCTCATCACGCGGGCGTAGCTGCGGCCGGTGAGCGCTTCGAAGTCAGCGAAGGCCTGGTCGGTGAGTTCCTGGATGTGGTCGAAGAAGAAAGGCCGCTGGGCGGCAACGCTTTGCATGTACGAATCCTGGTTCTGGACAATACCGGCCATCATAGGGTTGTCTACGTCCCACAATTCGGGGATGCGGCGGCGGGTATCGCCGTAGATGATCCGTTGCGCAGGGGTTGGAGTGGTGATGATATCGTCGGGGCGGCCCAGGAATTCGGCGATCAACTCCCGCTCGGGCAGTAGCAGGGACTCGATGAGGTGGGTCGTCAGGAAACCGTCCTGCGCGACGATGCCCGGCGTCAGGGCCAGTTCAGCTACGCGGTGAGCGATGATATTGAGGTCCGCCACGTGCTGGGCCTTTTTGGCGAAAAGCTGAAAAAATCCCGTGTCGTCGATGGCGTGGTAGTCATCGTGACCGGCGTGCACGTTGAGCGTCGATTTGGTCATGGCCCGGCTGCCGATGTTGAGGACGTAGGTCAGCCGTTTGCCGACGGCGGCGTAAAGGGATTCGTGCATGTAGGCGATCCCCTGGCCGGAGGAAAAATTGGCTGCCCGCAAACCCGTCATCGACAGGCCAGCGGTCACGGCGGCAGCCGCGTGTTCCCCTTCCGGTTCGATGAAGATGAGGGGCCGTCCGGAGATGTTCAGGTGGCCTTTGGCGGCCGCGTCGGCCCAGTATTCTCCCATCTGCGTCGAGGGGGTGATCGGATAGGCACCGGCAGCGTCGGTAGATTCCCGTTCGCACATGATGGCGGCGGTATTACCATCCATGGCCACCCGTACGCCTGGATACTTAACGACTTTTTTTTGTTGGCTCATTATGAATCTTATTCAAATGCTGAAAGAGATAAGTTACACCGGCAATCTGGCAGGCTTTGCAATCCAATTGCCCAATTGTTCTCCTTAATAGGCGGGAGAAGTATCGTGGGTAATAGCTTGGGTTTGCCGGGCGATCTGCAGGCATTCGGCTACTTTCTCCACGTGCAGGCAGTAATCGTCTTCTTGTGCTTTGAACCGACAGTTGATGGGGGTCAGGTCAATGAGGTGGAACCGGCCATCAAGGGCCCGGCACTGATCCAGCAGGCCTGCCATGGTGACGGGTTTTTTCGCGGCTTCTCCATTGCGGTGAAGGAAAGCGATGAGGTAGTTCAATATAGATTGACGGGAGTTGACACAAATAAGGTGCGTAATCACATCTTCTTCAGCACGCTGCAATTCTTCCGTTGCGGTGTCAATCAGGCGGTCGGCCTCGCGGATCAAAAGATCGGTATTGCTATTTTCCATCCTGTCGGATTTAGAACCAGGGAATATTCCTCTCGCTAAAATGCACTGATTAGTGGTTGACGATGGTGAGAAAAGTCAGAGTCGTTGATGATTCTGGTTATACCCCTAGTGAGCTGCGGTCCTTTACTTTGTTGAAAAAACCAGGTATGCAGGAATCTCAAACTACAACGTCGATCCCTACCACGACCGCTAAAAAGTACGTCTACACTTTTGGTGATGGGCAGGCTGAAGGCCATGCGCAACTGAAAAACCTCCTGGGGGGCAAAGGTGCCAACCTGGCGGAAATGAGCCGGATCGGGCTGCCCGTACCTCCGGGCTTTACCGTTACCACAGAAGTTTGTACCCTCTACAATCAAAAGGGCGTGGAAGTTGGTTTTGCCGCCATCCGCGAGGAAGTAGAACAAGGGGTTGCCACGTTGGAGACCATCATGGGTACCCGTTTTGGTGACCCGGGCAACCCCTTGCTGATTTCCGTCCGTTCTGGTGCGCGGGCTTCAATGCCCGGGATGATGGATACCGTGCTGAACCTCGGTTTGAACGACGAAGTAGTGGAAGGGCTGAGCCGTAAAACGGGTGATCCTCGTTTTGCCTGGGACTCCTACCGCCGCCTGGTACAGATGTACGGCGATGTGGTCATGGGGTTAAAAGCAGAAAAAGAAGAGGAAGACCCCTTCGAAATCATCATCGATGCCGTCAAGGTGGAACGGGGGATTAAGGACGATCGCGACCTGGATGTGGCGGATCTGCAAATGATCGTAGCTCGCTTCCGAACGCTGATCCTGGAAAAAACCGGACAGGCTTTTCCGGATGATCCCTGGACCCAACTGTGGCAGGCCATTTTTGCGGTCTTTGAGAGTTGGAACAACAGCCGGGCCGAACTGTACCGCAAACTGAACCAGATTCCGGCGGAATGGGGTACGGCCGTCAACGTGCAGGCGATGGTCTACGGCAACCTGGGCAACAACAGTGCCACGGGGGTTGCTTTCACCCGCAATGCTGCCACCGGCGAAGATTTGTTTCACGGCGAGTTCCTCGTCAACGCCCAGGGCGAAGACGTCGTGGCGGGCATCCGCACGCCCCAGGAAGTGACGCTGGAAGGTTCGCGGCGCTGGGCTAAGCTGACGAACGTGAGCGAAGCCGAACGCGCCAGCAAGTACCCTTCTCTGGAAGAGGTCATGCCCGCGGTCTTCAAGGAGTTGTTGATCTACGAAACCCACCTGGAGAACCACTACCGGGACATGCAGGATATCGAATTTACCGTTCAGGAAGGCAAGTTGTGGATCCTCCAAACCCGCAACGGCAAGCGAACGGGGGCAGCGATGGTAAAGATCGCTATGGATATGCTCCAGCAGGGTATGATCGACGAAGAAACGGCCCTTCTGCGGGTCGAACCCAACCGGATCAATGAGTTGCTCCACCCGGTTTTCAACCCGGCGGCCCTCGCCAGGGCCCAGGTCATAGTCCGCGGGCTACCGGCCTCTCCGGGGGCGGCCAGTGGGCAGATCGTCTTTTTTGCCGACGACGCCGAAGTTCAGGCTGCTGCGGGAAAGGCGACGATCCTCGTCCGCCAGGAAACCTCGCCCGAAGACCTGCGCGGCATGAACCTGGCTCAGGGCATCCTGACCACCAAAGGCGGCATGACCTCCCACGCGGCCATCGTAGCCCGCGGGATGGGCAAATGCTGCGTGTCCGGGGCTGGCGAGGTGCTGGTTGATTACAAGAAACGCTCCCTTTCGGTGGGTGACGTTACACTCCGTGAAGGCGACTGGATCTCCCTCAACGGGAGCACCGGCGAGGTCTATGCGGGTAAGATCGAAACCAGTGAAGCGGGGCTGAACGAAGCGCTCGACAACCTGCTCACCCTCGCCGACCGCCACGCCCGGCTGCTGGTACGCGCCAATGCCGATACCGGCGAGGATGCGCAAGCCGCCCGGGTTTTTGGCGCCCAGGGCATTGGGCTGGCCCGTACCGAACACATGTTCTTCCACGGCGACCAGATTTTGGCCGTGCGCGAAATGATCCTGGCTGACGACACCGCAGGTCGCGTCAAGGCGCTGGATAAAATCCTGCCGATGCAGCGCAAGGAACTCGAAGGGTTGTTTGCCGCAATGCATGACCTACCCGTGACGATCCGCCTGCTCGATCCACCCCTGCACGAATTCCTGCCCCACGAAGTCGGGAACCAGCAGGAGATGGCCGATATCCTGGGCGTTAGCCTGCAGGAGGTGCAGCAAAAGGTGATGAGCCTCTCGGAAGCCAACCCGATGCTCGGCCACCGCGGCTGTCGCTTGGGGATTACCTTTCCCGAAATCACGGCTGTCCAAACCCGCGCTATTCTGGAAGCGGCGCTGAACCAAAAACGCCGTGGTATTGTGGTCTTTCCCGAAATCATGGTTCCCCTGATCGGGCGATCCCGGGAATTTATCCAGCAGGAAGCGATCATTCGCAAAACCGCTGAAGCCGTTTTTGCCGATTACGGAGAGCGGCTGCCCTACCACGTCGGCACCATGATTGAAGTGCCGCGCGCTGCCCTGACGGCCGACCTGATTGCCGCACACGCGGAATTTTTCTCCTTTGGCACCAACGACCTGACGCAGATGACCTTCGGCTTTTCCCGCGATGATATTGGCCATTTTCTACCCGTCTACCTCAAAGAAAAGATTATCGATGCGGATCCGTTTACGACCATCGACGAGAATGGTGTCGGCCGCCTGGTGCGGGATGCCGTGAAAAAAGGCCGCCGGGTACGGCCCGACATCCCACTGGGGGCCTGCGGTGAACACGGCGGTGACCCCGTTTCCATCGATTTCTTCCACCGGGCCGGGCTCAGCTACGTGAGTTGCTCGCCTTTTCGGGTACCCATTGCCCGCCTGGCGGCGGCTCAGGCAAACATTAGGAATAAATAAGGATCAAATTTTTTGGTGAAAAATTTGATTTTGTCCCCGCAGCAGGTGCTGTGGGGATTTTTTTTTGCCAGCCAGCCAACCGGCTATTGCCGATTTTCCGGGCGCCATGTACACCAGGCGCTGGCCGCAGTTCATTGTCCCGATGCAACGTTGCGGTAAGCGCCTTATTTTTTCCTAACGTACCAAAGTTAAATCTCCCTTCACCGTCTGCCGTTCCGAATCGTCGGGTAGCTGGTAGGTGAGGTAGTAGATGTACACGTCGGCCGGTGCCGGAGCGCCGTTGTAGCCACCTTCCCAGGGGGCGGTGTAGTCGTTGGAGCTGTAGATGAGCTTGCCCCACCGGGAGTAGATGCGCAACTGGAAGTCGGTAGGTTCGCAGTTGGTGAATACCCCGAAAACATCGTTGATGCCGTCCCGGTTGGGCGAAAAAATGTTGGGCACCTGGAGCCCGCATTCGACGATGGGTTCACAATCCTCAAACGTAAGCGTGGCGCCGGCGGTGGCTTCCCCGCAGGTGTTGGTAGCCGTCACCGTATAGGTATCCGTTTCCGTCACGCCAATCTGCGCCGTGGTGGCGCCGGTGGACCACCGCAGGGTGTCGGTGGGGTTGCTGGTCGAGGCAACGAGGATGATGGTATCCCCCACGCAATAGTCGATATCGACCGGGAAGGTGAGGGTCAGTTCCACTCTGGGCAGGGTTTGTACCAGGAAATTTTTGATGGTCAAATAACCACAGTCATCCGTCACGGTCACCCGGTAGGTGCCCCCCTGGTCGACGGTAA
The DNA here is from genome assembly GCA_003045895.1 of Bacteroidota bacterium. GTDB lineage: Bacteria > Bacteroidota > Bacteroidia > Chitinophagales > Saprospiraceae > Lewinella. The sequence goes on from PZPC01000009.1 coordinate 51,325, forward strand.
TGCTGGGCGTATCAGCGCCCGTGGACCACAAGTAGATAGGTCCGTCAAGCGGGGTGGTGAGGGTAGTTATTTCGCCCGCACACAGCGTCAGGGTGTCCGGCTGTAGGCGAATGCTGTCGCGGAAGGAGCGGCGGAAGATGTGGTCGGTATAGTTGGGCAAGCCCAGGAAAAATTCGTTTGCGGGGTTGTCATACGTAAAAAGGGCGAAGTCAACCGAGGGATTGGGTGCCGCCGGGCAGCGGATTTCTCCGAGGTAAGTCTGCGCAAAGCTGTTGTTAGCCGACAGGAAGTAGAGGAATCCGTTGTTGGCCATTTGCATTTGGGAGGCAAGGGAAATGTTTGCCGGTCCGGTGGCCACGGTGGTGGCAGAACCGACGATATCGGTAGCCGTCATATCCAGGCGTTTCACTTCCGCGGCGTTGTCGATGAAGTAGAAGTAGCGGCTGTCCTGGGTGAAGGAGAAGGCATTGGCTCCGGTAGTGCTGTAGGCCAGGGGGTTGGCCACGTCGATCTGTCCGGTGGCCTTGTTGAAGGCGAAAAGGTAGTTGCCCGTAGCCAGCCAGTTGCCGGCCGGTGTCATTTTTAGTGGCGCCTCGATGGGGAAGTCGAAACCCACGAGTTGGAGGCTGACGTCCTGGTTGCCGAAACCGCTGCCGTCGGCATTGACGACCACGAATTGGTTGATATTCTGGTCATTTTGGAAGGTGATGATCCAATACTTGTCGCCGTCGGCATGCAGGGTGCCGGTGAGGCCTTCGTAGGCGGGCACGTAGATGCGCTCGTCGGCTACTGTGACACCGCCCAGGCCGCCGTTCAGGCGCATGTCTACCTCGAAATAAGACAAGCCCCGGCCCTGGGGCTGGCTTGCGACCGTGCCTCCGAAGTCGAATTCATTTTCTTCCATGGTGAAGAGGTAGTACACCGAATCGGCCTCCGGCTTGGGTGTGATGAGGGAAGATTGCTTGGCGCTAAAACCGCCGCCTTCGGCAAAACCCATGTCGTACATCACCTCGTGGTTGCGGTTCCAGATTTTGCCAGAGGGTTGTCCGCCAGATTGCAGGGGGTCGCGGCCACCACCATTGGTGTAAAACAGGAGCTGCCCGGTGGGGCTACAGTAGGTGGCACAGCCTTCGAAAGTTTCGATGGCGCCGTCGAGTAATTGTACGGGGTTGCCACCGCTAAAATCAAGACCGGCCATTTGGCCAAAGTACCAACTATTGGCTTCGGGCTGAGCGGCGAGGAACAAGGGCAGCGCGAGGAAAAGGTAGCCGCATTTTTTCATGTTGGAAATTTCGTGAATCAGGAATGGCTTTTATTCTTAAAATTAACGTTTGTGCAGACCATTGGATTGGCCAGCCGGAGGGTTTTTTTTACTGCCTGGCCGATAATAGGGGTGGTCTCTGGCATATTTTTCAATTTTATAAAAAAAGGCTACTTTGTTGCCACTTCCATTTTGTTCCAAGCCAGACCTAGATAAATGAACGAACGCTCCTAAAAAATAATATCATGCTTGTACGCCTCTCCCTACTCACGCTAGCCTTCCTGAGCCTAAACCTGCCGGCCTGGACCCAGGATACGATTTTCTTTGAAAAAAGAATACCCATTACCATCGGCGAAACGATCGCGTTCCGGTCGCAGATTTTAGCCGAAGAACGAATCATCAACGTCTACCTTCCCGAAGGGTACGCCGCCGATTCGGTGAAACCGTATCCGGTGATTTACTTGTTGGATGGGGCTTTCTCCGGAAATTTCACCCAAATTGCGAGCCTGGTGCAGCTGGGTTCGTTTCCCTGGATTGGTTTGCTGCCCGAATCGATCGTCGTGGGCATTGAAGACGTGCACCGCGCCAAAGGAGCTGAAAAAGGGACAAAAGATCTTGGCGACTTTACTTTTCCATCCAACAACGCCGAGGAAAAAGTACTTTTCCCCAACCAGGGTGGTTCTAATGACTTTATCGATTTCCTGGAAAAAGAGTTGCAGCCCATCATTGCGCAAACCTACCGGACGACGGCCAGCAAAACCGTCATCGGCCAGCTGTTTGGCGGGCTCCTGGCCACGGAAATCCTCTTCAAGCGGCCGCGCCTTTTTGACCATTACATCATCATTGGCCCCAGCCTTTGGTGGGATGATTATTCGCTGCTCGATTACTCGCCACGGTCGTACAATAGCCCCAAATCCGTTTTCATTGGCGTAGGTTTTGAAGGGTCTAATATGGAACGGGCAGCCCGGCAGTTGTACGAAAAACTACGTGCCTTGAATAAGGCCGATACCCGCCTTTTCCGCCAGGATTATCGTTCCCTTGATCTGCAGGAAATACTGCACGCCGCCGTTTACGACAGCTTCCAATTTATTTTCTCGCAGCCGGGTGGATAGGCGGCTTCCCAAATAATTTTGGTGCTCTGACAATTTTAAAACTAAAAAACCAAGCCCATGCGCCCCATTTTTCCCGGCCTGTTTCTCCTCAGTCTGAGCCTGCTGACCAACTGTTCGCGCCAGGTAGCAGCTACGGCCCTGGCTTACCCTGGAGGAAAGAGCAAGGCCCTCATTCTGAGCTATGACGACGGCGTCATCGAAGACATTCCATTTGCCCATCTGTTGGAGGATCACGGCCTGGTGGGAACGTTCAACCTCAACTCTGGCTATTTGGGGGTTACCCGGGGCTGGCCCCAACCTGGCGGCGATACGGTCTTTCAACAGTACATTCCGGTCGATTCGGTGCGGTCGGTTTACAAAAACCACGAAATTGCCGCTCACGGCACTTTCCACCAGGATTTTCTGGCCCTGACGGAGGCCGAAATTCGGGAAGAAATTGGGTCTGATATAGCCAATCTGGAGCGCCTGGCAGGGCATCGCATTGAGAGTATGGCCTACCCTTTTGGCCGTTCGGATGCTACGGTAGCCACTATCGTCGGCACCACGGGCCTCACCAATGCCCGCACCGTAGCGGATACCCATACCTTCGCGCTCCCTGATAGCCTTTTCCTCTGGCATCCGACTTGCCACGACAGCCGGGCCCCAGAGCTGACCGATGCCTACCTCGCCCTGCCGAACGACACGCTCTCGCTCTTTTACGTTTGGGGCCACGCCTGGGAGTTCAAAGACCCTGCGCGCTGGCTGGCCATCCAGGATTTTTGCCGTAAAATGGGCCACCAAACGACCATCTGGTCCGTGGGGAGCGGTGCCTACGTCACTTATCTGGCGGCCCTGCACAAAGTGCGCCGCACGCCGAACCGCCTCCACAATCCGGCCAGTAACCCGCCGGTATGGGTCAGGCTGGCCAACGGGCAGTACGAACGCCTCGCGCCGGGTGCCAGTAGGCGGGCGCGGATGGGCAGCGATTCGCAGCGGATGCTGAAAAACGAATAGGCCTGACGCCCCCCACCTTCACACCTTTACCCTTAGACACGTTACTTACCTCCAACCTCAAAAAATCCTTATCTTTGCGGCCAAAATAATTTTCAGGCATGGCTACACCACGCACCGTTGCTTTCCACACGTTGGGTTGCAAGCTCAACTACTCCGAGACGTCGGCCATTGGCCGGCAGTTTGAGGGCGCGGGCTATACGGAAGTCCCGTTTGGGCAGGGGGCTGACATTTATGTGATCAATACGTGTTCGGTAACGGATTTTGCGGACAAGAAATGCCGCAACGTGGTGCGCCGCGCGCTGCGCCAAAACGAGCAGGCCAAGGTGGTGGTAGTGGGGTGTTACGCCCAACTGAAGCCCCAGGAAATTGCGGAGATTCCGGGAGTAGACCTGGTGCTGGGTGCTGCTGAGAAGTTCCGCATCCTGGATTATATCGACGATATCGGGCAGTCGCACAGCAAGGGGATGGTACAGGCTGGCGCCGTGACGGAAGCCCGCGACTTTGTCCACGCTTTCAGCTTTGGTGATCGCACCCGCTCCTTCCTCAAGGTGCAGGATGGCTGCGATTACAAGTGTACCTTCTGCACCATTCCGCTGGCCCGGGGCCAGAGCCGCAGCAATACCGTGGAGAGCGTGGTGGCCAACGCCCGCGAGATTGCCCGCATGGGCACCCGCGAGGTGGTGCTGACGGGCGTCAACATCGGCGACTTCGGCAACGGTACGGAGGTGATCGAAGGCCAACGGCCCAAAAAGGAAGCCCTCTTCATTGACCTCATCCGGGAGCTGGACCAGGTGGAAGGCATCGAGCGGTTCCGGATATCGAGCATTGAACCCAACCTGTGTACCGACGAGATTATCGCCTTCGTGGCGGAATCCCAGCGTTTTGCACCGCATTTTCACCTGCCGCTGCAATCGGGTAACAACAAGCAACTGCAAGCCATGCGCCGCCGCTACCGGCGGGAGTTGTACGCCGAACGCGTCGCTACCATCAAACGCTACCTGCCGCATTGCTGTATTGGGGTCGACGTGATCGTCGGGTTTCCCGGCGAGACGGAGGAAGATTTTCTGGAAACTTACCATTTTGTCAATAGCCTGGACATCAGCTACCTGCACGTGTTTACCTACTCGGAAAGAGCCAATACGCCCGCCGCCACAATGCCGGACCCCGTACCCATGGCCGAACGCCGCCGCCGCAACGAAATGCTGGCCATCCTCAGCGAAAAGAAAAAGCGGGCTTTTTACGAGCAGCAACTGGGCCAGACGCGGCCGGTGCTGTTTGAGAAGAGCAAGAAAAAAGGAACGGTTACGGGTTTTACCGACAATTACGTGAAGATTGAAGCGCTGCTGGAAGAAAGCTGGATCAATCACGTGGTTCCCGTACACCTCGCTGCCATCAACTCGGAAGGCGTCGTAGACAGCGCCGTGGCGGTTGGGTAGGTTGTTGGTCAAAATTATGTCATTTGTTCTAACAGTCTGTTACCGTAACCTGGGCATTATCCTGTCAGGCCTAGTAAAATGGGAGCTTTCCCCTCGCGAAAACTAGTTGGTACCTCCACTTGTTCTATTAGTATTGCAAGAAAATGCTTAATATTACGCTCCTTTTGCAAGCTAAGTGAAAAAAACAATGAGTAAATCTATCGGTGTTAAATTTAACGTACACGATCAACCTGAATTTTACCAAGAATTGCGGCGGCGTGTCAACCAGTATTTCGAAGATCGGAATTTGTCCAAGCACGCCAATTTGAACATGAAAATCAAGACGGTTTTCATGGTGCTGCTCTATTTTACCCCCCTTGTTTTGATGGTAACGGGCGTCGTCACTTCGTTGTGGCCCGTCATGTTCCTGTGGGTACTGATGGGTTTCGGGATGTCGGGTATCGGCTTGTCCATCATGCACGATGCCAACCACGGTGCTTATTCCGCAGACAAGAACGTCAACAAGGCGGTGGGGTATATCCTTAATTTTATTGGCGGTTATCCCCCCAACTGGAAAATCCAGCACAACGTGTTGCACCATTCCTATACGAATGTGCACCACCACGACGAAGATATTGAAAAGACCATCCTGCGCCTGACGCCCGATACTGAAAGGAAGCCTTTTCACCGCGTCCAGGTGTTCTACGCGCCTTTTCTCTACGGTCTGATGAGCATTTATTGGCTCGTCAGCAAGGACTTCGAACAGCTCGTGCGCTACAAAAAGAATAACCTGCTGGCTGGCCAGGGGCTGACCTTCCGCCGTGCCCTGGCGGAGGTGCTATTCAATAAGACCTGGTATATTCTCTTGATTCTGGTGTTGCCGCTGCTCACCACTCAGCTCGCGTGGTGGCAGGTGCTGATCGGTTTCCTGATCATGCACGCTATTACGGGCCTGATCCTGGCCCTGATCTTCCAACCTGCTCACGTAGTGGAAGAGACCCAGTTTTATTCCGTTGATGAAACCGGCAGTGTAGAAAACAACTGGGCTATTCACCAGCTGAAGACGACCACTAACTTCGCCAACGGCAGTCGCATGTTTTCGTGGTTTGTTGGTGGGTTAAACTACCAGATCGAACACCACTTGTTTCCCCAAATTTGCCACGTCCACTACCGCCATCTTTCGCCGATCGTGAAAGCTACCGCGGAAGAATTCAACGTGCCCTATTACCATCATCCTACTTTTTTCGATGCGGTGCGGAGCCACTTTACCTTGCTCAATAAGCTAGGGACTGGAAAATACGACGAGAATTTAGCTGCTGCCACGGCTTAAGCCCGGCCTTTAAGAAAAGTAAACAGGCGTCGTTCCAATTGGGGCGACGCCTCTTTGCGTAGGGGGCGTATCGGTATAGGGCGGCCCGGTTGCAAATATTACCGGCCCGCTACTTACAGCAGCCCGGGGCAGCCAGTTGACCATCCGCCATTTTTTCAGGAAAATTTTTCGAGCACGCAGGGATAATCCTTATCTTAACGCCTATTCCTTCACGACCAAGCTTCCGAATTTATGCGCCACCAACGACTGCTCTTCCTTGCCCTGAGCCTTGTGGCTTTTCATACCCTGGTTGCCCAACCACTGACCGAACGGCAAGGGTGTCACTTTATGAAAAGCCAGCTGCCACTGAAAAAGCTAACCCTGGAAGAAACCCAGGCCCTGGTGAAAAGCCAGGAGCGCAGTGACAGCATCAATATCCTGGACTACGCGATCAGCCTGGATATTACGGATTTCAATGGCCGCAGGATCGCCGGTTCTACCCAATTGGAATTCGTCTTGCTCGAGGTTGCTACCCGCGAACTGGTGCTCGGGAGGAGTATCCCTACAGCGTCATCAGCAGCTTCGGCAACGGCGGTCTGGTTCGATTGGATCCCTTGCTGCCCGGCGATTACGCGCTAGCCAATGTGTATCTGAATGTGGGTATCCGCAATCCCCTGGAAGATGCCAGCGTGGTGCTCTCGCCCAACCCCGCCCAGGACGTCGTTCGGCTAGCGCTCAACTTCCCTACCGTAACGGCCGACTACCAGATACAGCTTTACGACCTACAGGGACAGTTGCTGCGCCAGCAAACCTACCCGAAAGCGGCGGAATTGAATGTGGAATGGTCTACAGCCGATCTGCCGAATGGCCTCTATGTCCTAGAAATTGCCAGCGGCACGGGGCACCGGTCGGTGGAATTGGTGGTACAACGGTAGCAAGGAATGAAGACGGAGTCTAACCAGGAGGTCTAGCGCAAGGACCAGCAAAACTAAAAAGCACGCCAGTTCATAGTAAGCTTTTGCTTTCGTTGCGGCACCGCGAACAGTATTAGAGTCCGATTATCACTCAATAATCCCAGTCAATGCGGTGCTGAGCCAGTTCGGTAGCCGTAAGTTTTTCCAGGTATTCCCAGACCACGCCCTTTTCCCACCGGGCGAAGAAGTTGTGCCAACATTTCACCGACCCATCGAGGCTACCGGTGAGCAAGGAAAGCCCGTCGGGTGCGAAGACCACACTGGTGACCCGTTTGGTATGTCCCTGGAACGTGACGAGGGTTTCGCCGTGCAGGTTCCACAATTTGGCCTTTTTGTCGTCACTTCCGGTAAGCAGGTATTGCCCGTCGGGAGAAAAGGCGACCCTGTAAACGGCTGCCGTATGCCCCTGTAATTCGCGCACGACATTCCTCTGAAGGTCCCATAACCGGGCGGTTTTATCGCGGCTACCGGTGAGCAGGGACTGTCCGTCGGGGGCGAAGGCGACACTGTAAACCGAGCCGCTATGCCCTTTAAGTTCGCGTATTTTTTTTCCTTTAAGATCCCACAATTTGGCCGTTTTGTCCCGACTTCCGGTGAGCAAGGTTTTTCCATCGGGGGCAAAGGCGACACTAAACACAGCCTCCTTGTGTCCCTTCAAGGTGAGGATTTCCTTGCCTTTGAGGGTCCACAATTTAGCTGTTTTGTCCTCACTTCCGGTTAAAATAAATTGCTCGTCAGCCGAACAAGCCACGCTGAAAATCGGGCCGTTATGGCCAGCCAGGGTGAAGATTTCTTTGCCCTGAAGCGTCCAGGCTTTGGCTGTTTTGTCGTCGCTTCCGGTGAGCAGGGTTTTTCCGTCGGGGGTGAAGGCCACCGCCGAGAGGTTGTCCTGATGTCCTTGCAGGCATAGCCGTTCCGTTCCGGTCAGGGTTACCAGCCGGGCTGTTTTGTCGGCTCCGCCCACGAGTACCGTTTGTCCGTCTGGGGCAAACGCCACATCCGCAATGGCAGGAGCGGATTCTGTCAGATTTCGGATGAGCAACGCCTCGCGGTTCCACAACCGGGCGGTATGGTCTGCGCTACCGGTGAGGATGGACTGCCCGTCGGGTGAGAAAGCCAGCCCCGAAACATGTTCGGTATGCCCTTGCAGACACAGCAATTCTTCGCCCTGCAGGTTCCACAATTTGGCCACCTTGTCCACACCGCCAGAGAGCAAGGATTGCCCATCGGGAGCAAATACCACACTGTAAACAGGCCCCTTGTGCGCGGGTATACTCAGGTTGTTTTCTCCTTTAAGGGTCCATAATTTGACGGTGCCATCGGTGCTGGCGGTTGCCAACGTCTGCCCGTCGGGGGCAAAGGCGACACTGAAAACGGGGCCGGCATGTCCTTCCAGGCGGTGTATTTCTTTTCCTTGGGTATCCCATAATATGGCCGTTTTGTCATCACTGCCCGTCAGGAAAGATTGCCCGTCGGGGGCAAAATCCACACTGGAAACCCGCCGGGTATGGCCGGTCAGCTGCCGTATTTCTTTTCCTTTGCTATCCCACCATTTGGCGGAATGATCCCCGCTGCCCGTCAGGAAAGATTGCCCGTCGGGCGCAACGGCCACACTGAAGATAGCGTCGGTATGGCCTTGCAGGGTCAGCAGCAGCTGGCCTGGCAGGTTCCACAATTTAGCCGTATTGTCGCTGCTTCCGGTTAGGAAAGATTGCCCGTCGGGTGCGAAGGCGACACCGAAAACCGGGGCCGTATGCCCGTCGATGTGCCGTATTTCGGCCCCCGTTTGGTCCCACAGCTTAGCGGTATTGTCCTTGCTGCCCGTCAGGAAAGATTGCCCGTCGGGCGCGACGGCTACGTTGTAAATGGTATCGGTATGCCCGCGCAGCGTTTGCCGGTAAAAAATACTCCCTTTTTCACTCAGTATATCGTGCAGGGCCGCCAGGCTTTCCTCGTTGGGTGCGTAGCGATGAGCCGCCATGGCCAGGTTCAGGGCCAGGGTAGGGTTGGTGGAGTAAAACTGGCGTGCTTTGGCCGTACAGGCTGCGCCCTGGGCTTCCTTTTTAGCTTGGATCGCTTCATCGCGCTGGCGTTTGAGGTCCAGAATATCTTCGATGCGTTTGCGCCAGCTCTCCCGGACAAAATTGGCTTCGGCCTGGTTCAGCCAGTGCTGGCCTTTTTCGAGGTAGATAGCTAGAAGCTGCTCGGAATACCCGGACAGGATCAGGGAGTTCAGGTCGGGGAGTTCGCCTTTGTGGTGGCAGTCGTTCCAGAAGGTGGTGAACAGGTCATGGTCTTCGGGCGCAATGTGGGCCAGGGCACGTGCTATGATTTCGTCTTTGTGGGCCAGCACGTAGGTTTTGGCGGAATTGGACACCTGTTCAATCAGTTGCATCAGTCGGGGATTGGCGTCCCAGCGCTTGCTGAAGTTAGCGGTCAGGCGCTCGTCAACTTCGAAGCCGTCCGCCGCCGTAGCGCCGTAGCTAAATACTGGTGCGGCCTGGGGTTGCGAGCTGTCGACAACGGCCTCCCACAGTTGGCGCTGTAGCCGCAGGGTTTCGGGGCCAAAGTCGGCAATCCACTGTTTGGCGGTTTTCCAGTACTGGATGAGGGCGTCGTGGAGGGGTTCGTAGTAGGCGCCGATTTTATCGTGGCCGCCGATGATCAGCTGCTTTTTTTCGAGTAGGTGGAGGACCTCTTCGACGATGGCATTTTGTTGCCCGGGGTAATCGAATTCATTGATAAAATCCCGGTGTTTATCTTCCTGGAAAGCGACGGCTGGCCGCACGTATACCCGCCGCCGTCCGAAGTCACCTTCGTTGACCTGGATCATCCGCAGGATCAGCTTGCGCATGACCAACTGGTGGGTAGGGCTGATGGTGCCCAGTTCCTCGTAAATATTATCGGCGTACTGGCTCAGGGCGCCATTGATCCCCCCCAGCTTTTTGTAGGCCGCTTCGGTGAAGATGCGTGTATCTTCACTGGTAACTTCGTAAAACCGACTCATCATAAACGAAAGTACGGGCAGTGCACCGGGGGCATTGTTGACCTCCGCCAGGATGGTATTCACCAATTTTTCGGTCTCAAAGTCATAGAGTTCCGCCAGGGCGGGATTCACCAGCGCTTCCCGCAGCTCGGCCATTCCGATGGGGGGAACCCGGTAGAGAAAAGTGCCCAGGTTGTCGGCGGTCCAGAAGGTTTGGCCAAAGTCCGATTCCTCCAGTTGCCATTCGAAATCGGAGCGGAGGGTGATGATAATTTTCAGGTTTTGCTGATCGGCTTGCTGCAAAAGCGCGGTCAGCTTATTTTCAAAGGGTAGGCGCTCCGTGGCTTTGCTGCAATCGTTGAAGAAGGCTTCGTACTGGTCGATGAGGAGTACCTGTTTTTTTGTGGGATCCAGGTTGGGGAGCAAGGCCTCCAGTCCGGTGTAGTAGGTGCCTAAGCTGGTACCGTCGGCCGCCAGGTGGGTAGCCACGGCGCCGGTCCAGGCCTGGGCGCCCGGGCAGAGGACCAGTAGTTCTGCCTGTTCCCACTCCTGCTGGCCATTGTCGTTTTTCCAGGCTCGCAAAGCGGGTAGCAGGCCAGCTTTCACCAGCGAAGATTTGCCGCTACCCGAAGGCGCGGTCACCACCAGGATCGGGGTTTGCCGGAGTTTGTTCAGGAGTTCTCTGACGGCGGCCCGGCGGCCAAAGAACAGGTCGAAATCGGTCGTTTCAAAAGGGCTCAGTCCTTTGTAGGGATTGCGCAAAACCCGCTGGGCAAAGTTGAGTTTGTTGTGGGGGTCGAAGAAAATGAACTGCCCGCCCTGGTGGTTACCCATGGGAAAAAGGTCGGGATACTGGATTTCGGCGCCGAAATTACCGTCGTTGGTGACGCGCTCAATCTTGTCCCAAAGGTAGAGAAAGAGTTCCTGGGAGGTGAGTACGCCGTCGCCTAGGTTTCGGCCCGGCGTCTTCAGTTCGGCTTTGCCTTCCAGGGCCTCGATGAGGGCTTCGGCGAAGGGCGAATGTCGTTGCTCATCGAGCTCCGAGCGGATGCCTATCCAGTCGGCTGCCGTCTGGTGCGGGCCGGCCGAAACGAGGACCTGCCAGGCGCGTTCGCGCTTGAACCGCGAGAACCGCTCCTCGTAGAGGGGCATATTGGTGACCCAGCCCGCGTCGCGGGTATTTTCGACCACGTGGCGGAATTTGCCCGCAAAACAGCAGTCGAGGATGAGCAAGGTGTGGTGGCAGTCGAGGATTTTGAGGGTCTCGAAGACGGTCTCCATCGCCAGGAGGCTGCTGTTCTCCAGCATAGCTTTTTCGGGGCGTGCATCCGACGGCAGCAGGTAGCCCGCGGGGCCTTCGCCAAACTCGCCGGGTTTGCCGTGGCCAGCGTAGTAGAAGACGATACAATCCTGCGGGGTAATGTGGGGCTCAAGGGCGGGGTCCTGGATTCGCTGCAGCAGGTCGCGCAGGGTGTCGCCATTGGCGTCCAGTTGCAGGTGAATACCGGCCAGGTCCGCGGTCAGTTCCGTGGCCGGCGCTGCCGGGTCAACTCCCAGGAACAACTCCACGTGGTCGAAACCCTGTTGGTACTTGAGTACCCGCGCGATTTCCCGGGCGTCGTTGACAGCCGACTTGAGGTCCTTGTTGATCTTGGGATAATGGTTGATCCCAATCACGAAGGCGTAGCTGCGGGGAAAGCCGAGTAACTGACTGCGATTGTTGATGGGGTTGGGCATAGCGGTAGACTTTCAGAAATTCACCCTAAAATTAAGAAAAAGCCGGATGCCCAGGGTGGATTGTTGGGGGGTTACCCCGAACAGGCATAAAAAAAAGGGAGGTGCCGGAACAGCACCTCACGCTTTAATTACAAAAGGATTAGGTTGGATGTGTTTTGGGCGGGTAAGTGGTTAAGGGAGTCCGTAGTTATAAACTACGGACAGCGGTTATAAACTACGGACAGCGGGGGTTGCCTCCTTATATACGGCAAGTTATATGACAAAAATCTCCTAAACACGCTTACGCAGATCACTGGCGGTCCTATATAATGCGCCGAACTTGTAAAAAAGACCAACATTTTGATCACTACTAAAGTCGGAAATCCATGTTTTCAAATCTAACCTTTACGAGTACCGAGGTATTCGCTGGTCTGGTGTTGTTGGTGGCCGCCGTCCTTGTTCTTATTGTGATAGGGCGCTACAAAATGACGCAGTTTGCGGAAAAGGACCTCAGGGCCATACACGCCAACGACGCTAAAAAAATCAGCATCAGTAGCCGCAGCAAGTATGCCGAAGTTGATGTTCTTAACGACACGAGTGTGTTCTTCCAGATAGGGCTGGTCGTGGGACTGGCGCTCATGTTATTGGCTTTCAATTGGACCCAATTCGAGGAGGATGTCGTTATTCCCGAAGGCGCACTGGAAATGCAATTCGATATAGCGATGGAGGCGCCTCCCCAAACGGCTACCCCACCGCCACCGCCACCGCCGCCACCACCCGTGATTGAGGAGGTGCCCGATAACGTGATATTGGACGAGGATCAAACGGCGTTCACCGACCAATCGGCCGATGCGAATACCGCGCTGGTTTATACGCCCCCGGCGGTGACGACTACCGCTGCCCCACCGCCCCCACCCCCACCGCCCCCACCGCCTATTGCCGTGAAAGAAATCTTCAAAGTGGTGGAAGATATGCCCCGCTTTCCAGGCTGTGAAGACCTGGGCACCGTGGCCGAAAAAAAGGCTTGTGCGCAGAAAGAATTGTTGGCGTTTGTCTATGCGAACATCAAATACCCTTCCATTGCGCGAGAAAACAGTGTGGAAGGTACCGTTGTCGTAAGGTTTGTCGTAACGGAAAATGGCACGATAGAAGACGCTGAAATAATCCGCGATATAGGTGCCGGTTGTGGCGCGGAAGCCCTGCGCGTGGTGAAATTGATGAACGACCTGCCCGAACGTTGGACACCTGGTATGCAACGCGGTAGAAAAGTGCCCGTTTATTTCAACCTGCCGGTGAAGTTTATGCTGGAGGTGAATTAACGCCGTATGCCTTCATTAACAGAAATGCGGAATTCTATCGAAAAATAGGGCCGCGTTTGTTTATTTACTTAATCAAAAAAAAACAACAACATGGAACTAAAGCACGCGCTCCCGTTAATCAGTTTGCTGTTGGTCGTACTCAACAGTTGTGCACCCGTTTTTTCCGAACTACAAAGTGCTCGCACCGTTGGCAAGGGTAATATTGAAGCGACGGGGGCTTTTTCCACGGTAAGCTTCACCAATGAGGGAGAATCCGAACACGCACAGAATAACATTGGCATTCAGGCCGGCTACGGATTGTCGGACGTGGTAGACCTGAGAGTCCGCTACGAATACCTCTGGTTGGATAAAAGTGCCGATGCCGGTGGTGTGAACATTCTCGGTTTCGGGCCTAAATTCAGCTTGCTGAAAGATCGGATTGCCGGCTATGTACCACTTGGCTTTGCTTTTGGGAAAGATGTTGAAACTCCGTCCGACACCTGGCAAATCCACCCTACCTTATTAGGCACCATTCCAGCAGGTGATTTTTTCGAGATTAACCCTTCCTTCAAAGTACTCCTACCATTCAAAAAAGAGTTGGAAACGACGGTTGCTTTTAACCTGGGCCTGGGCTTCAACGTGAATGACAAAGTGACTATTCGCCCCGAATACGGTATGCTCTTCAACCCGGGAGAAACCGGACATTACGGCCAGTTCAGTATTGGCTTGACCATTAATCCACAGGGTCGGCCTTAGGGGGCGGCAAGGCCTATTCCGCCAACAAATCAAAAGCGCCCTTGCCCAGAAACTCGGCATCCTGGGGGAAGTCGGTAGGGTTTAGAATTTGCGTAAAGCCGTCGGTAGTTGTCCCGACGGTTACCTGCCGCCTGATGAAGGTGAAAGCATCTGGAGTGGCCGTTTGCTTGACGAGTACAAAATACTGGTTTTCTATATTGACAATGGCGCTGGCCGGGAGCGCTAACGCGGGGGCTGAATGGGTATAAATTTCGGCTTCCACGTACATCCCCGGACTAAATTGCTGCGTGTTTTTTTCGTCGGCAAGGTGGCAGTGGATGGAGGCCGTCCGTTTTTCCGGATCGATGCTGCGGTTGATCAGGTGCACACTGGCCGCGTACTCCCGTTGGGTGTCATTTTGGACGTTGAAGGTTACGGGTTGGCCGATGGCTACACTGGCGAGGTCTTTTTCGAAAAGGAGGAGTTCCAGGTGCAGGTGGTCGGGGTTCGTGATGGCGATGGCCACATCCGTCGGGTTCAAAAATTGTCCTTTCGCTATGTTCACATTGGTCACGTAGCCACCAATGGGAGCTGTCACGGCGATGGTGGTACGCAGTTGCTGTTCGGTGAGGTTGTCGGTATTGATATTCATCAGGCTCAGTTTCTGCTTCAGCGATTCGTACCTCACCCGGGTCACGGTGTAGTCGGCTTCGGCTTTGAGGTAATTTTTCTGAGAAGTTACGTTGTCTTCTACGAGGTTGGCCTGGCGTTCGAAGTCGGACTTGAGGTAGCTCAATTGCCCTTTGGCTTCGAGGAATTCCTGTTGCATTTCGATGTAGTCGGGGTTTTCCAACACAAAAAGCACCTGCCCCTTCCGGACCACTTCACCCGGTAGCAAGGCAATATCCTTGACGAACCCCCCAAAGTAAGCACTCACCAGGGCCCGGTTGCTGGGCGGCACGTCGATGAGGCCATTGGTTTTGATGGTCTGGTGGAAATCGTGGGATGCCAGTTGGGCCAGCTGCATGCCGGCCGCCTGAAACTGGGTAGCCGTCAGGCGGTAAGTGTGGTCGGCTGTGGTTTCGGAAGGGTCGTCTGCGACAGTCGCGTCTCCCGTTTCGTTCGGCGAGGAACAGGCTACCAGCCCCAGTAGAAGGAAGTAGCTTAAGCTTTGTTTGATATGAATGCTGTATTTCATGGTGTTGTATTTGCCGCTGGTGTTTAATCAATGAGGTAATTGACTTCCAGTACGGTATGGTTGTACTGAAAGAGGGAGGTCAGGTAATGAATGTCGATTGACTGGGCATTGTCCAGCAGTTGCACGTATTGAAGGAAGTCTATTTCTCCATTCTGGAAAGCTTTGCCCGCGTGGAAGCGCGTTTCTTCGGCCAGTGCCTGGCCGGTGGTGCGGTAGTAGTTGATGCCTTCGGCGTGTTGTTGCAGGTCCGAGCGCAGGGTTTGGTATTTGCTGTAGAGTTGGCGTTGGTAGTTGTCGGTTTCCAATTGTTGGATGGTTATTTCGGTGGTGGCGGCATCGATGCGGGCCTGGTGTGCCTTCCGCCACAGGGGGATGGCTACGCCAGCCTGAAAGCCGTTGTACCGCTGCGCGTCTGGGCCGTTGTTGGAGCCGCTGAAAAGGGAGAACTGCAAGTCGGGCAGCAGTTGTTTTTTCGCCAACGTCAGGTGGTCCTGGGCCAGTTGGCGCGCGTCTGCCAGGTACCGGATACCGGGATGGTTGCTGGTGTCGAGGGCGACCACGGGAAGCTGGATGAGTTCGGTTGGAGCGATCGCATAGACGGTATCCGTTTGCAACCATTGCTGCAGCTGGAGGTATGCTTTTTGCACCTGCTCCTGGGTTTGCTTGCGCTGCACTGCTATCTCTTGCTGCTTGGTTTGGGCGGTTAGTTTTTCGAGGTAGTTGGTTGCGCCCTGGTCGAATTTGCGCTGCGCAGCCTGGGCAAACCGACCGTAGAGGCTGTCGAGGTACGTGTAGTTGTTCAGCAATTGCTGCCAGTAGGCTACCTCGTAGTAGGCTTGGGTGACGGCCTTGGTGATCCGCCGCTGGTCGAGCGCATACTGGTCTTTGGCCAGGGTGGTTTGGCCCGTCAGTACCTTGCGGCGGGCACCGTAAACGGTGGGAAATTCCACCGACTGGCTGATTCCCCACACGTGCAGCGGCTGGCCGTTGGCCGCCAGGTTGTTTTGGTCGAAGCTGTATTGGAGCTGGGTTTTACCCAGGTCGAGGGCACTACCTTCCAGCTGCCGGGTTTGATCCACCCGCTGCGCCACCGCCTGCAAACCCAGGTTGTTGTCCAGTGCGAGTTGTACGGCCTGCTCCACGGTGAGGGGGGCTTGTGCCTGGCCTAAGAAGGGCAAACACAGCAGGGCCAGCAAGGTGAGTAAGGCCGGTTTCTTTTTCCTTTTGGGCCGGTGGCCGCGCCGGTCGAACAGGGCGTAAAGTACCGGCAACACCACCAGGGTAAGGAGGGTGGCCGAGACGAGCCCGCCGACGACTACCGTGGCCAGGGGGCGCTGCACTTCGGCACCCGCCGAGGTAGAAATAGCCATGGGTAAAAAACCCAGCGCCGCCGCGGTGGCGGTCAGCAACACGGGGCGCAGTCGTTTCTGGGTGCCTACCAGGATGCGCTTGTTGATGTCGGTCATCCCGTGGGCCTTGAGGGTCTTGAACTCTTCGATGAGGACAATCCCATTCAACACTGCAATTCCGAAAAGGGCAATGAAACCCACTCCGGCAGAAATGCTGAAGGGCAGGTCCCGGAGGTAGAGCAACAGCACGCCACCGACGGCCGACAACGGAATAGCGCTAAAGATGATGAGCGCTTCCTTCACGGAGTCGAAAGCAAAATAGAGCAGCACGAAGATGAGTATCAACGCAATGGGTACGGCCACCATCAGGCGGTCTCTGGCCGTGCGGAGGTTTTCAAACTGCCCCCCGTAGGCAATGGTGTAGCCCGGCGGCAACTTGATTTTGCGCTCGATGACGTCCTGTACATCCTGGACCACCGACTCCAGGTCGCGGTTCCGGACGTTGACCCCTACCACAATGCGCCGCTTGGTATTGTCGCGGGAAATTTTGGCAGGGCCTTTGGTATAGCTGATCTGGGCAAACTCCCGCAAGGGGAGTTGGCTGCCATTGGGCAGAAGGATAGAGGCCTTTTCCAGGTCGCTGATGTCCTGGCGGTGGCGCTCGTCGTAGCGCACGACCAGGTCGAACTGCTTCTCGCCTTCGAATACCATTCCCGCCGACTTGCCCGCAAAGCCCATGGTGATCATGTCGTTGAGGTCGGCCACGTTCAGGCCGTATTTGGCAATTTTGCGCCGGTCATACTGGACCGACATCTGGGGCAGGCCGGCCACTTTTTCTACCGTAATATCTGCGGCGCCGGGGATACCCGCGATGGCCGCTTCTACTTCGGTGGCTTTTTGGTACAACACGTCCAGGTCTTCGCCAAAAATTTTGATGGCCAGGTCGGCGCGTACCCCCGTAATCAGCTCGTTGAAGCGCATCTCGATGGGCTGGGTAAATTCGAATTCAATGCCCGGCATTTCAGACAGCGCCTCCTTGAACAGGTCGGCAAGCTCGTCTTTGGTGGCGGCAGATTCCCAGGTGGCGATGGGTTTCAATTTGATAATCACATCGCTTTCCTCCATCGACATGGGATCGGTAGGCACCTCGGCGGCACCGATCCGGCTGACCACCTGGTCTACTTCGGGGAAGCGCAGGAGGATCTGCTCGATCTGGGTGGTGGCGGCCACGGTGTTGCTCAGCGACAAGCCCGTTTTCAGGATGGGCTGGATGACAAAGTCGCCTTCGTCCAGCGTAGGGACAAATTCACCACCCATGCGGGAAAATACCAGGGCAACGCCCACCAGCAGCAAGAAAGCCAGGCTCAACACCAGGGCTTTGTGGCGCAGGGCCCAGGCAATGGTGGGCTGGTAGCTGTCTTCGAGCAGGGCCATGAGGCGGGACGAGATGGTCTTCTTCGTCGGATCACCCGGCCTGATGAACAGCGAAGCCATCACGGGTACGTAGGTGAAGCAGAGGATCATGGCCCCGATGAGCGCAAAACAGAAGACCAGCGCCATGGGGGTGAACATCTTGCCTTCCACCCCAACCAACGATAGAATGGGAATGAAGACAATGATGATAATCAACTGGCCAAAGACGGCCGAGTGCATCATTTTGCTGGCTCCCTGGAAGGTGATGCGGTCGATGAAGTCCTGCTGCTCATCCTGGGGGAGCTTCAGCAGTTGGGTGCGGTTGGCGGTAATGCTGAAAGCGATAAACTCCACGATAATGACCGCCCCGTCGATGATGATGCCAAAGTCGATGGCACCCAGGCTCATCAAGTTGGCGTCGACGCCGAAGAGGTACATCAGCGAGAGGGCAAACAACAGGCACAAGGGAATGACGGAAGCCACCACCAGGCCGGAGCGGAAATTGCCCAGCAAAAGCACCACCACAAAGATGACAATGAGGCACCCTAAAAGGAGGTTTTCGGCAATGGTGGAGGTCGTTTTTTCAATCAATTCACTGCGTTCCAAAAAGCCGTTGATGCTGATTCCCGGCGGCAGCGACGATTGGATTTCCGCTACCCGGATCTTGACGGCTTCGATGACGGCCTTGGAGTTGGCGCCCTTGAGCATCATCACCTGGCCGAGTACTTTTTCGCCTTCGCCGTTGCCGGTAATGGCGCCAAAACGGGTAGCGGCACCGAAGCCGACGGCGGCTACGTCGCGGATAAAGATGGGGCTCCCACCGCGGGTGTCGACCACGATGTTTTCAATATCTGCCAGGCTGCTCACCAGGCCTTCGCCGCGGATGAAGTAGGCCTGGTTGACTTTCTCGATGTAGCCGCCGCCCGCCACGCTGTTGTTTTTCTCGAGGGCGCTGAAGATTTGCGCCACCGAAATATTCAAACTCCGCAAGCGCTCGGGGTTGATGGCTACCTCGTACTGTTTGAGAAAACCACCCCAGGTATTGACCTCCACCACGCCGGGAATCCCCGACAGTTGGCGTTTGACTACCCAGTCCTGGATGGTGCGGATGTCCGTCAGGGAATAGTCGGCACGGTGGGCCGTATCCACATCAATGACGTATTGGTAAATTTCGCCCAGCCCCGTCGAGATAGGCCCCATGAAGGGCGTGCCAAAGCCCGCGGGGATTTTTTCCTCGGCGCTTTTTATTTTCTCGGCAATCAGCTGGCGGGGGAGGTAGGTACCCATGTTGTCATTGAAAACCACCGTCACCACCGAAAGGCCAAATTTGGAGATGGACCGGATTTCTTTCACCTCGGGCAGGTTGGCCATTTCCAGCTCCACGGGGTAGGTGAGGAACTTTTCCACGTCTTCGGTGGCCAGGTTGCGGGAGGTGGTGATAATCTGCACCTGGTTGTTGGTCACGTCGGGTACGGCTCCAATGGGGATATTGCCCAGGGAGTAGAGGCCAAAGCCCACGATGCCTAGGGAAAAGAGGAGCACGATTAGTTTGTGGTGAATACTGTACTGAATAATTCGTTCTAACATCTTTTCCGCTGAATTTTATTTGCTGGTGCAAAAATAGGACGGTGTCCTTAAGGGCACATTAAACTTGTCTTAAGATTGCCTTAAAATGTGATGGTGAACGTCGTGCCCGTACCCAGGGTGCTGGCTACGGAGAGCTGCGCACGAATGGCATCAGCTGCTTTTTTGGCAATGGAGAGGCCCAGCCCGTTACCGGAAATTTGGCGGTGCTCCAGGGCATCGGAGCGGAAGAAATTGTCGAACAGGTGGTTCAGGTCCGGGGGCTTAATGCCAATGCCCCGGTCCTGGATGGTACAAACCAGGTGGCCGGCGGTGGTGCGGATGGCAATGGTGATCGCGGTAGCCTCGTAGGAATATTTGATGGCATTGTCGACGATGTTGTTGACGATCAAATTGGAGTAGTACTGCGGCACCAGCGCTTCCTGGCCGGTTTGGATGTTGAGGTCGATGCGGAGGTTTTTTCGGGCAATCGCATCCTGGTGCCGGGCCAGGGCTTCGTGGAGCAGCGTCGGAAGAGGGACAAAGGCCGCGGTGGCTAATTCCCCGGAAGTATCCAGGCGGGCCAGGGTGAGCAGTTGCTCGATGGTGGCGGTCATGCGGTCAATTTCCGCCAGGCTGTAGGTGATTTTTTCTTCGTACTCTGCCTGGCCGCGCGGCTTGCGGATGAGCACTTCCAGGGTGCCGCGCAGGGTGGTCAGGGGGGTGCGCAACTCGTGGGACGCATCGGAGGTAAACTGCCGCTCGCGGGCCAGGGTATTTTCGATGCGTTGCAGGAGCTGGTTGAATCCGGCCGAGAGGTCGTAGAGTTCGTCTTTGTTGTTCGGCAGGCTGACGCGTTCGGTCAGGTTGTGCTTGGTGATCCGGTTGATGGTTTGCGTCATCTCCTGAATGGGGATAATGCTCCGGCCCGCCAGGAAGCGCGAAACAAAATACAAGCCCGCCAACACGAAAAGATAGGAAAACAAGAGCACCCTGCGCAAGCGCAGCAGCACCGCCAGCGAGGACTCCGATGACATGGCCGCCAGGATGTACCCCGTTGTCGTGCCAGTGTCGTTGCGCAGGGGGAGCTGCACCTGCCGGATGGCGCGCCCTTTGAGGTAGTCGTCGAAATGCCCACCCCATATTTCTGGCCGGAACGGCAGCAGGTCGGATTTCAGGTTGGGGGATTTGTCCATTACCCGTCCTTTTTCATCGATGAGTTGGATGAAGACCGGATTCACCTGGATTTCCCGGTGCTCGCGCTCTTCCCATTCCGCTTTGTTGATGAAGCGGATGCTGTCACCACTCACCCTGACCTCCCCCGTGTGCTTGTGTGCTTCGTAGGAGAGGTCGTGATCCAGGTGGAGGTAAACCGTTCGTTGTACGATCCCGTAGACAAAGCCAAAGACCACCGCCATGATGACCGCCGTAGCGATCATGTAGTGGAAAGCAATTCTGTTCTGGAAGCTCAGGTTCATAGTTCTTTAGCGATATAGCCCACACCCCGCACGGTTTGAATGTAGTTCTCCTCGTCGGTGAGCAGCAACTTCTTCCGGAGGGCGTTGATGTAGACATCAATCACCCCGGTATTGTACTCAAAGTGAATATCCCAGACACTTTCGATGATGCGGGTACGCCGGCACACCTGGCCTTTGTGGCGCATCAGGAATTCCAGGAGGGCAAACTCCTTCTGCGTCAGGTTGATGGCCTGGCCGCTTTTCAAGACCTCATGGCTGCCCGTGTCCAGGGTGATGTGGCCCAGGGTAAACACGGCATGCTCGCCGGTCTGGGGGCGCAGCTGTACCTTGATCCGCTCCAGCAACTCCGCAAAGTGAAAGGGTTTTTTAATGTAGTCGTTGGCGCCGGATTGCAGCCCGAAGACGGTTTCGTCGACGGTGTCCCTGGCCGTGAGAAAAATGACGGGCGTCGCCGGAAAGGCCGCCTTGAATTGCTGGCAAATTTCGATCCCGCTCACGCCGGGCACCATCCAGTCGAGCAGCAGCAGGTCGTATTCTCCCGACAAGGCCAATTGCAGGCCCGTTTTTCCCTCGTAGGCGACGTCCACGGCAAAGGATTCTTCTTCCAATCCTTGTTGCAGGAATTTAGCGATGCCCACCTCGTCTTCTACGATCAAAATTCTCATCCTGCAAATATCTGCTTTTAGTGGGACACCTGCCTGTACCGGTTTCTTAGGATTTGCTTAAGATCTGTCCAGCCAAATTTATTTGGCTGCGTACGAATAGCGGCGGGGTAATCTTTGATTTGCCAAAGATGATCCAAACCCTTATCTTTATAAAAGTTTGTTGATAGATAACAAGAAGATTAACCAATATGGGCGTTCAGATAACGGAGGATGTGCTCGACAGCATCAATATGACCGCTGAGGAGTTGCTGATTGAAATGGCCACGCATTTATATGATTTGGAGAAACTAAGTATGGGTCAAGCAAGACACCTGGCTAATCTTGACCATATCTCCTTTCAAAAAGAATTAGCCAAAAGAAATATATATATAAAATACAATTTGGATGAGTTCCTGGAAGATATGAAGACAATAGAGGCGTTAGACTAGATCATTAATTCAAAAAACACCCTGATAAATAGCCCGCAGCGAAACAGCCTGCCCTGCCACCAGCATAAGGTCAGTAAGATCCGTAAAGGTGGTTTCCAGCCATTGGCCAGATGCGGGTACCCGCTCCATGAGGGTCACCCTGGCTTCCGTAGATTCCAGGTAGAGGATATAATCCAAGGAAGGGATTTGCTTGTAGCAAGGCAATTTTTCGCCCCAATCTCTTACCCTGGTGGAAGGAGATAAAATCTCCAGCAGCAGGACAGGAGACAATTCTGCCGTCATTCCTGCCTGGTACTGGTATTGTTCGGCATGGCGAAGGGCTACGCAGCCGTCGGGGTTGAAAACAGCGTGGTCGCAAGCAGGAATACATACCGGCCGATTGCTATTGAATAGCCGATATAAGCTACGGTCGGCATAGATTGCTTGCAAGAGGAAATTCAAATTCGATGCGATTTCTGAGTGGTCTTCCGATTCGTAGCTCATGCTGGCAATAATTTCACCCTGGTAATAATCCAGGCGATAGTCCGTAGCATCCACCAGTTGCCAGTATGCTTCCTGGCTACCCACGAGGCGTACGGGCGCAACACCTGACAGCGCGAGGCGTTCTGCCAATTGGTCGTGCAAATCAGGAAAGGAGACTTTACTGGACATGAATTTGCTTGAAGATGAGGTATAAATATAAGGGAATTTTGTGAGTTGGGCAATCGGTTCACAAAACGTGAAGGGCGAAATGGATTTGCAAGCAATAGTTGGAAAATGAGCGGCTTTTAAAAAAAAAGCGCCGGAAGCTTCACAAAAACTATAAGCATTTGTAAAGTTCCGGCGCTAGTTCTTCAAACTACAATACACCCCTTACCGCTGCTTCTGGATACTGGTTTGATAGATTTCTTGCCCTATGCGAAGCTGTAGCAAATACAGGCCATTGGGTAAATCCGTCGGCACGGGCAAAACCAGTTGCTGGCCATCCGTGGCGGCTGGCATTTGCTGCTGGAGGCTTCGGCCCAATACATCTATCCACCGCACCTCCACTGTTTCTGCACCATTATTAGTGGCTGGCAGTATAATATTTACCTGCTCGCGGACAGGATTGGGATAGGCTCGGATATTTTCCTTCTTTTTGCTGCGGACTTCCACGATGTCCGAAAATTCGAAAGCACCATCATAGTCCAGCTGCTTGAGGCGGTAGTAGTTGTAGCCATTGGCGGGAGACTCGTGCCAGTAGCCGTATCTTTGCGTTTGCACGGTAGTACCTACACCTTCCACAAAGTCGAGCGCCTTCCAGGTACGGGCATCTTGCGAATGCTGCACTTCAAAACCTTTGTTGTTGGATTCGGTGGCGGTGGCCCACTCTAGCTTGACCTCGGCGGCGTGGGGCGTGGCGCGGAAGTATTGGAATTCTACGGGGAGTGCGCCAGTGGCGGATCCAGTACCTGAAAAATAAGACCAAGGGCCTGCTCCAGGATCAGGCTCAGAATCTGAAGCCGATAATAAGAACAGAGGGTCATCTAAATTTATATCAGCAGCTACATCATATAATCGCCAATCATAAAGGGTTTGTCCGAAAGGGGGGGGTATGGGAACAAAAACGCCAACTCTAACAATCTTATAAGCATTTCTATTGGGGTGCCCTACTTCTATGGGACCAGTGTATTCATTGTCATTCCCGTCACCAGAGGTCATGGAAGTTACTTCGTATGTCCCCTCAATATTAGGCCCTACACCTGTTTGGCCAGAGATCACATAAACCTGTGCTTGTATACTCGTAAATCCAAGTAAGAGCAGCAATAAAGTTGTAAAATGTAGAAGTGTTTTCATGATGTTAAATGCTTATAATTAGGAACAGATACCCTCATCGTTTAAGTTTCAGGTATCTGTTCCTTAATAAAAAATGAAAGAAAAATTATTTCAGGTAAACAATGCGTTCGGTAGCTTCAACTTGGCCATTTACCATCATTCGTACAAAGTAAGTTCCGGAAGGAACATTCGCCGCTGGCTGCCAGAAGTGGTATTGCACACCCTTAGTACTAGCCTTAATGGACTGTTGATCCATCTGTTGCCCCATAACCGACCAAATACTAAGCTCTACTTGATCTCCTTCGTTGGCAACGTAGGATAACTGCACGCTTTCTTGGAAAGGATTGGGCTTCGCCAACAATTCGTATTCCATCAGCTCCCGCTCGGTATTCAATACTTTTTGTTCAAAAGCAATACTTCTCTGGGGCTTGTTCGTCTCATCGGGTGTGGTAGCCAAAGCTGGGCTACAGTAGCCTTCTGGATCACTTATACTTACCCGTGTACTACAGATGCTGTAATTGTTGTAAGCATCAATAAAGTAAATACTTATTAAGCGAGTAGTACCTACGTGGCTACAGTTGTAGTTGTTGGATGCTGGTGAAATGTACACGGTTACTGGTGTACAATTGTCCGCAACATTCGTAATAGCAGGCAAAGTACTTACCGATACCGTACCACCTACGCCCAGGGCTACTTGTAGTATACCACCACAATAGGTTGGCAGCGTAGGAGCACGCTTGTCTTCTACGGTTACTGAAGCGGTACACTGCGCAGTATTTCCATTTACGTCACTAGCTGTTACGGTTACCGTTCTTGTACCAATGTCTGCACAAGTGAAGCTATTGGGGGTAACACTTACTTGGGCAATACCACAGGCATCGCTACTACTCAAGGTTACCAGACTGGAAGCGAGCGAAATACTACCTGTAACGCCTAGTCTTACTACCGCATTTTTACAAGTTACAACTGGGTTAGTGGCATCCACTACCGTTACTAAGGCATTACACGTACTGGTATTGCCGCTGGCGTCCGTAGCCGTTAGTATTACTGTTGGAGGTGAGCTAACATCTGCACAAGTAAACTGCGTTCTGCTAAGCGTCAAGGATGGCGTACTGCAATTGTCCGTTGAAGCACTACCTATTGTAGCTGGTGTAAGATTAACAGAACCATTAGCATCTAATGTCACGGTAGTGTTTTGGCACAAAGCTTCTGGAGCAACTTGATCTACTATGTTTACTCGGAAATTACATACCACATAGTTGTTACTTCCATCAATGATGTAAACGGTCATAAATCTGTTTGTTCCTAAGTCAGCACAAGTAAACGTTGTTCTACTGGTAAAATAGAGCGTAACATCTCCGCAATTGTCAGAAACATTGAGTATGCTATTGTCTAATGTAACTGTTCCGTCTACACCCAGCGACAGGTCGAATATTTGACCACAGAAATCTGGTACTGGAACACTATTATCCTGTACCGTCACCTCTGCCACACAGCTACTACTATTCCCACTAGCATCTTCCACCGTCAGCGTAACAGGATTACTACCAATCATACTACAATCGAAATCCGTCTGGCTGAGCGTCATATCAGCAATGCTGCAATTGTCGTAAGAGCCATTATCGATGTCGGCAATTGATACCG
Source organism: Bacteroidota bacterium (assembly GCA_003045895.1). Lineage (GTDB taxonomy): Bacteria > Bacteroidota > Bacteroidia > Chitinophagales > Saprospiraceae > Lewinella. The sequence continues at coordinate 76,656 of PZPC01000009.1, forward strand.
TAGCCAGTCCGTCTGCATCCAGATAAATGGTTGCATGCTGACAGAAGGCGGTTGGTGCAATAGGGTCTGTCACCGTTACGGCTACTGTACACGTGCTCGAATTACCCGCTGCGTCCGTAACGGTCAAGGTAGTCGTTATGCCTGCCAGATCATCACAGTTGACCTCGTCGACAGCCAGGCTAAAGGTCAAGCCAAAAGCACCACAGTTGTCAGAAGAACCGGCTCCTGCCTGTGCGGCATCGAGGGTAGCGAGTCCGTTGTCGTCCAAGCTCACATTCAGATCATTACATACCACTTCTGGCGCAATGTCATCCAGCACAGCGACCATTACGTTGCAGGTAGTCACGTTGTTACTAGGATCGGCAATGGCTACTGCTACGGATGTCAGTTCGGTATCCAGGCAAGTAAATGCGGTTTGTCCAAGAATCGTGATGGATGCCACCGCACAGTTGTCAGCACCAGCAGACAGATAGTCTGTGGTAAACTCAGCTTCGCCATAAGCGTCTAAATTCAGATAAATGGTCTGTCCACAATTTGCCAGGGTAGGAGCGGTGTTGTCCACAACCGTTACCGTAGCGGTACAAGTAGATTCAATACCGTTGATATCCGTTACCGTTAAGGTTACGGGGTTACCGCCCAGGTCGGCGCAAGTAAATACTGCTACATCCAAGACGATGGAAGCCAGCTCACAGTTATCAGAGCTACCCAATCCCACGACCAGTGGAGAGGCAGTGGCTTCCCCGTTTTCGTCGAGGCTTACCGTGGTATTATTACAAACAGCCAGTGGCGCTTCGGTATCCAAACCACCCACTTCGATGGTAGTTTGTGCGGTACAACCAGCAGCATCGGTTACCAACACGGTATAGCTGCCTGCTACCAGGTTGTTGGCCAGGGCAGCCGTTTGTGCCGCAGCATCATCCCAGTGGTAAGTATAGGGCTGGGTTCCGCCGGTGACGTTCACGAAAGCAAAACCCGAAGCCGAACCGTCGCAGTCTGCATCAGCCGATACTATTTCCAGGTTCAGCGGTGTCGCTTGCTCAATCGTTACCATCGTGGCAGCCGTACAGCCGTTGGCATCCGTTACCACAACGGTGTAGTCGCCAGCGCCTAAGCCGGTTGCCGTAGCGGTAGTCTGAGCAGCAGCATCGTTCCAAAGGTAAGTATAGTCAGGTGCTCCGCCCGTAGCCGTCACCGTGGCCGAGCCATTGTTGATGCCGTTACAAGTCGCATTTTGGCTGTTGCTAATGACCGCCAGGACAGTGCCTGGTACCGTAACGCTCACCGTGCAGCTTGCGGTATTGCCTGCTGCATCCGTAGCCGTTAGGCTGACCAGTGTAGTTGAGCTAATCGCGATACCCACTTCCGTCAGTTGCTGAACAAGCACTAATCCGTCACAAGCGTCTGTAGCCGAGGCTAGGACAGCCAGATTAGGTAGGGTGTATACACAGTTTCCGGCAGCAACGGCAGCAACAGCAGTGGGGCAATTCAACACAGGTGCAGTAGCATCGGTAACCGTTACCGTGAAGGTGCAGGGCGCTGATTGGTTGCCTGCCAAATCGGTAGCTACATAGCTTACGGTCGTTTGGCCTAAGCCAAAGCTATCACCCGTAGTATGTGATCCTGTAAGTGTAAGTCCAGTGGTACAGTTGTCAGCAGCCGTAGGTGCTGTCCAGAAGGCTGGCGCAGCGCAAGTACCTGCAATTGCAGTTAGCGTTTGGTTACCTGGGCAGCTGCTCAAGGTTGGCAATATCTCATCTAAGATATTTACCAGGAAGGAACAACTTGCCTCATTGCCATTGGCATCGAAGCCAGTGTAGGTAACCGTTGTTTCGCTGGCGGGGAAATTAGCAGAGCCAAAACCTTCCGTGTTGGACACGGTAATACCTGGGCGATCCGTAGTGATAAGCACATCCTCAATTCCGCAATTGTCGACGAAGGTAGGATTCATCCAAAACGCTTCCGTTGTACAGCCTGCTTCCAGGGTAATGGTTTGTGTATCGGGGCAGTCGATGACTTGTATCTCGGCATTGTCAATGATGTTGACCGTAGCGGTACAATTGGCGGAATTACCCGCAGCGTCCGTGACGGTTAAGGTAACGCTTGGTACAGCAGGTGCTGCTTCAGTCACCGATCCCACTACGGAGATACCACCGATATCGGTACCACCACTTGGGTTGCGTACCACAAAGACAAGTTCGTTCGTGCCTGTTTGGAAAACACTTGATCCAACGCTAGGATTCACGTAGTCGAAAGCCTGCTGGCCGTTGGCGCCATTCACAATCGCGCCCGTTTCGTCGAGGGTGAAGCGATGGTAAGGGACACCTCGGAAATTGGCCGATGTCCAGGTAGACTCACGTACCAGCAGCGTTCCATTCAGGTAAATTTCACCTTGGTTATCCACATTAAGCTGCATATCCAAGAACACATCATCCGTTGATCCTAAAGTAAAGGTCTTGCGGAAGAAGTGAATATCTTGTGTAGAACGGACGGACTGTGCACCAGGCAATGCCTGACAAGGGTTGCCACCAAAGGCAGGCGAAATGGTATAGGTAGCTGTAGCAGGCAGGTTGCCCGCAACACCGCTAAAGCTAGCGCCACTACCACCACCAAGTTGTGTAATACTGCTTTCCACAAAGCTGGCATCAGATACAAAAGATTGGGTAGTTGTAGTTCCGCCATTCAGGTCATCACAGTCGAAGGTGGTTTGGCTTAAAGACATCTCTACAATAGCGCAGTTGTCCGTAGAGCCGCCGTCCACTTCTTCTGGGGTAAGTATACCCTGGCCGTTGGCGTCGAGGTATACCGTTACCGCTTCGAGGCAGTTGGCAGTGGGGTCGATATTGTCTTGCACCGTTACCGTAGCGGTGCAGGTAGCTGCGTTGCCGTTCACGTCGGTCACCGTGAGGGTGACACTGTTGGTACCGAGGTTATTGCAGCCAAAAGCCGTGGTGTTCAAGACCATGCCCGCGATACCGCAGGCGTCGCTCGACAAGTTGTCTATTTGTTCTGGTGTCACCGTCGCTTGGCCGTTTACATCCAATTGTACGGTTACATCTTGGCAGAAGGTATCGGGTGCAACGTTGTCTTCGACAGTCACGTTGGCGGTGCAGGTGCTGCTGTTGCCGTTGATGTCGGTGACGGTGAGGGTGACGACTTTGCCACCGCTCGTCGTAGCATCGCCACTACCTACCCAGTTGGAGTTAGTTCCGTTCAGTGCAAAATTCCCAAGGGTGCCATTGTAAACACCGCTTTCTTCCGTCAAAGTCGTGAGGCCTGCATTGTTACCTCCAGCTATGCCTTGATTGAACATATAGTGCGCAACCAGTCCAGTGTGTGAGCCTGTCAACTCTGCACCTGCTTGAGATGCTACATCAGAGGCAGAACGTGCGGTGTTCCATATACGCAGTTCAGAAATAGTCATGTTGGAATAGGCCGCATCCTCACGAGCCAAATAGATGGGCGTACTTGGCAGATTGGGCGTGGTTGTCGGATTGGCACGGTTATTTGTCATCGTTTGGGGTGCACCGTTTACAAAAAGTTTCACGCGCTGACTTTCTGCCAGTGTCCCATCAAAAACCAAAGTAAACAAGTACTCCTGATTGGCAGACAATACCGTACTCCCTACCTCAAAGCCGTCCGCGCCATTACTTACGTTGACCGCCAAACGCGTACCCGATGGATCTAACTGTAATTGAAGATTACTGGTAAAGCTGGAACGCTTAGTAAAGATTGGCTTGTAAGCACCCAGTGCATTCAACGTAGCCCGTACCTCAATGGTCGTTGTAGCCGCACCGTTCAACGCAGGGATATTCGGAAGCTGGACAAAATCATTTGAACCATCAAATTTCAGGGCATTGTTTACAGCCGCCGCGCTACCCACATCATCGCAGGTAAAGGCACTGATATCTAAGCTGGTGCTGGCAATGCCGCAATTATCATCAGAACCATTGTCAATATCTTCAGCGGTAATACTTGCCGTACCCGCTGCATCCAATTGAACAGTAATGTCCTGACAAACAGCATTCGGGGCTTCATTATCCACCACCGTTACCGTAAAGGTACACGCATCACTACCCACCGCATTCGTAGCCGTAGCCGTCACGGTCGTTGCTCCAACGGGGAAGCTCGTGCCGGGGTCTTGTGAGTACGTGATGCTAGAAGCAGGAATGCCGGTGGCATCGGTAGCGGCAAAGCTCACGACAGCGGCACACTCACCTGCGTCGTTGTTCACCGTGATTGGGTCTGGGCATACGATAGCTGGGGCTAGACCGCTTACTGTTACCGTGAAGGAACAAGATACTGCGTTGTTACCTGCGTCCGTAGCCGTGTAGGTGACGGTGCTTTCGCCAATGGGGAAGGTAGCGCCGCTGGCCAGGCCAGCGGTTTGGGCTACGCTTACGGTACAGTTATCGGTAGCTGTAGCAGCTGCGAAAGTAACTACTGCGCCTGCGGCGCTGGTGGCTACTGCCTCGATGTTGGCTGGGCAGGTGATGGTGGGATTCACGTCATCGATCAGCGTCACCATTGAACTACAATTAGCTTGGTTGCCGTTCGCATCGGTAGCCATGAAGCTGACAGTGGTGACGCCCAGACCGTAGGTGGCTGGCGCATCGTCTGTGATATTGACTACACCGCAGTTGTCGGTGGCAGTAGCGATGAAATCAACGGGCAGTTCACATACTGCGTCGCTGGCTGGGGTATTCACTACCGTAGGCGTTCCATTGATGGAGATGTTGCGGATGCAGCCGTTGAGCGACTTATTGCGTACCGTACTCCGGGTTGACAAGGTCATGACACTACCCGCATTGTTGCTGTACGCTAAATAAAGGCCATTAGAACTCGTCACCAATACACCGTCCAGATAGAAGCGGGTGGAATTACTAGCACGGACAACCTCGATATTATGCCAGCTACCCAGCGATAAAGTTTCCGCAGAAACCGTACCAGTAAATGAAACAAGACCATTCGGTATTGTAGGTACCACCATAATGTGGAGTTGACCTGCGTTATTCATACCGACTGCCAATTGCGCATCACCATTGGCATCGCTAATAATGAGCGGCTCAAATGAGGTAGTGGTGCTGGGATAGGCATTCAATTTCACATCAAAACTAAAGCGAGAGGTCGCAGGCGACCACGCAATTCCATTAGATGATACTTCGACGTAGTTCGCCAATCCACCAGGCAAGCAAACACCATCATTACCCGGAGCAGAACCGCCATTGTTGGCAGCATTCTGTCCAAGGTTATTGTCTTCGGTAAGGTCACTTGTTAATGGCCAGAACAATTGGCCACCTATGAGCGAGTAGCTGCTGCCACTGCCCGTGCTGCTGGTGTTGATAGTCACAGGAGCAGGGCAAGAAATTTCAGGCACTTCCGCATCCACCACCGTCACCGTAAAGGTACACGCATCACTACCCACCGCATTGGTAGCCGTAGCCGTCACCGTAGTCGTCCCAACGGGGAAGCTGGTGCCGGGGTCTTGTGAGTAAGTAATGGTAGAAGCAGGAATGCCGGTGGCATCGGTAGCGGCAAAGCTCACGATGGCAGCACACTCACCTGCGTCGTTGTTGACGGTGATGGGTGCAGGACAGGCGATGGCTGGTGCTAAGCCGCTCACCGTGATGGTGAAGGAGCACACAATGGTATTGGCACCCGCGTCGGTAGCCGTGAAGGTCACCGTGCTTTCGCCAATGGGGAAGGTCGCACCGCTGGCCAGGCCGGCGGTTTGTGCTATCGTCATCGCACAATTGTCCGTGGCGGTAGCATCGGCAAAAGTAGCGGTTGCGCCGGCAGCTGATAGCGCTACCAGTTCCTGATTGGCAGGGCAAGTGATGGTAGGTAGTACATAATCAGGGTCAGCTGAATCTACTAGTCCATCGCAATCATTGTCTAGCCCATCACATATTTCAGGAGAACCTGGGCTGATGCTGGCATTGGTATCATCGCAATCTCCATCGCAGTAAGAATAGCCGTCGCCGTCGTTATCTATGGCTTCAGGCGTATTGCCTGGCACGCGCGCTCCGAAGACAAAAGCGACATAATTTTCTGCTGTATTGTAATCAAAAGAAAAAGAAGTATACGTGCCTACCAATCTGATAATGGCATTCCCTTCGCTTCCGGTAATGGAGGTAGGTGAATTAACAACCACATTATTGGACCACTCTACAATTACGGGGTAGGGGAATTCAATGGTAACATCAGCGTTACTTGCACCTATCGACCCAAAAACCAAAACTGGATCTAATACGGGACTTTCAAAGGTCACTGTATTTGTTGAAACCAATCGATTTTTAATGGTGGGGTTTTGATCAGGTACATTGTACGCTGAAGGGAAGGATGCGTGATTTGGCATAAATGTCCCTGGCTGAACTCCAGCAGTAGAAATAAAAGTATAACCCACTCCATTGATACTCCCCGTAGCTTCTGAATAATCAGTTCCGTTGTAAACGGGTGGTGTTGTCCAGTAGAAATCACCCGCACAAGCACAGCCGTTATTATCCGCATCCAGACCAGTCACTGTATTGGGGCACAAGTCATCTGCGTCACAAACTCCGTCGCCGTCGGCATCAACGATGCTTACCGTCACGGTTTGGTTACAAGTTGCACTTTGTCCATTACCGTCATTGGCCGTCCAGACAACAGTTGTAGTACCTACCGGATAAGTGACGGGTGCATTATTGCTGTAGCTAATGGTCGTCGCGCAATTGTCGGTAGCAGTAGCTGTACCTAGTACGACACCCGTTGCTGCGGTACAATCCCCTTCGTCTGTATTGACGGATACTGCTGCCGGGCAAGTGATGACGGGCGGGGTCGCATCCTCGATCGTCAGGCTGATGCTGCCGGTGGCCGATTGGTCGGGGGCGCAGTCTCCCGCACCGTACTCCACCATATAGCCGACAATAGTGGGCTGGTTTCCCGGATAGTCATTCCACTTGCCACCGTTACGGAAGTGAACGTAAGATTCTCCAGTGGGATAGAAGTCACTATCGTTAGGTTCTCCAATAGCCCAATTGCTGTAGTTTCCACCAACAGGACTACCGCCGGAAAGACCGCTCCAGAATACGGTTCCGGCCTCCGGACCGGTCACCCATTGCCACTCATGCGCTTGATTAAAATCGTTAGCTCCCATCCAGCCCTGCCCTTGCAGCTTGGTATTAACAAAATCCTGTTCTGCCTGAGAAGTAACCGTTACCAAATAACCCGGCTGGCCATTCAAAACCCGGGCTTCGGCGGCAGCCTTGGCTGCCGTCCAGGTAATGCTTGTCGCAGAAACAAACTCGTAGAAGTGTCCGTTATCCGCAAAGAACAGGTCGTTCCCGGCGGTCTTCACCACGTAGCTCAGCGCCACGCTTCCCGTCACGCCAGCATTCGGTGTAAAGGTAAAGGTACCATCGCCATTATCGACAATTGCACCGTCGGCTGGGTTTACGAGGTTCACTTCCTGAACTTCCAGGGTAGCGCCATTGCTGGCTACGTCGCCGTCCAGGAGGGTAGCTGCGGAGATGGTTACCGCTGCACCGGGACAGCTCGTGCCCAAGTCTTCGGCATCGGCCGTGATGGTGAAGAATTCCAGGTTGGTTTCCATGGTCACGGACACCACGCAGGTGTTGTCGCTGTTGCCGTTTTCGTCGCTGGCGGTTACGGTTACAGCTGTGGTACCTGCTGCCGTGAAGTCGGTTTGACTTAATGCAAAGCTGACTGCGCCACCGCAGTTGTCGGTGCCACTCAGGCCCAGGTCGGCTGGTGTGAGGGTGTATTCATTACATAGGTTCAAGGTCAGGGTGGTCGCTGCTGGACAGGTGAAGCTTGGGGCGGTCGCATCCACCACCGTCACCGTAAAGGTACACGCATCCGTACCCACGGCATTGGTAGCGGTAGCCGTCACGGTCGTTGCTCCAACGGGGAAACTCGTGCCGGGGTCTTGTGAGTACGCGATGGTAGAAGCAGGAATGCCCGTTGCATCTGTTGCCGTAAAGCTTACTACAGCAGCACACTCACCTGCGTCGTTGTTCACCGTGATTGGTTCAGGACAAACGATGGCTGGTGCTACGCCCGAAACCGCTACGATGAAAGAGCAAGGTACAGCATTATTACCTGCATCGGTGGCGGTATAAGTAACCGTGCTTGCACCGATGGGGAAGGTAGCTCCGCTGGCGAGGCCAGCCGTTTGGGCTACCGTTACCGTACAGTTGTCCGTGGCTGTTGCATCAGCGAAGGTAGCTGTTGCGCCTGCGGCGCTGGTAGCTGTAACCGTGATCGGGTCGGGACAGGTGATGGCGGGGTTTTGGGTATCTGTCCCAGCATCCACCGTTGCGCCAGATGTTGCACTACAGCTTATATTGCCATTATCGCGCACAACAATCTGATAAGTATCATCTGCCAATCCTGTGAAGACATTGGATGGGTCAAAAGACACACCATTGTCAATAGAATATTCTAGTGCGCCAGTACATCCGGTGCAAGTGGCGGCGATGGTCAGTGTGCCGTCATTGGCACCTGGGCAGGTTTCGGCTGTTGGCGTAACTGAGGTGATTGCGATGTTGCAAGATGCCCCCCCACCATTCAGCCGCGCCATACGGTTTCTACCAGTACCGTCATACCCTGTAAAGTCCCCCCCGATGAGGATTTTCCCGTCGGGCTGCATGGCCATGGCCCAGACCGTGTTGTTGGTGCCCGCGCCATAGTCAAAACCCAGATCGGTGGGGTTAAAGGTGGCGTCAATGGTGCCCGCTTGGGCGTGGAGGCTCGTGCTGCCCAGCAATAGCCAGCAAATACCAGAGAGAATAAGAAGAGCAAGCTTGTTGCCAACGGTGTTCATAAGGGGTAAAAAATTACGCATAATCGTAGTTTTGAAAGGGTACAATGGGTAATAAAAGGGATAACAAACAGCTACTACAGTTGTCCTCGGGTAAGAGGTACACACTGGGTAAATAGAAATGCTCGTTTGCTTACGAACTAAGTAGGAAAGAAAGTAGTAAACCAGCTGTCATCTATAAAAGTGTACGCTGTTTTCTTCTCCATTTTTCAGGTTGGCGACCTATTGTTTTTGGTGAGTAGTTTTATGGTTCTGCTTGGGTGTACCTTGCGGGTAGTGTAAATGGTGTCTTTCATTGCAAAGTAGGTTGTATTAAAAAAACTTGTTATAATAATTTTAACAAAGATGGGTACCATCATGCGCCAAAATCCGTCAACCTGCTCACTAAATCCGGCATAATGGATTTAGTGAGTAAATTAATAAAAGCTGTAAAATACTGTAAATTAGTTGTTTGTGTGCTCGGAGGGCAATTTCCCGAAACGGGCTTTGTAATTCCTGGAAAATATCCGCACGTCGGTATAGCCGACTTCCACCGCGACCCGGTTGATGGAATTGTAGCGCCGGGTTTCCAATAAAATGCGGGCTTCGTTTAAACGGATGTCAGCAATGTACTTTTGGGTGGAGAGCCCGGTGAGCCGTTTCAGCTGGCGGAGTAAGGTAGATTCGCTCATGGCAGATTCATCGGCGAGCATGATCACGGAGAAGTAAGCATTAGACAAGTGCTTCCGCACAAATGTTTCCAGGTCATTCAGTAGTTCCTGGTCTGTTTGCGACAGCTGGGGGTCATCCGTTTGCAGCCGGGCTTCGGCGAGCGCCGCCTGGCGGGCAGTACGGTTTTGCAATAAATTTCGGATGCGGATTTTCAGTTCTTCTTCATCAAAGGGCTTGGTCAGGTAATCGTCCACTCCGATGCGGAGCGCTTTCAGGCGGTCGTCTTTATCGGCCCTGGCGGTGAGCATGATGGTGGGTATCGACTGCGTGTCAGCCGATGCTTTTAGTTGTTCCAACAATTGGTAGCCATCCATCACGGGCATCATGAGGTCACTTAGGATGAGGTCAATCGGTACGGATCGCCCGTTACCGGAATCCGATAGATGTGCCCCGATAATCTCCAGCGCCTTTTGCCCATTATCGGCCGTGACGACCTGGTATTGATCCTGCAAAATCAAACAGATGTAGTCCTGTAAGTGGGGGTTGTCTTCCACCAGCAGAATGGTAGGGCGTGCTGGTGTATCCTCAGGTACCAGCGGCACGGCAGCTGCTGCCACCGTGCTGGCGGTTTTTTCTTTTACGAAATCAAGATCGGTCACAAAAGCAGGGTCAGCTACCAGGTCCGCTGCCACATCGCCGACCGCCACCGGAAACTGCACCTGGAAAGTCGACCCTACTGCCCAGGTACTTTCCACCGTAATCGAGCCGCCAAAGAGTTGGGTATATTCCTGGCAAAGCGCCAATCCAATTCCCGTGCCTCCGGATGCCGCAAGCCCCTTTTGGCTGGTCTGGAAATAGCGGTCAAAAATATGGGGCAGGTCAGCGGGATGAATGCCTTTGCCGGAATCGGCCACCTGGATGGATAGTTCCCCTTTTTCCAAACCGACCCTCACGGCTATCTTGCCGCCGGGGGGCGTAAATTTGAAGGCATTGGAAAGGAGGTTAAAAATGAGTTGTCGGCATTTTTCCCGGTCGATCAAGGCCGATTGATGTGGCGCTATCCCAACCTGGTGCACGTAGGTTATTTCCTGATGCGCGGCCAGTGATTCGAACTGCGCGCAATAGTGATTGAAAAAAGAAGCCAGTAGGGCGGGGCTTGGATTCAGCCCCATTTTGCCTGCTTCCAATTTGCTGAGGTCCAGGATTTCGTTGACCAGGTTTTTCAGGTTTTTGCTCCCCTGGTTGGCCATCTTGAGCAGGCTGGCTTGTTTTTCCGTCAGTCGGTTTTCCTTCAACAAGGTTTCGATTGGGCCCAAGATCAAGGTCAGCGGGGTGCGCAGTTCGTGGCTGACGTTGGCAAAGAACTTGGATTTGAGTTCATCCAAGGATTGCAATTTCTCTTTTTGTTGTTCAATGGTGGCCGTCCTTTCCCTGACGGTGCGCTCCAATCTGTTGCTTTGGGCTTTCAAAGATTTTTCCCTTTGCCGAAAAAAAAGAAAAGTGCCGCCCAGCAATAGCAGGCCCAGTAGCGCCAGAAACCAGGCCTGTTGATAAACCGGCTTTAGAGCGTGTATCTGGATGCGCAGCTCTTGGGCCGACCATTGCCCATTGGATGCCTGGCTTTTAAGGTGCAGGATGTGCTTGCCGTAGGGCAAACGCCCCAAACGAATATTGTTTTCCGTCTGGTAAGTCCATTCTCTATCCACCCCTTCCAGGCGATAGGCATAGCGCACATTTTGCATGTCCTCCATCGTAAGTAATGAAAGCTGGAGCCTGATGAGCCGATCATTAGGCCGCATGGTAATGAGGTTGGTACGCCGCAATTCAGCCGCTTTGTCTACTAACATTCCAGTACGCCCATCAAATTGTTGAAATCCTGTGATGACCAACGGCGCCTGGAAAGTAGCTGAATCGGCCACGAAATCCTTGGGGTGAAAAGTTGTAATTCCGTTTAAGGAGCCAAAATAAATATTCCCATCATCGTCCTGGCAGTGGGCGATCCGGTTGAATTCCGTGTGGCTGAGGCCGTCTTTAGGGGTATAAAGCCGTACTTGCTTCGAAGTGGCATTGAACACACAAATGCCGATGTCGGTTGGCAACCAGAAGTTGCCGTAGTCGTCTGGATAGATGGCGTAGATGGTATTGTTTGGCAATCCATCGGCATGGGTATAGCGTGTTAGGACACCTTTTTCAGGATGCCAATGGATCAGCCCTTCACCGGCGGTGGCCAACCAAAAAGAGCCATCTTCATTTTGCCTGAAATGGTGGACATGATCAAACGGCAGCTGGTATTTCCCTTTGCCGTTTTTCCAGAATCTTTCCACTACTTCGCCCGTCTGGATGTTCAATCTGAACATGCCCTGGCTGGTGCCGAGCCAGGCGGTGTCTGTTTCGTCTTCAAGAAATTGATAGGTATATAAATTTTCGTGGGTGGTGGTCCAATCGATGAATTTTCGCTTGTGTCCATTGGCGAAGTAGGTGAGGTTGCCATCAAACGAATTATCGAACCAGACTTTACCGTATTTATCTTCGTGGATGAACGTGATGCCATAGGGTTCCTTGTACAAATCAAATGGATAGGTATGCAGCAGCGATCCTGTTTTCGAATCGATGCGGTGAATGCCTTCAACACCGGCGTATAAGAGGTGCTTGTTGCCTTGTTTCGTGACGGCCCAGCGATTTTCGTCCATGGTGGCGAATAGGGTTTCCTGTCCCGTGTTCAGGTCAATTTTCCACAGCTGGCCTTTTTCTTCGGCCATGGCCCACAGGGTATTTTGATTGAGGTCTTGGGTGACGGTCATTCCCCGAATGGAATAGAGCGAGCCTGTCGGTGCGGTTTTTGGGTGGCTGAGGAAGGTCCGGAAGCGGGGCTTCTCCAATTTTAAGCGATGGATACCAAACTGGCTGCCGACCCAAACGGCACCACTCCGGTCGGTATAGACACAGGTTGGATTTCTTAAGGTGGGGTAGGTCTCCGACAGCACCCGTGGGGCCTCCTGGTCTGATAACAAAGCGAACTCATCTTTAATCGTTTGTACCCAGTATTGAGCGCGGTATTTTTGTAAAATAGGGATGGTAAAATCTACGGTAAGGTTACGCCCGGAGAGCATTTTTTCCATCACCTGGTCAGGCTGTTCTTTTCCATTCGCATACACAGAAAGGTAGCGAGATTTTGATTGTTCGATGAGCTGTTCCTTTTGCAAAACATACAGGCTTGCACGCCCCGGCTGATCCAAATCATAGAGGTAAAGAAAAGCGTTAGGGGGGTATTCAAACTGTTGCTCTAGTTTTCCGTCGTGCGTCAGGACGAGGAGTTTGGCCGATTCTTGCCCGAGTTTGTAAGCGGCTAACCAAAAACGCCCATCATCCGCCCAACAGAGTTGTCTCATTTTATGGGCGTCGTAATGAGCGATGGGGTAAGTTTGAAACCGGCCGGTATAGGTGACCAATTGGGTGGCCGTTAAAAAAGCCAAATGCCCCCGACTGTTTCTGGCAAACGCGATAACATCTTTGTCCCTGAACGGCGCGTGGCCACTAAAGGCTTCCTCAAAAGAAATTACCGCTTCCGTTTCCGGATCGAAAATGTCAATGTGTTTGACCCTTTTAAACACCGGGCTTCCGGTGTGAATCAACCACATTCTATCTTCGCTGTCCAGCAATACATGGTCAATTTCATTGTTTTGCAAGCCATTCTTCTCTGCGGTGAACCACTTGAAATCATAGCCATCAAACCGGTTTAAGCCATACTGCGTCCCAAACCACATGAACCCATTTTTATCTTGGTGAATACTCGTTACATAGCGATGTGAAAGCCCGTCTTCAATGTTGAAATGCTGGACATCAATAACCAGAGGAGCAGTGTTGGAAAGGGGGTTTTGAGACAGGAGCAAGGTCCAGGAGAAGCCAAGGGACAGCAAAAGGCAAACAAGCTGCTGACGGGTTATGTAGCGTTTAATGGTAAAGAGTTTTCTCATACCTGTCATTTTTCAAAACCCCAATTAGTTGCTCAAGTTATCTTGAATTCGCTTGTAAGGAGGATTGAAGTAGTCCGCTTTAACCGGACAATTTTTGAGTAGCCGAGCGCATCGTTCCTATCGCCAAGGGCCATCGGGTTCGGTAGTGAATGACCAATACATCTGAAAGGTAAGTTTCTTCGGCGGGATTTTTTTTCCTATTTCTTCCGCAAGGCCGGTCCAGCAAAATTTATTCGGCTGAACTGGCCAGGGGGTATCCTCCAAATAAATTTGGAGAGACAAACTGAACCCTCCTTGGCACCAGGTGTTTAAACAAAATGCCAGTAAATCAACTCCTGTATTACGAAACCTATGCCGCCGATCAGCCCGATGCGGAATGGCTCCTGTTCATTCACGGCGCCGGTGGCAGCACGCGTACCTGGCGCAGACAGATTGACGACTTACGCACCCGGTTCAATTTATTGCTCATCGATTTACCGGGGCATGGCCAGATGGCCAAACAGCTCACCGCTGTACCGGTGTATACTTTTCCTGCTATCGCTAAACAGGTTTGGGCGGTGGCCGATCACCTGAAGCTGTCGGCTAGTCACTTGGTCGGCGTTTCCTTAGGTGCTATTATTGCTTTGGAGATGCGGGAATTGCGCCCCCAGCAAACGCAATCGGTCATCTTGTCCGGCCCCATTCTAAAGCTTAGTCTCAAGCTACGCGTACTGGCTTCGGCCAGTTTGGCGCTGGCTAAAATCATTGGCTATCCTGCTTTTTATAAATTCAGTGCCAGGGTGATGATGCCGCGCACCAATCACCAAAAATCGCGGGAAGTTTTTATCAAAGAATCGCAAGTACTCACCACCGACGAGTTTCGCAAATGGACCAACATGTACTACGGCCTGTACCCGACGCTCCAGGGCCTGTTTGATCGCCAGGTACAACATCCCCATCTCTTGGTCAGCGGATCACAAGACCACTTGTTTTTGGGTGCGGCCAAAGCTTACGCAGCAAAACACCCCCAACACGTGCACCTCGAGGTCGTCAACCACTGTGGGCACGTCGTTTCTATTGAGCAGGCGGCGGTTTTTAATCGGTTGTGCCTCCATTTCCTGGAGGGGTATCGCAGCCAGATAAAAACAGACGCCGCAGACCAAAGGGCGCCGGCCTAACGGAGGTCAAGGGATAGACCGGGGCGATTTTACCGTTGATGTCAGGCCATTTCCGTGCGAAAATGCCGACCTTTCAGGTATATTTAGCCATTCGATTTAACCTCTATCACTACCATGAAAAAATTACCCTTCCCTTTGTTGCTGTTGTGCCTGCCCCTGGTGTTGTCTTGCCAGGTAGCTTTCAATACCACCCTCCTGTACCAGTATGACGACCCCGCCAATCCGGTCAGGGGTGGCGACGTGGTGTACAACGATGTCTGGGGCTACGCAACCCCGAGTGGCAAGGAGTACGCGATCTTGGGTGGCGTCAATAATATTTGGGTTTTTGACGTGACCGACACCGACAATGTGGTGCTGATAGGTACCGACGTGGTGGCCAACCAAACCTACTGGCGCGACTTCAAAACCTACCGCCACTACCTCTACGCCGTCAGCGAAGGCGGGTCGGGCCTGCGGGTCTACGACCTCGACTCCCTGGCCGTGGGCAAGCTCCACCTGGTGAGCGCCAGCACCGCCGATTTTACTTCTGCCCACAATATTTTTATCGACGAGGCCCAGGCCCGGCTCTACGTGGCAGGGGCCAATGGCAGTAGTGGCGCCAGCACGGGACTCATCGTTTACAACTTAGCTACCGATAGCCAGGCCCGCAACCCCAGCAGCCCCGTCAAGGTTAATTTTGCCGCACTCCCGGCTTCAAATACGGCAGCATGTGAGGTGCCGTCCAATGGTTTCTACGTACACGACCTGTACGTGACCAACAATATTGCCTATTGTTCGCACGGCTATTCGGGGTTCTATATTTGGGATTTTACTAACCCTGCCAGCCCGACATGCCTGGGTTCCCAACGCACCGGGGGCTACAACCACAGCAGCTGGCGCTCGGAAGATGGGCAATACATCTACTATGCCGAAGAGCTGGGGCAAGGGCGCCCCATTGGGATTTTAGACATCTCCAATTTGAGTGATATCAACCCGGTAAGCAGTTTTAAAATGCCCTTATTGGAACCTACTTATGCCAACAACACCCCCCACAATCCTTTTGTCCGGGGTAATTTTCTCTACGTCTCCTACTACGAAGACGGGTTGCAGGTGTTCGATGTAGCGGATCCTATGAATGTCACGCGGGTAGCCTACTACGACACCGAGCCAGCCAATACGACTTATAGCGGTACCACGGCCAACTGGGGGTGCTACCCCTTCCTGCCGTCGGGCAACGTGTTGGTTTCCGATACCCACAACGGGCTGTTTGTCGTTCAGCTCAACCTCTCGGTTTTTCCGGTGGAGCTGGTCGGTTTCTCGGCGCGCGCCGCAGGCAAAACGGTGCAACTGAGCTGGGCCACCCTTTCCGAAACCAACAATGCCTTTTTTACCGTCGAAAGGAGTACCAATGGCCGCGATTTTCTGCCCTTGTTGCAGGTGCCCGGATCGGGCAACAGCCAGCAGCAACAGGATTACCGGGCGCTGGACCCCAAGCCCCTGCCTGGTAAAAATTACTACCGCCTGAAACAGACGGATTTTGACGGCCAACACGCGTATTCGGCCATTGAGGTCGTGGACTTCGTGGGGGAAGCGGTGCGGGTTTTTCCCACCCTGGTCACGGGAACAGCTCCGGTGCAACTGTATCTGCCCACAGCCTATGGCAGCGGCGGCCGGGTGGAAGTCGTCAACGTCCAGGGGCAGGTGGTCTTTGCGCAGGCGCTGGCGGGCGAATGGCAGGTTGACCTCCAACTGCCCCCGCTGCCCAACGGAATGTATTTTCTGAAATTCCAATACGAACAAACCCGCCAGGTGGAGCGCTTGCTGCTGTTGCGGTAGCGCTGTTCCCCGTGTGCTACTTCCGATTTCTGCCCGCCCTCGCCCCGCGCTGAAGACGCGTGGCTGCGCAAGCGGTCTCCTGAAGGACTACGGCTATAACACAACTTGCAGCCTACCCATGTATAGCTTCCGTTAATCTTATCGTTCACGTAATTTGACCGCGTTGCGGTCATTTTTTAAGACCTCAGCGTTGTGGATACCTACCCGCTATTCGTAGACTTTGTCTACGAATAAATATCGACAGCAGTCTGTGACTGCGGTGGCAGGCAACGCTGAAGACGTGGCAAGCAGCTACCATACGCTTATCTCGCATTGAGCGCATGGTATCGCGGATGCAATCCGCGACAATCCGAGGATACTTCATCGTAGGCTGGAGCCAACGACGATTTCGGCAGCCCCTCAATAGCCTCAATGACTCGAATGAATCTTTCGGGTCGCTCGATCTTTCGGCCGTGTTAGCGGGTGACGGTTTTCTTTACGCCAAATAGTGCGAAGTGCCGTAGGTACTTCATATCGGGGTGTGCCAGGCATGACCCTACACTAACGGATGCGGACGCTAATAAAATAGGGTCCAAGTTCCGAGAGAGCCCGCTGACGGGAATCTCATAGACGAAGCCAAGG
>PZPC01000066.1 GCA_003045895.1 Bacteroidota bacterium
CATGGTGGCCGATGGCCAACTATGCGCCAGTAAGGAAAGCGATGGGGATCGCATGATTCGCAGCGCAAGGGTTGAAATCCTTATTTCATGTGCAGCAAGGTTAAAAGTTAGGAGAAACCGCCTTGGTACGTTAAAGCGTATGCCGGGTGGTGTGGGGGGGACGGCGGCTTCGGCCGCCTACCCATCCCGATTAGAAGCAGTATGATCAGCCAATTTGTTTGACCGACCCCAGCGGGGTCGCATTAAATCAACGGATAATCGATAATACGATGCTTTTTCGTCCGTTGGATGGTCACTTCTTTTTGTCAAAGAACCATCATAAAAAGGCAGGTGCGACCCCGCTGGGGTCGGAAAGAACTGGCGGTGTTAGGGCTAACATAATTTGACCGCGCTGCGGTCATTGGTCGAGACCTCAGCGTATATATACCTGCCACTGAGGCTGTGCCCAGCATGGCAATGAACTTCCGCTCCGCTGGGGCTACTAAAATCGTCGTTGGCTCCAGCCTACGATGCAGTATCAGGCGGCCTCCCGGCCGCGGTCGTATAGATATGTCCCAACCGTAGGGTTTAAAACAAATTAATATTAATTCTCCCGCAACTTGTGTTATAGCCGTAGTCTTGAAGGAGCAGCCCCGCCCGCTTAGATGCGCGTAATCCGTTGATTGCCGTGGCGGTGTACTACTTTGGTTCTCACACCTGCCACTTCTTCAGCGTGGGCGGGGCTAGCAAAGCGCCACGTTTACACCTTTCCACTTTTTCACTTTTACACCTCTACTTTTACACTTACCCAACCTTTACACCTTTCCAACCTCCCAACCTATTCCCGCACTTTTCCCGAAAAAACGCTGGCCTTGCCATTGAATGGATTGCCCGACCCCCGCCGGAAGGAAACCACCTGCCCCACGTGCCAGAGGGCATCGGCGAGTGGGCCGTTGAGGACATTCCAAAACGGGAATTCGGAGGTGTTGTCGCCGCGTTGGAAGACGATGTTGTATTTTTTTAGGTCACGAGGCTTGCTGGCTTTGAGGATGTTGCTGACCTCCTGGATGGCCAGGAGCGTCTGCCGGCGCTGGTCGGCAAAGGTCGCTGGTTCTGGCTCCCCGCCGCTGCCGTTGGGGCGCTGTTGCACGGCCTGGCGTACCATTTGCACCAACCCGTAAATATGGTCAAGGGTTTCGGCAGCGGTGCGGGCGTCGGCATTGGGCCGGTAGCTGAGATCTTCTTCCCGCAAGCCTTCGGTGGCCCAGTAGTAGCGAAAGCCCAGGCCGTCGAGCATGCGGGCCGCTACCGTACAGGCATTGTACTTAGCGGGGTAATCGGGAATTTGGTAATAAGGCAGTTCCGCAGGTGCTTCCATCGCTGGGGTATTTTGTGCCCCGGCCAGTTGAGCCAGGGACAGTAACAAAAGACTAAAAATTAGGCGCATAATTAGGTGAATTTCAGTTGAGCGGAAAATTAAGCATTTTTTGTAGCTTGTGAAGCCAAGAAAGAATTACCTGTTTCCACAGGTGGGAAGTCTTTGGCAACCGAATAGACCATTAAGTATTTAGACCATTATACCTACAAACCATGATCCAATCCTACAAACAACACCCACAGTTGGCCGAAAGCTACGATACCATTCTCATCGGCACCGGTATGGGGAGCCTGGCTACCGCGGCCATCCTGGCCAAAGAAGGGCAGCGGGTGCTGCTACTGGAGCGGCACTACACCGCTGGGGGCTTTACCCACGTCTTCAAACGGCGGGGCTACGAGTGGGACGTCGGTATCCACTACATCGGCGAGGTGCAGCGCCCCCACAGCGTCATCCGGCGCCTCTTCGATTACGTGACCAATGGCCAGCTGCAGTGGGCAGACATGGGGGAGGTGTACGATCGCATCATCATCGGCGACCAGCACTACGACTTTGTGAAGGGGACGCAAAATTTTATTGACCAGCTGAGTACCTATTTCCCCGACGAGACCAGTGCCATTGAGGAATACGTGAACCGCGTATTTGCGGCCAACAAGGCCAGCCGGAATTTTTACCTGGACAAAGCCCTGCCGCCTCTCGTGCGCAAGCTCGCCGGCGGCTTCCTGCGGCGGGGATACCACCAGTTTTCTGATCAGACGACTTACGAAGTCCTCCGGTCACTCACCGCCAATGAAACACTCATCAAGGTGCTGGCTGGGCAGTACGGCGATTATGGCTTGCCGCCGAAACAGAGCAGCTTCGCGATGCACGCGGCCGTCGCCCGCCATTATTTCGACGGGGGGAGTTTCCCGGTGGGCGGATCAGCGCAAATTGTGGCTACGGTTGATCCCGTCATCGCCGCCGCTGGCGGAACCATCCTCATCAGTGCCGAAGTGGCGGAAGTGGTCGTGACCAACAACCGCGCCACCGGCGTTCGCATGGCCGACGGTAAAGTCTTTGCGGCTACAAACATTGTCAGTGGCGCAGGCATCATGACCACTTACCACCACCTGCTGCCGCCCGCCGTCACGGCCCGGCACCAGTTGCTACAGCAGTTGCAAAAGGTACAACGTTCCGTTGCCCATGCCTGCCTGTACATCGGGCTGGAGGGCAGCCCGGAGGAACTCCAATTGCCCAAAACCAACCTCTGGATCTATCCCGCCGAGGGAGACCACGATACCTGTGTCAGCCGTTATCTCGAGGATATGGACGAGCCTTTTCCGGTGGTCTACGTATCGTTTCCAGCAGCCAAAGACCCCACCTGGACCGCCCGCTATCCCGGGCGGAGCACCATTGATATCATTACGCTGGTACCTTACGAAACTTTTGCCCCCTGGGCCGGAAGCCGGTGGATGAAGCGGGGCGAAGATTACGAAGCCCTCAAGGAGGAATTGGCTCAGCGCCTGCTGGCCGAATTGTACCGGCAGCTGCCCCAGGTGAAAGGTAAGGTCGACCACTACGAATTGTCGACCCCGCTCACGACCCAGCATTTTGTGAATTACGAAAAAGGAGAAATTTACGGGCTCGACCACAGTCCTCAACGCTTCCGCCAGCCCTTTCTGCAACCCCGTACGCCAATCCGGAATTTCTACCTGACGGGGCAAGATATTGTCACGGCCGGGGTAGGGGGGGCGCTGTTTTCGGGCGTACTGACAGCCTCGGCCATGACGGGGGTCAATATTATGAACAAGGTGATGCAACCCGCGGAGGAATAGCGTAGACCACTAATGGCATTTGAAATAATCAAAAGGCTCCAGGCAGTCTTCGCATTTGTAGAGGGACTTGCAGGCGGTGGAGCCGAACTGGGCGATCATTTTCGTATTGCGGCTGCCACAGCGAGGGCATTCCACCTGTTTGTCTTCCCCAAAGAGCGCGTGCTTGTCTACCTGCCCCGGTTCCGGTGGCGCGATACCGTAGGCTTTGAGCTTGCGGCGGCCCGCCGTGGTCATCCAGTCGGTGGTCCAGGCCGGGGAGAGGACGGTGGTCACTTTAACCGGATCGTAGCCGTGTTCCTGCAGGACGGCCCGAATGTTGACCTCAATGGTGTTCATGGCCGGGCAGCCAGAGTAGGTTGGCGTAATGACCACTTCCAGCTGGCCGCTGTCGTCCAGCAAGACATCGCGCACGATCCCCAGATCAATGACCGACAACACCGGGATTTCCGGGTCGCTGACGGTTTCCAGCACCTCCCAAATGGGCGCTGTGGCGGGGTTGGTTTTACTGGTGGTGGGCATACGGGTATACTTTGGTCTTCTCCTTAAAACAACAAGCGGGGCCTAAGGTTGCGCCAGGCGGCCAGGAAGCCCTTATTGCTTCACCCAGGTTTTAGCAGCTTTGGTTTGCCCGTCGGCCCCGTACCAGCGCAAGCCGTACAGGCCACCCGGCAGCTGGCTGGCATCCAGGTTGGTCGTTTGCCAATCGCCGCGCCGCAGGATTTGACCGTGGGCATTCAACAAGAGCCAGCCGCCCTCCTGAGGGGCATTTTCCCAGGTTATTGCGGTGCTGGCAGGGTTGGGGAAAAGCCGGATATCCACCACGCCGGTGGGCTCCCGGGTAGGGGTGGTGAGCATACAGTTGGTGGGGGCTGGCAGCGGTTCGATGCCGAAGAAGCCACCCTGGTCGGTGCCGAGAAAAGTGACACTGCAATCGGTACCGACCGAAAATTGCCAACTGTAGTAATTGTCGCAACCATCAAAGCAATCGTTCCACTCGTACCGAAAGTTATAGAAGCGGTTATCTGCGGCGTCGGTGGTGTATTCAATATGTCCAGCGCCACCCACCAGGAAATCGGGCTCGGCGTACTGGATACCTGGTACATTATTTACAATAGAATCGGCCAGGGCAAAAAGATTGATGAGTTGATCGGTGTAGAATACCCCGGCGCCAAAACTGATATAACTGGTCAGCGTGAAACCGTGCCGTACCAATAGGGTGTCGAGTACCGGGTCGCCAGACAGGGTCTGCCCGGCGGCCCAGGCCTGGGCATAGGTCGAATTGGGGTCGACGCCAATAATAAAACCATAGACTGCCGGTGAAAAAGCGCCATCGTGCACACAGTACCTGTTGAAGACAGAATCGGCCGTTGGTAAGCTTTCCGCGAGGTTGAAAATCGCAGCCATCCCCTCCAGGATGCTGTCTTGCCAGGCCTGAGGAATGGTTACGAGGTACTGGTCGTCGCTATTGAGGGTCTGCATTCGCTTGATAACGAGTCCCTTGACGTCCCGGTCGTAAGCGGTGCGCAGTACGGATGGTACGCTGCAATCGGAAGGTACCTGTCCGGTTACAGCCCCATAAACTAAAAATAACAGGAGGCTGAAGCGTAGTTTTTTTGACATGGTGTTTTTTTTTAAATAAGACGTTTGTGACGCAAAAAGGGTTGGGTTATGGTGGCAATTGCTCCAAGTTAAAGTTTTAAAAACATGCCGCACTATTCGTCGCGGTTTCCTTTTTATTGGGGCACGCCTGACCACCAAAACAATTAAACACTATCTTCACGCCAACGATAAATTTAGCAACAGCATGAAACAATTTGACTTGACGGGCAAAGTCGCCATCATTACCGGATCCAGTAAAGGTATCGGCGAGGCCATGGCTGCCGCCCTGGCCGAAGCAGGCGCCAGCGTGGTGATCAGCAGCCGCAACCAGGACGCCGTAGATGAGGTGGCGGCCAGTTTCCGGGCCCAGGGCTGGGACGCTACCGGCATCGCCTGCCACGTAGCCGACGAAGCCCAGCGCAACCAATTGGTAGAAAAAACCGTGGCCACCTACGGCCGCCTGGACATCCTGATCAACAACGCCGCCATCAACCCCGTCTTCGGACCGGTAGAAGACACCACCGAGGCCGTTTTTGACAAGATCATGGATGTCAACGTCAAAGCGCCGTGGCACCTGGCCAACCGGTGTTTGCCCTACCTGAAGGTTCAGGGCGGTTCCATTATCAATATTGCTTCGGTGGAGGGCATGCACCCGGGCTTTGGCCTGGGCCTGTACAGTGTCAGCAAAGCGGCCCTGATTATGCTCACCAAGAACCAGGCGAAAGAATGGGGCCAGTACCAGGTGCGGTCCAATGCGCTCTGTCCGGGGTTGGTCAAGACCAAGTTCAGCGCGGCCCTCTGGCAGAACGAAAAACTACTGGGCCAACTGGAAAAAAACATTCCCGCCGGGCGGATGGCCATGCCCGAAGAAATGCAGGGCCTGGCCCTGCTGCTGGCTTCCGACGCGGGGTCCTACATGACGGGAGGCGTGTACACGGCGGATGGGGGTTACCTGATCGCCGGCTGATATGTAGCCTGGCGAAAGCCTAACTTAGTGCTTGAATAAATCAACAACATGAACTTCGAATACACCGAAAAAACCAAAGCCCTGATCCAGCGCGTCCAGGACTTCATGGACGTCTACATTTACCCGCTGGAGCAGGAAGTTAATGCGTTCTACGCTGATCCGGGGAACCTCTGGACCGTGCATCCCAAGATCGAAGCGCTGAAAGCCCAGGCCCGGCAAGCGGGTTTGTGGAACTTGTTTCTGCCCAAGGATTACGGCGCGCTGAGCCCCGGACTGACCAACCTGGAATACGCCCCCCTGGCCGAACTGATGGGCCGGGTGAAATGGGCCTCCGAAATCTTCAACTGCAGCGCCCCCGACACGGGGAATATGGAAGTGCTGGCCCGCTACGGCAATGCCGCCCAGCAAGCGCAGTGGCTCCAGCCCCTCCTGGCGGGAACCATCCGCTCGGCCTTCCTGATGACGGAACCCGACGTGGCTTCTTCGGATGCCACCAACGTGCAGACCGCCATCGTCGCCGACGGCGACGACTACGTGATCAACGGCAAAAAATGGTGGTCGTCTGGCGCCATGCACCCCCACTGTAAAGTCGCCATCCTCATGGGCAAGACGGACTTCGGTGCCCAGCGGCACGTGCAGCAGAGCATGATCCTGGTACCGATGGATACGCCCGGGCTGAAGGTGGTGCGTCCGCTGTCGGTCTTTGGTTTTCTGGATTCGCCGGAAGGCCATGCGGAAATCCACCTGGACAATGTCCGTGTACCCAAAAGTAACTTACTCCAGGAAGAGGGGAGTGGTTTTGCCATTGCCCAGGGCCGCCTCGGGCCCGGCCGCATTCACCACTGCATGCGCCTCATTGGCGCCGCCCAGCGCAGCCTCGAGCTCATGTGCGAACGGGTAGCCACCCGCGTTGCCTTCGGGCGCACCCTCCAGGACTTTTCCAGCATCCGCCAGGATATTGCCCGCTCGCGCTGCGAGATCGAGCAAACCCGGCTGTTGGTGCTGGCTGCCGCCGACAAGATGGACCGCCACGGCAACAAGGTGGCCAAAGACCTGATTGCGATGATCAAAATCGTGACGCCAGCCATGACCCAGGCCGTGGTCGATCGCGCCATCCAGGCCCACGGTGGGATGGGGGTGAGCGCCGATACGCCCCTGGCGGGGTACTGGGTCTACGCCCGCACCATGCGCCTGGCCGATGGCCCCGACGAGGTGCACATGCACCAGCTGGGCCGCGATACGGTGAAGCACTGGACGCGGTAGCCGTTACATTTTATCGGCAAAATTGTCAGCGCACCAAAAGTCCATCGCCTCCTTCAGGAATTCGCCCATTCGGGGGTAGGCCTGGCCTTCGATGGTAGTGAAATCGGGGTCCTGGATGTAGTGTTCTGCCAGGCAGGCAAAAGTGGTGGCCTGGGGATTGGAAAAACAATTATCTTCGTAGACCAATCAAGTTTAAGTCCATGCAGAAATTCTTCCCAATCCCCGTCAGCTCCATTGGAAATCACGCACCGTTGACCACCGGGAGTAGCCCCCTTTTATGGAAGCTTTTGCTCCTGCTGGGGCTCTGTCCACTGGGGTTGGCCGGGCAAAATGCGGCTCCCCCGGTGACGGCTGACACCGTGCTCACCGGCATTCAGCTGATGAACGTCTACGAGCTCAACCTCAATGCCCATTCCTTCAATGCCGACTTCTACCTCTGGTTCAAATGGCGGGGTGACAAGGATCCGATGAACATCGAATTTGTCAACGCCATCGACAAATGGAGTTTTACCCAGAACAATTTTTACGAGGAGGCCATCACCCTGCCCGACGGCTATTTCTACAACGGCATGCGGATCGAAGGCCGCTTCTACCATCCTTTTGAGCTGGGGCGCTTCCCGCTGGATGAACATCAGTTGGATATTCAAATTGAAAACGTCGATTTTCCACTCGATTCCCTCCGTTACGTTGTGGCTCCGGGGGCTACCTTCATTCGGCGCAACTTGCAACTGCCGGGTTGGAACATGGGTGGGCTGACCACCGAGCACAGCACGACTACTTACCCCACGAATTTGGGCGAAAATCCCGGACAGGAAATGGCCTACAGCAACTTCATTTTCCGGTTGTCCATTGCCCGGCCGCTGAATTACTTTCTCCTCAAGCTGCTGTTGCCGTTGCTCATCGTCATTGTGGTCAGCCTGGGGGCCTTGTACATTCACCCCAGCCACGCCGACGCCCGGATTTCCTTGCCCATTGGCAGTCTGTTAGCCGCTATTTTTCTGCAGCAATCCTACAGTGCTGCCCTACCTGATGTGGGCTACATGGTGTTGATGGATAAGATTTACCTGGTGGCCTTCGCGGTCATTGCGGCGGTCATGTGGCGGGTCATCCTGGCCAGTAACCACCTGACCACCTTGAAAAAGCAGGCCGATGTTCCCGCGATTCGGCGCTTGGACGCTCGCTTAGCGATGTTTTTCCTGGTGGTGCTTTTTTTGGTGCTCGGCGGGTTGGTGCAATGGAATAGATAGTGTACAGAAAACCACCAGAAAATGGAAAATACCCAATTATAATGAACTACATTTGCCTTAACTGCTTAACAATTTTCGCATGATCCAAAGAATCCAATCCATCTTTTTATTCCTTGCCGGCGCTTGCGCGTTGGTGCTTTTTGCCTTGCCACTGGCTACGACGCCCACGGCTCAGGCCAGTTCACCCCTGTTTGCCGATGCGGCCTTCGAGGTGCAGGATGGCCCCACCATGATGGGCGCTTTCGGTTTGGCCGGCTTGGGTTTATTGGTGGCGATCTTCTTGTACCGCAACCGCAGCTTGCAGATGAACATCACCCGATTGGGGCTGTTTTTGGCAGGTGCGGGTATGGGTGCCGCCGCTTATCGTTATTTCAACGACCCGGCCGCTTCCCTGGCGCAACCTGCGGTAGGGATTGCTTTTCCAGTCTTGGCCATCTTATTCGGATTCCTCGCTTACCGCAATATAAAAAAGGACGATAAACTCGTGAAGTCGATTGATCGGCTGCGTTAGTCTTTGGGAACCTGCGACAGCAAAGGCCTACTGCTCATTGGGCATAACCGTCGGAGCCGCCCACAAATTCGTTGGGTACCAACGGTTGTTCCACCACCAGCCCTCGGGCGTGCGGCGGGCGACGGTGCTACCTGCCGGACGGATTAGCACCTCATCAAGCAGGAGGGGGCCTTCTTTTTGGTCATCGTTGCGGATGCTGAGTTCGATGCGGCTATTGGCTTGCTGCCGGGGCAGGGAAAATGCCATCAGGGCCCAGCCACGGTCGTCGAATACCGTGGCGACCAGGCGGCTGATGCGTTCCTGCCGAAACAGTTCAGCGCCGGTTTCGGCGTCGTATTCCACCCAGGTAATGGCCGTGCGGGCAGAACGATCGCTATGGAGAAACTGCCAGAAGGAGACGGTCACTTCGCCGGTGTAGCTGCTTTGCCAGACGGTATCGAGCAGGCGGGTCCGGCCGCTCATGTCGCTCGTCAATTGGCCCGCGCCGAAGTAAGCATCCGGCGTTGGGTACTGGTCGAAAGGCTGGTAAAGCCAGTCGGTTAAGGTGTCGGTACTCCGCCAGCCACCCGGCCGGACCGCCAGGGTGTCCATTTGGGCCTGCACTGCCCGGACCTGGTCTTGCAGGCGCAGGGCGAAGCTAGCCAACGGCAATTCGTAGAGGTGCAACCAGTCGTTTTCGTAAAGCAGGTTGGCGTGTTGATTGAGGTGGATGAACTGCTCACCGAACTCGTGCACCCGCACGTTGTCCCAGAAGAGCAAGAGGGGTTTGTCGTTGGGGTAATCGGCGAAAATCCGGGGCATCCGGTAAGGCTCGGTCACCAACTGCAGTTGGTTGAGGGTCTGGCTCAGCGACGTGCGGGTGAGCATGGCCGCCGTCAGGGGCAGCCCGGTTTGCATAGACAAGGTGAAGGGCTTCTGGCTGATCCAGCCCGTGGCTTCCCACCAGAAGTTGTCGGAACCAATATTGAAATAAGGGATCGGCAGGCAGGCCTGGAAGCGGCTGTAATCGATGCCGCGGTCGGTGAAGCGCTCGCCCGGCACCCAGTTTTCGACTTCGTCGAGATCGATCGGACAGGAGGTGTTGAAGTGATAACTTTCGAAGGTCAGCACGCCCAACGGTAAGAGCAGCAGCGCCCAGCGCCGCCACGGCAGTACGGCAACCTGGCTCCATTGGTAGAGGTAGTAAAAGGCCGTGATGTTGGCCGCATAAAAAAACACCCACGCAAAGCGGCCAATGGAGCGAAACTGCTGAATGGGGCCCGTGTATGGCAGGAGTGCTTTGCCGTAAGGTAAAATAAAAGGAAGGCCATAGGCAAATAACGAAATAGCGATTCCGCTCAGGAGCAGGTAATGCAGGTACTTTTCCCGTTCGGTAGTGGGGGCCAGTGGCCAGGTCCGCAACCGGCTCCGCAACAACAGGCTGAAGCAAAAAAGCAGAAAAGCCATCGCCACCAGGCCCACGTAGGCTTTCGCCTCAAAATCGGGTACGTGAACCGGCACCAGGTGGTCATTGATCCACTGCCAGTGCGGTTGGGACATATCCGTGAAGACCCCCGACAAGCGGCTGCGGTAATTGAAAAATCCCCAGGGAACAGGGTTGCGATCCGTCACGGGATCGGGGTAGATCATCCAGGCGTAGAAAAACGCCAGGGGCAGGCCCAGCATCAGCAGGCCGTGCCCCAAATAGCCGGGCGTAGCCGCCCAGTCGCGCCGCGCCAACCAGCGTACCCCTACCCAGCCCACAATCGCAAAGGCAAGAATGGCAAAGAAATAGAAATGCAGCAGGGCATACGCCCAGACCACCCCTCCCAACGCCAAGCTCCAGCGCCAGTGTGGCTTTTCGTGCCAACGCAACAACAGGTAAAAGACCAGCGGCAAGACCTCGGGATGTGCCAGTCCAAAATGCGACAGCATCCGGTTGATTTGCGGAGAAAAGAAAGCCAACCCAATGGCCACCAGCAAACTGTACCACGGGGGTAACCCCAGGCGGGTAAAGATGAGGTACAGGAAAACGGCGCAAAGTAAAAGGGAAACCAGCAGAAAAACATGCAGGATACCCACCCCGTAGGGCGTGACGTCGAGCCCCAGGCTTTTTAAGATCTTTAAGGTATTGGAAAAAAGCGGCTGGCAATCACCCGGCACCACCTGCTCCCCGTAGGGATAGTTCATGCCCGCAAAATGCGACAGAGTGGTGTCGTGATCCACGTGGTAAAAAATGGCGTCGTAGGTCTTGTAACCATCGCCCCAGGGTTCGATGAAGCGGGTATTGGTATGGGCAAAGAAGTCGGGGAACCGAAGCCACAAGAGCACGGCGGTGACGACCAGCAAAGCCATAAAAAACAAAGCACGTTGCATCTTAACTGATTCTAAACCCGAAACTAGCGCTACTGCGGTCGGCAGGGGCGCTTAAACTTTCCAAAAACGCAGGATCAGCCCTTCGCAAGCCAACCACAACAAGACCAGCATGATACACCAACGCCAGAGCACGACCCCCTGGCTGCGTTCCGCAATTTCGGTGGTAATGGCATTGTCATTGGCGGTATCGATGATATCGATACGGTCACCGATGCGTTCCTTGAGGTCGGCGGGTGAATAGTAGTCCAACGCAGATTCCCGGCGATTATAATTGAAGGCAAAATGATCGAGTCGCTGCTCGGGGTTGAGGAAAAGCTCGTAAAACCCGGCCTCCGTAACCTGGTTGTCGATACCCAAAAATACGCGGGAACCCACGATGCGTTGTTCGGGGATGAATTCGCCTGCGCTGCCTTGCATTTTGTAGGCGATTTCTCCCGAGTTCTGCTGGTGCGTGGTTTCGATGACTTCATCTTTGCCAATCGTGTAAGCCAACGGTTTGGCCGCGCCGGCCGAGATGGCCATCTTGTAGAGCATGGGCACAAAAATTTCGGCATTCTGAACCAGGTTGTTTACCTGCTCGTCGATGGGGGCGCTGCACAGGTAGAGGTGACCTTGTCCAGACTGGTATTTGGCCAGGTAGGTAGAGCCATCGCGGTAGGTCAGGAGGTTTTCTTCCTGGCGGCCAGCGAAGCTGGTGAGCGGAAAGTTCCCCTGGGTCGTCGGGAGGCGCAAGCTGGCCGAGCGATTTTCGAAGACGTCCTGGAAGACAAATTCTTCGGTATTGATGGTACCTACGGTGCGTTCTTTTTCTTCAAAGGGGCGCAGTTCGTTGGCCGGAAACGGCGTCAGGAATCCCCGGTAGCTACCCAGGTCGGAGCTGCGGCCGGGGAAGACCAGGAGGTTGCCCCCCTGCTGCACGTATTGTTGCAGTTCGTTGGCCAGTCCGCTGGAGATACTGGGCAACCCTTCGAGAATGATCATCTGGTAAGTGGGTAGCGAACTGTAGTTCAACTCCTGGCTGGAAACAAATTCGGGGGCAAAAACACCGAGTCCTTGTAGGGCTGCTTTCAAAAAGCGGTTGTTGGCGCCGGGCGCAATAACCAGCACCGCAATCTTCTCGGCTACCCGAAAGGTGAGGTTGTACTGGTCGTCAAACTGGATGGGGTAATCCGTGATTCCCAGGGTCACGTCCTGCCACCCCGGCTGGGTGACGTTGATAATGACCGAGTCGATGAGGGTGCCAAGGGCCGGAACCGTGAGCACGCCTTCGGGCTTTTCCTGTCCGTTGTAGCGCACGCTGAGGCGGACGTTGTCGATGTCTTCGTTGCTGTAGTTGCGAATGCGGACGTGCAGCCGGTTGTTCTGGTTGAGCAGGGGCACGGGCGCCTCGAACCAGGCCGAGTCCAGGCCGACGTTGCGTTCCTGCACCGCTTGCAGCGGAACCAGCGTAAGATCCACCGTGGTATCTTCCCAGATGGGGAGGTCGGTAATGTTGCGCTGAAAATCGGAGATCAGGTAGAGCGACTGGTAGTCGGCATCACCAGTCGCGAGGGCTTGTTGCTGGCGCGCCGTGACGGTCGACAATTGCCGGACGGCTGGCCCAATGGTGATCTCGTCAATCAGGGCCAGGGCTTCATCCTGGCCGACCAGGCGCTGGTGGCGGCCTTCAAAGTTGTTGGTCAGTACCTGAAAGCGGTTCTCCGGGCTATAGGCTTGCACCACATCGCGGGCCCGCTGCTTGGCTTTCTCCAGCAAGGGGATATCCTGGCTCAGCGCACTCATGCTGAATGAGTTGTCCACAAAAACACTGATGGCCTTGCTACCCGTTTTGATGGCCTTGTTCTGCGGAATAAAAGGTTGTGCGAACGCAAAAACCAGAAAAGCCAGGGCCAGTAAGCGGAGTGCCAAAACGAGTAGATTGCGCAACCGGGAACGCATGCTGGTTTCCTCCTTGACCTCGCGCAGAAACTTCACGTTGGTGAACAACACGCGCTTGAATCGCCGGAAGTAGAACAGGTGGATAATGATCGGTATCGCCAGTGCCAAAAGGGCCCAGAGAAATGTCGGATAGACAAACTGCATACTATCTGCTTTGGGGTTTGCCGATTAAGTCGGAAAGGACGCAAAGGTAAGAAATGTGCACCAATAGGCGGGTTACCAGGAATGGCATTTATAAAAAAAGCACACCAACTGACGCTGGTGTGCTGCAAAAAGCTTAAAGTCGAAATGTTTTTTGGGGTTATCTGTCGACTCGTAGCCCACGGGGCCACGCTAAACTGATTTTATTCCAGGGAAATAGCCTGCTGCCAGTGGTAAAGCGGCGTTTTCATCTCGAGGTAGAAGTCGCCAGCAGGAACTTGCAGGAGGTTGATTCGCTTTTCAATATCCGGTACGCCTTTGAAGGTTTGCTCGTATAGCACGTGCCCCCCCTCGTTGCGCAGCACCAGGGTAAAATCCGCCAGAGCAGGATTGAGAAAGTTAACATCCAGCTGGCGGCCTTTGAGAATCACCTCGGGGAAATAGACGACCGTACGGGCTTCCAGGTTGTAGAGCACGGCTCGCCTGGTCAGCTGGATCGGCTGGCTAATTTCCGTACCCGAAGTACGTAAAACAAAGGTGTAAGCTCCTTCCCCCATGCCTTCGAGGCTATAAATCCCCTGGTATTCGGCCCCCTTGATGGATTGAGACAGCAACACCCTGCCCCGCTGGTTTTTTACCTGAAACTCGGCTTCGCCCGGTTCCAATCCGGCAACGCTCACGGCAAATTGCTGGCCCAGCCCGGCATTGATGATGCGAAAATCGGGCAAGCTGCTGCCGCGAACCTGGATGCTCCCCAATAAGAGGAGAACGACCACTGCGAAAGTGGCACGGTGATATAAATAGTTCCTGTTCATGTTCATTTGGTTAATGATCGTGTATTTTATACACTATCTCTTGTTCAAACACAAACATACCCCGAAATGTTCCAGAACACTACTGCTATCTTGATTTATTTTGATGCTTTTTTGATATTTAACATTTAAAACACGCTAATTTTTGTTAATTTAACACGTAACTTAAAGAGGAAATCCTTTGAATAACACCCTTGGCCGCCAAATATTCTTTGGCAATCTATAAAACCAATAAAAATTAGGTTTAACAAAAAGATGCTATCTGCACCTGGCTTCCCGGTAGTTTGATACCGATTAATGCCTTATTTTTGCGTTATATCCCAATAATCCCATGTTGACCCGCAATTATCTTACCCTATTTCTTTGTTTTTGGAGCCTCGTCCTGTGCAGCCAGGGTTATACGCCTTCTCCTGGATCCGCGGCATCAGCCTACTTCCAGGATGGCCAATCGGCGTTGCTGGCCAAGGACTACCGCACTGCTATCCGCTACCTGCGCAAAGCCCACCAGGCCCAACCGTCGCTAACCGTTGCCCGGCGGCTCATTGGCCAGTGTTATACCCTGCTGGGGGAATACCCTGAAGCCGCCAACGAATACCTGCAGGTGGTCCGGTCTGATTCGCTGTTTTCGCGCCTCATTTATTTTGAACTGGGAGACATCTACTACAAAATGGGAGAACCGGAATTGGCCCTGCGCTATTTCAAGACCTTTTCCCAGCTGCAGGATCGGCCGGTAGAAGTCTTTGGCTTACACGGTGTGGAAGAGATGGTTGAAGAATTACTGCACCTCGACCGCCTGAACAACAATATCCGCGCCTGCCAGCTTTCCATCGATTCGGTGAAATTCATCAACATCACGGAAATCCAGAACCTCGGCAAAGGGATCAACAGTGGGCAGGACGACTATTTTCCTTTTTTGACCAACGACCAGGAACGGCTCTACTACACCCGCCAACGCACCGATGGCGACGAAGACCTCTACTACAGTACCCTGCGCAATGGACAGTGGCGGACTGGCGAGCGGTTGAAGGATTTCAATACCGACGCCCCCGAGGGCATGAGTACGCTGGTTCGCAACGGCCGCCGCCTGTTCTTCACGGCTTGCCGACGCGACAGCGTAGCGGGGCCCTGCGACATTTGGGAAGCCCTCATTGACGGTGCTGAAGTTAAGCAGATTACCGCGTTGGGTGCCCCCATCAACTCGGTCTACTGGGAATCGCAGGCGGCCGTCAGTTGCGATGGCTCCCAACTCTTTTTCGCCAGTAACCGCCCTGGCGGACTGGGCGGCACCGATATCTATATGACCCAACGCCTGCCGAACGGCAACTGGGATTTGCCCGTCAATCTCGGCGAACCCCTCAATACGCCCGGCGACGAAGAAGCGCCTTTTATTTCCAACGATGGCAAAACCCTCTACTTTTCCAGTACGGGCCACCTGGGCATGGGAGAACAGGATATTTTCATGAGCTGGTGGGACGACCGCCTGGACCGCTGGAGCGTTCCGATCAACCTGGGTTTGCCGGTCAACGGCCCCCACCGCGAGCTGGGTTTTTACCTCTCGGCCGATGGCACCACCGGTTTCTTCGCCAGCAACCGACCCGGCGGTGAAGGCGGTATGGACATCTATCGTTTTGAACTGTCGGAACAACTCTTCGGGGATCCCATCACCTTTCTGGAAGGCAGTGTGAAGGATTCCGTGCTCCTGACCGGCATTGCTACCCAGGTGGCTATCAATGGCAAAAAAAACCTGCAAACCGACGCCGAAGGGCGCTTTTTCCTCTGCGCCGGCGCGGACGAAACCCTCGACTTCACCATTGCGGCCGACACCTACCGGCCCTACCACAACCAGTTTTTTATTCCCCGCTGGGACAACCGCAAGTTCTTTACCATCGATCTCCTGCTCCAGCCCGAGTTCAGCTTCCTGGCCGAACTGGAAGCCGAAACGGCTACCAACCAGCTCACCCGCAAGGCCCCCCGGGAGATGACCATTAACCACAGTATTCTCTTCACCTTCGATAGCGCTATCCTGGCCGAACAAGAGATCCAACGACTCGAAGCCCTGGTAGAATCCCTCTACGGCAGGTCGATTGTCAAACTGGAAATCATCGGTTATGCCGACGATATTGGTGCCCAGACCTACAACCTCCAACTGTCTGAAGACCGGGCCAAACAAGTGGCCGTTTTCCTCCTGGGCCGCCGCATCGGGGTGGATGACATCCACATCGAAGGCAAAGGAACCCTGACCAACGACCGCGAGCGCTCCCAGAACCGAAGAGTGGATATTCGGGTGACTTTGATGGAATAGGAAGAGATCGCAATCGGAAATCGGAGGTAGGTAAAAAGTGTAAAAGTGTAAAGGGGGAAAAGTGTAAAAGTTGGGCAAGTGTAAAAGAGGGGTAAAGGGGGACTTTGACCTTCAAACAAAGGCAGGCAAACCAGTTCAGAATATTGGTAGCCAATCTTCATCATTCAAAATAGACTGCAAACCATGAAGGACCAACTACAGGTAGGATTTGCTCAACTGGCGCCCATTTGGCTGGACCGCGCTGCCACCACGGATAAAATGCTCACCTACGTACACGAGGCCGGTACGCAGGGATGCCAGTTGCTGGTTTTTGGCGAAGCCCTCCTCCCCGGCTACCCCTTTTGGGTAGAACTCACGGACGGCGCCCGCTTCAATTCGCAGCTCCAAAAAGAGATTCATGCGCACTATTGCGAGCAGGCCATCCAGGTGGAACGCGGTGACCTGGCGCCGTTCTGTCAGGCGGCCCAACGCTACGGGATGGCCCTGGTGCTGGGGACGATCGAGCGGCCTACCGACCGGGGCGGACACAGCCTCTATTGTTCCCTGGTATACATCGATGCCAGTGGGCACATCGCCAACGTACACCGCAAACTACAACCCACCTACGAAGAGCGACTCACCTGGGCAGCCGGTGATGGCCACGGCCTGCGCACCTTCCCGCTGGGAAAATTTACCCTCGGTGGCCTCAATTGCTGGGAAAACTGGATGCCCCTGCCCCGGGCGGCCCTCTACGCCCTGGGCGAAGACCTGCACGTCGCCATCTGGCCCGGCAACGTGCGGAATACCGACATACTGACCCGCTTTCTGGCGCAGGAGGGGCGCTCGTACGTGATGTCGGTGAGTGGCCTGATGCGGCGCACCGATTTTCCCACCACTACGCCGCACCTGGAACGGATACTGGAACAGGCGCCAGACCTGCTGGCCAACGGCGGCTCTTGCATCGCCAATCCGGATGGTTCGTGGTTGGTGGAACCCATTGCCAATGAGGAATGCCTGCGTATCGTCACGATTGACCACGCCCGGGTACGCGAAGAGCGGCAAAATTTTGACCCGGCCGGACACTATTCCCGGCCGGATGTAACCCAGTTGTTCGTCAACCGGAAGCGGCAAAGCACGGTGCAGTTTACCGAGGAATGAACAGCTGAACATCGCGTTTAATAGCCAGATCCAACCCCAGAACCACCCGGCATCAAGGCTGCGGTGCCGGCTTTTTCTTCGCGTACAAATTAACGAACTGGTGGTTGCCGGAAGTGCCAAAACGCTGGTGAACCTGGCCGATCCCGTGGCGCTGAAACAGGGCAAATACCGCATTCAGGTCGTAATCAAACATTGGAAAAGCGTAATCCTTTTGTCCCAGTAAAAAACGGATAATCCCTGGATAAGTAAAGTGGATATATTGCCGGAATTTCCCGCTCGGGGTGCTTAAGTTATTGTAAGTCAATTGAAAATAGGCAAAGCCCCCAGCGGTGAGGTGGCTCAGCAGATGATCCAGCAGCAGTAGGCCATTGGCGGGCGGAATGTGCTGAAAAACGAGGTGGGCCTGCACGTAATCGTATTGCTGGGTTAGAAAAGGTGCCTGATCGGGAATGAGTTGAAAACGCACATTGTCGCGTTGCTGATCCGCACCATTTTTGGTCGCCTCGGCCAGCATGGCTGCCGAAACATCCACCCCCGTTACCTGTTGGCAATAGGAACTTAGTGCCAGGCTAAGCCGACCAACTCCACAACCAAAGTCCAGCGCGTGAACGGGATTAAACCCTTTTTGGGGCCATATAGCATTAAACATCCTGGCCGTCCGCTCGATGGTTTGCTGTCCGGAGGCAAAGAACGCCGCCTTCGTGTCGGCATCCAACTCATCCACCCGGTATTCCGAATGCGTCAGCACGCCGAAATAGGGATG
This sequence comes from Bacteroidota bacterium, assembly GCA_003045895.1. Classification (GTDB taxonomy): domain Bacteria; phylum Bacteroidota; class Bacteroidia; order Chitinophagales; family Saprospiraceae; genus Lewinella. The sequence continues at coordinate 18,204 of PZPC01000066.1, forward strand.
GGTTGCGCCTATTCTCTTCCAGAAATGGGTGTAAACGTGTTTATTCATCAACTAAAATTAATAAAAAATGACGGGTGCAGCCCCATTGGTTTACCTTTACCTTCGTAAAATACGATTAAAATAGTTGGTAATGAATCAGGAAGCAGCAACTTTTGCCCAAATAGTAAAAGCCCGCCGGGCGGTACGCAAATACGAAGAAGAAGCACCCTTTGATGAGCAAGCCGTTCAGCGAAGCCTGGCCCTGGCGGTACTCGCTCCCAACAGCAGCAATCTGCAAACCTGGGAATTTTTTCGGGTACGTACCCCAGCGGCCAAAGCCGAAGTTGCCCGCCTGTGCATGAACCAAAGTGCGGCCCGCACCGCCCAGGAAATGGTCGTAGTGGTGTGCCGCACCGATAAATGGAAGGTGAACAGCCGCCGTATCCTGGCCAATATGCGGCACAGCTTTTCGACGCCCCTGACCAAACGGGATCAGCGGGCCGTAGAATATTACCAACGCAATATCCCCTTGCTCTACCTCCATGACCCCTTCGGGCTGATGACCCTCCTGCGCCGCATCCTGGTAGCCGTTAAGAGCATGCAAGGGCCTTTTGTTCGCTGGACCACCCACACCAACGCACGCATCATCACCCACAAAAGCGCCGCCCTGGCCGCCCAAAATTTTATGCTCGCCATGCAAGCCGAAGGCTATGCCACCTGCCCCATGGAAGGTTTTGACGAAAAACGCCTCAAGCGCTTCCTCAAGCTCCCCCGACCAGCAGAAATCAGCATGGTCATCGCTACCGGCGTTCCTGCCGACGAAGGTGTCTACAGCGAACGGTTCCGGTTTCCGCTGGAGGAGGTCGTTTTTGAGGTGTAGCCGCAACCTACCCGCGCTTTCTGGTACTTTCTGTTTGTTGATGTAGTGTTGATGTAGTGGTATTTCAGTAAAAAAACAAGATTAATGACTAACCTTGCGATTATTATTGGTGTATCTTGGCTTCCGGCATAATTTTATTTTATTAATGTTCTGCCGGCCAGTAGTCCAGGCATTAGCGTTTTGGTCGTATGCATCCAGCTGTTTAGCATCTTTACCACTGTGCCAGGCTGTAGTGATATCCCTGTTTTCGTGTCGTTTCAATCTAATTGATCATTTTAGGTATGGCGTACATTTTATTAAATGACGATTTATCCAACCTGCTAACAAGCCTTGACTAACATCATATGCATTATATCCAAAACAAACTTTGCTTCCTATTGACGCTTGTATTGGTGTTGATTTTTTCAACCCAATCCATAGCTCAAATTCCAATAGTTTTAACCCAAGACGAGGGAGATGCGATGATAGGGCTTGACAGGAAAGCGTTCCTTGGACTTGGAAATACGTCAGCTCACAGCCAAGGCTATCATCACGATTTCACTCTGCCGGCAAGCACAGGCCCTTGCCAACGGATTACAGGTATCAGGGTCGTCATCAATATTACAAATTACACCAATAGTGGTGGTTCTTGTCCCCATCCAACACTCTATTACAACCTATATTATGGCTGTGGGGCATACAGTGGAGGTGCCACGTGTTCGCCGTCGCCGGGGGTTGGGCCTAATCTGATAGCAGAACCTAATTTCGCCCCTGGCACAAGTCCTCCCGCCTTCAATTTCGGAAATCCTTTGGGCAGCCCTCTCAACGGTAGCATTGTGCCAGATTTTGGAGGCAATTTAAGTGTGGACATCGTACCTGTTTCTAATCCTGGTTGCAATACTTTATTGAGTGGGCAAATAAGTTATGAATATACCATAATGGTTACCATCATGACGGATTTAGTTACTTGTACAGGTACGGGATTACTGCAGGGAACGACGACCGTGCAAGCATGCGATGACCTCAACCCCTGCACGACCGGTGAAACGGAGACAATCCTGGATTGTGATGGCTCCATCTGTATCCCCTGTGGTGGCGGCACGCCGGTTGGCTGTGGTAGCGGTCCGACGACGACTTTGCCTTGTGATGACCTCAACCCCTGCACGACCGGCGAAACGGTAACCACGCTGAATTGCGACGGCTCCGTCTGTGTCCCTTGTGGTGGCGGTGTGCCTGTCAATTGCGGAAGCGGTCCTACCTCCGTAGTGCCCTGCAACGATGGCAACCCCTGCACGACCAACGATATGCAAACCATCCTCGATTGTAATGGAACGGTTTGTGTGCCCTGTTTGGGTACCCCCGTCGATTGCTCCAATGGCACTACCTCCGTGGTGCCCTGCAACGATGGCGACCCTTGCACGATCAACGACGTGCGCACCATCCTCGACTGTAACGGAGCGGTTTGTGTGCCTTGTATGGGTACGCCCGTGGATTGCTCCAACGGCACCACCTCGGTGGTGCCCTGCAACGACGGCGACGCCTGTACCATTAATGATACCCAAACCATCCTGGATTGCGACGGCAGTATCTGTGTGCCTTGCCAGGGTACGGTGCCACCAGCCTGCTTCAGCACCGTGGTCTTACCCTGCGACGATGGTGACCCCTGTACCGAAAACGACGAAGCCATCGTAGAAGCTTGTGACAACTCAGTCATTTGCGTTCCTTGCCAGGGAACGGCTCCGCCGGCTTGTTTCAACACCGTGGTCTTGCCCTGCGACGATGGCAATCCCTGTACCGAAAATGACGAAGCCATCGTAGAGGCTTGTGACAATACCATAATCTGTGTGCCTTGCCAGGGAACGCCTATTTCCACCTGCTTCAATACCGTGGTCTTGCCCTGCAACGACGGCAACCCCTGCACCGAAAATGACGAAGTCATCGTAGAAGCTTGTGACAACTCCGTCATTTGTGTGCCTTGCCAGGGTATTCCGATCGACTGCACCACTGGTACCACCTCGGTTGTTACCTGCAACGACGGCAACGCCTGTACCATCAACGACGTGCAAACCATCCTCGACTGTGATGGCTCTATCTGCGTCCCCTGCCTGGGTACCCCCATTGATTGTGCCAGCGGCACCACTTCCGTGCTTCCCTGCGACGACGGCAACCCGAACACCATCAACGACGTACAGACCGTCCTCGACTGCGACGGCTCCGTCTGTGTGCCCTGTATGGGTATCCTGGGTGACTGTGCTACCGCACCCACCACGGTGCAGCCCTGTGACGACGGTGACGCCTGTACGGCCAACGATATGGAGACCATCCTCAACAGCGACGGCTCCGTCTGTGTGCCCTGCGCCGGTACCGTGATCGACTGTTCCAACGGCGCCACCTCGGTTGTGCCTTGTAACGACGGCAACGCCTGTACCATCAATGATATGCAGACCATCCTGGATTGTGATGGCTCGGTTTGTATCCCCTGTTTAGGCACCCCCATCGATTGTACAACCGGTACCACTTCCGTGCTTCCCTGCGACGACGGCAACCCGAACACCATCAACGACGTACAAACCGTGCTCGACTGCGACGGCTCCATCTGCGTGCCTTGTATGGGTATCACCGGCGACTGTGCCACCGCACCCACCACGGTGCAGCCCTGTGACGACGGCAACGCCTGCACCATTAATGACATGCAAACCATCCTCAACAGCGATGGCTCCATCTGTGTGCCCTGCGCCGGAACGGTGATTGATTGTACCACTGGTACTACCTCGGTCGTGCCCTGCAACGACGGCAATGCCTGTACCATCAACGACGTGCAGACCATCCTCGACTGTAATGGTTCCGTCTGTGTGCCCTGTATGGGTACCCCCATTGATTGTGCCACTGGCACCACTTCCGTGCTTCCCTGCGACGACGGCAACCCGAATACCATCAACGACGTACAAACCGTACTGGATTGCGACGGTTCCATCTGCGTGCCTTGTATGGGTACCTTGGGCGACTGTGCTACCGCACCCACCACGGTACAACCCTGCGACGACGGCAACGCCTGCACCATTAATGATATGCAAACCATCCTCAACAGCGATGGCTCTATCTGCGTGCCCTGCGCTGGCACGGTGATTGATTGCACCAACGGCCCCACTTCGGTCGTGCTCTGCAACGATGGCAACGCCTGTACCATCAACGACGTGCAGACCATCCTCGATTGTAATGGTTCCGTCTGTGTGCCCTGTATGGGTACCCCCATTGATTGTGCAACCGGCACCACTTCCGTACTCCCCTGCGACGACGGCAACCCGAACACCATCAACGATGTACAAACCGTACTGGATTGCGACGGCAGTATTTGCGTGCCCTGTATGGGTACGGCAGGCGACTGTGCCACGGCACCCACCACGGTGCAACCCTGCGACGACGGCAACGCCTGCACCATTAATGATATGCAGACCATCCTCAACAGCGATGGCTCCATCTGTGTGCCCTGCGCCGGCACGGTGATTGATTGCACCAACGGCCCCACTTCGGTCGTGCCCTGCGACGACGGCAACGCCTGTACCATCAATGACGTGCAAACCATCCTGGATTGTGATGGCTCGGTTTGTATCCCCTGTCTGGGCACGCCCATTGATTGTGCAACGGGTACGACTTCCGTACTCCCCTGTGACGACGGCAACCCGAACACCCTCAACGACGTACAAACCGTGCTCGACTGCGACGGCTCCATCTGCGTGCCTTGTATGGGCACCCTGGGCGATTGTACGACCGGCCCCACCACCGTACAACCCTGCGACGACGGCGACCCCTGCACGGCCAACGATATGGAGACCATCCTCAACGGCGACGGCAGCATTTGTGTGCCTTGCGCCGGTACGGTGATCGATTGTTCCAACGGCACCACTTCGGTCGTGCCCTGTGACGACGGCAACGCCTGTACGATCAATGATATGCAGACCATCCTGGATTGCGATGGCAGCATCTGTGTACCCTGCCTGGGTACCCTGGTCGATTGTGCGACCGGCACCACTTCGGTGCTCCCCTGCGACGATGGCAACGCCTGTACGATCAATGATATGCAGACCATCCTCGATTGCGATGGCAGCATCTGTGTACCCTGCCTGGGTACCCTAGTCGATTGTACGACCGGCACCACTTCGGTGCTCCCCTGCGACGACGGCAACCCGAACACCATTAACGACCTACAAACCGTGCTCGACTGTGACGGCTCCATCTGTGTACCCTGTATGGGTATCCTGGGCGATTGTACCACCGGCCCCACCACCGTACAACCCTGTGACGACGGCGATCCCTGTACGGCCAATGACCAGGAGACCATCCTCAATAACGACGGCAGCATTTGTGTGCCCTGCGCCGGAACGGTGATCGACTGTACCAACGGCGCCAGCTCCGTCGTATCCTGCGACGACGGCAACGCCTGCACGATTAATGACGTACAGACTATTCTGGATTGCGACGGCTCTATTTGTATCCCCTGTATGGGCACGCCGATCGACTGTACGACCGGTACCACGAGTATCCTACCTTGCGACGATGGCAACGCTTGTACGATCAACGACCAACAAACCATCCTGGATTGTGACGGCAGCATCTGTGTCCCTTGTTTGGGTACACCCATTGATTGCACGACGGGCACCACCTCGGTAGTGGCCTGCAACGACGGCAACCCCTGTACGATCAACGATGTGCAAACGATCCTGGACTGCGATGGCAGCATTTGTGTGCCCTGCCTGGGCACGCCGATTGATTGTGCCACGGGCACCACCTCGGTCGTCCCGTGCAACGATGGCAATGCCTGCACCAGCAACGATGTGCAAACGATCCTCGACTGCGACGGCAGCATCTGTGTCCCTTGCCTGGGTACACCGATTGATTGTGCGACCGGCCCGACGACTACTTTACCCTGCAATGACGGCGATCCGAACACCAGCAACGACTTGCAAACGATCCTCGACTGTGACGGCTCCATCTGTGTGCCCTGCGCCGGAACGCCCTGTAGTGGCGACCTCTCGGCGTTGGTGACGGCTATTGGTGAACGGTGCCCGGGCCAGGGCGATGGCAGCTTCCAGGTGGACTCGGTTTTTGGGGGCAAAGCGCCCTACCTGCTTGCCCTCAATGCGGGCAATTTTGGCCCCGTCACCCTGTATGAAAATCTGGTGCCCGGGGTGTACACCTTAAGCATCCAGGATGCCGACGGCTGTACGGCAGACGTGAACGTTACCGTGCCCCAAACCGATGCCTTGTGGCTGGACCTGGGCATGAACCAAACGATTGATTTAGGCGATAGCCTACAGTTGTCCTTTAATACCAATGCCATCATTGATACCATCATTTGGGTGGCCGACCCGAGTTTGAGTTGTACCAACTGTGCGGAGCCCTACGCCCGCCCCCTGGACCAAACGACCTACTCGGTAACCGTGGTGGATGTCAATGGCTGCGTGGTAAGCGATCAAATTGTGGTGCTGGTAGACCGCAGCGAGAAAGTATTCATTCCGAACGTCTTTTCGCCCAATGGCGATGGTGTTAATGATGAGTTTATGGTCTATGGTGGCCAAGGTGTTCAGCTCATAAAAAGCATGCAAATCTTTGACCGCTGGGGCAGTAATGTGTTTGCAGTAACGAATGTTGCAACCAATGATCCATTGGCTACTTGGGATGGCAGACAACAAGGCAAGATCGTAAATGCGGGTGTTTATATCTATTTTATTGAAATCCGACTCATTGACGGGCGAGTTTTAATAGAAAGTGGAGAAATTATTGTGCTGAAATAATAAAATTCTTAGTTTTGGGAGATTTTTCGCTCAAAACAGGACGACCTAATTTTTGTATAAAGAATTTAGCTTTGCACTTAGTACCTAGGCGCGATGCAAGATGACTTGAATAACATTTCTATTAATCTTATGAAAAACAACGACGAATGAAGAATTTACTTCTACTTTTCTTCTTTAGCTTACTCGCTTATGTGGGTATGGCACAAGCCCCACCTGCCGCACCAAATCCCATTTGTAACCAGGCGGACGTCATCTCGATGTTCAGCAATGCCTATACAAATGAACCTGTTGATACCTGGTTGACATCGTGGTCGCCAGGAGCTACCACGCTTACCGATCTACAGCTTGGTGGGAATGATACCAAACTGTATCAGAACGTTGACTTTCTCGGCATCGAGATGTTTAGTGCTCCTATAGATGCATCTGGAATGACTTATTTCAATGTTGATATTTGGACGTCAAATATGACCACCTTTAGAGTGAAATTGGTCGATTTTAGCGGACCTACAACAGAAGGTGAAATAGCATTTACACCCACGCAATCGGGATGGAATACGTTTTCTATTCCAATGGTTGACTTTGCCGATCCAGCACTGGTAACGGGTCCGACCTTGCAGAATTCTAGTCAGATTTCTCAGCTGATTTTTTCTGGTTTACCAGTGGGTAGTGGATCATTTTATGTGGACAACATCTACTTCTCTACGAGTGCTTGTCCTACGGCAGCACCAGAGCCTACTTGCGATGCTGCTAACGTGATCTCCATGTTCAGCAACGCGTATATGAATGTAGCAGTTAGTACCTGGCTGACCCCGTGGTCGGCAGCACCCGTAACACTTACTGATCTGCAAATAGCTGGCAATGACACCAAGTTCTACCAGAATGTAACCTTCCTGGGTATCGAAACGACTGGTCCCAACCTGATTGATGCTTCGGCTATGACGACCTTCCACATTGATTTTTGGTCCGGAAACGCGACCCAATTCCGAATCAAGTTGGTGGATTTTGGAGCTAACATGGGCTTTGGTGGCGGTGACGACACAGAGCATGAGCTTACCTTTACGCTTCCCGCCCAGAATACCTGGGTATCCTACGATATTCCGTTAGCCGACTTTACCGGCCTGCTGAACCGGGATAACATTGCACAATTGATTCTTTCTGCGATGCCCAATACGGTAGCAGATTTCTACATTGACAATGTCTATTTCTCTACCTGTACATCAGTTGTGACTACGGTGCCGGTGGAGTTTTGTGTAGACCTGGCTTGCTTCGCCGTATCAGATGCAGTAGCCCTGGCTGGCAGTTTCAACAACTTCAACCCTGGAGCTGATTTTCTGATGCAGGATATGGGCAACCGTATCTATTGTAAAACGATTGATCTTGAGCCAGGTGATTATGATTTCATGTTCTTCTTCGCCCAGGAGCAGTTCGAAAACCTGGATGTAGCAGACTTTTGTACCGTCAATTCTCCTGCCCCTAATGGCGTTGCTCGCCGGATTACGGTGGTTGATGGTATGCCACAGCAAGTGCAGTATGGCTGGGAGACTTGTGACGAAACTTGTCCTGCGCCAGTGTTAACTGACGTTAACTTCTGCGTGGATCTTTCTTGTTATCCACAGCGTGATGCCGTGGCAGTAGCCGGATCCTTTAATGGCTTCAATCCCGGTGCTAACTTCATGAGCGATCCTGACGGCGATGGTATCTATTGTGCCACCGTAGGCTTGCTTGCTGGTGACAATACGTACAAATTTTTCTTCGCGCAAGGACAATTTGAAGATGTCCCGGCCGAATGCGAAACGCCGAATGGCAACCGACTGATTACCGTGGTCGAAGGAGTAATGCAGAATGTACTCTTCGAATGGCAATCTTGTAGCCCTCGTACGGTACCCGTACTGGATTTCCCCGCACTGGATGCCGTTTGTGGCGACGATCTCACCGTTACCTTCACGGGTGACGCTACCCCTGCCGGTGGCGAATACAGCGGTGAAGGTGTTACGGACAACGGCGACGGTACGTTTGACGTTGATCTGGCCGCTCTGGCTGCTGGTGATTATCTCATTACCTATACCGTTCAACAGTTGGCATGTGAATATACTGCTACTTCTACGCTACTGGTGCTGGATTGTGCCTTTGGCGTTACCGATCCCTGTGATTGTAATGACGATGCTTCGGCAATTGTTTACGATGCAGTAGCAGGTACCTACACCAACCCCAACGACGGCACCTTTGGTGAAGTTGTTGCTTTGACCGGCCCGATGGGTGCTCCGCTACCTGCCGGCTTAGACGTACGGGTAGTAGCTGTAACCGGCGCTATTGGCGTAGCCGTTGATGCTCCGTTGGTCTACGATGTCGACCTACAGGCTTATATAATTGCTTTTAATCACGCCGACGATTTGGGTTATTCCATGACCGTTGACCTGTTTATTCGTGATCAGGAATTGGGTTATAATTTAGTAGTTGCCAACACCTGTGCCTACCCGAACCCCGTGTTCGATCCGGCCCTGGATGCCATCTACTGTGACTTCGAAGCAGCTATCGACCCCCTCGGTGGTTTTGATCCTGCTGATGTCAACGGACCAGCCAGCGTGACCTTCACCATCAATGGTGCAGCAGCCACGGCGTTTAATCCTACGGCTTTGGGTGCTGGCACCTACAACGTGGTGATGACCTACACCGGTGTCGACGACGGCAACAATGGCCTGTCGCCCGATGGCGGCGCAACTGCGGCTTACCGTGGCTGTCGCCAGGACGTGGCTACGACCATCATCGTACGCCCGCTGGAAGCTGCTTGTGTGGCTAACCTCAACGTGACCCTGGGTGCCAACTGCTCGACCGTGATCACTCCGGAAATGGTACTGCGCGGCGAATTTGCCTGTGCCGACCAGATCAACGTCACTGTGGACGGTGGTACGGGTAACACGATCAGCGGCTGTGGCCCCCACACCTACTCGGTGGACATCATTGTAGCTGGCCAAATCGTCTACACCTGCTGGGGCAATATCCTGGCCGAAGACAAGACGGACCCCGTCGTGGTTTGTCCTCCGAACATCAACAGCATCACCCGCGACTATGCGGCGCAGATCGCTACTGGTCGTTTGGAAGCTACCGACGCTTCGCTGAACTTCCAGAACTACAGCTGTTTGTCGGAAGTGAATATCCTGGCTGGCGTACACAACTACGACCTGGTGACCTTTACGACTCCTGCATTGCCAAACATGGACATCTACACCATCCTGGTGGAGAACAACTTCGCCGGTGCCTTTTTCACCGACGCTGGCCTGTACCTCTTCCAAGGCGCCTTCAATCCGGCCAACCCTTGTGAAAACATCATCGGCAGCGCCGACGACTCATTTGTACCCGGTGTACCCGATCCGTTCGATCCAGCTCTGCGTCTGAGCCTGCCGCTACCTCCGAACACGACTTACACGCTGTTGATCACCAACTACGATGCTGCTGCCCTGGGTAACTGGACCGCCAGCATCTACAGCGATAATGGCACCCAAGTGGGTGGTGGCAACTTCGCCGCTACCACGGTAACCGATACCCGCGACCTGGTTTGTGACGATATCAATGGTATCCGCTTCACGTCGCCCCGCAACTGGATCGTGAACGCCAACGGTACGCTCGACGCAACTGCTACGCGCAACACCTTCTTCGGTGGCAGCCAGACGGCGTTGACTGAATTCCTCGCCAAGTTGAGCCTGACGGGTATTCCCGTAGCAACGGACAACTGTGGCCAGGTACTGGTGACCTTGACGGACGCCGT
>PZPC01000010.1 GCA_003045895.1 Bacteroidota bacterium
TAGAGCGGTATACTTCGTTCAGGTCGATGCGGCCGTTGCCGTTCACATCACCTTCCGGGCGTACTTGCCAGGCTTCGAAGCGGCGGGTAATCGTACCCCAGCCACATTCGTTCACCTGCAGGTTAGGCGTGCGCTCTACGATGGTATCCACGGCACAGTTGTCCGTACCAGAAGCACCACCAAACAGCAAGTCCATCATAGCAGACGTAGCAGCAAAGTCGTTGGCGTAAGCCTCGGTCAAGTTACCGGGGAACGTCAGGGGCAGGGCCGCACAAGTCAGCGTTACGGGAGCCGGTGCGTAGCAGAATGGGTTCAGTTTATCTTCGGGAATTACCGTCATCCAGCAGATGTTGCTGTTGCCAGATTGGTCGGTTACACGCAATTCAATCGTGATAGATTCAGCAATATCACAGCAGTAGAAATCCACGAAAGGACCCCACTCACTGTAGCGGCTGGCCGAGGCATCACAAGTGTTGTTGCGCCAGAAGTTGCGGCGAACTTCCAGGGTCACGGGGCCACAGTTGTCGTTAGAACCTTCGTTCACATCGGCAGCGAAGATGCGGGCAATCCCGGTGATTCCGTTGGCGGTGTCACCACCACCGATAGATACGTTGAGTTGGTCGTCGCAAGCAGCCGTCGGCTGGATGCGGTCGCGCACGATCAGGTCGTAGTTCTGGCACGTTTCGTTGCCACAGGCATCCTGGGCACAAAGCGTCAGGCGGTGGTTACCGATAGGCACCTGCACAATGCGGTTGGGTCCGATCGTACCGTTGGCGAAGAACGTTACCCCGTTGGCCAGGATGGTATAGGTCGTAGGAGACGCACTGGAACAACCGTTGCCGTCCGTTACCTGCGGAACAGGAATAGCGAAGTTAGCCGTACAAGCGAAGGGCGACGTAGACACGTCGATCACCGCAGGTACACCCGCAATAACCGGGCCCGTAAAGTCGCCTACTTTCACCAACTGGTTGTAGACGATCGATGATCCGGGGTTACACCAGTCGATCAGCGTCCACTGCCGGCGGTACTTGTAGGTACCCGTACAAACGTTGATGCGGGGCTGGTCAGAATAGGTAGCACCCATGCTACAGTAGGTAGGATTCAGGTTGTGAAAACCAAAAGCCGTACGGATAAAAGGATAGCCGGTCACACCCGCAGCGGGGTTGTTGTCTGGTCCACCTACGGTGCCGTCGGTGGGGAAGTTCTGGTCACATTCAATAACCGTCGTAAACTGGGGCAAGATCACCTCATCCAACGTAGGTTTGCGGAACGTAATGAGCTGCCGGCAGGTCACCGTACGTGGCGCACCCGTGCAGCTGGAGCTAAAACGGTCGGCAATAACGAAAGTACGCGTGATGGTCACAGCGCCACAGTCACCAGCAGTAACTAAGGCATCAGAAACGGTAACTTTCACGTTGCCACAGTTGTCGGTAGCGCCGGGGCGACCCGTCAGGTCCAACTTCGCCAAAAAGGCGTTGAGGGCCGTTTGGTTGGGGAAGAAAGGCAAGCTCAGGGCGTTGTTAACGGTACCGTTGGCATTGACCACGTAGCTTTGGGGAGACGTAAAGCGGATGTTGTCAATGTCAGTGCACACCAGGTCAAAGTCGACCAGATCCGTAGCGGTGGGGAAACCGCCAGAGATAGAGCCATTTTCACCGTAAACGGCTACGTTGTAGGCGCCCGTGGTGTTGTTGGCCCAGCTGGTTACCAGCAGGGTGTAGGTTTCGCCGTCCAGCAGGGCTGCCGTCAAACGCAGCGCAGGATCGAAGGAAGCGAAGAAACCGCCACCGCTGATCAGGTCATCATCGTGGGCGATGATGTTCTCACAAGGGTTGGCCGGATTGTACGCGCCCTGGAACAAAGCCATCGAACCATCGCCGAAGGCCGAGCCCATGTCGAAGGTAAAAATAGCGTTGCCCGTGGGGTTGTTCACCGTGAAGGTGTACAAGTCGTAGTAATGGTTGCCCATCAGGGGGTTGACAATTTCCAAAAAGCAGGAATAATTGGCCAACTGTACACTGGGGTCGGTTGCTGCCAGGGCGCCAGAGATAATCTGAGCCGTCACGCCAACGGTCACTTCGTCGGTGTTAGCGGGGCAAACCAAAACCGGGTCGGTCTTGTCTTCGGCCAGCAGGTTACCCCAACAAGTGTATACCACAACGCCGTCAAGGGTCACATTAGCCATGTAAGTATGGCTACCGCAACCGACAACTACGTTGCTGCTACCACCGTCGACCGTAATCGCAATGGAGCTGGCACATTCAATGTTACCCGTTAATACCATACTAGGCGTGATCGTTGCCGAACACGCCGCGTTGAGCGTAACGTTGACATTGGAAATACAGCCGATGTTCAATGGCACGGTACCACAAGGGCCAGCCTCGACTGGGTTGCTGTTCGTACCACCTGGGAGTGAGGTGATGACAGCGAAGGATCCGAACAATAGCATTAAGCTAAGGCGTACGAATCCGCTGACAAATCGAAAGTTGATTTTGTCCATGGGATTAATAATTAAAAATGAAAAAAAATGGGGAGAAAAGAATAACTGCCTGAAATACAGGCTTTTAAATTAATATACGTTTTTTTATTTTCGTTTTCGCAGTGCAAATATGAGTACTATTTCAATCACTTACTATACCCCCTATTGAAATTATTTTTTTATTTTAGTTAAAAAAACCAACACGAAAAAAGCGGTCCTAAAACGGGCAACAAAACCGTGGTTTTGCGGTCCGTTTCAGGACCAATGTCTTGGCTCTTTCGGTGCCATTTACCCTGTTTTTTATACCGCTCACCCCGGTCCTCCGACCACCGGGTACAACCGCCTAATGGGAGCGGTCCAACGCCTGCTGCAGGTCGGCCATAATATCAGCTATATCCTCCAATCCTACACTGATTCGCAGCAGACCGGGCGTGATGCCTACCGCCAGCCGTTCCGCTTCCGTCAGCTTCGAATGGGTCGTCGAAGCCGGGTGGGTGACAATGGTGCGGGTGTCCCCCAAATTGGACGACCGGGTACACAATTGCAGGTTATTGACCAATTGCAAGGCCGCCGCCGCGCCGCCCTTGAACACACAGGTCACAATGCCACCACCCTGCTTCATTTGCCGCTGGGCCAGTTCGTACTGGGCGTGGCTGGGCAAAAAGGGATAACTCACCTGCGCCATCGCACTTTGCTGTTCCAGCCAGGTCGCCAGCTGTAGCGCCTGCCGGCAGTGGGCGTCCATGCGGATTGCCAGCGTCTCCAGGCTCTTGGACAACAGCCAGGCATTGAACGGTGAAAGCGCTGGCCCGGTGTGCCGGCAAAAGAAGATCACCTGGTCCATCAGCTCCTGGTCGCCCAGAATTATGCCACCCAGGCTGCGCCCCTGCCCGTCGATCCACTTGGTGGCCGAGTGCATCACCAGGTGGGCGCCATAATCCAGTGGCCGCTGGAGGTAGGGCGTCGCAAAACAGTTGTCGACCATCAGGATAAGGCCATGCTCCCGGGCAAAAGCGCCAGCGAAAGCCAGGTCCACCAGGGCCAAACCCGGGTTGGAAGGCGTTTCCAGCAATAAGATGCGGCTGTTGGGCTGCACCGCCGCTGCCCACCCGTCGGTATTAGCGGCCGCCACGTAGGTGTGGGTCACTCCCCAGCGGGGCATGAGTTGGGTCAGAATCTGATGCGTAGACCCAAAAACGGCCCGGGTGGCTATAATATGGTCACCGCTTCGTACCAGGGCCATCAACGCGCCAAAAACCGCGGCCATCCCCGAGGCCGTAGCAAAACCCGCCGCCGCGCCTTCCAGCACGCACATCTTCTGGATAAATTCATCAACGTTGGGGTTGTTGTAGCGCGAGTAGATAATGCCCTCACCTTCGCCCGCAAAAGTATCCCGCATCAGCTCCGCCGTCGGGAACGTAAAACTGGAGGTCATGAACAAAGGGGTACTGTGCTCGCGGTAAGCTGTGGCCGCCAATTGCTGGCGAATGGCCTGCGTCGAAAATCCTTGCTGGTCTTCCATATTCCTTGAATTTCTGATGAAGGGACAAAGGTAGGAAGTTGTGTGCGGTGTAAAGGGGGAAAGGTGGAAAAGGGAGGTGGAAACGTGTAAAAGGGGAAAAGTGTAAAGGAGGGACTCGAAATCGGAAGTGGGAGGTCGGAGGTCGGAAGTTTTAGACCGTGGAAAGGTGTAAACGGGGAAAAGTGTAAAAGTAGGGCGAGACCAACATCCGGCGTATCCATCCTCCCGCATGCGCTGCGAGCCGTTGCTGCGCTGCGTCGCTGCGAGAACCAACTCGAAGTCGGAAGTAGCTCGAAGTCGGAAGTGACTCGAAATCGGAAGTGGGAGGTCAGAAGTCGGAAGTTTTTGACTGTGGAAAGGTGTAACCGAGAGACTCGAAGTCGGAAGTGGGAGGTCGGAGGTCGGAAGTTTTAGACCGGGTAAAGGTGTAAACGGGAAAAAGTGTAAAAGTAGGGCGAGACCAACATCCGGCGTATCCATCCTCCCGCATGCGCTGCGAGCCGTTGCTGCGCTGCGTCGCTGCGAGAACCAACTCGAAGTCGGAAGTAGCTCGAAGTCGGAAGTGACTCGAAATCGGAAGTGGGAGGTCAGAAGTCGGAAGTTTTTGACTGTGGAAAGGTGTAACCGAGAGACTCGAAGTCGGAAGTGGGAGGTCGGAGGTCGGAAATGGCCCACGCTGAAGACGTGGCAGGCAACGCTGAAGACGTGGCAAGCACGGGTAAAGGTGGAAAAGTGGAAACAGAAAGCTGGAATACGGACGGTCAAAAGTCCTCCTTTGGAGGAGGTGGCACGCCCGGGCGTGCCGGAGGAAGAAAGGTGACTCGAAGTCGGAAATCGGAAGTCAGAAGTCGGAAATGTCAATAGCTGACTATTTTCGCTTTCGCTCAACCACAAAAAATATCCGAGAAGCATTAGCTTTAACGCTGGTTTGAACAGGTGCAACTGCCACTATGCAGTTGCCCTGCCGATCCCTTCAATATCCAAAATGTAATACTATGAAAAAAATGTTCCTCCTTTCCGGCATCCTGGTGTTGCTCGCCACCAGCCTGTTGGCACAACATACGGTAGGCTTAATCACTTACCAGCCCGCCCAGACCTTTGCGGGTTACAACCTGATTTATCCACACAACCAATCCAATGTTTACCTCCTCGACAACTGCGGCGAGATCGTCCACCGCTGGGACGATGCGCCCAACTGGCGGCCCGGCAATACGGCCGACCTGCTGCCGGATGGCCGACTGGTAAAAACCAAACGCCCGGCAGCCGTAGCCAACAACCCCATCTGGGCCGGCGGCGGCGGCGCCATCGTAGAAATCCGCGACTGGGACAATACCCTGCTCTGGAGCTTTGAACGCAACAATGCCCAGGAACGCCTCCACCACGACATCGCGGTCACGCCCGAAGGGACTATCCTGATGATCGTCTGGGAAGAAAAATCAGCGGCCGAAGCGATCGCCGCCGGGCGCAGTCCTTTCCTGCTTCCCCAGGATAAACTCTGGCCCGACAAAATCATTGAAGTGGATCCCGCTACCGACGAGATCGTCTGGGAATGGCACGTCTGGGATCACCTCGTCCAGGACATCGACCCGACGGTGGCCAACTACGGCGTCGTAGCCGATCAGCCCGGCCGCATCAACGTCAACTACGACACCAGCGACGGGGTGCCCGACTGGCTGCACACCAATGCCATCGACTACGACCCCCTCAACGACCAGGTCATGATCAGCGTCCCGACCTTCAACGAAATCTGGATCATCGACCACACCACCACGACGGCTCAGGCGGCCAGCAATTCGGGCGGCCTGGGCAACCGCGGCGGCGACCTCCTCTACCGCTGGGGCAATCCTGCCGCCTACAACCAGGGCACAGCGGCCGACCAAAAACTGTTCTACCAGCACGACTCCCACTGGATCGACGACCTGCTCCCCATCAACCACCCCTATTACGGCAAGGTGGCGGTCTTCAACAACCGCGTGGGCGCAGATTTTTCTACCGCCAATGTCTTCTCCCCCCAGTTCGATATGTACGATTGGGCATTCCCCATGACGGGTAACGTGTGGGGACCTGCTGATTTCAACCTCACCATTACCCATCCCGAACCCACCCGGATGTATTCTACCGGCTTGTCCAGCATCCAGTTTTTGCCCAACGGCAATAGCCTCATCCTGAACGGCCGCACGGGCTACGCCTTCGAACTCACCCCCAACCAGGAAATCGTCTGGGAATACGTCATTCCGCTGCGCGGTGGCCAACCCGTTGCCCAGGGGGAAATCCTCAACGAAAACGATAACCTCGCCTTTCGCCTCCATCGCTACCCCACCGACTACGGCGCTTTTACCGGCCGGGAACTGCTCTCCCAGGGGTGGTTGGAATTGGAGCCCGACTCCAGTTTTTGCGATCTCATCCTACCCACCAACGACCTGATGGCCGACTACGGCCTCCAGGTCTATCCCAATCCCAGCCACGGCAACCTCACGGTAGAATGGGAAGTGGGTATGCACATTGAATTGACCTTTGTTGATGTCCTCGGACGTACCGTTTACCGCAGCCACCCCAGCGGTGGGCGTTGTTACCTCTCGACCGAAGGCTGGCAGCCTGGCTTGTACTGGGTCCGGATTAATGGGGTATCGGTGCAAAAACTGGTGGTTTTGTAAAGCATGGGTTACTTTTTCAGTATTGCCCCGGCACCTCCATTTGATTGGAATAGCTGCGCCCATGCTGGGCGCACCAAGAGCATGGGCAACGGCTAAACTATGCCGTTGCCCATGCCGTGTTGCGGTTAATTTTCCACTCGTAGCTCGCCATGCGTTTGGTATTCGCTCTGAAAGTGAGGTTTTCGCCTGTCTTTACGGTATCCACCACGAAACTCAAGGTCGTATCCGCTGCTTGGTTACCGTATACGGTGTCAATCACGACAAAGCTGCTGTTGGCGGCCGGGGTTACCAGGCAAGGATCAAAATTGGGGCAAGACCGATTGGTCGGGTCGGTACATTGCACCTGCTGTTCTACACAGCCTGTGCCCAACCAGACACCCAGCAGCAGGAGTAAGGGGGCTATTTTTGGAGAGAAAATGTGTTTCATTGGTTTACAATTTTATAAGCTTATCGTTCAATAACAAATTATCTCCCGCTATTCGTATAAATAAGAGCGGTACCGAATAACTTCGATACCGCTCTATAGATTTCGCCTTGCCATACATTATCTGGCGTCCCTATTTTATCAAAATCCGGGATGACTCCTGTTACGTCTATACTTTTTTCGTCCTGTTAGCGGATCACCGTAATATCGCCCCGGATAATTTCACCCCGGCTGATATTGAGGCGGAGCACGTAGTAGTAAGTACCCTCTGCTACCGGTTCGCCGTCCTGGTTAAGCCCGGTCCAGGTATTGGCGTAAGGCTTAGCCTGGTAGATAATATCTCCCCAGCGGCTGAAGATCAACAACTCGTTATCGGGAAAATCTTCGGCCGGGTTGAAGAGCAGGATATCAAAGACCAGTTCGTCGTTGGCGCCATCGCCGTTGGGCGTGATGGTGTTGGGTACGAAGATCTCGTCGCCTTTCTGTACATTGATCAGCACCGTCGCCGTGGCACAAATGTCCGGACAATCTACGCTACAAATTTCGTAGGTCAGCTCGGTTGTGCCAAAGTCCGTTAGGGCAAAGGTCATGACCAGGTTACCTTGGGCCAGGGCCAGGGTATCGTAGGTACCAAAACCCGGTGGGCTGATGATGCTGATATTAAAACCAGAACTTCCGCCCAGCGCGTCGTTGGCTAACAAATTGACCTCGCCAGCACCCACACCCGAAGCGACCTGTAGTACGTCCGGGTTGGCGGTAATGGCAGTAGCGCGGGTGACGGTTACGTCGTCGCTGCTGAAATCCGGGCAACCGTCTACCGAGAGGGTCCAGGTGAATACATTGGCGCCGGGGGTCAGGTTGTTGACCATGGTCGCGGGGTCGCTCACCATATCAATGGTAGCGCCGCCAGCGGTGGTCCAAACACCCTGCACACCCGGAGCAGCTGCGGCATTCAGGTCGGCAACTTCATCACAGGCAGCCACGTTATCCCCCGCATTGGCCGTAACGGCTGGCAATTGCAGGGTTACCGCTACGACGGCAGAAGTATCGATACAGCCATTGTCCACGTTGGTAACAACCAACTGGTAACTACCGGGCTCTGCTACCGTTGGCATGGGGCCGGTGCTACCCGTCGTCAGATCTGGTCCGGTGACGGTTTGCCAGGTATAGACAAACGTAGCGCTGGGCGCCGTCGAAGCCGAAGCATCGAGCGTGCGCACCTGGCCACATTCCAGTACCACATCGGCACCGGCATTGGCTACCGGCGTATTGGCATCAGCTACCACGGTAAAGGTTTCCGAAGCTTCGCAACCCGGTACGGGGCCGTCCAGCACCACCGTCAGGGTGTACTGGCCCACATCCTGGGCGTTGATGGTAAACGGACTGGCTCCGTCGGTAAAGTCGCCACCCGTCCAGACAATACTGCTGAAGTCGGCAGCGGTACCCGTTGCGGAAGCATCAATTACGACGGGGGTGCCGGCACAGCCAAAATCGGCCAGCGGCGCATTGCTCAGGGCAATCACGGGCAGGGTCAGGTTAGCGGCCGCTACGACCGTCACCGTTTGGGTGCCCAGACAGCCATTGGCGGCTGAAGTAGCTTCCAATTGGTAGGTGCCGAGTTCGGTGACCGCTACCGTCAGTACATCCGTAGCGAGGGTGGTACCGGCAGCGTTGGTCCAGATCAGGCTGGAAAAATCATCGGTCGTGCCACTGGCCGAAGCGTCCAGGGTTACCATGTCGTCGCCACAATCGAATTCAGCGGGAACGGCTATCGAAAGTACGGGAGGCGTCACATCGCCAGCTACCGTCACTTCCGCCGTAGTTTGGCAGCCATTGTCGGTATTCGTTACCAGGACTTGCAAAAGTCCTGGTGTATTAATCGTCGTCGTGGGGGTATTGGTAGGTGTGGGGTTGGCTGCGCCGCTCCACAAAACAATAAAGTTGGGCACGCCAGTCACATCAACGGTTACCTGGCGGCTTTGATCAGCACAAGTCAGGTCGGCCACGGGCGCAATGCTGGCCATTGGAGCCAGGGTATCAGCAACAACCGTTACCAGGGTATCTACCTGGCAACCATTGAGGGTATCGCGCACGGTAAACTGGTAGGTGCCAGGCGTCATGGTCATCGTCTGAATAGCCGTAGGGTTATCCGGGCCACCGGTACTGTCGAGGTTGTCCCACAGGTAGACGACGTTCTGCGTCGTCGAAGAACCGGCACCACTGAGTGTAACTTCGCCGTTGGCGCAGTTAATGGTCAGCAGGTCCGACTGTACGTTGATATTGGGGAGTGCAAAATTCTCTGCTACCGAAAAGTCGACTTCGCTGGTACAACCACTGAGGTTGCTCGTCGCCATCAGGTTGTAGACGCCAGCGCCATTGACCGTCAGGGTCAGGGTATCGGCCGAAACCAGCACGATGCTGGCAGGGTCGCCTTCCGTAGCGGTCCACTCACTGAGGCTATAGGCATTGTTGCCCGCTACCGTAGCCGTAACGGTGACCTCGTCGACCAGACAGTTGATCTCACCAAACAGCTCATTGAGGGTAATATTGGGCGTGTCAAAATTGCCGGCAACGACAATGCTATCCGTCGCGCTACAGGCCGTAGCACTGTTGGTGACTTCCAGGATATAGGTCGTATCCATGGTGGCCGTGAACATTTCCGTCGTCGCGCCCATAATGGGGCTGGCCAGGCTACCCAGGTACCACTGGTACACCAGGTTGTCCTCGCTGGGCGTACCGTCCAGGTCAACCGTAGGCGTTATACAATTGATAGCCGTCATTTGCGGATCGTTGCCGATGAGCGCCAGGGGAAGTTGGGTTTGGTCTTCCAGTACGACGGTAGCTTCCGCTTCGCAGTTGTTGGCGGGGTTGGTCACCAAAACCTGGTAGGTGCCGGGCGTCAGTGCCGTAGGCGTCAGGCTGGTCTCCGTACCCGGCCGCAGGCTTGCGCCATCGGCCAGTACCCATGCAAAGGTAAAGGTCGGATCATTGGGGGTCAGCGACGCATTGAGCACAATGCTATCAATAGCACAGGTAAAGGCTGCCGGCTCGGCAATGTTCACCACCGGAGCACCCGAATTGGGAATGATCTGCGCAAAAGCCGTATCCGTACAGCCGGTCGTTGGTTCGGTCACCAGGAGCGCGTAGGTACCCAGGTCGGCGAAGCTGTTCATGAGGCCGGCGCCCAGGTTGGCACCCAGGGTGCCATCTGCGTTTACCCCAAACCACTCGTAAGTGGGTGAGATGCCGGTATTGACCGAACACGAGCCATCGAAGGACAGCGCTAAGCCATCACAATTCTGTTCCTGCTCAGGCACCGCAATACAAGCTGACGGGAAGATTCGGTCATCACTGACGGTTACTTCATCACTGGCATCATCAATGCTGTTGGAGCACCCCGTCACGGAGTTGGTTACCGTCAGGCGGTAGCGCCCTGGACCATTGACCACGAAGTTGGCCGTATTGATGGTCAGGGAATCCACCCGGGTAGGGTCGCCCGTGATGATGGACCACTGGTAGGTCAAGTTGCTGCCTACACTGCTGTTGCCATTGAGGGTGGCACTGGTGACTGCACAAGTCACACCAGAAGTCACCGGTCCAGCAATAGCTTCGGGCAACGTCGGCGCAGTGATGGTGATGGTATCGGTGGACGTACAGCCGCCTACCTGATCGGTAACGACCAGGATTATATTTCCGGGAGAAGTCGCAAAGTATTGACGTAGTTCGCCATCAGGGGAACCATCAACGGCATTGTTGTACCAGTTGTAGCTGAAGCCCGGTCCCTGGTCGGCTGCTGAGACGAGAATTTGCCCATCCGTACAATTCAGTTCCCGAGGGCTTACGCCATTGATCATGGCCGTAGGAATCGTTCCACCTTCGGGAATCATGATGGTATCGGTAAGGGTAACCCCCGAATCGTTGTCGAATAAAGTAAAGATCAGTTGTCCGGCGCAGATGTCATCGAGTGCGAGGGACGTAAACTGCTCGAAAGGTTGGGTGCGCCAGGTGGTGCCGATAAAGCCCTGGCCTGACCATTCGCGGACCGTAATAGTGACGGTACCGTCGCAATTGCCAGGGCAAGACGTCGGGGTGATGGTGATTTCATCGATCACGATTTGTTCAATCACACATATTTCACCATTGGTAATGACGATACTGCCTTCGCCATTGGTGGTCTGTACCGTCGGCGCGGGGGTGTTCTGAATCGTTACGGGATAGCATTCGTTGGGATCACCCACGAGGGCAAAACAAACCTGGAACGCCGTCGATCCGTCGGGGATAGCCACCGGCGTAGGGCTGGTAAAGGTACCATTCAGGGCACCCACTGGTGCAGGGGTAAGGTTGACACCCGTCCAGGCCAAAGGGGCACTGCTGGCGTAACTTAAAACCGTCGGATCCCAGTTAATGGAAAAGGTGGCATCCGTAATGTTATCAAAAGAGGCCACCGTGAAGTTCATACACAAGGTATCCAACCAACCACCACTGATGTCGGCAGCCGACAAGCCAAAGCCTTCGGGGAAGAGCACCGTCATGGTAGCGGGGTTAACGATGAGACCGATGTTTTCGCCGTTGGAGGTATTCGTCACCGCGCTTTCCGGGAAGGGGAAGCCAACGGTTACGAGGTCATCCACGTCGCCGGGGTTCGCCGTCGGGGCTGTGGTAAAGCAAACCTCAAAAATGACCGTATTGTCAGGTAGGGTCAACGGGGTCGGGGTGTCCCAGTTAAAAGACGTAGAAGACAAGCCTACCGGCGTAAAGTTAGCAGCCGTAGCGCCGGTAAACAGCGGGTTGATGTTTTGTACACCGGTGTAGAGCCAGACCATTTCGTCCCAGGCCAGGCTGAAATCCATCGACAGCACCTCGTTGAAATTGCTCACCGTAACGGGCACACATTCGGTACCGTTAAGGGGAGCAGAAATATCGCCAAAGTCGACGACTACACTGGCGGGTTGAATCACTTCGACCACACAGTTGCTCGGATTAATGCCAATATCTACCCCATTGGAGACTCCTACGCCAGGCGTAATAATCTGAACGGGGCTATCGCCACCTACGCCCACCACCCGAAAGCAGACCTCGTAGATGAATTCCATGTTGTTCATGTTCTGGGCCGGACCAGCGGTAAACGACCAGTCTAGTCCCAGAAAACCATTACCGGTATTGCTGGTGTCAAAATCGGCAGGGTCCAGGCCCGAGAGGTTGTTGCCCGGATCGTTTACCGAGACGAACGCCAGGATATTGGGGTTCCAGGTCATCAGGTATTCCAAACGGCGGACAGCCTGGAAGTTGGTTCCGGCAAAAAAGTTGACACAGACGATATCGTTAACTTCTACCGGTGCACCGCAATCGATGGTGATTTCAATGCCCGTAGGATTACAATCGTTGACCTGTACCGTACCTGGGTTGAGGCTGACGGGAATCAGGGGATTGGTTTGGTTGGGGTTGTTGGGATCGTCGTTACTGACCTCGATGGGCGTAGGGAAACCCGAAAAGGTAATGGGCGTAGCCGTTTCGCAATCGCCGAGGATGGTAAAACACACGGTAAAGAAAGTGGTGCCGTCGGCTACGGAAGCACTGGTGACATTGCCCTGTTGGGGGAAACTCCAACCCACGGTCAGGTTCCCTGGTCCTTCGTCGATCTGGGTAGGCAGACCATAAGCAGCCAGCGAGTTATTGGGAATCTCGGTATTGGGAAACAAATTTTCAAACTGCAGAAACGCGGGATCGTACTGCATGGAGAACTGGATCGAATTCAGTCCATCAAAACCATTGACTTCCATATCCACACAAACCTGGTCGCCGGCATTACCGGAGACATTGGTGGCCGTCAGGTTGAATTCCCGCACACAGAGGGTCACCTGGCCATCATTGCGCAGCAAACCAATGTTGTTACAAAGGGTTGCATTACGCGTACACCGGATGGCGGTTGGCGAGTTGGTAATGGCGATGGAGGTTTGGTCGCCGTATGCTCCGGTTGCGGTAAAACACAACTCGAAGATGGTTTCTTCGTCCGGCAAAGTCACCCCGATATTACTGGAGTTGTTACAGTCGCCCGTTTGCCAGTTGTCAAAACTAATTTGCCCGGCGGTAAGCTCGGTAAACAAGCTGGGCCCCAGGTTGCCGTTGGGCGCTTGCATACTGGCGTTGAAGTTTTGGGCGCCGGTAAACGTGAGGACCGCAGGATCATACCCCACGGAAAACCGCAGCGAATTGATGTTCGTAAAATCTTGTATGGTGAAGGGGACGCAGAAGTTCTCAGAAGAACAAGCGCTACCGTCGCCAATCGTAATGGTCGGTTGTGCCATGGCCACAACCAGTGAGCCGAAGGTCAAAACCAGCAGGATATATATCTTACGCATGAGAGTCATTTTCTTGGGGAAGATGAGTTAGACAAAAAAGGAACAGACCCCTATTGGCGGTCAAAGGAATAAGCTACCTGTAATTCGTGGGTATTCCCGGCCGTCGGGCCAAAGGAACTGAAGGAATAATCGTAGCCGTAACCAATTTTAATATTGGTGTCGAGGCCAACGTTATCACCCAGGTTAAAGCCAACCTCAAAGTGGAAATTACCAGCGGTAGATACCCCGGTTCCGATCCAGATGCTATTGGGGGTCTGGTAGCGCAGGTTGACATCGGCGTTGATCGGAGCCCCTTCCACGTATTTCACCCACAGAGAAGGTTCCAGAAAGCCATCGTTGCGGAAGAACTTGTACAAGCCCGCCATGGCATAATAGTGGCGAACCCGCTGGATAGCAAACTCACCGTTATCGTTTTTAAAGGCCAGGTCGATGCCCGCTACCTGAGGTACCGACAGACCGGCGTAGAACATATCGCCATCCCGGGAACCGTTCAGCATCTGGTAGAAGTAGATGCCCGCCCCGATATCTGGAAACAACTCGGTTTGGCTAGCGGTACCCAAGACATCGTTCGGATCGCGCAGGGTGATCTCATCGGCATTGACCCGGTACTGCACCAGGCCGCCAGATAGCGCAATGGCCAGGCCACTGTATTCCGGATCACCGGAAATAACGGCGCCGAAGCGGGCGTAAATGCCCGTGAACCCGGTGGGGCCGGTTTGGTCGTTCATCAGATAGCCTCCCCCTAAGAGAGACGCACCCGAACCATCGCCGAGGAAGGAGAAACGCACTGCCTGCGTACGCGGGTTACCCGAAATGCCATTCCACTGGGAGCGGTAAGTAGCGCCCAAGGTCATATTCTGACCATAAGCCAGGAAATCACTCTCCATAGCTGCGGGGTTGAGAATGGTCGCATTTTCGCGATACTGGGTAAAAAGGGATAATTGCTGGGCATTCAGGGTGCCGGTTAGAAGGCATAGGCCTAAGGCCAGCCAGCGAAAACTTGTCATGGGATCAGTTTTTGAGACCTGCAAATTTACCAAAATTTGTGTCCATCTGTAGTCCGTAAAGTGTTAAAAAACAGTTTTAAGCATTAAACCTTACGAATTAAGAATATGCATCTAGCAATAAGGTAAAGTGCTGCTTCCGCAGCAGTGTCATAGGTGCACAACATACCATTTACAAGTTGGGATACGGGCACTGACTTTGGTGCAGTACCACGGAGAGATTAGTTCGAAAAATACGGTGCTAAAAGTTGCACGTTGTTTTGAAGGCTATCTAAAAGCGACACCAAAATTAGCTGTAAGTTTTAGTTCCGTTGGCTTGTTGGGGTAGCTTTTTCTGCACAATTAGTAAAAGGTAGCGTTTACGGCGGGTGTGGTGCCGTTTGGCTGGCCAATGGTCGAAGGGTTCAAGGTTAATAAAACCTTGAACCCTGGAGAATATTGTTCCTTCTGCTTAGCGTTTATCGGCGCTGGTAAATATCCGATCCCAGTTGATGCCTTTGCGCAGGCTACCTTCGCGCAAGCTGAACCAGATAAAGAGGGGCTTACCCACAATGTGATCCTCGGGAACGAAGCCCCAAACCCGGCTGTCTTCCGAATTGTGCCGGTTGTCTCCCATCATCCAGTAGTAGTCCATTTTAAAGGTGTAGCTGGTGGCGGGTTGACCGTTGATCAGGATCTGGCCATTGCTAAAACGGAGGTCATTTTCTTCGTAGACGCCAATGATGCGGCGGAACATGTTGATATTGTCAGGGTTGATGGAAATCGTGACGCCTTTTTTGGGCACCCAGATGGGGCCGTAGTTGTCTACCGTCCAGGGGCCGTAATGCTTGCCGTCGTGGGGAAAGAGACGATCCGGGTTGTAGCCGCGTTCGGGATCCGTAGGAAACTCGTAATTTTCGATGACGATAGCCGGATCCATCGCCTCGACCTTGGCTTTCTGTACTTCCGACAGGAACATGTAGCGCACGTTGGCGGCCTGCTGGTCGCGAATGTTGTCTTCCTCCGAGATGCCCCAGTCGGAGAAGGAACGCTCGTTGATATTGGCCGAGGGAAACTTGACGATGTAGAGAAACTGCATGAAGGTCGGATTCTCAACCGGTTTCCCGTCGATGTAAACCTGCCGGTTGATGACCTGCAGGGTGTCTCCGGGCAGGCCAATGCAGCGCTTGATGTAGTGGTCACGCTTATCGAGGGGCCGGGTAACGAGGGCTTTACCGCCCGCTTTGATCAGCTGATCGTAACGGGGGTTGGCATCGCGTACCATGCCGTAGCGCACATCGTCGACCGTCCAGGTCCGGTCGGGGAAGATGTAGACACTGTCACCCGCGGGCAGGTTGAATACCACGGGAGAATTGTGTTGGATTTTTTCGAAGGCCGGCAGCCGTACCGACTTGAGGCTGGGTTCTTTCAGGTAAGACTCCGTACCCAGCTTAGGGATGGTATTGTGCAACAGCGGAATCATCGCCACCGTCTTCGGCGTGCGAATGCCGTAGTGGGCTTTGCTCACGAACAGAAAATCACCCACGAGCAAGGAACCTTCCATCGAGGAGGTCGGAATGACGTAAGCTTCGATGAGAAACAAGCGAATCAGGGCCGCCGCAAAAACGGCAAAAATAATGGCCTCTGACCACTCCCGCACGGGTCCTTTCCGGTAAGGGTTCTCTTTTTCCAGCTTTTCCAGCTGGCGCTTGCTGCCCGACTTTTGGGCAGCAACCAACTGAGCGGCATAGGCTTCCTCGGCAGGAATAGTAGGGCCGAGGTATTTTTCTGCCGGAGCGGTACCCAAAAAAAGCAAATAAAAAGGGGTAAAGACCACTGCGATAAAGCTGTCCAGAAAACGGTATTTCCCGAAGGAACGCACCAGGTCGACCGCCATGCCAGCGTAGATGAACACGTTGACGATCGGGACCAGCAGCCAGGCAGCCCACCAGCCAGAGCGGCCGATCAGCTTGCACCAGACCACAAAATTGAGCCCCGGAACAAGGCCTTTCCAGGCCGGTTCGCCCGCTTTTTCGAAGATTTTATACAAACTCGCACTCAACAGTACGTAACTAATAATCAACAACCAGGCAAACCAGGACATGTGGTATATTTTTTGTTCGCAATGTTAGTAGGGAACAATAGCCTATTCTTACAGCTTGCACCTACTTATTTAAAGCAAAGCGCAAAGATAGAAAAGTTGGGGAAGATTGTGCCGGGCGGCGCTCCTTCCTTATTGCGACTGTTGCGTCACGTAGGCCCGCAGGTCTTCTACCTGTTGGTTGCTCATCCGCTCCTGGGTATAGTGGGGCATGTAGGCCCGCTTGCCCGCCAGCGGGCTGGTACCGTAACGCACCACCTGGTAAGTGGAGTAGCGGGTGTAGAGGGGGAAATGTTTTTCCAGGAATTCGAGGGTAAACTTGCTGTTGTCCAGGTTGAAAAAGGAATAGCGGCGTTCGCCGTGGCAGTGCAGGCAGCTGGCTTCGTAAACTAGCTGGCCATTGGCAGGCACCCCGACGAGGCCGTAGCCGGTTTCCCGGTTAGGCGGTGGGGTTAGGAAATGAGCAGGCGAATGGTCCAGAAAATAGGATTGCAGCAAATCAGCTGCTTGCTGGCGGTCGCCCGTACCGGATAGGCCAGCCTGCACCACTGAAAGGCTACTTGCAGGCAGGTTCAGGTCCCCCATTTTCAGGTCGATGGTCCAAAGATAGGACAGAATCGACTCCATCTCCCAATCGGCCAGTGGACGCCCCTGGGCGCATTCCGTTGCACACAGGGCAATGGCTTCGCGCAAATTCTGGCGGGCAGGGCGCACGAGGTCACCGTATTTTTTTTCGTAATCACCATTGTAGAAGGTCTTGCGGTTTACCACCCCGTAGAGGGTCGTTCCCGGCAGCAGCGGCAGGCCATTTTTCACCACGTAGGCCAAGCGGGCGTCCGGGTCGGCATAGCGCAGGTCGGCGTCTTCTTTGACCACGTTGTGGCAGGAAGTACACACGAAGTGCTTGCTCTGGCGCAGGGTGTTGCCACCCAGCGGATCGCCGGTTACCCCTTCCAGCACCAGGCGGCGGCCAGCTTCGACGGATACGTCTTCCACCGTCAGGTCTACCTGGTGGGCAGCGGGTTCGGCGCCCAATTCCAGGAGCACCTGGGCCACCGGCGTCTCGTCCGTCAGCGCCAGGGTGGTTGCCTGGGGTTGAAAAGCGGCCAGCAAGCCGATGGCTACCAGGAGAACAGTTGAAAACAGCAATTTTTGCATAAGGCTACAAGTAATTTGACGGAAATTAAGCAATCGATGTTCTTCCGTTCCTTACAAATTAAACCAACGGGAAATCGTGAAACCAATCCGGAACTCACCGTCGAGCCAGTCCGAAGTCGTGTAAGGTAAGAAATCCGTCTCCATCAGCGCCGTAGCATTGGTGAAGTTGACCTGGAAGACGTGCCCCCCGGTTTCGATCTCCAACCCTACGCCGATAGCCGGATGGTAGCCACTGGCGGGGTTGCGCGATGCCGCCAGCGGGAAAGCCGCATCAGCCACCAGACCCAGGGTGCGGTTGAGCTGGATACGCGTGCCTGCGCTGAGGCTGTAGAGGCCATTCCGATCCTCGAACGGAACCAGGTTCCGGTGCGTGTAACCAGGGCTCAGTTGCAACGAGAAGCCGTCGCTGAACTTGTGCGCTAAAATGAGCTGCCCGTGGAAAGCAAAGCGGTGGTTGAACGCCGGAAAACTGGCGATGGAACTTTCGTTGCCGATATCTTCCAGCTTTTTCTGGGTCGACATGGTCGCCAGCCCCATGAGGGTGACAGAAATTGGCGAACCACCCCCTTTTTCCTGGCGGGTCAGCCGCAGCTTGCCCAGTACGTTGACCAATTGCCGCAAGCCCGGAAAGCCTTCTACCGACACCCCGGCACCCTTCGTCCGGTAAATTCCTGCCGTAAAAACATCAGAAAAACCATATTCGGCCCCGATGCTGACATCGGTAGCCGCTTCTAGTCCGTAAAAAGTAGCAAATCCACCGTTATCGCCGGCGATATCTCCAAAGCGATGACTGATGCGAACATCCATGCGCCCCTTGGGCAAGGTTTCGGGTGAGTGGATATTCACCACGCGGGTATCTTTAAACGTGCGGTAAACAAAATCCTGCCCCCACCCGCAATTGCCAGCGATGAGGATGATCAAAAAACTAAGGTACATTTTCATGGTGGCCATACTTGTTCTATGTGCTTGGTAATAGGCTCAGCGAGCGGCAGTTATTCCGGGAAGCCGGCATCCAACCAGCATTCCACGAGGTTCAGTTGTTCTTCTGTTAAATCTTTGGGACGGCCAGCGGGCGCATTGTCCGGTGGCATGCCAATGATCGCATTGGTCCGACTAATAATGACCCTTTGCCGAAAAGAATTACTTTGCAAATAAGGCAACAAGCCACTGTAGGAATTGAACCTTCCGGGCGAACTGTCCAGGTGGCAGCCACTGTAGGCGCAGCTCTCGTCGATAATGGGCGCAATTTCGATGGTGTACGTTGGTGATTCCGTGGCGCAATTAGCGGTCACAGGTGCGGGCAGCTGATCCGAAGTACAACTGACAACCACAAACAAACCTCCTAAAAAAGCCAGCACTAGCCAATGCGGGGCGATGGGAAAAGAATAATTCATAAATACACGACAGTTTTGAAAAAAACAGCAAAGTGAGGTTCCCAAAATGGCCATTTGCCGGCCAACGGATAAAATCCCAACATGCGCTTAAACTAAAAGGCATGTATATTTGTAGTATCAAAGGCGGCAGTGCGAATAACTGCCGAGGGTAGTTCCGATACAGCAATGATACTGGTTAAGCCAGAAAATGTTGCAAATTAGTGCTGGTTTTTTATCCAAAAGTCTTTGACAATACTAAATTTACCTCTTCATAAAATTTTATTATCGATATGTATCCAGCAGAATTAACAATACCGATGTCCAAGGACCTAACGAGCTTTGGGTTCGAAGGCTTGGCCACAGCCGAAGCAGTTGATGAAGTACTGGGCAAGCAGGAAGGAACTACTTTGCTGGTAGTGAATTCGGTATGTGGTTGCGCAGCAGCCAATGCCCGTCCGGGTGCTAAAATGGCTGCCCAGCACGCCAAAAAGCCCGATCACCTGGTCACGGTCTTTGCCGGCGTAGACGGCGCTGCCGTAGAACGGGCCCGGGAGTACCTCCTCCCCTATCCCCCTTCTTCACCAGCTATTGCCCTGTTCAAAGACGGCAAACTGGTTCACTTCCTGGAACGGCACCACATTGAGGGCCGCTCGGCAGAAATTATCGCCCAGAACCTGGCAATGGCTTTTGATCGCTACTGTTAGCCAACACGGCATCGACTGATATTACCTTAAGTTTTTTGCCAAAAATCCTCCGCAGAGCCTGCCTTTGCGGGGGATTTTTACTACTCTGCCAAAAATGCTTCCAACTGAACGCCTGCTGCTCCGACCTTTTCAACTCACCGATACCCTTTTCATCCAGGAACTCCTGAATACGCCGGGGTGGCTGCGGTACATCGGCGACCGCGGCGTCTACACCGAGCAAGACGCCCACTGGTACCTAAAGGATCGGATTATCCCCAACTACGAAAAATTCGGCTTTGGATTCTACTGCTGCGAACTCCGCTCGTCGGGTACACCGATCGGGATGTGTGGCGTTGTGCAACGGCCCTACCTCAATGACCCCGATATTGGCTTTGCTTTTTTACCCGCTTTTACCGGCCAGGGATATGCGCTGGAATCGGCCCGGGCCATGCTGGCTCATGCTACCGAAGTATGGAAAATCCCGACGGTACTGGCTTTCACGACCCTGGATAATGAGCGGTCGATCCAGCTCCTCCAAAAAATCGGCTTGCAAATCGTTGGGCCCTTTTCTACACCTGATAACGACGAAAAATTGCTGCTGATGAGTAACCAGGCAGGGGCTGGCCATTCTCCCACCCCGCAGCCCCAGGGCACTTAGGTTGTATTACCCGAACTAAAAGACCTTTTCGTAAAGTTCCCGCTCCCGACTATCTACCGGTTTGCGGTCTTCCAGTATTTCAAAAATATTTTTCTTGATGGTGTGGGCGATGTCACCGGTAGGGAGGTCATTGCAGTCCAGCCCAAAGGGATCCTCAATTTCTTCGCCCAGGAGCTCCACACCCAGCAACGCAAACAGGATAAACATGGACAACGGCACCGAAGCCATAAAAAAAGAAGTCACCAGCGCAAAAGGCAGTAAAATGGCGTAAGCGGTGATGAATATCTTGAGGTAAACGGCGTAGGAGAAAGGGATAGGCGTCTTTTTGATCCGCTCACAGGCGCCGAGAATGTCCAACAGCGACTGGTGCTGGGCTTTGATATTGATGTAGTCTCCCTCATTGATGTCTCCCTGGCGGTGGGCAGCCGCAATTTTGCGAAAAATCTGCTGGGCAATAAAATTGGGCACGTGGTCTTTCTGCTCGTAGATCGCCCGTTCCGCGGGAGGCAGGAAAACAAGTTTATCCAGGTCCGTTCCACTGCGCAAATGCTCCACCAGGGCCAGGCAAAAATTGCTGATGTGGGTGGCCATCCAGTGGCGGCTATCCTTGTCGGCAGCGGGAAACATGCTGTCGACGTAGATGGCCAGGTTACGGGTGTTGTTGACCAAAGCCCCCCATTGTTTGCGGCCTTCCCACCAGCGGTCGTAGGCCGAATTGGTCCGGAAAACGAGCAAAATACTCAGGATCACCCCCAGTAAGGAGAAGATGCTGGTATTGAGCATGATGTGTTCCGTGATGCCCAGCTGTTCCAAACCCACACAAACGACCAGTGCGTAAACCCCCATCGCCCCAACGGCCCGCAGGATACGGACCATGGTCCAACTCTTGAACAGATGGCTCACGTCGCCGAGCCAGTTTTGGTTGGTTTTGTATAAAATCATAATTTCTCTTTTTGAAAACAGCACCCGGTGGGGGGCACACCCTATATCTCCGCCAGGTATTCGTGGACAAATTTGATCGCCATGGCACCCTCGCCAACGGCCGACGCGACCCGGTTCATCGCACCCGACCTGACGTCGCCGGCGGCGAAGATACCAGGTTGGCAGGTTTCCAGCAAGAGGGGTTCGCGGTCTTTGTGCCAAAATCCCTTGTAATCTGCCCGCATCCGCAAGTCGCGGCCGGTGAGCAGGTAGCCTTTGTTGTCGAGCAAGATGTTGTCCGGCATCCATTCGGTAGCCGGTTTGGCACCGATAAAGACAAAGAGTGCATCGGCTGCGACTTCCTGGTTGGCCCCGGTTTTCACGTTGGTCAGTACGAGGGATTCGAGGTGATCATCGCCACAGGCCTGAATGACTTCGGTATGGCCAAGCACCTCAATATTGGGAATTTGCTCGATTTGCTCGATCAGGTAGTGCGACATGGACGAGGTCAGGTCTGCCCGCCGGATAACAATGGTTACTTTGTCCGCATATTTAGACAAGTACACGGCGCCCTGGCCCGCAGAATTTCCACCACCAACGAGGTATACCTGTTTGTTGCGACAAGAAGCTGCTTCGGTGATGGCTGCCCCGTAGTAGACCCCCGCACCACTAAAGCGATCGGCGCCTTCGGCGGGCAGGCGGCGGTAGTCGACACCGGTAGAGAGCACCACACTCTTGGCAATAATGGTTTTGCCATCAGACAACCGCAATTGCTTGTAGTTACCTTCCACCGTAATTTCTTCCACCATTTGTGGGGAAAGAAATTCCACCCCAAAACGAATCGCCTGGGTGATCGCGCGCCGCGCCAGGTCGGAACCGCTCAGGCCGCTGGGAAAGCCCAGGTAATTCTCGATCCGCGAGCTGGTACCCGCCTGTCCGCCGGGTGCGCGCCGTTCGATGAGCAGGGTCTTCAACCCTTCGGATCCACCGTAAACCGCCGCCGCCAGGCCCGCTGGCCCCGCACCAATGATGACTACGTCGTAAAGCTCAGAGCTGGCGTTGGTCTGCATGCCCATCGACTGGGCCAGTTCGGTTACCGTGGGGTTGCTCAGCGCGGTACCATCTTCCAGCACCACCAGCGGCAGGTCTTTGCCCGATTTCTGGAATTCCATCATCACTTCCGAAGCTTTCATGTTGGTGGCTACGTCCAGCCATTGATAGGACAATAACTGTCCCGACAGAAAGTCTTTGATCGCGTGTGACTGGGGTGCGTACTGGTGGCCAATGACGCGCACGCCGGTATAGGGCGCCACGTAGGCGTTTTGCCAATCTCCCAGCAGGTCGTCCAGCACGGGGTAGAGCCGCTCGGCAGGCGGATCCCAGGGTTTAACGAGGTAGTAGTCGAGCTGCACGTCGTTGATGGCCCGGATCGCCGCATTGGTGTCCGAATAAGCCGTCAGCAGCACCCGCTTGGCGGCGGGAAAGATCGCTTTGGCCTGCTCCAGAAAGTCGACGCCCAGCATTTCAGGCATGCGCTGGTCGGATAGAAAAAGAGCAACCTCTTCGCCGTTCTTTTTCAGCTCGGCCAAAGCCTCCAGGGCTTGCAACGCCGACTCGGTGCTGATAATGCGGTAATCCTGGCGGTATTGGTTGCGCAAATCGCGTTTGATCGATCGCAGTACCTGCGGGTCGTCATCAACGGATAGTATGATGGGTTGCTTGGTAGTCGCCATTATTTGGTAGTAGGTTGTTTAAGCGGTAAACAGATGGAGAACGTCGTCTTTCCTGGTACCGAGGTGACTTCAATGGCGCCGTGGTGCTTTTCAATAATCCGACGCGAAACTTCCAGCCCCAGACCAGTGCCTTCCCCCACGCCTTTGGTGGTGTAGAAGGGGTCGAAAATCTGGGTGATCACCTCTTCCGGAATACCGTGGCCATTGTCGGTGATTTCCGTGATGACCGTATCGTGAACGCGGTGGGTACACAGGTGCAACCTGCCGCCGGACGCGGGCAAGGCATCGATGGCATTATCGATGATATTGGTCCAGACCTGGTTCAGCTCCCCAGGAAATATTTCTACGGGAGGCAGGTCGGTGGCCAGTTCTTTTTCCAGCGTTATTTGTTTCGATTTTATTTTGTGCTTCAGCATCAGGATGGTACTCTTGAGCCCCTCGTGCAAGTCCATGGTCTGGGCATTGGTGGCCTGGTCCATGTGGGTGTACGACTTGATGGAAGCCACCAGGCCGGCAATCCTGGCGGACGCTTCTTTGATCTCGCTCACAATTTTTTCCATGCTCAGCACCCGTTGCGTCCAACGCAATACCGCGCCCAGTGATTCCGCCACGAGATGGCTGGCGATCTCTTCCAGGTCGTTTTCCGTAAAATCAAATTCGGCAAACGTATCGGCCAGGTTCTCGGCTTCGTCAATGCCGTGGTCTTCCAGCCAATCGATCAGGTCGTCCTTGCGGCTTTCCTGCTCCAGGAGCGAAAGGTTGTCAAAACGCCCCAGCTGAGTTAGCTTTTTAAAAATAACCGCGTTGACCGCGTCCGTTTGCGCAGGGGTGATCTTCATCGTGATTACCTCCTTGAATTGTTCGGGCGTATGGTGAACCTGGGCGTACAATTCCTCCACGCTCCGGACAATCGCCGAGGCCGGGTTGTTCAGTTCGTGCGCCAGGCCGGCCGACAGCTTGCCGAGGCTCATCAGTTTTTCGTTCTGAAACTGCGTCTGGGTAAAATCCCGGATCCGGTTGGACATCGCCCCCACCAGTCCCTGCACCATGGGATAGCTGACATTGACCATTTCGGTAAAACAGTCCCGGTGCAATTGCAGCACCCTGATGGGTTCCAGCGCGGTGCCGATCCCCCGGGTCTCCTTCATGCGCGAGAAAGGAAGTAACCCCGTAATGGCCGGTGCTTCCATAATCCCGAGGTCGCGAAAATTATCGCCGTGTTTAATCTTGACCCGGAAAGCACCACTCACCAGTATCTGCATATGATCTACGGGCATACCTACGTAGAATACTTCTTCGCCAGTCTCGTAGCTGACGAATTCGCTTTTGTCAATTAGCCACTGGTAAGCAGATTCGGGTAAGCCCTGTAAAGAGTCAATCTGCTTCAGCAGACCGATGAGATCGGGCGTTTTGTCGATGGTTTTCATGAATGGACACGGTGTTCTTGAAAGGAATAACGAAAGCTACAAAAAAAGAACACGTGAACCGCCCAAGGGTTGGAATGGGGTTACAAATCTTTTTTCCCTTCCGCTTGTTTGAGTTGATGAAATCTGCCGGGCAAGTTTTAGCTTCAACACCTGGCCAGCAAAAAAATTAAAGCAAAATCAACGAGACCATGAAAAGCAAAGCGGAATGGAATAAGCTCACCCCGGAGGAAGAATACGTCATCGCCAACAAAGGTACCGAGCGGCCATTTACGGGTGAATACAACAGCTTCAAAGCCGACGGGGTCTTCGTTTGCCGCCGTTGCGAAGCGCCGTTGTACGACTCCAACGACAAGTTCGACTCCGGCTGTGGCTGGCCCAGCTTCGATGACGAGCTTCCCGACACCGTGCGCCGCATCCGCGATGCCGACGGCCAGCGTACCGAAATCGTCTGCGCCAATTGTGGCGGCCACCTGGGCCACGTCTTCGAAGGCGAACGCCTGACAGCCAAAAATACTCGCCACTGTGTGAATTCCCTGTCGATCAAATACGTGAAGCGCGGCTAACGCTTAAACAACATTTTGAAATTCACCTTCTCTCCGGTAATGACATTTTCGTTGCCAAAGGTGAGGCTGGCCAGGAAAAGGGCTAAGATACCGTACACCAGGCTGGCACCCGCGACAACCCCCAACAGTACGGGATCAAAGTTCCCTTTGAGCAGGGTGACAATCGACAACGCCACGTTGAAAACGGGAACCAACGCGGTTTGATAATTGAGCTCCACCCCCGGCATACTGGACATCATAGCCGGTACCAGTACGATCATCATCAGCGGGCTGACGTAGCTTTGGGCTTCTTTGTACGAATTGGCGAGCAACACCACCGCCAGGCTCAGCGCACCCAAAAACAGGGTCGCCAGCAGCACCAAAATCACCAGCCAAACCCAGGCTTCGGGGGTCAGCTGGAGGCTGAAGCTCGTATTTTCGCCACCCAAGAGGTAGACCTGAATATTCATGGCCACTACCAGGCTCAGGATGTTCATGGTGGCGCTCACAATCCCTACGGCAGCGACCGCCAGAAATTTTCCGGCAATGATCTCACCCGTCGCAGCAGGCGTGGTAAAGAGGGTTTGCAGGGTGCGCCGCTCCTTTTCGCCAGCGGTGATATCAATGGCGATGTAGATGCAGCCAATAAAGATGAACAGCAGGATCATCATCGGCAGAAAAGAAGCCATGATTCGGCCACCCGTATCCTGGGGCGAGAGGTCCACGTTAGTGACTACGATGGGCGTAACAAAACCGGGGCTGAGGCCCTGGTCAGTTAACCGCTGGCTCAGCACCTGGTCCCCGACGGCAGCCAACTGCCGGGCGAGGATGTTGGCCCGCATATCCAGCACATCCTGCGACTGGTCGGCCAGGATGGTTACCTCGGCCGACTGCCCGGCGGCCAGCCGTTGCTCGTAATCGGCTGGCAGGAGAACGCCCATGGTCTTTTTCAAAGAATCCAGGTCTTCCCTGACGAAGGTTTTTGTCACTACCCGCAGGCTCGAATCCTGGATGAGCAACGCCTGAATCGGCGTGCCTTCGGCCGTCGGCGATAGCCAAACGGTAACTTTTTCGTTGGTCAGCTTCTCTTGCTGGTTGGCGCCGATGCTGCCAATGAGCGTAAACAATACGGGGTATAAAAAGAAGGGCAACAGAATGATCAGGTACAGCATGCGTTTGTCGCGCAGGACTTCCCTCATCTCTTTTTTAAAAATGGTGGCGATAATATGACGTCTCATGTGGAGGTGTAGTTTGGTGGTAATGGGTTCAGCTTGCGCAAGTTTTTGTGCTATTCCGCAAGCCTGAACGATAAGCGATTGAAGTTAAAAAGGTTTGCTACGCCAGCCCTTAGCCCGGCACGGCCACGTCGTCCTTGACCAGCTCAAAGAAAGCCTGCGCCAGGGTGTCCGTGCTCGTTTGGTTTTTGATGCCATCCAGGTCGCCCAGATAGACCAGGTCGCCCTGGTGAACGATGGCGATACGGTCGCACAGGCGCTCCACCTCGGTGAGGTTGTGGGTAGAAAAAATCAGCGCTTTGCTTTCTTCCTTAGCCATCTTACGGATAAACTGCAGGATAAACTCGGAGGCCATGATGTCCAATCCGGTAGTGGGTTCATCCAGCACCACCACGCGCGGATCGTGCACCAGGGTGCGGGCAATCGATACCCGCTGTTTCTGGCCCGTCGACAATTGTTCGCAGTAGCGGTTGGCAAAGGGCGTAATCCCGAAAGCATCGATCAGGCGTTCTACGCGCTGATGCAATTCGGCGGGCGGCGTTTCGTACAACTGGCCGAAGTACAGGAGGACTTCCCGCGGGGTCAGCCGCCGGTACAAGTCCATTTCGCCAGTCAGGAATCCCAGTGACCGGCGGGCATCCATCTGTTGGTGCTGCATCGAAAACCCATTCATCATGGCTTCTCCTTCGGTGGGTTTCAACAGGCCCGACAACATGCGCAAGGTCGTGGTTTTACCCGCACCATTGGGGCCCAGCAACCCGAAAATCTCCCCCGGCGCAACGGTAAAAGAAACCTTATTGACGGCCCGGAAGTCGCCAAAATTTTTACTGAGCCCGCGGGCTTCAATTAAGTTATCCATGCAATTCCTTTAGTTGTTAGACTGGTTCTCGAACCCATTAGTGGGTGCCACTACCAAAATATTACAGACCGGTGTCCTTTTTTTTTTATTGAACATTCAGCTGTTCCGCTCCTCCACCGCAATCTTTCGATGAATGCCAGCAACCCTTCGACCCGTTTTCAACACCACCTTAACGTTTAGTGCCGAATGAACGCTTAGCCAATTGGTCGCTGTGCCAGGCCCAGAGCAGCGCTTTGGTGCGGGCCACCGGATCGCGGAGGATGTAATAAGCACGGGCATACTGTTGGAAAGCGGCGCGGTACTCCCGCTGTTCGTCGAACAGGCGGCCCCCTTCGAAGAGCAACTGACCAAAGATGGGATCCTGCTCGCCCACCTCAATAGCCAGTACTTCGGTAGCTGTTTGGTAGTAGCGGTTACCCTCGGCGAAGCGCCCCATCACGATCAGCGCTTTGGCGGCGTAGTAGTTGAGTTGGGCGTACAGCAGGGGATCCTCAATGAGCATCTCCATACCCTGCTGCGCGGCAACCAATGCGTCGCTGGGTTTTCCGGCAGCCAGGCTGATCGCTGCTTCCTGCAGGAAATTCTCCGCCAGGTCGCCGGAACGGAGTTGCATGCGCAGGTTGATCGACTTGCCGTTGGTCTCCCGGGCAGCGGCCAACTCCTTCAGGTGCAGCAAATTCTGGCTCTGCAGCAGCAAGGCCCGGCCGATATCGTATTTGCGCTGGGGGTTATTCTGGATAAAAGTGGTCAACAACTCGGTCGAAGCCGCAAAGCGCGCCTCGCGGCTCAGCAAACGGGCAGTTTCCAAGGCATCCTGGGCGCTGAGCTGCCAGGCAGCTAACGCAATAAGTGTAGTGAACACAACTTTTTTCATAGACCTGGTCAACTGATTGGCGAATGGTATCCCGTCTTTTTGAACCTCGACAAAGGTACTATTTTGTCGTAAAACGAATAAAGTAACGGAAAGGCGATTGAACAATTTTACCTTGTCCGAACTTATGTACTCATCTTTCAACCAACCATTCAAATCCTATGCACCTGCAAACGGCTGATTTTGCTGCACTAGAGCGCTTTTACCGACGCAATTTATTCAACACCCTCCCGGGGCCGCGCGGCCTGCACCTGATCGGAACCAAGAGCCACCGGGGTGTGGAAAACCTGGGAGTTTTCAGCTCGGTAGTTCACCTGGGCGCGGGCCCGCCGCTCCTCGGTTTTGTCTTGCGGCCGCTGACGGTACCCCGGCATACGTATCACCACCTGAAAGCCCAGGGCGGACACTTTACCCTCAATACGGTTCATCCGGGCATCCTGGAAAAAGCCCACCAAACGTCGGCCAACTACCCCCTCGAAACGTCGGAGTTTGCGGCCACCGGGCTCACCCCGCTCTACAGCGAATTGCTCAAGGCTCCTTACGTGG
The DNA here is from genome assembly GCA_003045895.1 of Bacteroidota bacterium. GTDB lineage: Bacteria > Bacteroidota > Bacteroidia > Chitinophagales > Saprospiraceae > Lewinella. The sequence continues at coordinate 28,529 of PZPC01000010.1, forward strand.
CGGAAAGCCCGATCCGCATCGGACTGGAACTCGTGGAAGAACACCACATCAAAGCCAACGATACCTTATTCTTGGTGGGAAAAATTATTGAAATCTTTGTGCCCGACGAATACATCGCCAGCACGGGCCACGTCGAACACCAGGAGCTACAGACCATGACGGTAGCAGGGTTGGATACGTATTTCAACAATGAACTGGCGGCGCGTTTGGGGTATGCACGGCCGTAAGCATACGCCCCCACCCCTACTTACCGTATCAGCACCACATCCCCCGTCAGCCGTTCTACCCGACCATCGAGGAACAGGATCTCGGCCGCGTAGATGAACACCCCGGCGTTGAGCTCTTCGCCCGACAGATAGCCGTCCCAGCCGAGGGCGGGATCATTGGGGGGGAAGTTTTCGCGGTCGAAGACCAGGCCACCCCAGCGATTGAAGATGCGCAAATGCCGGATGAGCAGCACGTCCTGGTTGCCAAAAATCGTAAACCGGCTGTTTGGGCCGCCACCGTACGGCGCAAACGCGGTAGGCACATACACCGGCAGTCGTTTGTCCACAAATAGCCGGAGGGTATCGCTGGCGCGGCAGCCATTCGCATCAACCACCGTGAGTACCACAAACTGGGTCTCCTGGGGCAAAACCACCGGCTGGGGTCCGGCGTTCGCGGGGATCAACCCCGGCGCATTCCAGCGGAAGCTGTCCACCGGCACGTTGGTCTGCGGCTTCAGTCGCACACTGTCACCTTGCGTTACGAATACGTCGGGGCCCAACTCCACCTCCAACGGCGTGGCCGGCAACAACGTCACGGTTTCCGACCACCGACAGCCTTCGGCACCCTTCACCTCCAATTGGTAATCTCCCGTAGGCAAGTCCTCGAAGAAAGAAAGATTTTCGAACGGCACGCCGTTGATGCTATAAGTATAGGGCGGGGTGCCACCCGTCACCCCTTCCAGGCTGATGCTGCCCAGCAGGTCGCCAAAACAAGCGGGTGAAGCCACCTCGATGCTAACCGCCGTAATGGGTATTCCGGTGGCGGTCACGACCACGCTATCCAACCCGACACAACCGTTGACGGTATCGCGCACGCTGAGTACGTAAGTCCCGCCGGTGCCAGCAACGTCCGTCAGCCCGTTCCCATTGCCCAGGAGTTGCCCCCCGTCGCTGCCCGACCATTGGTAAATATAGGTAGCCCCCTGCGCCGAGCCCGAGCCGTCCAACGTAACGCTGGCCCTGGCACAGTTGATCGTCAAAGGCGGTGCAATACGTACGGCCGGCCGGCCCACCTCCTCGGTCACCAGCACCGCCGCCTGGCTGCTACACCCATTGGCCTGGTCCGTCAGTCGCAGCAAGTACAGGCCCGGGGCACTGGCGGTGGCCGTTAATCCGGTAGAGATGATTTCCCCGGTTGCGGTGGTCCACCGCAAATCAAAACCTGAGGCAGTAGCGGGTACCAACGGCGCCAGTACCGTACTCGTTTCACTACAGGTCAGTGGCTGAGCAGGAGCCAGCTCAAGGGCAGGTGCGACAAAATTGGCGGCTACGGAAAAGCTGACCGTATCGCGGCAGCCATTGCCCTGATCCTGGACAATAAGTTGGTAATTCCCCGGCCGATCCGTGAACACCTGGGGAGCCGTGAGCAGGGGAAACAGTTGCCCCGCCAATGCCCGCCACTGGTAATTCAACCCGCCACCGGTACTGCTTACCGAAGCGGTAGCAACCAGCAGCAACGTATCGCGGGCACAGGTCAGCAGCAAGGGATCGGCAGCAGCAATACTGGCGGTCGGTAGCCCATTGTCCTGGGTGACGACCAGGGAATCTGTTATTTGACAACCGCTCAAGGGGTCTTCCAGGTTGACGAGGTACGTACCTGGTGCTGCCACGATCGGTGTGGGCGTAGTGGCTCCCCCGACGAGGAGGCCATTGGTGGTGGTCCAACGCCAGCTGGCGCTGCCACTGGTGGTGGTGCCGGTAGCCCGCAACCTCAGTTGTGGATTAAAACAATTGAGGACGGTATCAGGGCCGGCAGTGAGCGTAGGCATAGCCGCATCCTGGGCGACAAATACGCTGTCCGTAGCCCGGCAGCCGTTCACCCCACTGGTAACCGCCAGAAAATACCAGCCCGCCGCCGTAATGGTAGGGTTGAGGCTGAGGGAATCCTGGATGGGAGCCGGTGGTACGGCCACCCAACTGGGCGTGGTATTCACCGCTGCCGTGCCATTTAAAACCAAACTGGCAAGGTTACAGAACAGCGTGTCGGTCTGTCCGGCATCCACACTGGGTGGCAGGGTATCCAGCCCCACTGCGACGATAAAGCTATTGGCACAGCCCGTACTGGTATTCGTTGCGCTAAACCGGTACCGACCCGGCGTATTCACCAGCAGGTTCAGGTTGAAGCTGCACAAATTCGAGACATCTTCGCCCTGGGCGTTGACGGGGCACCAGCGAAAATCAAAATTTCCTGTTGCTGGCAAAGCAGCCCGCAGATCGATGGCCGGCGCAGCACAGGTAAGCAGGGTATCCGGCAGCGGCACGAGTACGGGCAGGGCCTCGTCCTGCGTCACCCGGACGGTATCCTGGGCCGCACAACCATTGCTGCTACTCCGCACGGTAAGGGTATACCTACCCGGGCACGAAACCAGCGGGTTGAGGGTCGTAGCTCCGGTCAGGCAGTTGGCTGCCGGACCTTGCCACTGGTACTGCACGCCAGCCAGGGTGGAACCGGTACCATCCAAAGCCACCACCGCACTACCACAGTTGAGCTGGGTGGTGGCGCCCGCCTCGGCCACTGGCGCGGTTTGGTTGATGCCAATGCGGATCGTATCCGAAGCACTGCAGGCCGTCCGGCTATTGGTGAGCGTGAGCACGTAATCCCCCGGTTCGTCCACCACCAAACCAGCGCCAGAGGGGGGCAACGCACCGGCACCTAACCGCTGCCAGGTAGCAACCACAAGGCTATCGCTGCTATTGGCCAGGTTCAGAAGCGTCAGGGTGGTGCTGTCACAAGTGAGCAGCCGATCCGGCCCCAAATCGAGGGCAGGTGGTTCGAGCAGCTGGACCACCTCCGCCGTCAGGGTATTGCTAAACCCGAGGGTATCCGTAGCCAGGAGGGTATAAATACCTGGTGTATTAACGAGAAGCCCGAGGTTGTTGGCAGCCGGGATCGGCCCGTTGGCATCCGACCATTGCAAGGTGCAGCCATCACAAGGCAGACAGAAAGTGGCCGCGAGCAAGACCTCGGCAGTCGCACAGTCCAGGCTGTCAAAAGGCAATAATTCCAGGCAAGGGACACAGACTTGCTCCACGACCGTCACCGAATCGGTAGCCGAACAGCCGCTGCCCAGGTCGTTGACCGAAAAAAGGTAGGTTCCCAGCGCATTAACCAGCGTTTGCAGGCTATCGGCAGCGGCCAAAATTCCGGGCCCGGACCACTGGTAGGAATAATTGCCCGCCATGGGGTTCACAAAAGCCCGCAGGTTGAACTCCGCCGCCATACAGGGGAAGACATTGCTGCCAAAGGCAATGGCGGGTGGACTGGTATTGCGGGTCACCTGCACAATGGAGGACGTACGGCAACCGTTATCCACACCCTCGACCTGCCACGAATAGGTTCCGGCCGTTTGGGTACTGACCGTCGGCAACAAAGAAAGGGTGTCGTTGCTGACAAAGCTCGTCCAGGCAAAAGTGTAATCATTCGGATCGCCAGCGACCATGCCGCTGAGGGTAGCTATGGTATCCCGGCAGGTAATCACCTGGTTGCCGGTGGTACCGATGATCGGCGAAAGGGTATCCAGGGTAACCCACACCGAAGCAGTATCCCGCAGCCCGAAGAGGTTCTGGGCAACAACCAATTGGTAAAGGCCCGGACAAACGACTTCTACCTGGGCAGCCGTCGTATCAGTAATAATACAACCGGCAGCGGGACCCGTCCAGGCGTAGGTAGGCGTATCGCCAAACAGGCTATTGGACCCGTTAAGCACGGTAGATTGGTCGCGACAGGTAATAGCAGCCGGCGGATCAATCATCGCGACTACCCTGCAATCCCGCAAAACGACCGCAGTGGCCGTATCGGTACAGATTCGGTTAAAATCGCTGACCACCAACTGGTAGACACCGGTCTCTGCTACCTCGGGGTCGTTGTTGGGCAGACTGATCAGGACATCATTCAGGAACCACTGAGAGACACTACCGATGGTTCCCGTAGTCGTGAGCACAGCAGTACCCGTACTGCACGATAGATAGACGGTGTCGGGCAATTGGGCAATACTGAAATTATTGGAGAGCGAAACCCGGGTTGTATCTGCGCCCTGGCAGCCATTGTCGAGGTTGGTGACGGTGAGGGTATAAAGCCCCGCGCAATCGGTATTAAGCACCCACTCGTCAGGGGTCGGCACGACACAGGGCCCCGACCACAACCAACTGACCTGGCGACTAAAAACGGTGCTGTCTGGCGTGAGCTGAACGATGTCACCCGCGCAGTTGAGCACCTGCCCGGGGCCGGCTTCCACTTCCTCCGGCGTCAGAAAATCTTCGGTGATGGCTACGGAATCGCGACTGGTGCAACCATTGTTATTGTCCAACACCTCCAACACGTAATTGCCGGTGGTGGTCACCACCAGGGTATCAGCCGTGGCTCCGCTGATGGGGGCAGCACCGGTATACCATTGGTAAGTGTACTGCGGGCCGGTAACCGTATTGCCACCACCAACGACCCTGGTCGCTTCGTAACAATTGAGGACCCCGCCAGCGCTGGCAACCGCCAGCGGCGCGAGCGTATCCTGCGCCACTACAACCGCTGCCGTATCCCGGCAAAAGTTATCCTGGCGAATGGCAATTACCTGGTAATTCCCCGGCGCATCGACTAAAATAGCTGCTTGATTTGAGGTAGTAGCTGCCGGCCCACGCCAACTGAAATCCAGGTTACCCACCGGGGTGGAAAGGGCTGCGTTTAGGCCCACTTCCAGCCGCGCACAGGTGAGGGTGTCGGGGATCGCCAGGCGGGCGATGGCCGGTTGCAGGTCTTCGAACACTTGCACCGAATCTGTTGCACTGCAAGCATTGTTGTTGTTGGTCACCGTCAGGTTATACCAACCCGGACAATTGGCCACTACCCAACCCGGCCCGGGGGGGTGTTGAATACAGGGTCCGGTCCAGACCGCCGAGTAGCTGGCGTTGAGCAGACTTGCGCGCCCGTCGAGGGTATCGGCACGGACGGCGCAATTGATCGTGAAGCCAGGCCCGGTAACGACCGCCGGCAATTGGCGATCGAGCGCGACGTTGACTGACGCGGTGTCGGCACAGCCGCTAAAGGTATCCCGGACGATCAATTGGTAAGCGCCCGGGGTATTGATTAACATCGTAGGTTGATCCGCAACGGGGCCCAACACCCCGTTGGTGGTTTGCCAACGGTACCGGTAAGCAGGTCCGAGGCTGGTTTGGGGGCCGCCTAAGGTCAGCTGATTTACACCACAGTTGAGGGTATCCGGCAAGCCGGCATCGGCAATGGGCGTGTCAAAATTGCGCCCGATCTGGATGGTATCCCGGGCCAGGCAAGTGACACCCGCCACAGTTTGGCTCACTTCCAGGATGTAGCTTCCCGTGGTATCCACGGTCAGCGTCGACAAATTGCCCAACTCCGTATTGCCCATATTTAACCACCGAAAAGTGAGCGCGCCCGGCGGGCTGGAATCTTGTGTACCCAGGGTCAACGCCGGATTTTGGCAACTCAGGATACCGCCACCCGTAATCACGGCCCGGGGATCGAGCACCAGGAGGTCTACCTGTACCAGGCTGTCACAACCGGCAGCGGAAGTAAGCAGCACTTGGTAGCTGCCGGTGGTCGTAAGGACGCTGTCACCTACCATAAAACTTTCACCCGCGCAGATAACCGGTGTCAGGGCATTGAGCTGTTGCGACAACACCACCAGGTTGAGGGTCACCAGGCTGTCGCACCCCAACTCCGTCGTAGTCAGGGTGTCCTGGTAGGTGCCCGTAGTAAAATACGGCCGATTACCCACAAAAACGGTATCGCCGAAGCAGATGGTCTGTTCGAGGGTAATTCGGGGGCTTTCCTGAACAAAAAGATTGAGCGTGACCAGGCTATCACAGCCGGCGTAGTTGTCGAGGGTAACCTGAAAGTTGCCCGTGTCGAAAAAAACCGTGGTTCCGATCACCAGGCTATCTCCCCGGCAGATGCGTTCGGTGAGTTGGGTGGTGGCTGGTGGATCCACAATGGTTATGCGCATACACGCTGGCGTCAGGTCGGCGCAAAACCAAGGTTCCAGGCCCGTCAGGTTGTTGCGGATACTGTCCAGGGTGAGGCTGCCATCGGGCAGGGGAAGGCTGTCCAGGTCGCTGCGGAGGTAGGAGATCCCGCAAATATCATAGACTCCTGCCGGAGCGGTGCGCAGGTCGATGGTAGAATCGAGGCGTTCGTATACGCCATTGCGCGCCAGCAGAAATCCGTAGCCATACTGCAGGGTGTCGGCCCGGCCAGCGGGAAATGCCAACCGGGGACTGACCAGGAGGGTATCTTCGCCCGTGCAGGTAACGATATTTGCGTTGCGCCATTCGCCACCCTGGGCAAAACAGCAGGCCACACCCCGGCTATCGCAAAACGTCAACCGGACGTAGGTGATGGCCCCAGAATTGTTGGACGGGTTGTTGGTCGCATTAAAAGTCCAGGTTCCGTTGACCGGGCCAGTGTTAAAATCCTCCAGGCAACCATTAAAAGGATAATAACTACCCGTGTAGCGGCCAAAATTCTGCCAGTTTTCGGTCTGGGTGTTGTCCCAGCGTGCCAGAAAGGCGCTGTCGGGTTGTGCCACGGCGCCGCAGGCAACGAAAGAAACCAGCCACTGGGTGCCCAGGGTGAAGTCGAAGTTATCGTCACTGTTGGGGCCGATCAGGTTGACCTGCTGACCGCTGGGGGAGGTCAGGGAAAGTTCGAAATTTTCAACAAACTGGTGGACAAACCCCACCTGCACGGCGCACAGGCCCTGCGCTGGGTCAGCCAGGTTGTTGTTGACATAATCGCTGATGGTAAGCGAAAAATCGCCAGCCGTATTGGGCAGAAAAATCAAGGTGTCCCGTTGCCCACAATTCTGGGCAAGCAGTGGCGAACCAAAGCTAACAAGGAGACTACACCACAATAAAAAGCGCACGAAGGCTTGGCGCATGGGAGGATATGTTCTGACGTTTGGGATCACACGCTGATCAAACAAACTTTAGTTCTTGGGATAAGTGCTCAATTTATACAAAGCTGCCTTTAGCTGCTCCAAAGCTGCCACCGGCAAAAACAAAGATAAAAGAATGTTGGCAAAAACTGGCGACAACGGGGGCAAGAAATAGAACGACCCAACAACTGGTTTTCTTGTGAGCAGCACAGGAAAGCGAATTCCCTGGGTAGAAAATTTTGATCACAACGGGATTAGCCGTATCTTATCAGACATCAAAAAACCACTATTATGATCGTAAAAGTGATCGAAGTTATCGCCTCTTCCGAAAAAGGCATTGAAGACGCCATCCAAATGGCCGTTACCGAAGTTAGCAAAACCGTGCGCAACATCGACTCGGTTTACGTGAAGGACATCAAGGCCCACGTAAAAGACGGAAAGATTTCCACCTACGGCGTCATCTGCAATATTTCTTTCCGGGTAAGTGATTAGAAGGGGCCAGGTTAGCTGCTCTTAAAAGCGGAGAGTTGCACAGCTCCCCACTTTACCAACCAAACCAGCAAGGGTTGCCCGGGCGTTCATCCCCGGACAACCCTTAATGATTAATCAACAACATTAAACAATGGGTAAGTAATTGTTGTTTTTAGATAGCTTCGGCAAGTGGCCGGGCTTTAAGGTATATTTTTACACACTTCATCTTATTAACTGCGTAAGCTTTAGGATACCGTTTGGGGCTGTATACCAGACCTGCTGCTTTTAATTGATCCAATTGTTTTTTTAATTGAAAAGGAGATTGCCGAAGCAAGCTACTTAATTGAGGCAAATGCATAGCCTGCTGGGGCTCGATCTCTTCCAACAACCGCTGGGACAAAGGATCCAGGAACAACTCCAGTCGTTTGATCGCTAATTGCATTTGCTTTTCGTCAAAAAACTTTTTTTCCGTACTCATGAGTGAAATGTTTTTCCGCCAAATAATTTACCAGGCAAGGGTCCCCCAGGAATAGGCAACCACTCGCTCAGTTGCGTCCACTCTCCTCCTTTGGGAGAGTGAGCCGCTATGTTTTCACTCATTATTGTTGTTTGTGCCTGAGCAACGCCGGGCGCTACTCTTTCCTGCTTCTAAATACGGCAGGCTATAAAAAAGGTTACAAAATCTGTTATTTTTTTCGCTAACCGGGGAATATGATAATAATGTAGCTGCGAGAACGCTAAATATCCTGGTAATTCCAGTACCTTCGTTTAACTTTTTATTAACGCATTAAAATCGGCTAAAAAACAGGTCGCCAGTGTAATACGGGACTTTTTTTTATAAAGCAATAACATTGGAGAAACCGGTCATCGACGTCATTATTCCTGCTTACAACGAAGAAACATCTATTGGTCTGGTGTTGGCAGATATACCAAAGGACTGGGTAAGAGAAGTTATTGTCTGCAATAATGCCAGTACCGACCAAACTGCCGCCGTAGCTGCAGCAGCAGGTGCTACGGTAGTTAACCAACCCCGGGCGGGGTATGGGAGTGCTTGCTTGGCAGGAATGGACTACATCAAAAGCAAGGGCGCTGATCATCAACCTACTATTGTTGTTTTCCTCGATGGAGACCATTCCGATCATCCAGAAGAGTTACCTTTGTTGGTACAACCCATCATTCACGAAAACGCAGACTTGGTAATTGGCTCACGGGCCTTGGGAAAAATGGAAAATGGAGCTATGCAGCCGCAACAGATTTTCGGCAACTGGCTGGCCATCAACCTGATCCAATGGCTCTACAAGTACCAATTTACGGACTTAGGCCCCTTTCGCGCCATCCGCTGGGATCAGCTCCTGGCTCTGGACATGAAAGACCCTGATTTTGGCTGGACGGTAGAAATGCAGGTTAAAGCTGCAAAACATCACTTGCGTTGCACGGAAGTGCCGGTAACTTACCGCCGTCGGGTGGGAGTTTCCAAAGTTTCCGGAACCGTTCGTGGCACCATTCTGGCAGGACACAAAATTTTATGGACTATCTTTAAACTACTGTAGTTCAGTAGTTTGTGTAAAAGTCAAAAAGAATGACTACACTAGCTTTTCTTACTTTAGGTGTTTATACAATTGCATTATTGTACATCACCGTCTATTGTGTAATGCAGTTCAACCTGCTGTATTATTACAAGCGTGGCCGCCGCAATACGGCTGAATTTATCATGGAAGAACAGGAACTTCCCGTCAAAGTAGCGGTAGCCGCCGGCGACCATGACTGGGGAGATACGCCGGTTCAGCATTTCGGTTTTACGGACGATGAACCAGACAGTTACCCCTTTGTAACGGTCCAGCTTCCGATCTACAATGAGATGTACGTGATCGAACAGCTGATCGACGCCGTAGCAGCCTTTGACTACCCCAAAGACCGCTACGAAATCCATATCCTCGACGATTCCACCGACGAAACCATTGACATTGTCGCTGCCAAAGTAGCGGAATACAAAGCCAAAGGCTACCAGATCGAACAAGTTACCCGGGAAGTCCGCCAGGGCTTTAAGGCGGGTGCCTTGCGCGATGGGATGGAACACGCCAAAGGAGAGTTCATGGCTATCTTTGATGCCGACTTTGTCCCCAGAAAGGACTTTCTCCTGCGCACCCTGCCCTTCTTCCAGGACAAGAACGTAGGGGTGGTGCAAACCCGCTGGGAGCACATCAACGAAGACTATTCCCTCATCACCCGCTTACAGGCCCTTCAGCTCAACGTCCACTTCACCGTAGAGCAGGTAGGGCGCATGAATGGTGAATACATGCTGCAATTCAACGGTACTGCCGGCCTCTGGCGCCGCAAGACCATTGAAGACGCCGGCGGTTGGGAAGCAGATACGCTCACCGAAGACCTCGATCTTAGCATCCGGTCCCAGATCAAAGGCTGGAAAATTCGCTTCCTCGAAGATGTCGGCTCACCAGCCGAACTCCCCGTGGAGATGAACAGCTTCAAAGCCCAACAATTCCGCTGGATGAAGGGCGGCGCCGAAACGGCCAAAAAGATGCTGCCTACCGTGTGGCGTTCCAACCTGAGCCGCAACCAGAAAATTCACGCAACCAGCCACCTGCTGGCCAGTTCGGTTTTTCTGTTTGTTTTCGTTGCCGGTGTCTCCAGTGTACCGCTGTTGTTTTTCCTGGGTGACCTGATTGAAATGGGCTTCAGCAAAAACTTCTTCGCCTACTTCCTGGTGGGGCTGCTGTCGATCATTTCCATTTATTACGTGGCCAATATCCAGAGCCCGGCCAATACGGAACCCAATTTCCGGAAGGCCGTCTTCAAGTTCCTGGTCCTTTTCCCCTTGTTCCTGGCGCTGTCGATGGGTTTGTCACTGCACAATTCCGTAGCTGTTCTACAGGGCTACCGGGGCAAGAAATCGCCCTTTGTCCGCACGCCCAAGTTCAACATCAAAGGCCTCGGTGATAGCTTCGTTAAGCGGAATTACCTGACGAAAAAGCTGACCTGGACCACAATCGGGGAAGGGATTTTATCCCTCTACTTCCTGGCCGCAGTGGGTGGTGCGTTTTACGTACAGAACACGACTTTTGTCGTCTTCCACCTGATGCTGGCGCTGGGCTACGGCACCATCTTCTTTTATTCCGTGCGCCACATGCGCATGTAATCATCGGAATCGAACTTTCATCCTTGGCAATTGGAACGCAGGTACTTTGTAGCACAAAGTAGCTGCGTTTCAATTTGAATCCAGCAGATGCTTCCTTCGCTTAAAAAATGGCTGGTTGCTCCGTCGCCCCAACAGGGCCTGGCAGCGCTGGTGCTCCTGGGCAGCTGCTACCTTTTGGGCTACCAGGCAGAGCAGTCGGCGTTTGGGCTTATCCTTACAGCCTACACGGTGGCCTTCGCAACCTATGCCTGGCAGGTGAGCCAGGCCCGGGAAGCGCAACTGCTGTTCTGGTTGTGCATCGCCCTGTTGCTCCGGCTGGTGCTCCTCGGCGCTTTTCCGGTACTCTCCGACGACATCTACCGGTTCATCTGGGACGGCCGCCTGTGGCTGGCTGGCCGCAATCCTTTCGACCAGCTTCCCGTCTGGTACCTCACGGCAGACCCGCAGATTCCCGGCCTGAGCCAGGCGCTCTTCGACCAGCTCAACTCGCCCGAATACCATACCATCTATCCGCCGGTGGCACAGTTTTGTTTTACGTTGGCCTGCTGGCTGTCACCACAAAGCATCACCGGGGCGGCAGTGGTGCTCAAGCTGATCCTGATCCTGGCCGACGTGGGGAGCGTACTGCTCCTCTTGAAGCTCCTTACGGCCTGGTCCCTGCCCCGTACCCGGGTGCTGTGGTACGCGCTGAATCCGCTGATGATCGTAGAGCTGGTCGGCAACCTGCACTTCGAAGGCGTTATGATCTTCTTTCTGCTCCTGGGTACCTGGCTGCTCACCCAGGCCCGCTGGTGGCCCTCGGCAGTAGCCATGGCCCTGGCCGTGGCCAGCAAGTTGCTGCCGCTGGTGTTTTTCCCCTTCCTCGTGCGGCGCCTGGGCTGGCAGCGCAGCGTGGCCTACTTTGCCGTCGTGGGGGGCGTAACGCTACTGCTGTGGTGGCCCCTGTGGAGTACTTCTTTCGCGACCAATTTCGGCAGCAGCATCAATTTGTACTTCCGCCAATTTGAGTTCAATGCTTCGCTCTTTTACCTGTTGAAGGGGTTGGGTTACCACTGGGAAGGACAAAATCTGATCAAAATCATCGGCCCGTGCCTGGCGCTGCTGGTATTGCTGGTCATCCTGCTCCGCACGGCCCTCGACCGGGCCAAAAGCTGGTCGTCACTGCCGGGGCTTTGGCTTTTTGCCATTGCCGTTTACCTGTGCTGTGCCACCACGGTACACCCCTGGTACACGGCCCTGCCGCTGGTACTCTGCGTGTTCACGCCGTACCGCTGGCCCGTGCTGTGGAGTGGGCTGATCGTGCTGTCCTACTACACCTATATTACCCCCGCTTTTCTGGAAAACTACTGGCTGGTAGGCCTGGAATACGGCCTGGTGGTAGGGTACGGCAGCTGGGAGTGGTGGCGGTTGCGGACCGGAGCGTTAGTGGGCTGAGCTTTTTAAACCAGGCTTGGGGGCGTTATCAACAACCAGCAGTCCAGCGTTCCACCTCCGCCCAGGCGCGTACGTCCATCCAATTATAAGGCTTGCCCGGCAAGGTGTAACCCACGTGTCCACCCTGGTCCGTTCTTTCCAGGGTCAGGAAAGGATTCGTTTTTGCGGCGGCCAGCGGCAGACAGGCTTCGGTGATGATGGGGTCGTTGTCGGCGCAGACGGCCAGCACGGGGTGCTGTAGGGTCGCCACAAAATTTTTGGCCGAAGCCAGGTCGTAAAATTCCGCCGCGGAAGCCAGGCCGAGGAGGGGTGCCGTGAACCACTCGTCGAAGTCGCGCCAACGGCGAATCTCCGCCAATTTGCGGATGTCTACTACACCGGGGAAGCGTTCGTTTTTGACCTTTATCTTCTGGCTCAACTGCTGCAAAAAGCGCTTTTTGTACACGCCATTGCCCGGCAACTCCAGCGCGGCCACACTGGCAGCCAGATCAAAGGGTGCCGAAAAGGCAATGCCCCCCAGGATAGCGGACGGCAGGCTGGCACCGTGTACCGCCAGGTATTTGGTCGTGATGGCACCGCCCATGCTGTAGCCAATCAGGACCACCTGCCCGTAGCCCCCCTGGTGCAAGGCGTGGGTGGTGACGGCATGGATGTCCCCAATTTCTCCGTGGTGGTACAAGCGCAGCAGGCGGTTCATCTCGCCACTACAGGAGCGGCAATTCCAGGCGAGCACATCCCAGCCGCGGTCGTGAAAAAAGCGCGCGGCCGAGCGTACGTACGGCCGACTGCTGTTGCCTTCCAGGCCGTGGGTGAGGATCACCAGTTGGCGCGCTGGTGTACGCTGCCGGAGCCAGTCGAGGTCCAGAAAATCGCCGTCGGCCAGCTCCAGGCGCTCGCGTTGGTAAGCCACCTTAGGGCCACCGAAAGCAGGTAGCACCGTCTGCCAGTGGCCGTTGAACTGGTACCAGGGTGGGCCGGGATATGGGTCTGGTTGATTAATTACAAATGGACTTTGCTGAGAAAAAAGGTCGCTGCAACCCGTTTTTACTTGGGTTTAATCTCATAAAACTCCCGCGCTGCCCGTGCCGGAGAAAGGGTGGCGATGTACTTGTTTTCAGCCACTACGTAGTACTGCACACTGGTCGTAAGCGGAATTTGAGCCACCCACTGCTGGTTCTCATTGGCAGCCATGGGTTGGCGCTGCCAGGGCGCAAAGGGTTGAGACCGATAGTACAACCAGGCGGCATCCGCTTCGGTGATGGAGGTGGTGATTGTAGCTACTTCGCCACTCACGCGGTGTTTGACCTCGCCGATGGCGGGTGGGGTTTTCAGCAACAGCGGATGCTGTAAAATATTGGTGGCCCGCTGATCCATGAGTTCGGTAATACCGATCATGCTGGAGTTGTCGATGCGCACCGTCTGCGTAAAATTCTGCTGGTAAGTTTCCAGCGGATACAGCCGGAAAGGGTCTTTGGCTACTTCGGCGCCGATCATTTTCTGGAGCGCTGCCGCGCGTTCCTTGTACCAACCATTGCTGAAGTTTTCCATTACGATCGTCCGTACGTGGGCCAGGTAAATCTTGCGGTAGTGGTCAATGCCCAGTAATTTCACGACCAGTGGCCGCTGGGGATTGTTGTCATTGAAATGCAGAAACAGGCTCATGTCCTGGAGGTCTGCGTTCGACAGTGGCGCGCCGCTACCGGTATACCGGAAACCGCCAAAACTCAGGTTCATATCCCAGATGATGGGGTGCCAGATTTTAGCCTCGTCCTGGTAGAGGTAGTAATTGTGACAAAGGCGACCGAGGTAGCTGTCCAGGTTGACCAGCACGTTGTCATAGGCCAGCATCCAGAGGGTTTCGTTGACGTCGAGGATTTCACCGATTTTTGCTGGTTCCTGGTTGAGAACCCGGGTAAAATCCTGGAGTTCCTTCCACCCATTTTTGGATTTCAGTTCGTAGAGCGAATAGTAACAGACCGAATCCTTGCCCAGGTATTCGAGGCTGGCGTTGTTGCCTGTTTTGCAGCTGCCGGGGGCGTTTTCCTGCCAGTTGGGGTCGCATTTGAACTGTACCCCTTTGTCATCTCCGTAGTATTCCTTGAGAAAGTCATCGTCCACCGATTCCGACAAATTGTAAAGGCCCAGGTATTCGTCATTGACGTAGACCTTGGCAAAATTGGCGCGGGGAGCAGGCAGGTACTTTCCGGCGATCTCGTAAGACAACACTTCGCGCAAATAGCTCGGATCCCGGAAGATGTTGGACAACTTGAGGGTCACGTAACCGCCCGGCAGCCGGGCCTCCTTTTCCACGTAATCCACCTTGATGTTAAAAGGGAGCTTGCGCCCCCCGGCATTGCGCACGTTGAAGTAAGAGCTGTTGCCTTTGTAGCGAATGCCCGACTGGGGGTATACCTTTCCGTCGACCGTTACCGTAGCTACCAGCCGTTCGTCCTGCCCGCGTTCCTTGATGGAATCCAACTGGTGGTGCCAGTCGGTTTCGGCAAACTTAATGCGTACATCCACCAGATGCTGGATATCATAAAGCCCTTTCTGAGCGGCTAGCGCACCAGCCGAAGCCAGGAAAAGACAGCCAATAAATAGGAGGCGATTCATAACTTTTGGTTATTGATCGGTCAATGAAATAAAAACGCCAGCCAATTACTTGTTGACCTCGCTAAGGCTGGTCTGAAATTGCTCAAAGTTGTAGTGGCTGGGGTTGAAGCTCAGCGCTTTGGCATTCTCGGCTGCAATGTAGTACTGAAGCTGGGTTTGCCCGTCGCCGGGTTGAATCACCGCACCAAAAACGGTATCACCCGCTTTGCCATCATAGTGCTCGCCATCATCCATCATCTCCAGAACCCGAAAATTTTCGCCAGGACTAAACCGGTAGTAGACAAAAGCCTTTTTGGCAAAATCGCCGACTTTGGCGTGAACCCGGAATTCCTGGAGCAGGGTGCTGGAAAAGCGCTCCCGGCCTTCCACGCCTATTTCCGTAATCGTTGGGGGTAAAACGGTATACACTTCCTGGCTCTCCAACCAGGCGGCGCGCTTGCGCATAAAATCTGCCAATCCGGGAATCCGACTCCGGGTGCCGATGACTTCCGTCAGGCTCTGGTTGAATTCTGCGGCCGAATAATAATTGCCGGTATCCATGGTAACGGAGGAACGGATAATATTTTGGAGTTCTTTGGCCCGGCTTTCAAGTTTGCCGCTCATCACCCACTCTACCAGAATGGTGCGCAGGTGAGAAAGGTACTGCTTGTAATAGCTTTCGTTGCTCAGTAAACTGCTGATCAGGGGCCGCTCTTTATTGGTACGGTGCAGATCGGGTGAGAGCATGAGCAGATCGGGGGTACTCAGGTCCGAAGGCGTAACCCCATCGTTCTTGAAGCTACCGAAAGCCAAATTCAACTCCCCGAGTAGGGGAACCATCCGGCCATCGGCATTTTGGTAGAGGTAATAGTTGTTGGCGTATTGTCCGGTGTAGGAATTCAAATTGACGAGCACGTTGTTGAAGGCCAGCATCCAGAGCGCCGCGTCCACATCGAGGAATTGTTCCAGCCGATTCCCACCCATGGCCAGTTCACTGGTCAGATCCAGCAGTTTTCCGTAATTACCCTGGCGCACATCAAAATTGTGATCGACACAGGCCGACCGCTTTTCGTACTGCAACGATCCGAAGGTTTTGCTACTACAGCCATCCGGCGGGGTATTTCCCAGTTCGGGGTTGGCAAACAGCAGGTTTCCCGTGTCGTTGCCGAAAGCCCGTTTGAGGAAGCCCGACTCTACGGCTTCCACGTTAACGAACAGTCCGTAGTATTCTTCGTTGATGTATACTTTGGCGTAGTTGGCCCGGGGTGTCTGGAAATAGGTACCTGCTATTTCGGCAGCCAGCACTTCGCGTACCAGCGAGGGGTCGCGCAGCGCACTGGACAAATCGACAATATGGTGCCCCTGGTAATCCTTCGCGCCCAGATCCAGCACCAGTCCGTTGCGCTTGCCATTGGGGGTAAAGGACCGCCCGTCGCGGTAGCGAACACCGACCGAGGCCAGGTCTTGCCCATTGATATTAACTTTGCCGTTGAGCAGTTCTTCGCCGTTGAAACGCAGGGAGTCCAGGAGGTACTTCCAGTTGTTGGCCGTAAAGGAGATTTTAATCTCCTGAATCGTCTTGACATTATAAAAATCGGCCTGGCCACTTACCGAAAAACAACCCGCTATTAGGATTACGATTGTAATTAATTGTCTCATATTGAAAAATGAATGAGTTAATAATCCATACACACCTGTGCAGGGAAGTGGTGCAATATTACAGCTTTTTACGGAGACAATACACCTTAACGGGCAAGGTTGCCCATGCTTATTTTGGAAGTGGTAGTTTAGCGGAGAATACGGTAACCTAGGCGCAGCTCAGATCGGACGGCATTGGATTACGACAACAATTGTCGCAGATGCAAAAAGACATTGAGCAACATGATAGCAGCCAGCCCCAGACCCAGCAGCCGCATCCAGCCGGCATTTTGGTCCCGGAATGCTGCTGCCTGTTCGCTGCGCCGGGGGTCGGTAATTTTTACGAAACCACGCGCAAAAAGATAGATATAAACGCCAAGCGCAGCCAGCAATATTTCGGCAATCAACCCTAAAATATCCATATGTTCTGGTCAAACAAACTATTCCCCCGTGGTCCAGGAGCTGCGTTTGCGAAAGTACTTGGGGTTGACAATCAATAATCCGAACGACTCACCCGCTTCTTTTGCCTGGTTGGCGTGGTGAGCGCCGTGGGCCCGCAAGATAGCCCGGCTGTACTTGGTATCCAACTGCCGGAACCATTTGAAGCGTTGGTGAATATACACATCGTGGATGAGAAAGTAGATCAATCCGTAGATAGAAATACCAATACCTACAAAAGTAAGCCAAAAAAGAGCATCCACGTTCAACCCTACGATGTAGCTGGTTGCACTGGGAATGGCGAAAACCAGGAAGAACAAGTCATTTTTCTCAAAAAAACCGGCCTTGTGGTGGGGCTGGTGGTGGTCTTCGTGCCAGTTCCACAACAGGCCGTGCATGACGTACTTGTGGGCAAACCAAGCCACAAACTCCATCGCCAGAACCGTAAAAACGGTAATAAAGGTATACAGCAAAATCGTCATAAGTCTTTTGGTATAATCATTAGTTTAACAACAAAACCAATAGATGGTTCTTCCTGCCCAAATACTTAAGCGCAAAACTAATCCCAAATATTTATCATTTTTTTTTGAAATAACCAAGAAGGACAGGTATCTTTCCTTTATCGGGTGGTTTTTGGCAATAATTATGTCGTTTACCACCTGCCGGTTTAGATTTTACAGCAAGCTGCAACACTTACCATTTCAACGCAGGCAGCTCCATTCGGTGGCACCCTCCTCCCCAGACGCTACCAACCAAACGATGACAGGACTGGTATATCATCCAGCTTATCGATCTGGCATTCATTTGCCTGCTCGGGCAGCACCCCTTTCTGGGCGTAACCTCTATCACTCCTCCCGGAAGCGGAAAAGCATACTTTACAACTCATTACTCACAAAACTTAACCAATCATGCGACACTTTTTTCTACTCCCCTTGCTCCTGCTAACGGCCGTGAGTGGCTACAGCCAGGCCACCTTAAAAGGTACCGTTACGGACGATAACGAAACGCTGATCGGTGTTTCCGTTAGCGTTGCCGGTACAGCCAAAGGAACGATCACCGATTTCGACGGCAATTACAGCCTGGAGCTGGATGCCGGCACCTACAAAATTATCGCCAGCTACGTCGGCTACTCCACGCAGGCCGAGACCATTACGGTAGCCGATGGCGAAACCGTCACCCTGGATTTCAACATGTCTGAAGGCGTACTGATCGACGAAGTTGTGGTTACGGGTACCCGAGCCAGCAACCGCACCAACCTGGAGTCAGCCGTACCGGTAGATGTGATCAACGTCGACAAACTGCGCCTGAGCTCGCCTCAGGTGTCAATCAACCAATTGCTCAACCAAACAGCGCCGTCGTTCTCCTCCAACACCCAGAGTATTTCTGATGGTACGGACCACATCGACCCCGCTTCCCTGCGCGGCCTGGGCCCTGACCAGGTCCTTGTTTTGGTCAATGGCAAACGCCGGCACACTTCCTCGCTGGTCAATGTAAACGGTACGTTTGGCCGTGGCAACGTCGGGACCGACCTCAACGCGATCCCCGCCAGCGCCATTTCCACCATCGAAATCCTGCGCGATGGTGCAGCGGCTCAGTACGGTACGGACGCCATTGCCGGCGTGATCAACGTCAAACTCCGGGAAGATGTCAACGCCCTGGCAGTCACCCTGGCTACCGGTGCTAATTTCACCGACAATATCGGCCCCTTTGGTGGCGAAACGAAAAATGCCGACGGCGAAGTCGTCAACCTGGGCATGAATTACGGCCTGCCACTGGGTGAGCAGGGCGGCTTTATCAACTTCACTGGCGAATTCAACTTCCGCGGTAAAACCAACCGGATGAGAGAATTCTCCGGCGGAATCTTCAATGCTTACAATGCGGTAGAACGCATTGCCCTCAACGATGGCGCCGACATCAGCAGCCTGAGCCTGGCAGAAGTCCAGAACTACGGCCAGGGGGTCAGCTACTTTAGCGCCGAAACGAAGCAAGGATTGATGGACCTGACCGATCTGGCCAACCTGGGCACGGTCCTCAATTTTGATGTCACCGACCAGGAGCTGGCCGCCCGCGGCCAGGAACGCTCGGATTACAACATGCTGATCGGGCAGTCGGAAATTCGCGGCGGCAACTTTTTCGCCAACATGGAGCTCCCCCTTTCAGAAAATGCCGAGCTGTACGCCTTCGGTGGGGTTGGTTACCGACGCGGTTGTTCGGGCTGTTTCTTCCGCCTGCCTTCCGAGAGCCGCAACACCAATTCCATTTATCCCGAAGGTACCGTCCCACGGATCAACTCCAATATCTCCGACCAGAGCATCGGTATCGGGTTGCGGGGGATGATCCAGAACTGGAGTAGCGACCTGAGTATCGTCAACGGCACCAATGAGTTTCTGTACAATATGACTCAAACCCACAACGCGACGTTGGGTAGCAGTTCGCCGACAGAATTTGATGCGGGTGGCCACTCCTTTACCCAAACCACCGCCAACTTCGATCTTTCGCAGTATTTTGAGGGCGATGCCATCAAAGGAGTCAACGTCGCCTTTGGCGGAGAATACCGCCTGGAAAACTTCCTCATCATTCCGGGTTCGGAAGCGTCCTACGGCAATTACGACGTGAACGGCAACCTCGTCAACTCCATCACTCCCAGCAACTTGCTGACGCGCGACTATTTTGGCCGGCAGCGGCCTGCTGGTTCCCAGTGTTTTGCGGGCTTCTTGCCGTCCAATCAGGTCGATGCCAACCGCTCCAGCGCGGCCTTGTACCTGGATACGGAATTTGACCTCAGCGAAGCTTTGCTGCTGACGGGTGCCGTCCGTTTTGAAAACTATTCCGACTTTGGCTCGACCTTCAACTACAAGCTTGCCGGCCGCTACAAGGTGGGCAACAATTTCGCCCTGCGAGGCGCTTTTGCCACCGGCTTTCGGGCACCATCCCTGCACCAGATTCACTTCAGCCGTACCTCTACCATCTTCAGCCTGGTCGACGGCGTATCGGTAGCACAGGAAGTAGGTATTTTTGCCAACACTTCCCGGGCCGCCAAACTGTTGGGGATTCCTGAACTCAAGGAAGAAACCTCGGAGAGCCTCAGCGTGGGCTTCACCGCCAAAATACCTGACGCCAACCTGCGCCTGACGGTGGATGCCTACCGGGTAGCTATTGACGACCGGGTGATCCTGACCGGCCAGTTCGGGCCCGGCAGCAACGCCGAACTGCAGTCGCTTTTTGACCAGGCAGGCGCTACCCAGGCTTCTTTCTTTGCCAATGCCATCAGCACCATTTCCCAGGGTATTGACGTCGTTATCGCCCACAGCATCTCGCTGGGTGGTGGCAATATGTTGCGCAACGACCTGGCCGGAACGTTTTCCAAGACGAACTGGGACCAGGACAAAGGCATCAATGCCTCCCAAATTCTGGAAGACGCGGGCCTGGTGGGCACTTATTTCGACCAAACCAGCCGCATCTACCTGGAGCAGGCCGTTCCCCGGATTAAAGTGACCTTGGGTAATACGCTGACCCTCGGCAAGTTGAATATCTACCTCCGCAACACCTACTTCGGTGAAACGACCGAGGCCACCAATGAGCCGCTCTTTGATGCCGACCTCAACCAAATCGACAAAAGTATTGATCCGTATTATGCGGGTAAAGTGGTCACCGACCTGTCTCTGGGGTATGCCTTTTCCAGCGACCTGAGCATCACCATCGGCTCCAACAACCTGCTGGATGTGTATCCTGACGAATCTGATTCGGCGTTCCAGTCGGCGGGCCGGTTCATCTACTCGCGGCGTTCACCCCAGTTCAGTACGGGTGGCCGTTACCTGTTTGCCCGGGTGGCCTTTACGCTGAAGTAAAGACCCACGGGGTTGTTAATTGTCCTTTTTGAAAATAACCAGGGGCTGCCAGCGCATTCGGGCAGCCCCTTTTTTATCGGCTACCAGCGCTGGAACATTTCGAAAATGAAAAGAAAGGAATCTCCCAAAAAAGCCGTACTATTGTTCCAACAAAAAATTAAGTCTTGGCTAAAGTTAAAACAGTTTTCTTTTGCACCAATTGCGGCGCCGATTCCCCCAAGTGGGAAGGCCAGTGCCGGCAGTGCGGGGAATGGAATACCCTGGTGGAAGAAAAAGTAGTTAAAACCAACCCCCGGGAGGAGGAACAGCAAAATTGGCGCAAGGAAAGCAAGCGCGCAGGCCCCTCGCCCGTCGCCTTGCCCGACATTCAGGCCGGAGAGGTAAAAAGACTCGTCAGCCCCGACGAAGAACTCAACCGCGTGCTGGGCGGCGGTATTGTGCCGGGTAGCATTGTCTTGTTTGGCGGCCAGCCGGGAATTGGCAAGTCTACCCTCTTGCTGCAATTGGCGCTGGGGCTGCCCGCCAAAGTACTGTACGTGAGCGGCGAAGAGAGCGAACAACAGATCAAGCTGCGCGCCGAGCGCCTGGGCGGAAAAATGGACCAATGCTTCATCCTCACCGAAACCAACACCCACAAGGTGCTGCGCCACGCCCTGGAAATGCAACCCCAACTCATTGTAGCCGATTCCATCCAAACGCTTTCTTCTCCCAATGTAGAAAGTATGCCCGGCACGGTGAGCCAGGTGCGCGAATGTGCCGCCGAACTCCAACGTTTTGCCAAAGAAACCAATATTCCGGTTTTCCTCATCGGCCATATCACCAAGGAAGGCAGCATTGCCGGCCCCAAGCTCCTGGAACACATTGTGGATACCGTGCTCCAGTTTGAGGGCGACCGCAATTATTCCTACCGCATCCTGCGCACTTTAAAAAACCGCTTCGGATCAACCGACGAGATGGGCATCTACGAAATGCAGGCCCAGGGCTTGCGCGAAGTGTCCAACCCTTCCGAATTGATGCTCTCGCAAAAAGACGAGGAGCTGTCTGGTAGTGCCATTGCTGCTACTATGGAGGGAATGCGCCCCATGCTGATCGAAACCCAGGCCTTGGTGAGCACCGCGGTGTATGGCACCCCGCAGCGGACAGCTACCGGGTTCGACCTGCGCCGCCTGAGTATGCTGCTGGCTGTACTGGAAAAGCGGGGCGGATTTACGCTGGGGCAGCAAGATGTATTCCTCAATATAGCCGGTGGTATCCGGGTAGAAGACCCCGCTATTGACCTGAGTATTGCCGCCGCCCTGATGTCGAGCTACGAAGATGTGGCCGTTCCTACCGACATTTGCTTTGCCGGAGAGATTGGCCTGTCCGGTGAGGTCAGGGCCGTCAATCGCATCGAGCAACGTATCCAGGAAGCCGATCGGCTGGGCTTCAAAGAGATTTTTATTTCCAAATACAATACCAAAGGCCTGGATACCAAACGCTTCGGGATCAAAGTATCCACCATCGGAAAACTGGAAGAACTGTACTCCGCCTTGTTTTCCTAAGACCAGGCGATGGCCGTCATGCACAGAAAAATCAAACCGCTTCACAAAGCTGCGGGCGCAGGACAACTGCCAACCGCCATAAAAAATTTTTTAAGGACAATTACCTGTCTTAAAGTATATTTGACTTATATTTGTCCAGTTGAGCAAATAAAATTACAGATCAGGGATCAAATCCAGCGTTTAACCAAGCGCCCAAAGATTGGTTTTTCCTTTGATCTGCCAAATAATTTAAGATTGTTTTCATTTGGTTTTTTGGGGTTTACAGGGTCTACTTACCGTAGACCCTGTTTTTTTTTAACTATTCGTCGATGAAATTTGTTATTTGAGAAACTTGCTCCTAGTTTTGGCAAGTTTATTATCTGGTTTATCAAAACAACTAATTTTATGAAACGAGGAGGAATGTTTTCGTCTTCCAGCAACCCGATGTTTCGGGAGCAGAATATGCAGCGCGCCACTGAAAAAACGCTGGATGGAGATTTTATCCGTATTGCTGGCGACCGGATGACGGTCAGCGGCGCGGTCAATAAGTCTTTCATCCTGGGTGCCATTATGCTCCTTACCGCAGCGGTAGGGTTCACTATGGCCAACCCTATTTTCATGTGGGGAGGTGCTATTCTCGGGCTAGTCGTTGTCGTTGTGGCTTCCTTCAAGCCACAGTGGTCCACCTTTCTGGCGCCGCTTTACGCTGCTCTGGAAGGACTTTTTGTCGGCTCGAT
Source organism: Bacteroidota bacterium (assembly GCA_003045895.1). Classification (GTDB taxonomy): domain Bacteria; phylum Bacteroidota; class Bacteroidia; order Chitinophagales; family Saprospiraceae; genus Lewinella. The sequence continues at coordinate 51,529 of PZPC01000010.1, forward strand.
CTCCATGATCTACGCCGCAGCTTTTTTCCCGGGCATCATTTTCCAGGCCGTTACCCTGACGATGGCCGTTTTCTTTGTGATGCTCTTTGTTTACAAAATGGGTATTATCAAAGTAACCGGTAAATTGCGCTCGGGCATCATCATGGCCACCGGCGCTATCGTCGTGGTTTACGTGGTGAATATGGTGCTGCGGCTTTTTGGCATCAACATGCCTTTTCTGCACGATGGTGGCCTGATCAGCATCGGCATCAGCCTCGTCATCGTGGGCGTTGCTTCGATGAACCTGCTGCTTGATTTCGACAATTTTGACAAGGGCGAGCAACACGGTGCACCGGCCTACTACGAATGGTTCTTTGCCATGGGGCTGCTGGTAACCATCGTCTGGTTGTACATCGAGATTCTGCGTTTGCTGTCCATGCTGAACCGGGACTAAACACAATCGGTATTCCCTGGTGGAATAAAATAAAAAAAGCGGCGTTGCTTTCCTGGTGAAAGTAACGCCGCTTTTTTTTATGCCCCTACCCTATTAGACTTGTTCTACTGTTGTTCCCGAATCGCCTGATCCAGGATGCTTAGCCCCAGGTCCAACTCTTCGTAGCTGACCGTCAGGGGTGGTGCAATCCGGAACACCCCACTCATGCCGGGTAAACGCACAATATTCATGTTCAGGCCCAGTTCCAGGCAGCGCTTGGAGATGGCCCAGCCCAGCTCGGGAGCGGGTTCGCGGGTATGCCGGTCTTTGACGATTTCCACCCCCAACAGCAGGCCGCGGCCGCGTACATCGCCCATACACGCGTGAACCTCCTGCAGCTTTTGCAGGCCTGCTTTCAGGTAATTCCCCTTTTCGGCCGCCTGAACCACCAGTTTTTGCTCGCGGATGATATCCAGCACCGCCAGCCCGGCAATGGCCGGGAGGGGGTCGGAAACGTGAGAAGTAATGTAGAGGAAGCCCCGCTCGAAGCACACTTGCTCAATTTCCCGGGAGGTCAGTGTCGCCGCCAGGGGCAGCCCCCCACCCAGGGTTTTGGACAGGGTGAGGAAATCGGGCGTAACGCCTTCTTGTTCAAAACCAAACCAGTCGCCCAGGCGCCCCATGCCGGTCTGCGCTTCGTCGAGGATCATCAGGTAGCCCCGCTCGGCACTCATCGCTTTCAGTTTGGCCAGGTAACCCGGCGGCAGGTCCACAATGCCAGCAGCGCTGAGGATAGGCTCAATCATCACGGCTGCCGGTGCGCCCACCGACTGGCGATCAGCCAGATCCATCCCGACTTCCAGGCACGTATGGTCACAAGTACCCTGGCAGTGGCGCACCGGACAGCGGTAGGCGTACGGTGCAGGAAGGGCCAGGTTGCCAGGCCCCACCGGTCCGTACCCCTGACGGGTGTGGCTGTAGGTCGAGCCCTGGGCGCCAGCCGTCATTCCGTGCCAGGAGCCGATGAACCCGAGGACTTCGTGTCCGTTGGTGTACAATTTAGCCATCCGCAGGGCTACCTCGTTGCTCTCCGAGCCCGTATTGACCAGGATGGCTTTGTCCAACCCTTCCGGGAGAAGTGCGACCAACTCCTGACACAGGCGGATCACCGGCTCCGAGAGCAGGGTGCTGAGCAGGTGCCAGGCTTTGTCGTGGCTGCTGGCCAGTGCAGCCTGTACCCGGGGATGATTGTGCCCAATAATGGCGCACATCTGCCCCGAGGTGAAGTCGAGGATCGCCTTGCCGTCCTGGGTGTAAATGTAGGACCCCGCAGCCCGGTCGATCAGTACCGGGCTGAATTCTTTGCAGTAGCGGATCAGTACTTCCTCGGCTTCCCGGAGCCAGGCAGGAGTGTTGTTGTTTTCCATGTTTTAACAGGTCTTTTGCTTGTGCCTGGTAAAGTTAATGGATTCACCCCGAAACACCACGGGTAAAAAAGCAGGCCGTGGGGAATCGTTATTCCCCACGGCCTGCCATTTTTTACAACGCCACAAATTAATACTTATTAACGCTTAACCAGCCGCACCTGTTGCGACCAGTCTTGCCCGTTGGCGATGACCAGGTAGAGGCCCGACGGCAAGGATTGCACGTCCAGGGTGGTGCGAAACTGGCCACCGGCCGACCACTCCTGGCCCTGGTAAACCATCCTCCCTTGGCTGTCCAACAATTGGATTTGCAACCATTCTTCGTCGGGAGCGAGACCTTCCAGAACCACCTGGTCGCGAGCAGGATTGGGGAATACCAGCCACTTCTCCGCAAGAGCGGGGGCCGTGGCGGGTAGTGCCAGGCGCAGGCTTTCACTACTTTCGCCAGTCGTATTGGCATCGATCCACTCAATGGTGTATTCTTCTACTTCTCCGTAATTGGGGTTGACACAATCCAAGGGTAAGCTGCCGTACTGCATCGCAATACGCATACGGGTATACCGGCTGGGGGCAGTGGCGGGGGCCATAAAACCAACGCTGGTCGTTCCCGCCAACGGGCCCGCCGAAGCAACGGTTTCGCCAGCGTCAGCAAAGTCGCCATCCTTGTTGAAATCGATCCAGACCACCCAATTTTCCCGGTAAGGGGTACTGCGATAACCGGGAATCAGGTCCAGGATTTGTTCGGCACCCAGTACCATGGGCAGGCTGATAGCCGTATAATCGCCGTAACCGTTGTCGTTGCCGCTGGCATAGTTATTGCCATTGTGGGTAATCGCCGCAATCCATTCGTAGTTGGTATTGGCCCCACGGGTTGGGCAGTAAAAGACATCCGGATTATTGGAACCTTCCTGGTTGACGGTGGCCAGGGTGGTAGCCATACAGCCATTGGCGTCGGTCACCACCACGGTGTACCTCCCGGCTTCCAGGCCGGCGATATCCGGGCCTTGTGCGCCGTTGCTCCAGTTGATCTGATAGGGTGCGACCCCACCGGCCACCTGGAGGCTGATGCTGCCTCCTTGCAGGGGTGTTTGGGGGGTTATTTCTACCGAAAGCGACAGAGCAGCCGGGCTGGTCAGGGGAATCCCCCGTACTGCGGAGCAGCCCCTGGCATCGGTAACGGTAACGAGATAGACCCCCGCCGGGAGGTTGGTCCGTTCGGACGTCGTACTACCACCATCCGACCACTGGTACGCAAATGGCGGCGTCCCCCCTTGTGTGTTCAGCGCGATGGCGCCATCATGGGCACCGGCACAGGTAGGATGGGTAAAGGTGGCGTTAACCGCAATGCTGGTTGGCCCCGCCAACGTCAACGATTGGCTGGCCTGGCAGTCGCCATTGGTAACGGTCAGGGCATACGTTCCACTCCCCAGGTTATAGAGCACACTGGTCTGCTGGGCGCCCGTACTCCATTGGTACAGGTAGTTGCTGGTCGCACCACCCGTTACCAGGGCACTGATACTACCGCTGTTTCCCTGGGCGCAACTGGGTTGTTCACCGGTCAGTTGAATATTTAGTGGCGCGCCGGCCACCACGGGGATGGTGGCGGTCTCCAGGCAACCATTGGCATCGGTCACTACGGCGTAGTAATTACCCGGCGCCAGCCCCGTTCGAGCGGCTGTGGCAGCACCATCGGCCCAATTTATAGCATAAGGCGGCGTTCCGCCATTTATTCCGAGGCTGATGCTGCCGTTGGTACAATAGGCGGCCTGGGCAGCGTAGGAAATCGTGATTGCTGGTGGGGCAACCAGGCTCACCGTTGCGGAAGTACTCTGTCCACCATCGTTCACCGTGACCGTATAAGTATCCGCTGGCACGTCCTGGATCAGCGCGGTAGTCGCTCCGTTGCTCCACTGGTAGGTAAAATTACCGGCCCCCCCCGTAGCGTTGGCCGTGAGGGCACCCGTGGCTGCGCCGGCACAACTGATCGGGCTATTGATCGCAATAGCCAGGCTAAGCGCGGGTTGAGGATCGGGATCCACACAGAAAAGGTGGTAGGCATAGGACCCAAAACTGCCGCCGTTGGCCAGCGCGTTGCCGTAGGTATCGGTCAGTCGGTACCAACCATCGCCGTTGTTGCAACACATGCCATCGTTGTAGGCATCGCTAAAATAAAGGGTATAGCACCCCGGGGGCAAACAAATGGATTCCTCCAGGTAACTAAATGCCGCGGCATTGGTGTAAGGGCCACCCGCCAGGCGGACACTACCGGTGGCATCCAGGACGGCCCAGGCGGTTTCGGCCGGATAGCGGTCGAATTGCAGCGCCAGTCGCAGGCTGTTTTCACAACCAAAATGTTCGTATTTTTTGGCGTCGGCCCGCCGACCAACCTGCCCATTGGGGAACACAGGTGCCACGGAAAGCCAGTATTCGCCACCCACGGTAGCTGGTAGCGCAAAATTTAGACTGCTGCTGGTTCCAACGACCTCCATATACCGGGCGCCCAACAGGTAAATCCGGTAACCTACGGCCCCACTAATGGGTTCCCAGCTGAGCCGGGCCGTGGTAGGATTCTCGTAACTTACGGCAAAAACCGGCAGCGCAGCAATGACCGCTGTCCCCTCGCTGACCACCGTCTGGTTACCCCGGCGTAGCCGAAATTTCACCATACTGCCCGACGTTGCCGGCACGTTCCACAAAAAGCTATTCTGATTGGCAGGAATGGTATTGCTCAGCGTTTGCCAGGCCTGGCCGCCGTCATTGGAAAAATCAATGGCAAAAGGCAACCCGTTATTGATCGCATCCCAGGCCAGCACCGCTTCTTCTCCGGGGACAAAAGTGGTACCAGGAGCCAGGGTAGCCAGGCTCATGGGTGCCAGTTCAAAATCGTAAACGATATAGAACTCCTGCGGCCCGGAAGGCACCTGAAAACCTTTCACCAGCAGGTTGTAAAAACCGGAAGTCGGATTATCAACAACCACTTGTTCCATGTTATTGATCCGATCAATGCCCGGCAAGGCAGCGCGTCCGAGGCTATCCAAATTTGGAAAACTACTCGGCAGCCAGGGCCGTAATTCCTGTCCGTTGGGGCGTTGAACTTTCAGGTCGAGGTCATTGACCAGTGCTTTGGAACTGAGCACGCTGCCGGCGGGGTCGTGCCAGTAGATCATTACCTTGAGGCGCAAGGCACCAGCAGGAACAGCCAACTGAAAGGATTGCTGCTGGCCGTGGGTAATGCTGCCGTTGAAAAAATGGCCGCTCTCCAGGGTTCGGAGTGCTTTGCCCGCATTGAACCTACCCCATCCGTAGTGGTAGTCGGGTCCGGCAGGTCCCAGGTCATCGGCGGTGTTGAGGGCAACGGCTTTGATGAGTGCCGAGGAAGGCTGCTGCCCCCCGTGAAACGCTTTGTAGTACTGGTAAAGACCGGCCAGCCCGCCGGCTACGTTAGGTGCCGCTGCCGAGGTGCCGGAACTGGGGCGATAAGTATCATTGGGGCCGGTGGTCTGATCGCCTTGTCCCAGGGCACTCAGATCGGGTTTTATCCGGCCGTCGGGAGTAGGGCCCCGGCTGCTGCTGGGCAACAGCTGATCATTCCAGTCGTTGTTACCAACGGCCAATACGTTTTTAGCCGATTTCCGGCCACCCGTAATGGTGGCATAATAAATCCCCTGGGCATTAGGCCCCAGCCAACTGTAGGGATTGTAACAAGGATCGGCGCCGTGATTGCCGGCCGAAAAACAGTGCAGCAACTGGGGGTTGTTGTACACCTGGTTATCCAGCCCCTGGGTAGCCAACTCGTAGCTGTCTCCACAGCCATCCGCGTAGGAGGTAGAGGTAATGACGATGCCGTACTGGGCAAAATTAGCGGGTGCATTGTTGAGGTATTCGTAGTCGCCGAGGTCAAAAAGATGGAGGTTGACCCCCGCTCCACTGCCCGCCGTAGCCGCCTTGATGTTGCCGGCGCCGGCGGCCATGCCGCTGGTCATTTCGCCATGGTTACCCGTATTATAAGTGCAATGGTCGGTCAGGCGGCCATGAAAATCCAGGTGATTTACCCGGCCGTCATCACCGATGGCCAGGGTTACACCGGTGCCGTCGTAGCCGGTGCCGGGGCCCTGGTTGCTGGCTCGTAAGCGGGTATTGGAACGGCCCCGCATGCCCTCGGGAACAGGACGCAGAGGAACCGCCTCGGTGTACTGTAGCAACGGACAGGTGAGCGTATTGGTAAGGTTGTCACCGGGGATATCGTAGACCACCGTAGTGGAAGTCACCTGGCGAATAGTGGCACCATAGGTTTCCAAAATTTGCGCCAGTTGCACGGGCGTTATGCCCGGAAAAGGAAGACCGACCAAAGCGATCGTACTGCCCGACTCGCCGTCGTCAGTCGGTAACAGCGGGCCGTCGGGGCGCTTATTGTTTGGGCTAATGGGCAGCACCTGCTCCACAAAGTCGGGCAGTATCACGGGGGAAGCCCCGGTATAGGCCGCCAGGTAGGCACGGTTGGGAATATAGGCCAGGAGTTGAATGCCTATTTCTGCTAAAGCAACTTTGTCTGCTGCGGTAGGAATTTCGGTGAGTTGAATAATGGCATAACAACCATTATCCCCGCCACAATTGTTGGTTGGCCAGGTAGTTTGGAGTGATTTGCTTTCCGAAGTAGCAGAAAAAACGGTCTGGTTGTTTAAAAAGACACTGTTCCCTTCTTGGCTTATTCCTGCTGTTGACGATACACACATCCACGCCACCACCATTACGATATATCGCATGATGTTTTGTATTTGAAGTTGGATAAAATGAAATCTAAACAAGTGCGACAAAAACAATGTCGCAACTTATCCGGTGTGTATCAGATGGAATAAAAGGTAAATGAAATCTAAACAAGTGCAGCAAAAACAATGCCACAACTTATCCGGTGTGTGTCAGATGTCAGATGGAACTAAAATAGTAACAAGGGATGGGTGAAGTGCGCAGTCGTATTACAGTATATTAAAAAAGGCACACTATTAACAGCCTGAAAGGCTAATCAACCAACAAAGATAAATTAAAATATCGTATTTGTTAAACAAACATATCGTTAATTTCATCAAAATATTCCCGCCATCAAAACTTGAGGTAGTCAACCGGATTCACCGGAACGCCGCGAGACCACAATTCGAAGTGCAGGTGGGGGCCGGTAGTTTGGTGGCCAGTATTGCCAATAATTGCGATAGCTTCACCTCCTCTAACAAAAGACCCCACCTTCTTGAGCAACTCAGAATTGTGCTTATAAAAGGTGATTACCCCATTTTGGTGCTGGATGCCGATGGTGTAACCCGTGTCATAGGTATAGTCGGAAAGGATGACGTAGCCATCCATGGCGGCTTTGACAGCGGTGCCCTTGGCGGCAATGATATCGACCCCATTGTGTGAGATATCGGGATCAAAAGCGCCGGTAATTTCACCCCGGATAGGCGCCACCATGAAAAGTTGTTCCAGGGGGGTATCGCGGCTACCGGCGGTGGAGTTCCCGAGGGAACTGCGCGCTGCCTGCCCTACTTCTTCGAGGGCCATTTCCCGGCGGAGCTGAATTTCTTCTGCCGACAGGGTGACTTCCTCGATATCTTCCAAATTTTCCAGCCCGGTGGTATCGATTTGTTTTTCAGCATCCACCACCGATTGGTAGTTGCCCAGCAACAGGTTGCGGAAGGTGTTGGCGTATTTGGTTTGGGCGTCCAGATCTTCCTCGAGCTGGCTCATTTCCTGGTACAATTCCGCCAGTTCTTCCCGTTCAACGATGTTCCCAAAACCGGGCAGGTATTTTTTTATCGGAGAGTAAGCGATCAACAATACCACGGTCAGGACGACCAGCACCACCACGCTACTGAGCGCGAGGTAAACGTTCATCAGACTCAACTGAAAGGAGCGTACCTCCTCGAAGGTTCCCTCTTTCATGATCGACAGCCGGTAGCGGTTGTTGAGCTGGGCCAACATTTTTTGCCACCGGGAAACTGGTTTATTCCCACTTAATTCTTCCATAACCTCAAATTAGCACACAAAAATTACAACTTCACCTTAATAAAGGCCTTTCCTTACGTCCGGCACCTTCCCCGCAATCTTGCTACATACTTAACGAAGGTGAAAATGCGTTTTTACCAACAGTTCTGGTCTCCCGAAGCCAGTAGCCTGGGGGCGGGCCAGGGCCCGGGGTAGTTAAAAGGACAACGTCACAAACTTAAACGCCCACAATGGTGGTTTGAAGTATGGACAATTAAAAATACCTTTGCAGTAATTTTGGCAAAGATACGCAGATAAAATTTTTGCCCACCACAAAAAAACATTTGGATTGAAACACATCAATAAGCTCTTACTATTGGCGTTGGCGTTGGTTTTCCTGACCGCCTGTACAACCCAGAAGAAGCGCAAGGAGTTGTCTACTATGGGTAAGTTGTGGCACAATACCACCGCCCACTACAATGGTTTTTTTAATGCGCAGGAAATTATTGACGCCAGTACCCTCGAATTGGCACAACAGCACCAGGACAACTACCTGAAATTGCTCGACCTGTACCCTTACACGGCCGTGGATAATCCCCAGGCCGTTGCCGGACCGCTGGACGAGGCTGTCAAGAAGGTCACTGTTGTGATTAATATACACCCTTACAGCCAGTGGTCCGACGATTGCTACCTGCTGGCTGGCCAGGCGCTCTACCTCAAGCAAGACTACGAAAGTGCCGAGAAAGCCTTTCGCTACCTGATCAACGAATACCCGCTGGAAGATAAGTCCAAGGAGAAAGCCAGTTCCTCAAAAGGGAAGAAGGGTAAGTCGGGAAAAAGCGCCCGTAGCGGCAGCAGCAATACCGGAGACAAAGCTGTGGGGAGTGGTTTGGAAGATCGCCCCCTCACGGCCCGCGAGAAAGACAAAGCCCGCAAAGCCTACAACCGGGAAGTAGCCAAGCGCAAAAAACAACGGGAGAAAGATCGCCGTCGGGGCAAGTCTGCTCCCCGTCCGCCAAAAACGGAAGCCACCCCGGAGGAACCAGGCACGCCGACCCCCGCGGCGCCAGCTCCGGAACCAACCCCTGCTACCGAACCGGTTCGTGCGGGGCTCGTTCGCTTATCTGATGATCCGGCCGATGCTGCCGATGTTGATCCAGACAGCTACTTCCTCAAACACCGGCCGGTTTTCCAGGAAGGCCAACTGTGGCTGGCCCGTACGCTGATCGAACGCGACAATTACGACGGTGCGCGCCGCTTGCTCAACCAGCTGGATCAGAGCCCGGCAACGTTCAGGGATGTTCGGCGGGAAACCGCTGTGGCCCTGGCCCACCTGGCTATTCAGGATAAAGACTACCCCCTGGCCACCACTGCACTTGACCAGGCCATTGAGCTCGCCAATGACAAAGACAGCAAAGCCCGTTACGCCTTCATCCAGGCCCAACTTTTCCAGAACCAGGGTAATAGTGGTGCGGCTTACGCGGCCTACGAGCAAGTGGTAAAACTACGCCCAGCCTACGTGATGGAATTTGCCGCCCGGTTGAACATGGCCCAAAATGCCTACCTGTCTGGTCAGGGTTCGGCTACCGAAGCCCTCGCCAACCTGGAGAAAATGCTCAAGGAAGACAAGAACAACCCTTACGAAGACCAGATCTACTTCGCCATGGCGGGTATTGAACTGACCCAGGGCAACAAGCCGGAGGGGTTGGCATTGCTACAGAAAAGCCTGGGCAGCAGCACCTCCAACCGGGCACAAAAAACCGAAGCTTACTATAAGCTGGGGAACCTGTTCTACCAACAGGAAGAATACCTGTCGGCCAAATTGTACTTTGACAGTACCCTCACCCTCATGGCCGCTGGCGACGAACGCTTCAGCAAAACCGAGCGCCTGCGCAACAACCTGGTCGATATTGCCAAAAACCTGGAAATCATAACCCTCCAGGACAGCCTGCTGATGATAGCCAACCTCAGCCCGGAAGCGCAATCGGAATTGGCCAAACAATTGAACGAACAGCGCAACCAGGGAGGTACGGATGCCGCAGCCGGCGCCACCCCACGTGACAAATTCAACCCCGGCGGTATAGCGCCGGTTTCTTTAAGTGGTGGCCCGGGCCAGCCCGGCCTGGGGGCAACCTCGTCTATTCAGTCGGAATCCTCCTTCTTTGCCTACGACGAACGCACCCTCAAGCGAGGCGAACGTGAATTTGACCGCCGCTGGGGCAATCGCCCCCTGGAAGACAACTGGCGGCGATCCAACCGCTCCGACGCCGGCTTCGTCGAAGAGGAAACCGTGGTAGCCACCGAAGTCAACCTGCTCACCCAGGAACAAATCGACAAGATTCTCAATGATGTCCCCAAGGACGAAGGACAGAAAGAAGGGGCCCGCCTCCAGATCAAAAAGGCCATGTACGAATTGGGCCGCCTCTACCGTGACCGCCTCGAAAACAACGAGAAGTGTGTCGAAATCCTCGAACAACTCAACGCGCGCTATCCTGGCAACATTCACGAACTGGACAGCTGGTATTACCTGTACCTGGCCTATACCGACCTGAACAACAGCCTCCAGGCCAAAGTGTACCGCGATAAGATTCTGCAAAAATACCCCACCTCTACCTACGGTGAAATTTTGCAAAACCCCAACTACGCCCAGGAATTCCTGAATACAGAACGCCAACTGAACCGCAGTTACGACCAGGTCTACCAGCTCTTTGAGCAGGGACAACACCAGCAGGTACTGACCCAGGCACAGCAGAACCTGACTCAAATTTCCGGCAAACACCCCCTGAAACCACGCTACGCACTCCTCATGGCCATGAGCACGGGCAGCATCAAGGGCAAGGATACCTACATCAGTGAATTGCAAAAAGTGATCGGTTCCTACCCCAACACCCCCGAAGAAACCCGGGCCAAGGAAATCCTGCGCTTGCTGGGCGGCGCGGGGGCCAGCCTCCCGGGGCGCACCCAGGAAGTGGAATCGGCCTTTAAGGTTGACGATGCCGAACTGCACTACGTGATTATCGTCTTTAATTCCGATGATATTGACCTCAACGCCAGTAAGATTACCGTCTCCGACTACAACACCAAGTACCACAACCTGGATAAGTTGCGCATCTCCAATGTCTATCTCGGCGATGCGAATAACGTGCCCGTACTGGTGTTGCGCCGCTTTAAAGACAAGGCAGCTGCGATGGAATATTACGAAGGGGTACAAAAAAATGCCACCGATTTTATCAATTCAGGGCAAACGCCTTTCCAAATATTCCCCATTACACAGAGCAATTACCGGGAAGTTTTGCGAAACCGTTCGGTGATTGGCTACGACGATTTTTTCCAGGCTAACTACTAGTGGTCTGTCAAGTGTTAATTTTCCGGTTGAGTGTGAGCGAATTTTGGGGCCAATCAAGGCGGGGGTTCCCGCGCATAGCACCGCTACGTAAGGGTTCTCCAACGCAGAGTGGCCCCAAAAGACGCCACAGGCTACCTGAAGTTTTAGCCTTGACAGACCACTAGCCGCAGGCGGTTTAAAAAAAAAGCACCTGCCAACGAGAAAGAGGGGCTACCAAACGAGTTGTTTGGTAGCCCCTCTTTCTTTTTGTCAACCTGTAGCCACGCTTAGCCTTTGGTAAAATCAGGTGGTGCTGCAAAAAAGTCCGGAGCGGGTGTTACAAATTCGATATGACGCAACCGCGCTTTGCCCAATTCTTTGGTAAGGCCTACCGTGGGGTGCCAGCCCCAAAATTTCCAGTGAGTGGCGATAAGTCGCCCTGCAATTATTGGTTGAGTATTGCCTGCCAGCGGGCAGCGTTTTTCTGGTAATTGGCATTTTCCAATACGGGCGTGGGTAAATCCAGCAGGAAATCCCGCATTTCGGGGTAAGTCTCTGGATCCAGCCCGTCGTTGGGGGCATTGCGCAAGTCGAAGTCCAGAAGTTCCTGTGCCGCTGGCCAATCGCCGTTGATGACGTACCAAATGGCCTCGACTGCCCGGGGCCAGACCAGGCTGGGTACGCGTTCCAGCGCCTTACCAGCCGCGGTTCGGGCCTGATCAAAATAGCCATTGCGCAACAGGACAAGGGTATTTTCACCACCGACAAGGGCAATATCCTGGTTTAATATGGGCAACTGGTCGGCAGTAACAATGGCTGCTTTCTCCAACTCCCGGGTAATCGCCTGGTAATCCTGAGCGGCGGTCCAGTAAGCGGCAAACGTTTCCCCAAAGCCGACCAATGCTGCATCTTCTTCTATATAGAAATTAGCCAGATCGTCCACCTGCTGGAAGTAGTTGTACCTGGCCAGCACGTATTTATTAAGTGATGACAACACCGGAGTAAATGCCGCTTGCGCCAAAGGCGCTATTTCCAGGACTTCCTTTTCAACTATTTCCGCTACCCTATCGGTAGTTAAATAAGCAGAAGTACTGGTTTGCTCCAGCGCTGCCAGATAAGACCGGTAAGCCAGCATTGGCTGATCAGCCAACAGCGCGCAGAGCCCTTTGCGGGCCTGCCAGGGGATTGATTGTTGGGTCTCCACCGTTTGCTCGACCTCTGCTATCTCCTGCAGCATAGCCGTTGCCTTTTCCGGATACACCTGCATTTTCAGGTAGAGGTACTCCGAGAAAAAGAGCAGGTAGTTGTCCTGATTCGTCGGATTTTCTGGGTCGGTCGCCAAAAGAGCACGCCTGGCCCGGGCACTTTTTTCCGCATACTGGAGGCTCAGCGGCAAATCTCCCTGCTCCAGGGCAAGGGCCGACCAGGTGGAATTGTAGGTCGCCAACTGATCCAATACATAGGGATCAGTAGTGGTGTTGTAGTCGAAGTGTTTTTCCAGGAAAGCCAGGGCTTCGGTGTTGAACTTGCTGTTGGATTCCGGCAGGTTCAAGGAACTGTGGTATTCATTGTTCCGGTAGTACTGTTGCAGGAAGGCGATCTGCAGATCGGGGGGATAATCAGCGACCAGCCGCGCCATGCGGGGCTCTTCCATGATATTTTCGACCGGATCGGCTTTACCCTCCGCATTCGCCATAAAACGATTGAACAGTGCCTTGTTGTTGAGGCTGATATCGCGCTGCCTTAAATTTTCGTACTCCTCCAGCAAGAGCAGGCGATCGCGCTGCAGTAGTGCCCGAAACGCAGGAGCTGTCTTGCCGGCTTGCCAGTCGATGAGTACTTCCAACTGCCGGATGCGTTGGCTTTGCAGCCCGACGGCCTGGGCCCGGGCCAGTTCCCGGCGGGCACCCGCCAGGTTGTTGCCGGCCAACTGAAAATAGGTCAATTCCAGGTAAGTCATGCTGGCACTTAGCGAGTCGATGTGGGTATTGCGAATCTGACCATTATCCAGGAGGTTGCAGCGCAGGGCTTGCTTGACCAGGTTTTCGCGCCTGTTTTTTTCATTGGTCAGCCAGGCCTGATCAATCAGGTACCGGGCGTAGTTGCTGCGTACAAATGGTGTTTCGTGGGCAATGAAATACGCGAAGTTGGCCGCATTCTGAAAATTCACCCCCTGGTCCAGTTCCCACTCCGCCATCCGCTCTTGCAGCAGGGCATCACTTTGGGTTCCCATTTGCAGCAGGTAACGGTTTTTATCGGCCTGGACATAGTAGCTATGGATATCCACCAGGTTCAGGGGGAGTATCAATACCTTGCCGTTGTACAGCGTGGCGTACAGGTAGCTGGCCTGCGGCGAAAAATTGATTTTTTCCAGGCCGGGAATACTGTTGTGGTACAGCTCTTCCCCATCCGACAGTTGATCAATACGCAACACCTGCTCGGTGGCCAGATCCGCAGAGGCCGTCACACCGGCGTAGGTGGGTCCACCGGTATAGGTGCCGGTTACCACGCTGACAATCGTAGCCAGGTAGGCGCCATCGGCAGACAGTTGGTTGTCAATAATTTGTTCTTTGGCAATTTTCTGCTGGCGGCCTATCTGTTCGCCGGTGAGCAGATTCCAATATTTTGCCGGTTTGATCTTAACCAACCGCTCCCCTGCTTCCTGGTCGGTTAAGGTATACTCATAAAGAACGGGGCGATCGCCCGTACTCCAACGGTAACTGCTGCATTCATCCCCCAATTGGTACAACAAACGAATCTCTCCCGGGCTGGCAACCGTTAATAATTGCGGCGCGTAACCGCCGGCCCAATACAGCATTTGTTGTCCACCAGCCAGCCAGGTGGCCTGGGGCAACATCAACTCATTGCAATCGGTGGTAGGGTCACCCAGTTGGTAAACCAGCGTGTTGGGCGGTTTCTCGCCTAAAACGCAGGTGTAAATACCTTTTTCCGTCAGGAAGTAATGGGTCTGCGGCGAATTTGGGTCGAGCAGCAAGGTGACCATCGGGTTATCCTGAAGGCCAGTAGCCATTTCCGTGAGTTGTTGCCGCTGCACGTCAAACTGATAAAGGGTATATTCCTGGGTAATAAAGGACAAAAAACGGCTATCGGCCGACCACGTCCAATCCAGGACACCAACGGCTGAGCCGACCAGGGTAAAGAAGATGGTATCCGTCGCGTGTGCTGCTTCCAGAATGCTAACGGTCTGGTTATCGCCCAGCACGGCCAGGTATTTGTTGTCGGGAGAAAATTGGGCATCGATCACATTGCCGTCAGCCAGCTGATACCGGTAGCTCAGCTGATGGCTAAGCATATCGTGCACTTCCAGCTGGGTGGTATCTCTTTGCGCCGTGGTCCAGGTGATCGCTGCCAACAAGTGATCGTCGGAGGTCCAGAAGAGTTCATTGTAAGGGTGGTACCCATTGCTGTAAGCTCCAGCCAGTTCCAGGTCGGGCAGATAAAAGTAATCAGCGATCTTAGTGGTATACCCGTAACGGGCGTCGGCAAAAGAATAGGTCTTCACCAGCTTGTCTGCCCCATCGTAAGGCGTCTGGCGTTGCCCGGCACTATTGATACTTAGGGGCAAAGTACCTATTTGGGAAGCCGTCAGCTCGCCACTGCGGGGATGCCAATCCAGGGCGCTAATGGATTCGTTGAATTTCTCCTGAAAACCAAAGGTAGCTTTAAAATTCTGATCCAAAGTCCAGACCTTGATATCTCCCTGGGTCGTTCCCACAGCCAAAGCGCTTTGAGAGCTTCCGGGAGCATACGCCAGGCTGATCTGATAACCGGTGGAGTCCGGTAGTTCCTGGCTGATTTGAAAAGCACCTTTGTTTTTATCCCTTTTCCAGATGATCGTTTTCTGGTCATCGCCAGCCGTAGCCAAACAATCATTGCTCAGCCATTGAACCGCGCGAATCCAATCGACATGTCCGTCGAGGACTGCTGCCTGTACCTGTTTTTCAACATCCCAGACCACACAGGTACGGTCATCCGAGCCCGTTGCCAACCACTGGCTGTCGGGGGACCAACTCACTGATCTGACATAGTCGTTATGCAAGGTAAAACGATCTCTTTCCACAAGTTGGTTGTCGAAAATGCGAACCCCACCTTGTACGTCTCCCACCGCCAGGAACTGGCCATTGGGCGACCAGGCTACCGTCAGCGGCGTGGTGGCCAGGTCAATGGTGCGGAAGATCGTCAGTGTCGCAGCATCCCAGATGATCAACCGGTTATAGGAATCTACCGTCGCAAAAAAGTTGGCGTTGGGCAACAGCGGGGATAGCCCGGGGTGCCAGGTGATGGCCGCAATCTGACTGCCGTCCAGGGTGAATTGGTGGATAGAATCCTGCCCGACCAAAAACAAGCCATCCTCTTTGGCGTAAGCCAGGTATTCGCCGTCGGGCGACCACTTGAGCGCCGCAATGAAGGCGGGTTGTAAGGCCGGGTTGTCGCCCGCCGCCGTCACTGATGTAGCTGCTTCGGCAAGGTGAAAAGTGGCCGCTGCGTCAAAATCCAGCACGCCTCCGGCGGGGCTGCCGGTGGTATTTTCTTCCCCACGCCAGGCAAAGGCATGGACGCGGTCAGGTACAATCGCTTGCGCCCAGGCACCGGTTGCCGTTCGCCAATAAAATGCATTGTCATTGGTCAGTAGTCCAATAGACTGGCCACTGGCGGTATAACGGGCGTACATGACCCACTCGGGAAAAGTGTCGCGGGAAAGCACCTGGCCCAGGGTATCCCAGGTCAGCAATTGGTAGTCATCAGAACCGGAAAGGTAGGCCTGTCCGTCCGGGCGCCAGTCTACGGTGCGGACATAGTCTGCGTGGGCGAGCGCACTGCTGATCACCGCCGGGGGATCCACCTGGTAGAGCATCACGTAGCCGTTGTCGTCGCCAGCTACCATCTTGCGGCCATCGGGTGACCACGCCAGGTCGCGGACCCAATCGGAATGGACGTCCGGCAACTTCACCACCAGCGCTGCGCCGGTGTCCTGGTAGCGGTAGATATTTACCCGTTTGTTGTCGCCGGCAGCAGCAAAAAGTTCCGGGTCAACCGGTGACCAACGCAGCGCATAAACGGTTTCCCCGGTCGTTAGGGCATCGCTACCGGATGTCCAGCCCTCGTCCTGCCGACCAAGAAAGCCTACGCCATCGGAAATATTGAAGGCCAGGATCTTAGCCGTGCTGTTCCAGGCCAGATTGGTAATGCTGTTCTGGGATTGCAGCGCATTAAAAACCATTTGTCCGTCGGCGGCAAAAATCGTTAAAAGGCCATTGTCCAACCCGACGGCCAACCACTGCTGATCCGGCGACCAACTGGCACTGGCCACCCCTGCCGGTAGCGGTTCGGTAGCGTCCATCTCGGACGCTGACTCAAAATAATCGGGGGGTAAATTCTGGATGAGCTGGTCAAAAAACATTTGGTACAGCAGTTGCCTAACGGCTTTGTGGGTGCTGTCCAGGTAAGTGTAGGCAAAATCGGTCAACCACAGGGCATCATCGGCATTGTAGGTGTCGGTACCGGTAAAATCGCCATTTTTACTGCGGGCATAATACTTTTCGGCGCGGCTCAGGTAGCCCGACAACAAGGCGTCTTTGGTCATTTTTTCGTTGATGACCAATTGACGGGCGACTTTTTGCTGTTCCCGGTTCAGGTCGCGGGTACGCTTTTCCAGGGCATTCAGCGTCCTGGTTTGCTCTGCCAAAACTTCTTCCAGCGCTTCGTTTTGTTGGCGAAAGAGGCCAATGATTTCATCGCTTAAGGCATCGAGGGCTTCGCGGTGTTCGGGGCATTTGTCACAAGCCTCCAGGGCTTTTAATTCGAGGTAAGCGTTGGCCCCATCTTTTTGGTCGAGAAACCCAAGGGTAGCGGCTAATATTTTAGCAAAATCCTGACACCGCAGTTCTTCGTCACAAGGCACAAAAACGGGGCGTTGCTGGCCCCAGGCAGGCAGTGCCAGGACCACAAAAAGCAGGATAGACAACTGGTTCTTTAACGACATGCTCCTTGTTTTTCCTTGTTCGTAACGATAGCTTTGATGGTTTCCAGGGTAGCAGCCTCCCGGTTGTAGGCCGCGCAGGTAGCCGTATTTCCTAACGTTCCAAAATCGTCAATCAGTTGGGCCGCTCGGCCTATTTTTTCGGTAGCGGAACTACAATAGTTGGCCTTGGCCAGGCGGCGGGCGTCCACCAGGAATTCTTTACAAACAATGAGGTTTTTCTCTGCCCGTTCGCTTTTCACGGTCAGGAGAGAGTACCAGGCAAAAGCGCCCAGGCCGAGCGCGACCACCAGGGTAGCCGCCGCTATCCAGGCCAGGCGGGTGGCTCGTTTTTCGTTGCGCTGGGCCGCCACTTTGGCGTGTTCCGCTTCCTGGCGCTGCTCTTCGGCTACCTGGCGGGCATAGTGTGCCTGGCCTTCGGCCTGCTGGGCGCGGGTGCGCTCTGCTTCGGCTTCTTTTTGGGCGACTTCGGCTTTTTCCCGCAGCGCTTCCGCTTCCTTGCGTTTGCGGGCCTCTTCTTCCAACTCGGCCTGGAGGCGATCGGCCTGCCCGGCTTCGTAGATGGCGCGTGACTTGAGCACTGGTGTAATCAGGCGGTCGTGAGTCAGTTCGTAGGTGACCCCGCCGCGCAGGAAAGGTTCGGTGCGCAGCAGCCCATTCTGCACCAGGGTATTCAAAATATCCGCTTCGATGCCAAAACGGTCCTTGATCTGGGCCTGGTGCATGCTCAGGCGCATGCCTCCACTGCCCACCTGCTGCACGAGGTTGTCTTCGATGAAGCGTTTAACTGTCTCTTCCTGCTCGTCGGGCAAGTCGTCAATGCGGGCCCGATAGTAATAATCGACAATCGCTTCCAGGGGGTCGCCGTCGGTGGTAGCCTGGCCACCTGCTCCGGGGATGCGGATATCCACCAAGTCAATGCTGGTTCTACTCGGGTCTTGCAGCACCATTCGCTCAAAGTGGGCGCACAGCATCTGCAGCAAGATTCCCTCTATTTTATCTTCCTGGGTCAGGAAGTCCAGGATTTCATCCTGTGCCTGGGTCGTGTAGGTAAAAGGCTGGCATTCGTAAGCCAGGGCAATGTCGCGGGCTGGCTCCACGATGGCGGTACGGGCGCCTTCGCGGGTGAGGGCATCCAGTTCCAGGGTATTTTGGAGGATCTGGGGCAACGTTGGGGTGAGGCGCTCCAACAAATGAAAGCGGTTGGAACGAATAGCGATGACCACCTTGATATCCAGCCGCTCGAAGACGGCGGGGCGCTGCGGATGGTTGGCCAGTTCGGTCTTTTGCGTCAGTTGGTCGCGGTAGCGCTGTGGCAGGTTGGTTTTTAGCAATTCTGCCAGGCCCGCTTCGTAACGCTCCACTTCCTTGAGTGGATAGGTAAATAACTCTTCAAATTGATCAAACACAAAGAGCAACCTGGGTCGCTGGGTATTGATTGCAAAGGTCTTGGTGTAATACCACAGGGAGTTGTCCCACTGCACAAGCTCATCGAGAACGGTGCTGCGCATGTCGTCGGGGTTTTCGGCCAGCGCGTGCACGGTGCCCCGCAGGGGGGTATTGGTACTTTCGGGTGTCCAGGCACCTAATCTGACGTTGATGACGTGGTAGCCTTCGGCCTGAAACGAGGGCAAAACGGCGGCGTTGAGCAAGCTGCTCTTTCCGTAGCCGGAGCGGCCGTAAAGGACCGTCAGTTGTTGCTCGCTCATCAGCCGGGTCAGGCGTTTGGCTTCCGACTCGCGGCCGTGAAACAGGTGCGCCTGGCTGGCCGTGAACGGCTTTGGTCCCGGGTATCTTTTGTTGTTACTGGGCATCGACCAAGGCTTTAAGTTCCTGGAATTGCATGTTCAAAAAGGAAACAAGCTTGGCTTCTTCGGTTTTGTACTTATCGTAGGTAATCAGGCTGATGTTGTAACTGCGCAACGCTGAACGGAAGTTGCTGGCGCCAATCATGAGGGTATTGAAATAGTCGTTGAAGTTGGCTGGCGGCACCAGAAACTTGACGGAGAGCTCTTCCAGGCTGGCCAGACTTTGTTCGTGTTGGCCGGCTTTAATGAGTGACAAAAACTGTTCCGCATCGCGGTCGAAATTGGCGGCAGCCGTCTGGTTGCTGGCGGTTTTCAGCAGCCCCCTGGCCGCACACTGGTCGTGGAGTTGTTGGATGAAGTCGGTACTATCGTTCTCGTAGAACTGCACTTTGTACAGATCTTCGTACACGATTTTTTGGCTGTTGTCTTTGTCCTGGAATTTTTTCAAGGCCAGGATGCGTGGACTGATGGCCTGGAATTCAAACAACCGGATCAACAGTTGCATGTACCAGGATTCGAAGGGCAGGCCCAGGAAAACAAAGTACTTGGCCGCCTTTAAATTCGCTTTCAGGTCGGCATCCATGCTTTTGGCCTCGTAGATGGATTCCAGGTAATCAAACAGGTCATTGTGCGAGATGATCATGCTCTCGTCGGCCGTCATTTTCCCCCGCATGTAGTAGATGAGCGGATCTTCTTTCCGCCCCGGCACGAAAGGTTGGGGCTTCTTTTTCTTGTTGTAAAAATCGGTATGAAAGGCGAATTTATCCCCGTAAGCTTCTTCCAGCAACTGGTTGGGGCTCAGCGAAATAATGGTCGAAAAGGGAATCTGGGTGATCTTGTCCAGCACTGCGCGGGCGGCGGTCAGCTCGTTGGTTTTCTCGGTAAAGAAATCCCGGTAATAGGACATAAAATTCCAGAGGCTTTCGTCCTTGTCCCGCTCATTGAGCATAAAGAACTTATCGTCGCGGTAAAATTTCTCGATAAAAGGATTGGCCTCGGCTTTGCTCTTTTCCTGCAAATATTCATCCAGGGCATCTTCCACGGTGCCGTGTTGATCATGGGGAAGGATTCCTGGGCCAATAAACAAGACCGCTTCCTCCCGCTCGAGTCGATCCAGCAGGTATTCCCACTGGCGGTCGGGGAGTTGAAATGAATTTTCCTGGGTACTATCAGTTGGTTCTTTACCCATTAAGGTGCAATGGTTTAATCAAGTGATGCAAATTAGGTAATTGTTGTTGTTTCAACAAATTTCTGCCGTTTGCAAGAAAAATTTCCCATCGCCCCAGCCGGGCCACCGCCCCAAAAGAAATCCCGAATTTTGGACAGTACCAAAATTCGGGATGACTAGTATTCTTATTCGACTTGCGGTGCGACTTACTGAATCGTCACCTTGGCGGTAAAGATACCCGCTTTGGTGTTGACCTGTACGAAGTAAAAACCAGCTGGAATGTCACTGATATTCAGCGGCAACAACTGGCCTGGCAGCGACTGGTTGCGCCACTGGCGCACCACTACCCCACTGGCGCTGATGAGTTGAACGTCCAGGGTGCCCGGCAACTCCCCGCCCAGGGCGATATTGAGCGTCGTGCGGGCAGGGTTGGGGTACACTTGCAACATTTCCGGATCGTAGACCGGGTTGTCGGTACCGACCGCCACTTTGGTATCCACGATCACACCGCCAGCGGGCACGCGGGCACAGCCCAGGTCACCTTCGTTGGAACTGACACAGGCTTCGCCTTCGTAGGCGATTTTGTCCATGAGTTCGAAGTCGTCCAGGTACCACCCTTCGGCGCCAATTCCATCATCGGAAGCGAAGCGGAAACGGACCTGAATGGTCTGGCCCTGGTAGGCACTGAGGTCGATGTAAGAGTCTACGTAACCATCGCTATCTCCCCAGAAAGCCAGGATGTTCGGCGTAAAGAGGGTACGCGACGCTAGTCGGCCCCGGTAACTGTTGCGAATAAAGGCGCTGGCGGGCACGTCGTTCCAGCTGGTTCCACCGTTGGTGGAGACCTGCACAAAACCACCGTCAGTAGCGGGTTGGGTATTGTAATCGTGGTAGAAACGCAGGGTTGGGGCGAGGCCAGCTACTTCAAAAGCCTCACTCAGCAACAAGATCTGGTCGTTGGCATCCACGCCGTTGGCGACGTACCAGCTTTTGGTGCCGCTGTTCGGATTAATGGACGTAATGTCCCAGATATCGAAGCCGGTGGGGTTCTCGAATTCCCAGTTGCCGTCGCCATTTTCCATGCCGTCGTAAAACTGCTGGATAGAGCGGACATTGGCGTTGGTCGTCACCTGGTAGGTGATGGTCTTTCTGGTTTCCGGCGCAATTTCGCCGAGGCCGAAGGTCAGGCTGGTACCATTGTTGGTGACCGTGGCCCCCATGACGGAACCAGGCACGAGGGTAAGCCCGCTGGGCAGTTCATCCTGCACCACGACACCCGTAGCTGTTTCTTCCTTGTCATTGCTGACCACCAGGGTGAAGGTGATGTTTTCGCCAGCGATGATCAGCC
This sequence comes from Bacteroidota bacterium, assembly GCA_003045895.1. Taxonomy (GTDB): domain Bacteria; phylum Bacteroidota; class Bacteroidia; order Chitinophagales; family Saprospiraceae; genus Lewinella. Next base: position 72,985 of record PZPC01000010.1, read on the forward strand.
CCTGATCGGCAGATTTTTCGATCTTCAGCTCCTTGATACACGCCGGCAAAATGGAAAAGTCTTTGCGGTTGTCATCGCGGGTATTGCGGCTACCCTGGTTGGCGCCGAAGCCCATGCCGCGGCGGGCGAAAACTTCCCAGATCAGGCATTCGTTAGCCCCTTCGGCATTGAGGTAATCCGCCGTAATCAGCGCATCCCGGCCATCCATAATACCGGGGTTGCAACGCTGCAGCGCCATGCCGTCCATCACCAGTTGGATAGCGATATTGTTACCGCCGGTGCCGTTGATCAGGTCGGGATCAAAACCGTACTGATCGACCATGGCCCAGTAGAGATCCCAGATGGCGGTGGCCCATACTTCGCCCAGGTCGTGGGGCGCCGTCGTACCGACGATATCGTCCATATCGTGGTTATTGATGGCAAAATCAGTGGAGTACGGCTTGCGGCGAATACCGGTGCCATCGGCTGGTTTGCGATCAGAATAGTTGCCAATACCGCGCAGGGTGGCGCCCGTGTCGCCGGGGCGCACGCTGGTAATGAGCGCGAAGAAGTCGCTCCAGCCTTCGCCCATCTGTTCATTGTTGGTCAGGCAGTCGTCGGCGCCCGGGCCGCCCGTCAGGCGGTTGCTGATGCCGTGTCCGTATTCGTGGGCGACTACGCCGTTGTCGAAACCGGAGCCCACCTTGGTGGCGCCACTGTCGGCGGGCCGGCCAATACTGGCGGTAACCACCACATCCAATTCCAGCTGCAGTTTGAGCCGGTTGCAGTCCGAAGCCTTCATGCTGACGGTAGGAATACTGGGGTCGGCATTGTCTACACCGCCAGCCATACCCAGTGCTTCTTCTTCGTAATTACAAATAATGACGGCAATGGCGCCGGCGGCCTCGGCACGGAGGGTTTTTTCTTCAAAAAAGCAGCTGCCGCGATCGATCAGGGCAATTTTTCCACTCACTTCCGCCGCGTTGGCGATCTCCTCGCAGGCGATGAAAGGCGAACCCGAGGCATCGTAGGCGCGGATGACCTGACCCACGATCGGAATTTCCGGAATCTGAGGCCCGTAGCTGGCCGTACCCGACTCGTAGCTCCCGGCCACACTGGCGGGAGAGTCGATCGTCAGTACCCGGCCGGCGACTCCCTGCCAGAGGTACATCTGCATGCGGCCATTGGCGCCGTCGGGCGGGGTAGAAAAGTTGGCGTTGTTGGTGCCGCTGCCGTCCTGGGCTTCGGCAAACACGTGGTCGTTGCCCCCCATGGCGCCGGAATAATTGCGCCGCTGGAAATTGCCTGCTTCCTCATTGAAGCCGTAGGCAAAGGTGATATCGTGCATCATGTTCACCATGTAGAACATCTGGGTGATTTCTGCCGGTTGCATGTTCTCGGGTTCGTCGTCGACATCGAAATAAAAATCGAAGTTCAAGTCGGCGGTTCCGTCGGGCTCATCACCCAGGGAAGTGTTCATGTCTTCCGCGTCCAGGTAGGCGTGGGTGTTGTTGCCGCGGGTGATGGTGTATTCCGGGCCAGGCATGCCGTTGACATCGTGCCAGCCGAAGGGAGAGGCGATGGGGTCGGCCGGATCAATGACCAGCTGGCGCTCCCCGTGGATGGGGCTCTCAATGGGCACCGGAAACACGCGGTAGGCCGACGTGCCGTCTACCACGGCGGCGGTAGCGGGTTGGAGCACCACCTTTTCGCCTTCCCACTGGTGGGCGCAGTGATCGGCGTGGGCCACGGTTTTGTCTTTGGCATCAAAATTACAGTAGATGGTGTAGTTGTGGCGGTGGATGACCTTGTTGGTGACGGCATCCACGCGCAGGCTCCAGTAGTCGGCAGAGTTGGCCAGGTCGATGGCCATATCCCAACACAGGCGAATCTCGTCGGTACCCAGCACCGGCAGGTAGCGCAGCTTGACCACGATGTCGTTGTGGGCTACGGCGCCGCCGGCAAAGGTATAGCGGCTACCCTGCTGTTCTTTGAGGGCCAGCGGCTGGGTGGGGTGAACCCCGCAATCCGCCAGGGCGGCCGTCAGGGCCTGGTAGGCGGTGGTGGCGGGGGTAGCGGTGTTGATGCGTTCGGCCAGGTGGGGCTCGAAAGCAGGGGTGGCCGACACGATCTCACCCCTGCGGGAGAGGTGTACGCCGGTCACGGTTCCGTAAACGGGAATGCTGGCGTACCGCTGGACAAAATAGAAATGTTTGGCGCCGTTGTGGGCCGAAACGTACTGGTCGCTGACGATGACATCGACCAGGTCGGCGACCTCGAGCCCCCATTCGGTGGCGTGTTGTTCGAGGTAACGCTGCGCCTTGTCGCGTTCGTTTTGTTGTTGAGCAAAGAGCGGCTGGATGCTTCCTATTCCTACCAGGAGCAAGAGAAGTGTAAGACTTCTTTTCATGACTGAAGTTGATTTGAGGGTGTAAAATGAATATAGGGTCGGTCCACAAAATTAAGTCAAATCTGGAAACTGGTAGGCGCCTGTTGCAACAAATAACTGAATTCAGCCGACAAATACCGCCTTTGTAGTAGCTTTGCCGGAGAAATTTTAATTTTCGCTGGCAGATACACAAACATGGACGATAAACAATGGGTTTTTGGGCGGCATCCGGTACTGGAAGCCCTGGCGGCTAACCAGCCCGTAGAAAAGGTGTGGTTGCAACAAGGCACGCGGGGAGAGTTTGAAAAGGAGTTGCGCCACCTGTGCCGCGACCTCAAGATACCGATGACCGTTCTGCCCAAGGACAGCATCAACCGGCTGGTGAAGGGCAACCACCAGGGCGTGGTGGCGCTGTTGGGAGCCGCGGCCTACCAGCAACTGGACGATATTTTGCCCTTTGTGTACGAAAAGGGCGAAACGCCACTCCTCCTGCTCCTGGACGGGGTGACCGATGTGCGCAACTTCGGCGCCATTGCCCGCTCCGCAGAACTGTGTGGTGTGCACGCCGTGGTGATTCCCGCCAAGGGCAGCGCGGGCCTGTCGGCCGAAGCCCTGAAGACTTCGGCGGGTGCGCTGGCGCGGGTACCGGTGTGCCGGGTGAAGAGCCTGGTGAGCACCATCACCTTCCTGCAGGAAAGTGGGGTGCGGGTGTTGGCCAGCGACCTGAGCGGCGACAAGTACCTCCACGAACTGGACCTGACGGGGCCGGTGGCGCTGGTGTTGGGCTCCGAAGGCGAGGGCATCAGCAAAGGGGTAGCGGCAGCGGCGGATCGCTGTTTCCGCATTCCGCAGTTGGGTACGCTCAACTCTTTCAACGTGAGTGTCGCGACGGGCATTATGCTGTATGAGAGTATGCGCCAGCGGAGTGTGGTGCTGTAATAGACTCAGCCAAGCTTATACGCAAGCCCAGGATTAGCAGCTATTTGATACCTCAGGGTGAGGGACCATTCTTTGGTTTCCTCCGTGGGCAGGGGAGCTATGATCCAGGGGCTGGTCAGTCCACTCTCGTAGGTTCGGAGCCAAATAGTTCCAAAAACCTGAATTTCTGTAAAAATAGCCAGGTGGGTATAATGCTTCCAGGACGCCGGCTTTACCACCATCGTAACGGGTACAAAGTCAATTTCTCCTTGATTATCGGCGCTGATGTATTTGAAATCTTTAATGGTCTCTTTGCTTAATTCAAAAACGGCACCTTCTTTTTTAAAGACAAGGTCGTCATCCACCTGACCAGGTGGGTATTCCGTATTCAAAAAACCTAAGTATAGGATAATTCTCGCAGGTATTAAAATCACCTCATTGGTCATTTGTTTCAGCAGGTTGGTAACGATCGAAACCTGCGGTTCTTCTCTTAAAGCATGCTGCATGGTTTCACTGAGCAGGACATCAATTTGCTCGCCGTCCTTGATTTTATACGCAGTAGCATCTTCCTGTACCAACGCTTTTACAAATCCATTGAAATTTAATTTTGAAAATATTTTTTTCAAAAAGTCACAGCTGTTTTCATTTATTTCAATTAGCGTAACTTGAACCTCCTCCTCTGTATAGACCGCTAATAACGGCAAAATAAGCGCGGCAAATGGGCCGGTGCCCGCATAAAGAATATGTACAGGGCCTTCGTTTTTTGTTTTCAGGTATTTTATGGCCTCAAATACGCCTTTGATGAGTTTTCGAGTCCTCCTGGCATCACTGATACAAGCAGCAGCCCAGTAGGAACCTATTGCTTTGCCATTTTCAATATAAATATCCGTTTTGAAATCCTCATTTTTAGAATCAAATTCTGCCCACGCAAACAATAGTTCCCGGTATCTTTTGGCCGTAGCCGACAAGGTTACCTGATCCAGCTCTTCCGCCAGGAAGATGGCTGCTATTTCTTGTAGCATCTGCCGGTTATTCATCTTGGCCAATTTAGAGCTTAGAGCCTTTTTAGTGCGCCTCTATACAATTTCGTTTTTCAAGGCGATCCCCTTACCAAAGTCTTCGATATTTTCTAAGGTGGTGATGGTGATTTCGCGCATCGCTTCTTTCGTAAAATACGCCTGATGGGAGGTGATCAACACATTGGGGAAACCAATCAGCCGGACAATTAAATCATCGGGGATGATGCTTTCTGACAAGTCTTTGAAAAACAGGTTCTCTTCCTGCTCGTACACATCGATTCCCAGGTAGCCGACTTTTTGCTCTGCCAGGCCTTCGATGATATCGGCCGTATTGATGAGTGCACCTCTGCTGGTATTGATAATCATAACCCCCTCTTTCATCAACGACAAGGTATGGGCATTGATCAGGTGTTTGGTGTCCGGATTGAGCGGGCAGTGTAAAGACAGGATGTCGGCCTGCTGAAAAACTTCCGTTAAAGGCAGGTAAACCACCCCGAGGTGGATCAATTCATCCGCGGGGTATTTATCGAAGGCAATGATTTTACAGCCAAACCCTTTTATTATCCGACAAAAAGTAGCGCCTATTCTGCCGGTTCCAATAACGCCCACTGTTTTGCCATGAAGGTTAAAACCTATTAGATTATTCAGGGAAAAGTTGCCCTCCCGAACCCTATTGTAAGCTTTGTGGGTCTTCCGGTTCAACGTGAGGAGGAGGGCTACGGCGTGTTCGGCCACGGCTTCGGGTGAATAAGCGGGTACGCGTACGACTTTGAGCTGGTTCCTTTTTGCGGATTCGATATCCACATTGTTGTAGCCGGCGCAACGCAAGGCAATCAGCCGGACCCCATGGTCAACCATCTTTTTTATCGTATCCTCATCCACCTGGTCATTTACGAAAACGCAGACCACGTCGAATCCGGCGGTTAGATTGGCGGTGCGGCTATTGAGGGTTGTTTCAAAATAAGTGAATTCAAAATCAGCATTTTTATTGTGTCGCTCAAAATATTCCTGGTCGTAGGGTTTGGTACTGAATACCGCTATTTTCATCCTGTTTATTTGATTCTCTGACAATTTTTGTGATGTAGGTCAAGCAAAAACAAAAATGACGCTCCTTATCAGTCGCTTATCATTTTTGCTTTAGCCTGACCACAAAAATGTCAGAGAAGGTTCTATTTTTTGTACCTGGACTAGCGCTTGCTGCGAAAGGAGGAGCGCAAGATATCACATAATAGCGACTTCTGTTTGCTTCTGCAAGGGAGGAAAAAAATGCGGCGATGCGGGGGCTGTCTGCTTCAGGCTGGCCCCCGTCAGGATACGGCAGCAGGCACGACACTGTTCACCCAGATCAGTTCCTGGATATTGTCCATGTCCACTACCCCGACGAGTGCGCCTTTTTCGACTACCGGAAAAACGGAACATTTGGTCGCCACCAATTTGGGATAGATGTCCTTGAGGGCGAGTTCCGGAGTTAGGGTGAGGAACTCGGTTTGCATGGCTTTTTCCACCGGGCTGGCTTTTCCGAGGGCGGCCAGTCCGCGAATGATATCGAGGCGCAGCAGGATACCGACGACCTTTCCCTGGTCGATGACCAGGAACTCCTGATCCTGGCCGTCCAGTAGTAGTTCAACTGCTTTTCCCAGCGGGTCGGCGGGGTGCAGTGCAGAAAATTTCGTCATCATCGCATCCCGTACCGTATGGGGGGATAGAATCTGCCGGGAAGTTTCGAAGGCTGCCTCGCCGCCGGCGCCCAGGTAGACGAACAAGCCGATGAAGACCAGCCAGAAGTCGTAGGAAAAACCCAGGAAGACCAAAAAGATGGCCAGCAATTGCCCCACCGAAGCAGCCACCCGGGTGGCTTTGGCCCGATCCATCCTGAAAGCCAGCAACGCCCGCAGCACCCGGCCACCGTCCATCGGGAAGGCCGGCAACAGGTTGAACGTGGCCAGGAGGAGGTTGGCGGCAAAAAGATTGAACACAAAAGACTGGTCCTGCAGCGTAGCCGAATCTTTCAGCGCAGCCAGGTCGGGAAAGGTTCCGGAAACGCGCAGGTATCCCCACAGCAGCACCGCAATGGTGAAGTTGACCGTCGGACCAGCGATGGCCACCAGCAGCTCCTGGGCTGGCTTTTCGGGCATACTTTCCAGGCTGGCTATCCCGCCAATGGGGTAAAGGGTGATGTCGCCGGTTTTGATGCCAAATTTCCGGGCCGTCAGCGCGTGCCCAAACTCGTGCAACACGATACAGCCAAATAAGGTGAGCACAAACAAGAGGCTCCACCCCCCTTCCACCAGCGAATGACCGGCACTGTAATTCATGACCAAAATCCAGGCCAGGAGAATCATGAACGTCCAGTGGATATAGACCTGGATACCCGAAAAACGCCCTATTGGTAAAGACCATTGGTTTTTCATATATAAGCTTTAAGATGTAGCCCGATGATTGCGCCAAAATACCCTGCTGTGCCTGGCTGCGCCAAAACAGGTTAGTGCCGCCAGGTTATTCCGGCCGGTGCCCTGCTGCAACAAGGCAATTCGGCCTGAAGAAAGGAGTCCTAAAAGAGAGGAAGTCACATGGTTGGCCACAGAAATAGCTACGGTTCCGGTTTTTTTCAGGAATTGTTGATTTTCAGCAGCAATCGCTTAATCACCTGCTCAATCGTCAGCCCCTGCACCAGGATAGAGAAGACCACCACGATGTAGGTCATGACCAAGAACATCTCCCGGTTCATCTCGGCGGAAAGGCTCAACGCCAGGGCGATAGAGATCCCCCCTCTGAGGCCGCCCCAGGTCATGATCTTATTGGTGTGGGGAACGAAGTCCAGTTTCTTTTCGAAAATTTTCACGGGCAACCAGAGCGATGCGTAACGGCACGCCAGGATAATGGGAATGGCCAAAAAGCCAGCGAGCAGGTAATTGGCCTGGTAGGTGAGGATCAGCATTTCCATACCGATGAGTACGAACAAGACGGCATTGAGTAAAATATCGATCAGCTCCCAGAATTTGTCCACGTAAAGTTCCGTCGTTTCCGACATGGCGGAATCCCTCACCCGGTCGTGCCCCACCAGTAATCCCGCCACCACCATCGCCAAAGGAGCGGATACGTGTAGTTCGTGGGCCGTCACCGTGCCTACCATGACCGCCGCCAGCGTAATAATGACCTCGATGCTGAAATCGTCGATGGATTTGAGCAACTGGAAGGTAATCCAACCAATACCTAAGCCCAGCAGTAATCCGCCGAATACTTCCTGTCCGAACAGTTTGGCAATTTCCGCAGGGTTGATGGCTTCGCCCTCGGCAGCCGCAATGGCAAACAAAGTCAAAAACAAAACGACGCCGACGCCGTCGTTAAAGAGCGATTCTCCGACAATCTTGATCTCCAGTTTCTTGGGCGCGTTGGCTTTTTTCAGGATGCCCAACACGGCAATCGGATCGGTAGGCGAAATGATGGCTCCAAAAAGCAAGCAATGGATATAGCTGATTTGCAACCCCAGTAGCTGCAGCAAATAGAAGGTGGAGGTACCGATAAGGAAGGTAGAAACCACGACGCCGATCGTCGCAAAAGCGATAATGGGCCACCGCTGTGCTTTGAGCTCCTGGAAATTGGTGTGCAACGCGCCGGCGAACAACAGGAAGCTCAGCATATAGTCCATCAAAACCGTTTTGAAGTCAATTTGCCGAATCAGTTCCGCTTCGGCCTTTAAGAGCGTATCGTCAAAAAAGCTGAGTGCCAACACCCCGAAAGTGTAGAGGATGGTAATCAGCATTAAGCCTATCGTAGTCGGCAACTTGAAAAACCGAACATTGATGTAGCCGAAAGTTGCGGCCAAAAAGACTAAGCCTGAGATGATTAGGTAGTAGTTCATTAAACGGCGTAATTGTATAATTTGAGCAGGGAAGCCCCCTGCGCTTCAAGGTATGATTTTCTGCTGGCCTGGTGAATTCCTAAGGTACGGCAGAATTCGTCAAATTTACGATTATATCCGCTACTCGTAGACCCGTCACCTTCCGTTATTCGGATAATTTGTTGTAAATTTGTACATAAAATCCGATAAAATGTACGACAGGCAAGCATTTTATGTACTCGAAGCGCATCTTCCCAAAAAACAAGTAACCGTAATTACGGGTATGCGACGGGTGGGCAAGACGACAGCCATTCAATACCTATTGAATAAAATCGGCCATCAAAACAAGGTCTACCTCGATTTGGAAAGGATTGAGTACCGGCATCTTTTTAACCAATCTTCTTACGCCGACATCGAAAGAGGATTGGTTCAACTCGGCATTAATTTTGCGGCCCCTGCCGTCATCGCCCTCGACGAAATACAACTCGTCAAAAACATCCCCAGCGTCATCAAAAGCCTTTACGACAGCTACAATATAAAATTCATCGTGTCGGGTTCCAGTTCATTTTATATCAAAAACCATTTTTCGGAAAGCCTCGCCGGGCGGAAGAAAATTTTTGAAATGTGGCCACTCAGTTTTAGGGAGTTCCTTCAATTCAAGGACGCCTATCAGCCACCGTTGGAACTGGAAAAAAACAAGCATTTTTTGCGCACCTATTACGAACTGTATTCCGGTTTATACGAAGAATTCATCCGGTACGGGGGCTTCCCCGAAGTCGTGCTTGCAGACAGCAATGCCGACCGGGAAGACTACCTCTCCGATATCATCAACTCTTACATCGAGCTGGATATCAAATTATTGTCCGACTTTGAAATGACGGACTCGCTGTACAAACTGATGCTGCTGTTGGCTGGCAGGGCGGGTAGCAAATTGGACTACAGCAAACTGGCCAACATTATAGGACTCAACCGACACAAGATCAAGGCATATATTTCCCTGTTGGAACACACTTACTTTATCAGGTTGGTAAAACCTTTTTCAAAAGGTATTGACAAGGAACTAACCAGTCAGCCCAAGATTTATTTTTCGGATACCGGCACTTTGAATAAGCTCCAGAAAGGCCTTTCCAGCGGTCATGTTTTCGAAAACGCCATAGCCAACCAGCTTGCCTCGCTTGGGCAATTGAACTATTTCGAAACCTCAAAAAGCAAAGAGATTGACTTCATCCTGGACGAAAAAGTAGCCTACGAAGTAAAAGAAACCCCCGCCATCCAGCACTTGAATACCCTTCGGTACAATTCGGACTTGCTCGGATTACAGCAATTCCACCTGATCGGTCGCTATCCCGGAGGGGCCGGTTTCCATGACTTTATTTGGGGAGGTAGCATTTTTTGACTGGTAACGGCTGGTTTTAGCAATCTTTCTCCGCTGCATCCGCCAGCAAAAAGGAAGTGCAACGCCAACCTTGCAGCCATTATCCTGTGCTGTTTTTATTTTTCATCCTATCCCAAATAGCTTCGGTTTTAGCAACCAACTTTTTAAGCATTTTCCGGGTCTCCCTAAAATGCTCCATTTCGTCGCAATCACCATATTTCACGTTTAAGCCAACTTCTATTCTATAAAGTGAATCTCTGAGGTATTGTAATTTAGACTGGATACGCAATAGTTCTTCCTTAGAAAAATCTACATATTCCTGCTCGAGGGCAGGCATCCGGTGCGTGAGGTTAATAATATATTCACTCTTAGCGTTTTTTGACTCGCTCAGGGTAAATCCAACATTTATCGCCACCCGCTGAGAATTCGCAAATTCTTCCGCCGTGAGTGAATTCCCATCTATTGTTATTCTTTGCTGGTCCTTTTTCAAGGATAGATGAGGTAATATAGCATACTTCAACGCATTGGTCAAATAGCCATTTTTCCTATTCTCTTTTAAAATATGCCAATGCAAGTCCGAGTTTATATCAAGTACCAGGCCGGCAAAGGCACCGTCTCCTCCCTTAATGAAATAGGCCGTGTGAGGCGGGTTATTGATTGGTTTTTTGTTGATGTCAACCTGATCTGCTGCTAGCCAAAATTTTGAATAATAAACATGGTCATTGATTTTTCTTGAAAAAATTTCGCCTTTGAAATCACCACTATTAAGCTCATTCAATAATGACGCTAATTCCGAGCTCCTCATTTGTTTTTAAAATTTAGTTTTCTACTCCCCATAGTCCGGATCCATCGCGGGTGTCCGCAGGCCCGCCACTTCGTTGGCCAGCAGGATAAACACGTTCCAGCACAAGCCGCGGGTGGAGGGCCACCAGGAAGCCGTAGTCGTCCATTTGGTGGGGATAAATTCTTTGCTATACGGCCATTCGGGGTTCAGGTTGATTTCTGCCCACACCCGGTTTTCCATCAGCAGGGGCGCCTTGTCCCAGCCGTGTTTCAACCCCACTACGTAGGCACAATACTCGGCGCGCAGCCAACTGCCCCCGTTGTAGTAGACGCCATCGCGGGCGCCGTCCTGGTAGTTGGTGGCGCCGAATTCCCCGAAGGGTTGGTACGCCGGGCTGAGGTAAGCGTATCCTGGTTCGTCGGCGATCAGCCTCACACAGATGGGGGCCGTGGTGCCATAGCTGGGGTGCGGCGCATCTGCCCTTTTGTTGAGCAGCGGCATTTGCGCCAGGTGATTGATGACCATGGTGTCGGTTAACATCGGCCGGTTAAACAACCAGAGGGAGAAAAATTCCGGTTCCAGATCCGTCAGGGAAATGATGTCGGGAAACGCCCGGTCAAACAACAGGTGCTTTCTTTCCACATCGTAAAAGTTGCGGTACGCGGTTTCGGCTTTTTCCAGGTAGGCATCCGACACGTCGAATCCCAACTCCTTAATCGTCCGCAAAGCGATGGCAAACATGCCCTGGTTGACGGCCAGCCGGTCCGTTTTAGGTTGGTAGTCGATAATATCTACCTGGCTCAAGGTGAAATGGGACTTGCAGATTCCATCGCCGTCTTCATCAAATTCATTCAACACGTAGGCCACGGCTTTGTTGATCTTTTCGGCGGGCAGGGTCACGCCAAAGCGGCGCTTGTTCAGCATGGCCCAGATGAGCCACTGGATGGTCGCTTCGTTGTCTTTCACTTCCACCGTCCCCATATAGGGGGTAATGATGGTGGCAATGGCGCCGTTGGGGTGCTGGGTTTTGCCCCATTGTTTCCAGATTGCCAGGTTCAAGGTTTTATTGTAGCTCGACACAATGGAGAAAAAGGCATCCCGGTTATACATGTCCGGGGCGTAGTTCATATTGGGGACATTGAACGGGGTGTTGTCGTTGATGGCCGTAATCCAGGTCAGCATATTGAGGTTGGCGTACAGCATTTTTTCGATCGGGGTGCCTTGAAAGCCCTTCCCTTCGGCCAGCCGCACTTGCGCCGCCACCACGAAATCGTGGTGGTTGACCCAGGGTTCCACAAAAATGTAGGTGGTCTTGGCGACGGGTTCGCCCATGGGCATCCGGTTGTAAGGTTGCTTTGCCGGCTCGTGCACCACGATCTGCAAATCCTTAATCTCCTGCTTACCTTCCCGGCCCGCCTGTGACCCGAGAAACACCGACACGCTGTCGTTTTCAATGTAGGGCACCAGGATGCTGCCTTTAAAAAGGGTCCAGGCGGTATCCCTGACGGGAAATTGATCGATGTATTTTACGCCGTGTTCCAGTTCAATCGTTTGCTTGCCGTTTTTAATTCTGAACAGTTTGAGCGCCACGGGTAGCGTGCCTTTGGCCAGGAAGGAGATCGTATAGACCTGCTGGTCGCGGAAGGGGGCTATAAATTCTATTCCTGCCCGAGCGGAAGACCCACAGTCCAGCATGATCAGGCCGGGTTGTTGGTCTACCACCACCTCCCCGACGTTTTGAAACGCAGCGGTGATCGGCACCACCGTTTCGGTACCGGCATCCAGGTTGTACATTTCGCCGAAAGTCTGTTTGATGTAGTATTGGTTATTGGCGCGTTCCGCTGCAGTTGCCACCGCCACCAACGCCGGATCCGGCAGTCTTCTCATGCCCACAAACCCGCCGCCGTGGCCGTTGAACCGCCGCCGGGTCGTGCGGGTATAGTGGTTGTTGTAACCGGCGTCCATTAAAAAACCCACCAACAGCTGATCGGGGGTCACAAAGCCAGCCGCCGGAAATATCTCGTGGGCAAACCCACCGGGAAAATCGTCGTGTTCAAAGGTGACGAATTGGGTAGGTGCCACGGCAGGTCGGGCCGTTTCTGTCAACGTGTACAACAACGACGGCATCCCCGATTGAAACAATTCAATCCGCTTTTCCACAATACCTTGACTGACCACCTGGTAGGTGACGCTCACCGCGATATTCAAATCCAGTTCGGACACGTAAGAATTTCTGGTCAACACCAGCCGGTTTTCATCACCCGTCCAGGCAGCGCCCGTCCAGGCGGCTATTGCGGCGTGCTCGCTGTCGTCCTGGTTGGACATTTTAAGCGAAAATTCTTCGGTGTTATTCAGCAACAATTGATCGCCCTGGTAGATGGCTACGGTAAAACCCTGTTCGCTATCGCCCGCAATTTTCAGGTTCACCTGCTGCCCCCACCCACATATGCTGCCGAAACAGCACAATGGAAACAACAGAAGTGGGCTAAATTTGTAGTATAAATTAATCATTTGACAAGGGGGGTTGTTGGGCCAAATACGGGAACTCCTCCGGTAAGATTGGCCTTTAAAGTTAGTAAACTCTGGGACCAACCGTGTATATTTGAGTTACTTTACCCGTATTTATCCAATCGGGTTTATCCCTACCTTTCACCAACGGGGACAAACCACCAACCTCTATTCATGCGAAAAGCAATCCTTCCCCTCCTCCTGTCCCTCCTGTGTTGGGGCATGGTTTCCAACCAACTGACCGCCCAGGACCTCACCGGCAAATGGCACGGCCTCCTCGAACTGCCGGCGGTCACCCTGCGCTTCGACCTGGAGGTAGCCCAGGGTAATAGCGGTTATACGGCCACCGCCTACAGCCCCGACCAAACCCCCGAAGGTATTCCCGTACCCGATTTCAAGTTCGAAAACGGGAAATTGGCCTTTGCCATCCCCGCTTTGCAGGTAACATATGCGGGTGCCGTAGCCCCCGATTTTTCCACCATCACGGGCACTTTTAAGCAAGGTGGCGAGGGGGTACCGCTCAATTTCAGCCGCAACGCCCTGGACGCCCCGCCGGGCAGCCCCAAGTGGCTCGAAGCCCGCCTGACCAAACAGGAAGTGTACATCACCATGCGAGACGGCGTGCGCTTGTTCACGTCCATCTACACGCCCAAAGACACCAGCAAGGACTATCCCATGCTGATGACCCGCACACCCTACAACATTGAACCGGGTGGGGAAAAGGTTTTTTCCAGTGCGCTGGCTTCGAATGTAAAACTGATTGAAGAAGGCTATATTTTCGTCTACCAGGACGTGCGCGGCCGCTACATGAGTGAGGGCGAGTACATGGACGTGCGCCCGTACAACCCCAACAAGAAAAGCAAAAAGGAGACCGACGAAACCACCGACTCCTACGATGCGATTGATTGGTTGGTGAAAAACGTGGCCCACAACAATGGCAAAGTGGGGGTTTTCGGCATCTCCTACCCCGGGTTCTACTCCACCATGACCCTGATCAATGCCCACCCGGCACTGAAAGCGGTATCGCCACAAGCGCCCGTGACCAACTGGTTCATCGGCGACGACTTCCACCACAACGGCGCCTTTGCGCTGCTGGATGGCTTCCGCTTTTATTCCAGCTTCGGCAAGCCCCGCCCCCAGCCTACCCGCGCACGCCAGACGGGCTACGATTTCCCCAACGCCGACAATTATGATTTCTTCCTGAAAATGGGTGCCTTGAAACACGCCAAGGAGATGGTCTTCGGCGACAGCATCAAGTTCTGGACCGACCTGATGAGCCACCCCAACTACGACGATTTCTGGCAGGCGCGCGACCCGCGTCCGCACCTGAAAAACATCAAACCTGCCGTGCTCACCGTGGGTGGCTTGTTCGACGCCGAAGACTGCTGGGGTGCCTGGCATACCTACCAGGCCATTGAAGAACAGAATCCGGCTACGGTGTCGAACCGGCTCATGATGGGGCCCTGGTTTCACGGACAATGGGCCCGCGATGCGGGCGAACAACTCGGTAATATTCATTTTGGCGCCAATACCAGCGCGCACTACAAGGAGGTGGAGCAGGCGTTTTTCAATTTCCACCTCAAAGGCAAGGGGGAGCTCACCTTGCCGGAAGCCGATATCTTCATTACCGGCGAAAACCAGTGGCATGCTTTTGACACCTGGCCCCCGAAAAACACCACGGACAAAAACCTCTATTTCCAGGCCGACGGCCGCATCACCATGGAAGCCCCTACCGCTGCCACCAGCTTCGACGAGTACGTGTCTGACCCACAGAAACCCGTGCCCTACACCGAAGACGTGCACCTGAACCGCACCCGCGAGTACATGACCGACGACCAACGGTTTGCCGCCCGCCGCCCCGACGTGATGGTCTACCAAACCGATCCCCTGACCGAAGACCTGACCATCACCGGCGCCTTTACCGCCGACCTGTTTGTGACCACCACCGGCACCGATGCCGATTTTGTGGTAAAACTCATCGATGTCTTCCCCGACACCCTGCAAAACTACCCCACCAACGACCAAAACGTGCCCATGCAGGGCTACCAGATGCTGGTGCGGGGCGAAATTTTTCGGGGGCGCTTCCGCAACAGCTACGAAAAGCCCGAAGCCTTCCAGCCGGGCGTGGTGACCGAAGTGAAATACGAACTGCCCGCCGTAGCGCATACCTTCCAGAAAGGTCACCGCCTGATGGTGCAGGTGCAGCACTCGTGGTTCCCGTTGTTCGACCGCAACCCGCAGCAATTCGTAGATATCTACCAGTGCGACGACAGCGATTTCCAGCGGGCGACCATGCGCATCTACCACCAGGCCAGCAACGCTTCGGGGCTGACGGTGAAGGTGCTGGAGAAGTAGCGGAAGACCGCTTTTAGTGCAGCCGTACGCCTTTGCAAGCAAAGGCGTACGGCTGCTTAATTAGCCCTGGAGCACCCCCCAACCAGGACGCTATAAAAAAGCACTACAGCCTTGCGGGACAACTATTTTTTTTATAAATTTATTAACAAATTTTCGTTCTCCATTTTGCCTGCTTTCTGAACACCTGATTTCATTTTCGATGAACACCGTAAAACCCGCGCTGCTCAACATCGCCCAAAAAAATGGCCGCACGCTTTTTTTTGGCGGACTGCTGGGTTGGCTCTTGCTGAATTTGCTGCAAGCCGGTCTGACCGGACTGGAACCGGACGAAGCCTACTATTGGCTCTACGCCCGCTATTTGGACTGGGGCTACTTCGACCATCCCCCCATGGTGGCCCTGCTAATCCGGCCCGGTTATGCCCTCATCCCCCACGAACTGGGGTTGCGGCTGGGCACGGTGCTGATTCAGGTGGCCAGTTTTTGGGGCATGTGGCACCTGGCCGGCAAGCCCACCTCCCGCCAGGCCAACCTCACCCTGCTCTTGCTGCTGGCGGCTATGCCCATGTTGCACGTCTACGGCTTTGTGGCTACGCCCGACGGGCCGCTGTTGTTGTTTACGGTGCTGTTCTGGCTGTGCTACCGGAATTTTATCACCCAGGCCACCTGGCCCAACACCTTGCTCCTGGGCCTGGTCATGGCGCTGTTGCTGTACAGCAAATACCACGGCATCCTCCTCATTGGTTTTACCCTGCTCTCCAACCTCCGCTTGCTAAAGTTGTCCCAATTTTACCTGGCGGCCGCGTTCGGGTGTTTGCTTTTCCTGCCGCACCTGTACTGGCAATACACCCACGACTTCCCCTCCTTTCGCTACCACCTCAGTGGCCGGGACGACGCCTACGAGCTGAAGTTTACGCTCGTTTACCTGCTCAACCAGGTGCTCATCTTCAGCCCCCTGCTTTTCCCTTTCCTGGTGGGCATCCTCTGGAAAAACCCGGTGCGCAACCCGCTGGACCGCGCCTACCTGTTCAACATCCTCGGCTTTTGGGGGTTTTTCTTTTACACGACTTTTAAGGGGCACGTAGAGCCGCAGTGGACCGTGGTGCTCACGATCCCCCTGGTGCTGTGGCTGTATCGGCGGGCCCAGGAAGCCCCCCGGGCCGGTCGCCGAATCCGGGTAGCCGCCCTGGCATCGGTGGGTTTGCTGCTGGTGGCCCGGCTGGTGCTGGTGCTGCCCATTCCCGGCTTAGAGACGCCCTTCAATAACCAGGCCTGGGTGTCGGTAATTCGGGAAAGAGCCGGCGACCTGCCCGTGGTGTTTGAAAATTCTTACCGCGATGCGGCTGGCTTTCAATTTTACACCGGCCGGCGGGCCTATACCTTTACGAACATCAATTACCGGCAAAGCCAGTTTGACATCTGGGACTGGGAACAAGACCTGCAAAATCAGCAGGTGTTGGTGGCCGGCCAGGGCGACTGGTCCTGTAGCGATTGCGATACCCTCCGCCCCGACCGGCGAACCTACCTGGTAAAAACGGTCGACAGCCTGCAGGTGGTACAGAAAGTGAAACTGGTGCCAGCCATCAGCAATCCCGTCTGGACGGCGGGCCAGGAAGTCGTCCTGTCGGTCAGGGTATTCAACCCCTACAACCAAATCATCCGCTTGCGGACCGGGGACCTGCCCATTACCCCCTGGATCATTTTTGACCAGCCCCTGCGCCACGCCGACTCCGTAGCGGCCCAGTGGCTGCCGGCCGTCACCACGTTTGCCGCGGCCGACTCCCAGGAGCTGCGCTTGAAATTCCAGGTGCCCCAGGTACAAGCGGGCACCTATACCTACGCCATCGGCCTGCAGACCGGAACCCTTTCACCGACCTACAATAGCCACCAGGAAAAAGTGGTCATCAGCCATTGAAGAACGTTTAAAAAAAACTACCTTTTACCCCAGGCAAGACGAGCTGCTATTTGAAAATGTAAAAACCTTGAATTCACCAACGCGCCAAAACGATGCAACCCGAAGAACGACAAATCCGAGCGGTCTATGACGACCAGACCATCACCGTTTACCAGGCTTACCACCAGGCCATTGCCGCGTCGGCGGTACAGCACCAGACGTTCGTCTCGCCCCCCTTCAAAATGGATCGGATGACCTGGATCAAACCTTCCTTCCTCTGGATGATGTACCGCTGTGGGTGGGCCACCAAGCCCAACCAGGAACACGTGCTGGCCATCCGGATCACCCGCGCAGGCTTTGATTGGGCGCTGGCCCATGCCTGCCTGTCGCATTTTGACCCCCACATTCACGCATCCGAAGCAGCCTGGAAAGAAGAACTGCAACACGCACCGGTACGCATCCAGTGGGATCCGGAACGGGATATCCACCTGAACAAGCTGGATTATCGCGCGATCCAGATCGGACTTTCCGGGATTGCGGTACAGCAGTACGTGCAGGAATGGATCGTGGAGGTGACGGACATTACCGCTTTTTGCAGAAAAGTCTATGAAACCAGCCTGCACGAACCGGCGGCCGCACAAGCGCTGATTCCGGTGGAAGTGCCGTATACGCCGCTGCCGTAGGTAGGGCAGGAACAAGGATCGTTCTTGACCGCGAATAGCAGGGGGGGTAGCGGGGTAGACCTCCGAGGTTAGCGGAAGGTTTGAGCGTGTACGAATTGGAGAAATTGCTTCGTGACGAGGGTAAACCTCGGAGGTCGCGCCACTTTGACCTCCGAGGTTTACCCCTTGAAAAAGAGCGATCAGCTGCCGTAAAAACACCCACCAATAGTATTAACCTCGAAGGTCTGCACAAGCACGCGACTGGTGGTTTTGGCTACCAACCGGCTTGCGAGTGGCGCAGCGGCTAAAAATTTACAAAGGAGATCACATTGAGCTGATCTCTACTGGTATTGGCTAAAAACTGGTTCAGGTAACCCAGCTCAAGTCGGAGTGTTTTTGACAACCGGTACCCTACCCCTCCGTAAAGCCGGTTCCGGTCGAATGGGTTGCCGGTGGTATTCAGGAATATTTCGTTGTAGGCCGAAAGATAAAGGGTTTTGTCAATGACGGTCGGGTGGTTCAAGGGGACATTCAGGGACAGGAAGTACCGGAAGCGCAGCTTAAAGTTGCTTTCGATGAAGCGTTGCTCGAATCGATAGCGGTGCTGCACCGAAACGCGCCCGATAGTTTGGCGGGTGATGAATTGCTGAAAAATCCGGTGTTCATGGACGGTCACCTTGTCGGCCTCACCCGCCAGGTAGTTCTGGCTCAGAATGTAGCCGTACCCCAGGAGGATATTGTTGTTGTTTTCGGTGAGGTTATAGCCGATTCCCGTGCGCAGCAAGAGCTGCTCCAGATCGTCCACCGCATTGTAGCTGCGGTATTGCACTTCGTGGTGCCAATTCAACTGGTTGTTGAGTTGCTTATTCCCAAAATAGAGCAACCAATTGCCCAGGTTGCTTGCCTGGGTGAGGCCCAGGAGGGGAATACATAGCAAGAGTACGAGTGGTAAATGCTTCATTTTATTTTTTTGGATCCAAATTGTAGGCAGCGCCAACCGCTACAACCCCTATTCGTAGACTGCGTCTACGAATAAATATCAACAGCAGTCTGTGACTGCGGGGCCCACGCTACTCGTAGACTGCGTCTACGAATAGCGAACCGAACCGACAAGGATAAGGAATTGTGCCTGCACCTGCAAATGGCGGTTGTCTGAAAGGGTGCCCCGCTATTCGTAGACTGCCGCTATTAGCGGGGATATTATTTACTATTTTTCAGGTGCTTTAATTGATCTAAAGCAATCTTTGCTTTACGGTCATCTTTACTTTTACTGAGTTTTTCCAAACTTTCTATTGCTTCGCTATTTCCTATTGACCTTAATGACCACATCGCTTTTAATGGTATGCTATGAATATCTGAAGTTTCATAATCCTCCGCTAAATGGTAAAGGCAAGAAACACAATCAGGGCTTTTTATTTCCCCGATCAAAGTCGCAATATCTTCCTGTTTGTATTGCCAGGTTTCCCTTACATTTAACAACTCACATAAGATATCTTTATAGGATTCCGAGACGCCATTCTTGTAAGCGGCATAAATTAGATACTCAACAGCATCTCCATGCTTATCTAGTAAACTATCATATAATAATCCAATAATAGTTTCAGACTTGTCAATCCCAGGGTCGCCAAACAATCTATCGATTTCATCGAATGTGATGGAGTTATCCCATATTTTTGCTTTTACAATGTCTACATCCATTGGTTGAGTCTTATTCTATTTAACCCGCTATTCGTAGACTGCGTCTACGAATAAATATCCCCAGCAGTCTGCGACTGCGGGGCTAGCCGCAACTTGCCGCCAACCAAAAGCTCAAATCCATTGCTCACCGCTATTCGTAGACTGCGTCTACGAATAAATATCCACAGCAGTCTG
>PZPC01000067.1:0-11585 GCA_003045895.1 Bacteroidota bacterium
ATTGCGTTGGGTTTTCCTCCGGGAACGACCCTGACTGCCGAAAGCCCCTTGCTGATCAACATTTGCTTCGCGGCTGATATAAATACGGAAAACTTGGAAGTCCGGATTGCCAATCAACTTTTTTACATAGGAAATCTAGGTTATGCCACGCCTAGTATCCAGTACAATGCCTACTGCCGGGATTTCGTTATTCCTGCCGCTGCGGTGACAACAGATCTTGCAGACGGCGATATTGATATTGACGTTAGACCTTATATCAGTGGTGGCGACTGGGCATCTGGTGATGATTTTGCCTTTAGCGTCACCAATGTTTCCGTAGACATTGGGGTGAGTGGTTTTGCGTTTACCAATCCGGCACCTGGTGCCGTGGTGAATGGTGTGGAAACCCCTTATGTAGTTTGTAAGAGCGATGGCACTTTCGATTTCAATGTGCCCGGAGAAACACCGGCGGATATGGCATTTAGTATCACTCCTTCCGTTTGGGCCGGTGCGCTGAACGCAGGCACCGGCGTGCTGACCCTGGCCAACGTAAATGCGGGTGTCTACACCGTCCGGTACACCATAAACGTAGCCGGTTGCCCGGTTTCGGCGACACGTAGAATTCGAATTTCCGATGGGCCCGTGGCCAGGCTCAAAAAGGCCGTGGTCAACTGCGTATCGCCAACGGGTGATCCTGCGGTCAATAAGATTGACCTGGCCCGGATGTTTGACAACAGCAACGGAATCTCCAATACCGCTGGCGGATCGTTTACCGTCGTCGCACCAGGTGGTGCCACGACGACCATCTCCAGCGACAATGATCCTACAATAAGTGGTACCCAGTACAACTATACCCTGACCACCGGTGGTTGCCACCAGGTAACCTACACCGTGTCGGGTGGAGAATGTGGGGCCGTACCCGTTTCCAGTACGGAAACCCTCTATTTCTTACCTGTCCCCCAAACACCTATGTTTTTGGTGATGGACATGGCACCGATTCCGGCCGGGCAGGGTGCTTTAACGAATAACCGCATTGTGGTGTCGAATACGACGCCCCGCACGGTTGTAGTCAGTAATACGACTCTGGGCCTTAGCCCGTCTGCTACCCCCCAGTTAACCGTGGTATCGAATGGCGGAACGGTGAATAGCAATCCCATGCCGTTTCCCCCCGTGAATCCTTTTACCACGACGACCAGTCTGACCCTGCAGTCGCCAGAGCCAGGCAATTCCTTTATTTATACCATTTGTATTTCGGAATCCAACGCACCGACAGGTACTGCTGGCTGTCTGCCCAATAATGCGCAGGACGATGTAAACACCCCGCTGGTGGACGAAAGTACGCAACCGATTACCCTCTCTCCGTGTGCCGTGCGAACCTGCCAGACCATCGTCATCGTCAACCCGACGAATGTCAATACGGGCGGACCAGCCAATGCGTTCTTTGAGAATGAATGTTTACCCGATCTGGAGGCGACCGACATCTGTGATGTAACTGAAAAGCCCTTTTTATCCTTTTCGTGTAGTTTCATTTCCCTCACGCTTACTTTTCCCTTTATCGAGGCCCGGTTGAGCAATTATCCGCCGGTGCTCTTTTGTACGGATCCTGATTTTACGATCGATTGGCAGGGCAGCTTACCCGGTGCACTGGGTGATGCGACCACCGGTGGCCAGACCATCCGGGATTTGGCGCCACCGGCCTCCACGATCGTTTGTGATGTCATCACTTACGAATTCTGTATCCCCTTGATTGTTGCCGATCTTTGTATCGATCCCATTCCGCTGGGCCCACTGGAAGACGCCTGTGATAAAACCATCGGACAATTTGTCTTCGATGGCTTAGCAGCCATTCTGGGCCGGTCGGCTTCTACCAGCGGTAGTTCAGACCCTACCTTCAATGCGTCGGGTTCTTCTACCATGTCTTCTACGACCACGACCAACGCCGATGGATCTACGAGCACAACCTCGTCGCAAGAAACCAACATTGAGCTTTCGGTGGGTTCTACCGAGTCAGACGGCAATGCCGTACGGCCTCCGGGTGGTTCGGGCATCGTGATTGCGGATACGGACGGCGATGGTAACTTCGATTACGGTGTGGCCAACTATGGCTTCCCCGCACTCGGAACGGATACCATCCCCAATAACATAAAAGGCAGTGGTACCATTACCGTACGCAACGTCGTGGCCTGGCCCTTCAACGCCTCCGATGCCTGTGGCGAGATTAGCGGGGAGTCCATCAACTTGTTGGATATCCTGCCCATTGCCGCTATTCCGATCGTTGGAATTATCATTGAAGATGTCCTGGCTGCTGCTGCCTGTAACGTAGACCTCGTGTTTACGGATGGGGTGACCGTCGAGATTCCTGTTTACAATAATTCTGTCCCTGAGTTTGCCAATTGCATTACCAACGAGGATGGAACCAACAGTTATATTTTCTCCCAGGACGGCGTATGCGACATGGAAGCCAACTGGTCGATTCCCGTGGCTTACGATGGCTGCGGAAACGGTGTCTTACCTTACCGCGGCTATACGCCTTACCTCTGGGGAGGCACCGATATAAATGGTGACATGGACATCACGCCAGCCGAAGGCGCCCAAACACCTGATGCTTATTACAATGGTATGACGCCGGTACCGGTGGCCCTTCTGGGTAACGGATCCGTCATGGAATCGGGTATCTACCAGACCAACGGACCACTGCCGGGCTCCGATCTGCCAGCAGGTGTCTACGCCATTGAGTACACCGCTTATTCTTGTTCGGGTATTGCGGCCGCCTGTCGTTTTGATGTGATTGTTACAGCTGGCGACCCCGTGCTGGCCTGCCCCGGACCCATTACGGTGAAAAACGATATAGATCGTTGTGATGCTGTGGTGACGGGCCTCGAGCCCCGCCAGGGTATCAGCTGTGCCTCCGTCATCAACTACCAGATCACTTATCCCGATATGAGTACGAGCACCAACGTGCCAACGCCTTGGTCGCCAGCTAATGTAGGTATCCATAATGATGCCAGTGGACAAATTTTCCCCGAGGGCATCAGCACGGTTACCTACACCATGGAGATCGACATCAATGGGGATAATGTAATTGATCCTACTGCGCCGGAAACGCAAACCTGTACCTTTACCGTTGAAGTGGTAGATGCCCAAAAGCCCGTCGCACACTGTGTGGATGTGACGGTGAAATTGAGCAATACCGGTTCTATCGAGGTCTTTGCTGCGGCGGCTAGTGGTTCACCTTTCATTGACGGTGGCAGCACCGACAATTGTGCCATGCCCCCAGAGGTGTTAATTTCTAAGTTAGCCACAATGGATCCTCCGAGTGCGTCAGTGACGTTCATGTGTAATGAAATTGGCAGCAACCTGGTTATGCTCACCGCCAGCGATGGTACCAATACGAGTACTTGTTTGGCCCAGGTCATCGTCGAAGACTTCTTCGAAGATATCCAGTTTGATTTTGATGTACCAGAAATCTGTTTGGAGGCGAACAATCCTTCGCAGTTGGACTTTGCCAACTACCTGGTCATTACCCTGCCCAACGGAGTCACGTTGCAACACGCACAGGTCGCCAGCAATGCTTACCTGGGTGACGCCCGTGGTGGTTTTGGCATTACTGCCTTTGCCCCGTCTCCGGGTTATGTCAACGTGTCTGGCCCCGATGCTGCCGGATCTATTTCTCCTGATGGGGTATATACCCCCGGTACCGGTTCGGGCTTTGTAACCGTATCTTACGTACTGGCCTTCCCGGACGCTATTGGTGATCCGCTGATTCAAACCGGACTCATTGGTTTGTCGGGTTGTTTGGAGATCGTACACACGACCTTCGAATTGCGCCAGCCACTGGATATGGAATCACCCGAGTGTGAGTGTATCGCGCAGAATGACCGCATCGTCAACCTCGGTGAAATTACCGGTGGTTTAGAGCCTTACACCATCCAGTATGGTGGCGTCAAATTAGACGTGGACAGCGACGGTATCGTCGATGACCAGGACGGTAGCTTTACCTACGACGGTACGTTTACCGGATCTGCTGGTGTCGCGATGAATTACAACATCTTCGACTTCACTGAAGACCTCGGTAACCTGTTGGTAGATTACACCCAGCCCACCTGGTCATTCACCATTGTGGATGCCCGTGGTTGTGAACTTTTCCGTTCTGGCTCTTGTGATAACGATGATGAAACAGGTACGCCGATAATTGATTGTACCGCACTTGGTGCAGTAACAATTTATACCAGGGATGAACCAGCTTGTGAAGTACAAGATACCTGGGTGCATACCTTACCAACGGATAACTGTGATGTTATTCTTTACACTTATACGATTGAAAATCCTGATGGTACCATTGCCGGGCCATTTGACCTTACGGCATTGTTGAACCCTGATATTACAATGCCATTACCAGATCAGTTCTACGGAGAGTATGATTTTGAACATCATTCACCAACTGAAAACGTATCAACGGTAACGTACTATGCAGAGGATGCTGTAGGAAACTTTACCCAGTGTAGTTTCACGGTTACCGTAATAGATGATGATGCACCCCGCTTTATCAATTGCCCAGAGCCTGCGGTAATTGTGGATGCACCACAATCATGGTGTGCTGCCTTCGCGAACTATTCTTTACCATTAGCGGAAGATAACTGTGGTACTGTTGTGGTCACACAAGTTGACGATACGGGACTTACTTCGGGTTCTTTGTTCCCGGTTGGTATTACCATCAACACTTTCGAAGCGGTGGATGAAACCGGCAATACCACTCGTTGTGACGTGAAGATCATTGTTAATGACTATCACACCCCGCCAAGCTTCACTTGCCCTGGTAACGTGGTAGATGATACCGACCTGGGCGATTGTGGTGCGGTTATCACAGGCATCGCTCCTACGAACCTAGCAGACAATTGTTTGGATAACCTAACGGTCGTTTACCGCATTGACGATGCCAATGGCAACGAATTGTCCAGTGGTTTTGATGATGCCAGCGGTACCTTCTTCGACTTGGGTACCAGCACGGTACGTTACGCTATTCAAGACATGCCATTGTTGTTGATTACGGAAGTAACGCACGAATTCAGTAACACCGTTGACGGCGCACCTGCCACCACACCCAGCTGTTTTGATGGTATCCAGAATGGAGACGAAACAGGCGTTGATTGTGGCGGTAGCGTTTGTACTTCCTGTAATTGTACCAACAATGAAGTAATAGTAGAAATTTTATTGGACAATAATCCAGCAGAGACAACCTGGACTATTACCGAGCCCAATAATGGTGCTGTTGTAGCATCAGGAGGGCCTTATGCTCCCGGTATGGCGGGTACTACGGTTACGACAAGTGTTTGTCTGCCAGACGATTGTTATGATTTTGTAATCAGAGATGCGGCCCTTGATGGCATCTGTTGTGCTACTGGTAACGGTAGTTATACGGTTACCACAGGAGGAAGTGTACTGGCATCAGGCGGTGATTTTGGCACGAGAGAAGTGACCAACTTCTGCTTGGATGGTGCACCAGCTCCTGGCGCTCTAGCAGGTACGGCAGGTTCACGGGACGCTTTGGAGATTACCAATTTTGGTTCTGCCAATTTGGATGTGAGTTGCCTGATGATTGAGCGTGTCTTTGCGGGTGGTTCTGAGACTTTTGCTGTACCAACAGGTGTGATTTTAGCACCAGGCGGCGTTTTAACGATTCACTTTGGCAACGGTCATAATGATCTGGTAAATAATGTCTTTTACGTACCGGGTGCTGTTGATTTAGCCATCAATGAACCGACTGCCTATATCGTGAGCTTGTCTCGTTCTATCCTGGATGTAGCAGTAATGAATGGTTTTAATCTCAGTGGTTTATTGGTACCACCTGCCTATGACTTAGGTGGCCAAACCATTGCCGACTACTGGTCGGGCACGGTAGGCCCCGTTTACGGTGGCGGTATTGTGCGGGCCACCGTTTGGGATACCGATACTGCGGCTGACTTTGCCCCCGGTGAGGCTTGTTTGCCCATTACCATTGGCATGCTGAACCCCGGTTTGGCACAACCTACCCCCAACGGCGCCAACACGGCCATCCAGGCCCAGCCTACCGTACGGGTAGAATGCAGCTTCACGGTCAGCATCTCCGACGACGAGGCTGCCGTGTGTGGCTTGTACTCCGAAGGATACGACTACCAGGGTGGCCCCATCAACATCAACTTCGGAGAGTGTGTCGAAACGATCATCAACGTGGCCGATATCTACAACGTAGCCGACGTCAATTTGAATTTGGCAGGACTGGTGGGCGACCTGGGCAATCTCACGATTACCCTGATCAGCCCCGAAGGCACGGAAATAGAACTGGCTGAAGCCGTTTGTGCGGGTACCAACGCCATTGAATTTACCTTCGACGGTGACTTTGGTCCTGCTATCGATCCGGCAGGCTGTGCTATCCTCAACAATGCCGGTCAGTTGGTCATGCCCATTGGCGACATCGAGGCCTTCAACGGCGAAGCGGTCAACGGCGACTGGATCCTGCAAATTGGCCACAATGGCCAACAGAGCATGGCCCCAGCGACCATCTCTTCCTACATCCTGCTCATCACAGGACGCGATCCTTACCCCGACTACACGACGACCATCCCCAACGACCTGGATCTTTGTGGTGCCGAATACACCTGGTTGCACCCCATCCTGTTCGACAACTGCCCCGGTGGTAGTGCGGTGATGGAGATCACCTTTGAAGGTGACCTGGAAACGACCACCAACTACCCCATTTTCCCTGAGAATACGG
Organism: Bacteroidota bacterium; assembly: GCA_003045895.1. Taxonomy (GTDB): domain Bacteria; phylum Bacteroidota; class Bacteroidia; order Chitinophagales; family Saprospiraceae; genus Lewinella. The sequence continues at coordinate 6,731 of PZPC01000067.1, forward strand.
CCATTACGTACTTCTTCCAGGTGGGCGAAAGTGTGGTCAAGTACACGCTGACGGATGCTGCCGGCAATATGTCTATGTGTAGCTTCACGGTAACGGTAGAAGATGTTCAGTTCCCCACGCTTACGTGTCCGGATGATTTGATCATCCAACTGGCGCCTGGGCAATGTGTGACGCAGGCGTACCCAACCATCCCCGTAGCCTACTACGACAACTGTCCCGAATTTGTGCTGAGCTCTTTCCCTCCGGGAACGCCAGTGCCAATCGGTGATACGATCATTACCCTCATCATCACGGATGCTTCTGGCAATGCGACCAGCTGCACCTACAACCTCACCGTACTGGAGCACATCCCCACGGGTGACCTGGCTTGTATCGCCAATCAGAACGTGACCCTGGGTCTCGACTGTGAGGCGACGATCACGGCCGATATGGTGCTGAGTGGTGACGATTACCGTTGTTACGACAATTACAATGTAACGCTCTACAACCAAAACGCCGACGGTGGCCCCGGAACGATCATTGCGACTTCGCCCACGGCAACGGTAGGCATCGAGCAGGTCGGTCAGGAAATTATCGCCGAAGTATGTGATCCGGCAACGGGCCTCTGCTGCTGGGGTTATGTGCTGATTGAGTTCAAAGACGCGCCGGAGTTCATTTGTCCGCCGAATGCCACGGTTCGTTGTACGGAGTCGACGCATCCCAATGCCCTGGGCTACCCGATCGTCACTTCTTGTGTACCTGGCGGCGCTATCATCGAATTTGACGATGTCGTAACCGACAACGGCATGTGTGGTGATCCACGCCTGCTGATTAGCCGGACCTGGACGGTCACCGACGGTGAAGGCAACTTCGCGACTTGTGTCCAAGACATCGTCATGGAAGCCTTCGACCTGGATCAGGTAGAATGGCCAGCCGACTACGATGGCATCGACCAACCCGTACTGAATTGTAGCGCAGTGTTGGCGGACGCCAGCCTGACCAGTGTGGCTAACCTGGGCTTCCCCACCATTGACGGCATCGCTGTCATGAACGCGGGCTTCTGTTCTGCCGCCTTGAACCACCTGGATGAGCGTTTCGATATCTGTGAAAACAGCTTTATCATCTTCCGTACCTGGCGGGTGATCAACCAGTGCTTGCCGAATCCGTTGGCGAGTGCCCTGACCCACGTACAGACGATTCGCGTCGAAGATGCGGACGGTCCGGACCTGGAATGCCCAGCCAACCAGACGATTAGCGTTTCGCCGTTCGATTGTGAGGCGGCTTACCAGATTCCTGCCCTGGTGGTGCTGGATGCTTGTTCGGCGGTGACCTACCGGGTTGCCGTAGATCGCGACACGCTGCCCTACCGCGCGAACAACCAATACACGGTGACTGGCCTGGAAATTGGCGAACATACGGTGACCTACACGGCTACCGACCGCTGTGGCAAATACAATACCTGTAGCTTCATCCTGACGGTTGAAGACCAGATTGCTCCAACGGCTTCCTGCAACGACGAACTGAACGTGTCGCTTGGTGGTGGAGATATCGCGGTAGGCCTTTATGGCATCGCCGAGATCTTTGCCCTCGACGTAGACGAAGGTTCCAACGATAACTGTACCGATGTCCGCCTGGAAGTGCGCCGCAATTTCTGGCTCGCCGGCACCTGTGACGCCAGCGCCACTAGCTTTAGCCCCTGGGGTGAATCTATCGAGTTCTACTGTTGTGACATCAACAACGAGATCACGATCGAACTCCGCGTATGGGACGACGGCAACCGGGATGGCATCATCGGCAACGAAGGGGACAGTTTCAATACCTGCTGGCAGGTGATTACGCCGGAAGATAAGCTGAATCCGTTCTGCTACGCACCGGAAAACGTGTCCCTGACTTGTGATGCCCTACCACTGACCTTCCCCGGCAACCTGACGGAGGCTTACGCCAACGACTTTGCCGCTACTTCCGCGATGATGAACCTGCTGTTTGGCGGTGCTTCCGGTACGGATAACTGTGCCGTGGATACCATCGTAGAGCGCACACCCAACCTGCAACTCAACGAGTGTGGCTGGGGTACGATTACGCGTCGCTTCGAAGCCTGGCAAGTACGCCCGGAAGGCGATGTGAACGGCAATGGTACCATCGACCTGAACGAAGTATTCCGCTCGACGAACTCTTGTAGCCAGCTGATCACGATCACGGAAGTACACAATTTCTGGATTGCCTTCCCTGAGGATGCAGACGCCGACTGTGCGGATCCGACGATCCCCGAGATCGAAACGTCTGCCATCGGTTGTGATGTTTTAGCCATCAATACAGGAACGCCAGTCCGCTTCAGCGCGACGGGTGACGAGTGTTACAAGTTGGGCATCACTTACGATGTCATCAACTGGTGTGTATGGGACGGTGAGTACACCGGCTACGTGCTGCCCCGCCTGACGGAAGACGACGGCGAAGCATTGCCCGTTGACCGCAGCGTAGCTGCCAACGAACGGCCGGTGGTGATCTTCACCAGCCCCGTGCTTAGCCTGGTCATCGACCGCGACCACGAAACCAACGGTGTAGCTAACGACCAATGGTTTGTAGCTGGTGGTGACGATTCCAGCATTCCGAATGCTTCACCCGCTCTGCCAAACTACGGCCGTTATATCTACACCCAGTTCATCAAGGTATACGATGCTACGGCACCAGTGGTGACCGTTGACGCCTACGGTGGACCAACCGATCTGTGCCCCGCTTTAGTGGCTGGCCAGTTTGGTGACGCAACCGGTGATTGTGAAGCCGCAGTAAGCATTCCGTTCAGCGTAGCTGACGATTGTGAACTGCTCAATGGCGCCGGTGACCTGGTGGTGAGCATTGTCTCTGCCGAGCTGGATGCCTTCGCGGTAGACGCTAACCGTGACGGTGCGATCAAAGCGAATGAATTCGTGTCTGACGCCAACGTCCTGGCCAATATCACCAACAATGGTGATGGCACTTTTGTCTTTACGGGTACGTTCCCGATCATCACTTCGGCGATGGGCGACAACATCGTACACGCTGTACGTGTCCTGTTCGAAGACGGCTGTGGCAACCAGGTGAGCGAGATCATCGAGTTTGATGTGATCGACTGCAAAGGTCCTGCACCAATCTGTATCAATGGCCTGACGGTGACGTTGATGCCACAAACGACGGGCGGTTGCGCCATGACGATTTGGGCATCGGACTTCGAAGGTTCACCAATCTTTGATTGTACGGGCCAGGGTCCGCAGACCAACAACGGCTTGCTGCGGGTGACCAAGTTTGCCATCTACCGCGCGAGCGATGTGGAAGCTGCTGGCGCGGCCTTCGTGCCTAGCCCCACCAATACCGGCTTGATACTGAACGAAGAAGATGACCAACAAACGGTGGTTTACGTATACGGTTTTGACGAAGAAGGCAACTACGACTACTGCGAAACCTACGTACTGGTGCAGTTGAACGCAGCTTGTGACCCCACGAATGGTGGAGGAACGATTGCCGGAACCATCATGACCGAACAGAGCGATGCCGTAGAAGGCGTGGAAGTGGGCCTCAACGGAGGGATGGTCATGAATATGACGACCAGCACGGACGGTACTTATAGCTTTGCCAACCTGCCCCTGGGTGGTGACTACTCGGTCACGCCGCACCTGAATGCGATGCCGTTGAATGGTGTAACTACCTTTGACCTGGTACTGATGAGCAAGCACATCCTGGGTGTAGCGCCGCTGAACAGTGTCTACAAGCGCATTGCCGCTGACGTAAACCGTTCGCAGACGATCACCACGCTGGACATGATCCAGCTGCGCAAGCTGATCCTGAATATCGATACGGAATTTGCCAACAATACGAGCTGGCGGTTTGTGGATGCGGCTTACGTGTTCCCCAACCTGACCAACCCTTGGGCGGAAGAATTCCCCGAGTTGATCAACGAAAACAACCTGAGCAGCAACGTGCTTAACGCAAACTTCATCGGTGTGAAAATCGGTGACGTGAACGGCAGCGCCCAGGCCAACCTCCTGAGCGGCGACGATCGCAGCCTGGAAGGTCAGTTGAACTTCAGCGTGGAGAATGTCAGCCTGAAGGCAGGCAATGTATACACGGTGGCCTTTACCGCCGGTGAGCTGGCTGCTGGCTACCAGGGTACCCTGGCGCTGAACGGTGCGGAACTGGTGGACATCGAATACGGGGTAGCTACGGCCGAAAACTTTGGCCTGCGCTTCGTGAGCGAGGGAATGATCACCACGAGCTGGAACGAAACCAACAGCCAACTGGTTGCTACGGATGTGCTCTTCAGCCTGGTACTGCGTGCTACGCAGGATGCCGAGCTGAGCGAGGTCGTGCAGGTGAACAGCCGCTACACCGCAGCGGAAGCGTACCAAAACGACAACGCCCTGAATCTGGGTATCAACTTCTCCAACGGCAGCGTTACTGCGGCCCAGTTTGAGTTGTTCCAGAATACGCCGAACCCCTTCCAGGGTGAGACGATGATTTCCTTCTCCCTGCCCACCGACGAATCGGTAACGCTGACGATCAGCGATATCAGCGGCCGGGCGGTGAAAGTGATCAAGGGCGACTACCCGGCAGGTTACCACAAAGTGACCCTCACCAAGCAAGAGCTGGCGAGTGGTACCGGGGTGTATACCTACACGGTCGTAGCGGGTGCCTATACGGCCAGCCGCAAGATGATTGTACAGTAAGTAGGACCAATTTGTTAGTGGATTAATAAAAGTTTAAGTCGGGCGCCGCTGCGGAATTTTCTGCAGCGGCGTTTTTTTTAGGTATCGGACACCTTCAAGGTGTCCGATACCTATAATCGAGAAATCTTTCGTCCTTACAGGACTAATCCCTTCCTCTGGCTCCTTATCCAGGGTCTGAC
>PZPC01000067.1:11624-28319 GCA_003045895.1 Bacteroidota bacterium
GAGGATAGCTGTTGAGGAGCAACTTGCGGTTTCGTAGGGGACCGTGCCATTTGTCAGTTTGTCTGGCCCTAACGGGGGCAAAGCATAAAAACCGTTGTACCTTACGGCTTTATAAATCAACAACATGCAAATTGACAAGAACAAACCCGTAATGGTTACCGGCGCGACGGGCTACGTAGCTGGCTGGTTGGTAAAGCGGTTATTGGCCGAAGGCATCACCGTACACGCTGCCGTACGCCATCCTGACCGACCAGAGAAAGTGGCCCACCTGGACGCTCTGGCAGCTGAGTTGCCTGGTCAGCTTAAGTATTTCCAGGCCGACCTGCTTACCGAAGGCGCTTACGCAGCAGCTATGGCCGATTGCGAAGTGGTCTTCCATACCGCATCGCCCTTCATCCTCAAATTCGACGATGCGCAACGCGACCTCGTGGATCCTGCCCTCAAGGGCACGCGCAACGTGCTGTCCTCGGTCAACGCAACGCCTTCCGTCAAGCGCGTGGTACTCACCAGCAGTTGTGCGTCTATCTACGGTGACAACATCGACCTGCAACAAACTGAAAATGGGGTGTTCACGGAAGCAGACTGGAATACCAGCTCCTCACTTACCCACCAGCCCTATTCCTACTCGAAAGTGATGGCCGAAAAAGCCGCCTGGGAGATGGCCGACGCCCAGCAACACTGGGACTTGGTGGTTGTAAATCCCTCGCTCGTCATTGGTCCCGGCATCAGCGCCGATGCGACCTCCGCCAGTTTCGACATTGCCCGCCAGATGGGGGATGGCACCATGAAGATGGGTGTGCCCGCCTTTAACATTGGCGCGGTGGATGTGCGCGACGTGGCCGAGATGCATTACCTGGCAGCCTACACACCAGCAGCACAGGGGCGCTACGTGACCTCAGCTGAAAACACCGGTTTCCTGGAGCTCGCCAGCTACCTGCTGGCCGATTACGGGGATACTTACCCGCTGCCTACCCGCCAGCTACCCAAGTGGTTGGTTTGGTTAATCGCTCCTTCGGCCGGAATGACCCGCGCCAGCGTGAGCAAGAACATCGGCCTTCCCTGGCGTGCTTCCCACGCCAAGGCAGCGCAAGCGTTGGGTATGCAATTTCGCCCCCTGGCGCCCGGCATGCGCGAAATGTTCCAGCAATTGATTGACGCCGGCCAGATTTGAAATATTTGTCTAAAATAAGTTTTTAACTTCGGACTTTTATACTTAGCCAAAAGGGGAAAAATGGAGATTACTGCGCAGCAGCTATTTGATGCTTGTAAAGAAAACGCTGGCTTGTTGGCTATTGAAGGCAACACGTCGGCAAAAATTATGGCTATTGCTCCTTTTCAAAGCTGCAAGCCGGGCGATTTGGTTTTTGCGCCCGACGCTAAAGCTTTAAGTTCGGCCATAGCGCAAGGTGCAGCAGCCGTAGTAGTGCACAAGGCCATGGCGCAAGCCGCTGCTGAGCAATCAACGGATATCGGTATCCTGCTTAGTGCCAATATCGGCTACAGCCACGCCAAAATTAAGCAGCAATACGGTGATCACAACTACGCGCGTGCAGGTTGGGACCGCATTCATGCTTCGGCCATTATCCATCCCAGTGTCAACATTCCCGTCGATACGGTCATAGGGCCAAATGTAGTGATTGAGCAAGGCGCACAGATTGGTGCTGCTTGCCACATTATGGCCAATGTGGTGATTGAACACGACGCCATCATCGGCCACCGGGTGCGTATTCATCCCAGCACCATCATCGGGTGGGAATGTATTTTGGGGGATGATTGCCTGGTTTTATCCAACACCGTCATCGGTGGAGAAGGTTTTGGCTATGCCCAAGACCAATACTTCAACCATCACCGCATCCCGCAAACGGGAAATGTGGTGATCGGCAATAAAGTCACCATTGGCGCCAATTGTACCATTGATCGCGGCACTTATGGCCCAACTACCATTGGCGACGGCTGCATTTTCGACAATCTTTGCCATGTTGCACATAATGTGACCATCGGCAACAACTGCATCGCCTTGTCTGGTTTTCTTTGTGCGGGTTCTACCGTGATCGGCAACCGTGTTGTGGCCAGCGGAGGCGCGATGATTAAAGACCACGTTAACATTTGCGACGATGTATACCTGATGCACCGAGCTGGCGTTGTCAAAGACATCAAACAAGCTGGTATGTACGCAGGCGGCCCTGTTTTGCCCATGAAGGAATATGTGGTCAGCAATGCCATTTATGGAAAACTGGGCGAACTCAGACAGCAGGTAATGGACTTAGGAAAGCGAATGAAAGAAAAATTGGGAGAGTGAAATGTATAGCTGAGCGTTATTTCACAATATATTGATGAATAACGGTCGATTAATTTAACACGAGCCAGTTACCATCTTCTAAAATTAATGGATAGGGCAATTGATGGAGCAGTTGAGAAGTTGTAGCGGAGATGAGCTCATAAGGGCCGATTTCTCACTTTTACCCCTTTACCCCTTTACCCCTTTTTACCCACCTTCCCTTCCATCCATTCCACCACGTTTAGGTACTTGAGGAACAGTTGCTCGCGGGGGGCATGCTGGTGAAGTTTAAAATCAGCTAATTGCTGGCTGAAAAAGTTAGCCGTGCTGTGGGGTAACAGCTGCAAAAGAAGGCGCAGTATCTTGTGGGTCTTGCGCTGAAGGATGGTCATTTCTGGGTTTTTGACCATCATGCGCCCGAAGGAAATCAGGCGGTAGCTCATCCGGTCAAAAGCCTTGCTTTCGTAGAGGCAGAGGAGTTCCAGGAGGCGGGCATTGCTGTCCATGTCTTTGGCCAGGATTTTTTCTCCCTGGTATAACACCGGATGCAAGTAAGCCAGGGCCTGCTCGTACGCTTGCTGCGCAAACGCTGCGGCGGCAAACTTGTAGTAGAACAACTGCAGCCGGTTATCGTCGATGAGGTCGTGGTGTTCGGTGAGTTGGTTGGCAATAACTTTGGCTTGCCGGTACGCCAGGGGGTAGTCTTTGGTAAGAAAAGAGAAATTGAGCAAGCTGAGGCTGTGGTAGATGAAGCTCACGTGCTGGCTGTTGGGATTGAACATTTCTTCGTGGGCCGCTAAAAAGGCGTTCATCTCAGTCAGGTAGCGTTGGTAATCCGCCACGTTATCCGTCAGGAAGAAAAAAACCAGGAGGTAGTAGAGGCTGCGCAGGTAGAGGTCGGGGTCTTTCAGGGGCATCGTCTCGTAGACCTGGAAGAGGGTTACCCATTCCTGGGCGTGGGTCAGTGCACCTTGAAAATCGAGTTGAATGTACCGGTACCACATGTAGGATTGGTAGCGGTTGGTCTTTTCAAAGAAGGTATCCGAAAAACGGTTGCGCTGGTGGTCGGGCTGCATATCGCGCCAGGCCTTGTTGAGGGCCATGAGTTGCTCGGGGGTGTAGGCAAAACTGTGGTCAATATAATAACCGTGAATCTGGATGTTGAGATTGACCATTTCGCTAGCCGTTTGCGTGATGCGGCTCCGGATGGTCGATTCCTCCAGCAGTCGGTCCATTTTCTTCTCCACCAGCCTTGAACGGGTAATGTGACGCGACTCAATGAGCTTTTGAAACTCAATAATCTCCAAATGCAAAATATCCTGGTGGTGCTCAATCGCCAGGCTTTTGACCCGCTCTAACAGGCGCAAGCTTTCCATGTAGAGCCCCTTGTTGTAGAGGATGCGGGCAAAGTCCAGTTGCTCGCGAATTTCGATATCAATTTGTTTGTTGATGGACGTCAGGCGCAGACTGGTAAGCAACTGTTTGAACAGGTGGCGCTTGAGGTTAGCCAGTTTACTTTTAGAGGTCTTGCCCGGTAGTTTCTCCAACAAGAGCGCTTCGTTGTATACTTCCTGCTTGTCCAGCAGGTCGAAAAGAACCAGGAATTTTCGTTCCTGATCACCCATCGTACGGTTGGCATAGAGCCGAAAATGGCGTTTTTCGGGCTTATTTAAGGATTTTATCAGTCTGAATAATGGGTCTTTATTTTTGTTAGACATGCCAGTTATGTGTCCGTAAAATATTGGTAATAAGTTGTTTGTGTTTAAAATGTTTGGTTAGGCATAACATAGAGGCGGCAACATTGGTTAGGCTACAGGCATCGTCTCCTCTAATTTTGTGGTATTCTAAAGAAAAGTACAATTGTTGCAACGATTATGCTGGAGGGAATTTTCTGCTGCGCCGTTACAATATTGCTCAAGTTAACTGCAAAAACTGCAACCACAAAATTCTAAACGAATGAAAAAGATCGAAGCTATTATCCGCCTATCCCGCTTTGAGCGCGTACGCGATGCTTTAGCTGCCATCGGGGTGAACTTCTTCACGCTGACGGAAGTAAAAGGTTTCGGTTTGCAAAAGGGAGAGAAACTGATGTATCGTGGCAGTGTCTATGATTCTGACTACATCGCCCGCTTGCGACTCGACATCTTTTGCAACACGGAAAAAGTAGACGAAATTATTGATGCCATTGTATCCGCCGGGCGGACGGGCGAAGTTGGCGACGGTAAGATTGTGGTCATGGATATCGACCACATCGTTCGCATTCGCACCTACGAAGTTGGCTCCGAAGCTATTTAAAACCACCACCTTTTCTTTTCGGCCGAGCCTGCCGATCAACGACTTTTTTCCCTAGCCGCAGACCAAATTAATCCTAACTATCATTTTTTCACAGAAAAACCAACGTATTGAAAAGCCACCTTTTGCGCTGGTAATTTTCAGTATGCTGTGCGAACAATCTACAATCTTGAACAATCATGGAACAAGGATTATTTACTGCTAATAACGTTTGGATGCTTGTGGCAACTTGCCTGGTGTTTATCATGCACCTCGGCTTTGCTACCCTCGAAGCAGGGTTCGTCCAGAAAAAGAATGTCGTCAACATTCTCTACAAGAATTCGATGATCCTTTGTATTGGTCTGTTGACCTACTGCATCGTCGGTTTCAATCTGATGTACCCAGGCGCTGACTACGCTGGAAAATTCTTTGGTTTTGCTGGTTTCGGCCTGGCTATGCCCGAAGGTGCAGCTGGTGCTATTGATTACGCCAGTGGCGGCTATACTTACTGGACGGATTTTATCTTCCAGGCGATGTTCGCTGCAACGGCGGCTACCATCGTTTCGGGTGCCGTAGCTGAGCGCATTAAGCTGAATGCTTTTCTGATTTTTGCTACGATTCTCGTTGCCTTTTCCTATCCCATCACCGGCATGTGGAAGTGGGGAGGTGGCTGGCTCAACGCGGCGGGCTTCTACGATTTTGCGGGCTCTACGCTCGTGCACGCGGTGGGTGGTTTTGCGGCCCTGGCAGCAGTATTGGTGCTGGGCCCCCGGACGGGTAAATACTTCAGCAACGGCAAGATCAAGCCCATTCCCGGGCACAGCATGCCGCTGGCCGCTATGGGCGTTTTCCTCCTGTGGTTTGGCTGGTTTGGATTCAACGGTGGCTCGGTGCTGAGTGCTGATCCCGTTTCCGTTTCGCTGGTATTTGTGACCACTTCGCTGGCCGCCGCCGCGGGTGCTATGGGGGCGTTCTTCGTTTCTTATATCATGTTCAAAACCCACGACCTCTCCATGGTCCTGAATGGTATTCTGGGTGGGCTGGTAGGGATTACCGCCGGTGCCGACCAGATGGGGCCCACCTCAGCTATTCTTATCGGTCTGATCGCAGGATCCATTATTCCATTGTCGGTTGTTTTCTTCGATAAGATCAAAATCGACGACCCCGTAGGTGCAACTTCAGTACACCTGGTTTGCGGTATCTGGGGCACCCTGGCCGTTGGTATTTTTGGTCAGATGGCCAGCCTCCAGCAGCTGTGGATTCAGTTCTACGGGGTGATGGCGGTGGGCGCTTTTACCTTCGTTTTTGCTTATTCCCTGATGTACTTGTTGAAGATAACGATCGGAGTCCGGGTGAGCGAAGAAGAAGAGATCAAAGGCCTGGATATCGGCGAACACGAGATGCAAGCTTATTCCGAAGGCGTTGAGGATTCGTCCTTCCAACTTTCTACGGTCGATTAAGCCCCAATAAAAAACCCCTGCAAGTGCGGCAACACGAACAGGGGCATTAGACAACGATAAATCGCTACCTAACTCAACTGTAATAATACAGGTTCAGGACTATTTGTTCAAGTTTTTGGTAAAAAAACTTGTCCAACGGTTCGTGAGTGGTTTATCGTTTTCAATTTTTTGAAATCCATTTTGATAAACCATTACACCAACTGTTATGAAAAAACTTGAACTAACCTTCCTGGTTATTGTATTAACCGTTTTATCGTCCGGCGCAAAGGCGCAGGACGCAGCTGAAGCACCTGGTTTTCCACCAGCAGCACCCACTAGCATACCCGCCGAAGAAGCAGAAGCGGATCCTGGTTTTACCCTGACGGGTTACGTTGATGCCTATTTCCAGGGGAACCTGATCAAAGGCAAAGACTCCGATAGCCCACTGGTTTTTCCTACCAGTTTTACGGACTTCGCCAATACGTTTGGAATCGGCAATGTCAACCTGCTGGCGAGTAAAGAATGGGGCAAGGTGAGCTTCGTAGGCCAGGTGGGCTTTGGCCCCCGGGCCGTAGCGGGTAATGGCGACAGCAACATTGACTTCTTTGGTGCCGGTGATCCGGGCTTGAATATTGCCAGTACGATCCAACAGTTGTACGTAGCGTATTCACCCAGTGATGCCGTGACGCTGACCTTGGGGAATTTTGGAACATTCGTAGGGTACGAAGTGATCGACGCCAACGTCAACACGAATTACTCGATGAGCTACCTCTTCAGCAATGGCCCTTTCTACCACACGGGTTTGAAAGCGAACTTTGCCATTGCCGAAGGTTTTGGAGCCATGGTGGGGGTGTTCAACGACACGGATAGTAAATTTGACGTCATTGAAGGCAAACACCTCGGTGGCCAGTTGAGTTTCGAAACAGGTGGCCTGGCGGCTTACCTCAATTTCCTGACCGGCAAGGAAGCCGAAGGCGATAAGCCCGACGACACCACCGACGACCTCTACGAGACCCAGGTGGACCTGACGGCTACTTATACCGTGAGCGAAACGCTCCTCCTCGGGCTGAATGCCAGCAAGTATACCACCCGTGCGGATGGCAACACCATGGGGGGCTTCTTCGGAACGGCATTGTACAGCACCATCGGCGTGACCGAAGGGTTTAATCTGGGCTTGCGGGCAGAATATTTTGTCCTGACAAATCCAGCAGAAATTGATACGGATGAGCCCAATGTGCTTAGCTTTACCGCTAGCGGTAATTTTAAAATTGGAGACCTGACGATTATTCCGGAATTTCGCTACGACACAGGAAACAATGGTTTCTTGTTTGATTCAAATCCTGGAGATACTGGCGCGGCCAGCTTCATCCTGGCGGGCGTGTACAGTTTCTAAAATAGGTGCTGGGCACTTGGTCTTGTTGTCGGTTTTTAAATTTAAATCAATGACAGCACTTCTTGTGTAGTGCCTGTGTAAGATAAGTTGAAGATTAATTTAATTTTCAACCTTTATTTGTGTCTTTTCCTATTGCAGAACTTATAAAATTTTTGACTAAAATGAGCAAGTCTAAATTAGAGTACATTTGGTTGGATGGTTACAAACCTACCCAGTCATTACGGAGCAAAACCAAGATTGTTAAAAACTTCAGCGGCAAGCTGGAGGATTGTCCCATGTGGTCTTTCGATGGTAGCTCTACCGAGCAAGCACCGGGTAACTCCTCGGATTGTCTGCTCAAGCCCGTGGCCATTTACCCGGACCCGGCCCGCCGCGACGGTTTCCTCGTGATGACGGAAGTCCTCACTGCGGATGGCAAACCACACCCGTCCAATGGTCGGGCGATGATCGACGATCAGGACGATGATTTCTGGTTCGGTTTCGAGCAGGAATATTTCCTCTGGGATCCCGCCACCAACAAGCCGTTGGGCTTTCCCGCCGATGGTTATCCTGCTCCCCAGGGACCTTACTACTGCTCTGTAGGCGCCACGAATGCCTTTGGTCGGGAGATCATCGAGGAGCACCTCGATTTGTGTATCGATGCCGGACTGAATATTGAAGGTATCAATGCCGAAGTAGCTGCCGGACAGTGGGAATTCCAGATGTTCGCCAAAGGCGCCCAGCAAGCTGGTGATCAAATTTGGGTAGGCCGTTACCTGCTCGAGCGTACCGCTGAAAAGTACGGCGTGGCCATCAACTACCACTGTAAGCCAGTACAAGGCGATTGGAACGGTTCGGGCATGCACGCCAACTTCTCCAATTCTACGCTCCGCGAGTGTGGTTCGGAAGAAGTTTACAAGCAAATTATGGAGGCTTTCCGTCCCCTCACCAAAGAACACATCGAGGTGTACGGTGCCGATAACCACCTTCGCCTGACGGGTAAACACGAAACGCAATCTATCGACCAGTTCAGCTACGGGATCTCCGATCGCGGCGCATCTATCCGTATTCCAGTGGTGACGGTAGAGAAGGGTTGGAAGGGCTACCTCGAAGATCGCCGGCCCAACTCGGCTGCCGATCCTTACAAGGTAGCAGCTCGTATCATCAAAACTGTAAAATCGGCTCTAGTTCCTGCATAGGAATTTGTATAGGTCTCACCCTGATTCAGATTGGGGTGAGCATTTTTTTGATCCGCAATACGCAAAGCACCACTGGCAGGGCCAGCGGTGCTTTGTTGTTTAATTTAACGGGTAAATTTGCCTTGTATTAGGACAAAATCATATCTTTAGGCAAAATTTAGAGAAACCCTCCGTTAAGACTCCCTTTTGCAAAAGCGGAATAACCGCATTTTTTTACCAGCTACTCGTTGTAAGTAGTACTAAGTAAGGCTATCTAAATCATTCATCCCATGACTAAAACAGTTACGCCTTCCCCTGCGTACGATCTTCTTTTTGCTCGTTTCCTTCCCACGCTGCTTGGTTGTTTTGTGGCTATTTCCTTGCTAATCCCCGGATCAGTTGTGTTGGCACAAACCTGCCCCGTGATCGGTGGCATCGATGGCCCTGACCGCTTCTGTGCGGGTTTTCCTTTTACGGTAACCGCAACGGGCTTACAAAGCTTAACGGGCCCCGAAAATGGGGAGACCGACTTCTCCATCGCCTTCGTCTATTTGCCCGCCGGATCCACTGCTGACCCCTACGTTGATGGCGTGCTTCTGGGTAATACACCCGCCGTGGATGGCGTTGCCGAGCTCTTTGAAACCGGTGCCGATCTGCCCGTCAACAACTACGCGATTTACGCTATTCTGAGTCCCGCCCCCGCGGACGTCAATTGTCGGCCCCAGCAATTGTTAGCCCTCAACCTTACGCCCTGTGACGACCTGGGCAATTTCGCCTTTCTGGATTTCGACAACAACGGCGTTTTCGCTGGCGATGATGTGCCCTTACCCCAGGTGGTGGCCCGCCTCTACGATGCCACCTCCGACGTGGAACTGTTCGACCGGGGCCCCGAAACCACCAACGCCAACGGCAATTACTGGTACGCGCTTGTTCCGCCCGGCGACTATTTCTTTCGCTTCGATGCGCCCGCCGGCTACTTGCCCGCAGCCCTGCCCGCCGTACCGGGCAACAACACCAACCGCATTGACCCCGCCGCGGGTAATGGCCCTACCAGCACACCCGACTTCACTTTCGCTGCCACTTCGGTAGACTATTCCTTCGATGCCGCTTTCGTGGGCCCCGGCACCATCGGCGGTACCGTTTGGGCCGATGATGATTTCGGCTTTGATTTTGACGAACCCGGCATCGCGGGTGTCGCCCTCAGCCTGACCTGGGACGGCCCGGACGGCGCCTGGTCGACGACCGATGATGTCACGCTGGCCAAGGTAGCCGCTACCGGTGGTGCGTTCAACTTTCCCAACCTGCCCTACGGTCATTACCGCCTGGCGGTGACTTCCGTAGCAGGAACCATTCTTCAGAACGGTTACGCGCTGGCCAGCCCGGCGGTGACCCCGGTTGAGTTTACCATTGCAGCAACTGCCACCGATTTTGCGAATGCGGAATTCATTTACCAGCCGTTGTGCCTGCCTTCCACCGGCCGCCTGCTGACCAATGACCCCCTGATCCTGTGCGGCAATGCCAATGAAGGCATCTATGCCAACCAACAAATCCGGGTAACCCTCAGCAATTTTGTGGCGCCGGCGGCTATTCCCACCGCTTATGCCTACCGGGTACTGGTGGTCAATGCGGCCGGAACTATCGTGCAGGTTCACCCCCTCAACAACCCCCAAAACGGTGCCCAGGTGACCGTCGATCTGGTAGGGCTGCCCACGGGCGCCTATACCATCCAGGGCGTGCATTACCTCACTACCGACCCTGACCTCGCCGTGCCCCTCAACTTCGGCAACGGCGCACTCCTGCAACCCCTCCTGGATCGCCTGACCCTGGTGGATGGCCAGGCCAATGCGGGCGCCCTGGCTAACGTGTGCGGAGACATCAGCCACCTGCAAAACAACCTGGTGGCCAACACCGAACCCCAGCCGCCCGTCTATTTGGGTTGCCTGGGGTTCGTCAACGTATCGCTCAACAACCAGTGTGGCGCTACCGTCACGCCAGCTATGGTCCTGGTCGGTGACTGGGGCTGCCTGCGGCCCGTCGACTTTCAGGTCAGCATCTACCAAAACGGACAGCTCGTCTCCACCAACGGACAACTCAGCGGCTGCGGCGGTTATGAATACCGCATCGACCTGCTCCTGCCTGGCAGCAGCGGCTTCCCGTGTTGGGGCTACATCAACGCCCGCGACGTCACCCCGCCCGCTATCACCTGCCCGCCCACCATCAGCGGTAGCGACAATGTGTTGGGCGCCGCCGATTTTAGCTGTACCGATATCGACCTCCTGCGCCTCACCGCACCGGCAGCCTACATCGTAGACGGCAATGGCGTTCCCGTATCCATTCCACCTACCCTGCGGGCTATTCTCGACATCACCGGCTATCCCACGGTGACCGATGGTTGTGATTTCGTACGCATCTACGTGTCCGATGCCGTCACCCAGAATGGCAATTGTGGCGATACCTACATCACCCGCACCTTTTTTGCAGAAGACAAATACGAGTCTGGCTGCGGCGGAACCCCAAATATCTCCGCAGTTTGTACCCAACGCATCAACTTCCGCAAGGTGACGATCGACGAAGTACTGCTTCCCCCAAATCTGGTGGAGCTCGACTGTTCGGCTTTTGGCGGGCAGCCCAACCCCACGCCCGCTCAGATCAACGCGGCCCTGGGGGTATTGGGCTATCCGGCTGTGAACAGCTTTTTTGATGCCAATCCGGCCACACCCGCGTTCGATCCCCATCTCGTCAACCAGGTGTACTGCAATATCGGGGCTTCCTATGAAGACCATCCCCGGGTAACGGTCTGTGGCTCCTCCTATTCTTTCCTGCGCGAATGGTACATCTTTGACAAATGCAATTTGAGCAGCGTCCTGGAATTTACCCAACTCATCAAGGTCAAAGACAATACCAACCCCACGCTGGTGCTGCCTACCGTCGACTACAACAACGATGGCGTGCCCGATGTCCGGCGCTATTCGACCGCGCCTTACGACTGTTTTGCGCACATTCCGCTGCCGGCACCCACTGAACTGACCGATTTCTGCTCGGGACCCGCTACCGTAACCATCACCGTAACCGATGCCAACAATACCATCTTGCTGGTGGGTGGGGTAGGGGGCCTGCTCACGGTGCCACCGGGCAATTACACTTTCGCCTACTGCGCCAGCGATGGCTGTGGCAACGAAACCTGTATCCCTATGCCCGTCATTGTGCGCGATGAGATCGCCCCGACGGTCATCTGCAACAATGCCCTGATTGTCCAGATCGGCGGTGGCGACATCGCCAATGGCCTCTCCGGTATCGCCCGGGTAATGGCCACCAGTGTGGATGAGGGGTCCAACGACAACTGCTCGCCGGTCACGCTGGCCGTGCGCCGCAATTACTGGAACAACAACGATTGCAGCCTCAACCCCAACCAATTCTCTCCCTGGGGCGAATACATCGATTTTTACTGTTGCGACATTGCCCGCTCCGTGACCATCGAACTGCGGGCGACCGATGCCGTGGGTAATACGAATTCCTGCTGGTTGAACCTCGTGCCCGAAGACAAGCTGAAACCCTTCTGCTACGCCCCTGCCAACCAGACGGTAACCTGTGCCGAATTGCCGCTGCTGTTTTCCGGCGACCTGCAGGATGCCTACGCGGACGATTTTGCCGCTACTTCGCTGCTGCTCAGCCAACTTTTTGGTGGCCCTACGGGCACCGACAACTGCGCCGTGGATACCCTGGTAGAGCGCACCCCGAACATCAACATCAATGCCTGTGGCTGGGGAACCCTCGTGCGCCGCTTCGAAACCTGGCAGCTCAAGCCGGAAGGCGATGCCAACGGCAACGGCATCATCGACGCCAGCGAAGTGTTGCGCTCCACCAACAGCTGCTCCCAAACCATCACCATCACGGAAACTCACCAGTACGTGATTGATTTTCCGGCCGATGCCATTGCCGACTGCCTGGATCCCGATATTGCTTCCATCGTCACGGAAGCGACCGGCTGCGACAACCTCGCGATCAATATTGGCGAACCACAGCGCTTCAGTGCTACCGGCGACGAATGCTACAAGCTCAGTATCACCTACGACGTCATCAACTGGTGTATCTGGGACGGGGAAGCCGATGCCTATCAGGTCACCCGCCAAACCGATACCGACGACAGCGTCGTGGATGCCTGCGAACGCCCCGTCGTGCGCGTGAACGACAGCGGCGCCAGCATCGACCGCAACCACCCCGAGCCCGGCTGTGGCTCCAACCTGGCCGATAATTTCCCGGTACCCGCCGCGCAGAATGTCGGTCGCTGGCGCTATACCCAGTTCGTGAAGGTGTACGATAATTCGGAGCCGACCTTCACGGTGGCACCTTTTGGAGGCCCTACGGCTACGTGTCCGGATCTGCCCGCGGGCGTCTTCGGCTCCCTCGACAATGACAACTGCACGGCACCCATCCTCATTTCCTTCAGCCTGGATGACGCCTGCGAAGTGTTCGACCACACGGGCACCCTGGTGCTCAGCCTGACGGGCGCTACCATCGACTGGTTTGCCCAGGACACCAATGCCGACGGCCTGATTGACGCCAATGAGTTCAATCCCGAAGACAATGTATTGGGCCAGGTCGTTCCACAAGGGGGCACCACCTTTCTGTTCACCAGCCAGGCTCCGGTGATCCCCAGCACCCCGGGCGAAAACGTGTACCACACCCTGCGCCTGGAGGCAGTAGATGGTTGTGGCAACCCCGCTGCCCGCTACGTGTCTTTCCGGGTGGTCGACTGCCAGGCTTCGGCACCGATCTGTATCAGTGGCCTGACGGCGACCCTGACCCCCAATGCCGGGGGCGAGTGTGAGGCCGCTATCTGGGCTACCGATTTCCTGGGGAGCCCCATCACCGATTGCAGTGGCTCGCTGAGTTACGCCATCTACCGCGCCGCCGACGTGCTGACCGCCGGACCGGGCTTTGTGCCCTCCGCCAGCGCGACCAGCCTGGTACTGACGATGAACGACGAAGAAACAACGGTGCTTTATATCTACGCCATTGATGGCGCCGGCAACTTCGGCTATTGCGAAACCTACGTACTGGTACAGCCCAGTTTCGTATGCCTGGCCCTCGGTGCCATCGGCGGCATGATCAGGACGGAGGAAGAACGCCCCGTAGCCAGCGTACAACTGAGCCTGAGCGGGCCTATGCCCATGAGTACCATGAGCCAGGCTGATGGCTCCTACGTGTTTGAGAACCTGGAAGAAGATTTTGACTACACCGTCACCGCTTTCCGCAACGACAACCACCTGAATGGGGTCACGACTTTTGACATTGTCCTCATCAGCAAGCATATCCTGGGTCTGCAACCGCTGGATTCACCCTACAAACGGATCGCGGCCGATGTCAACCATTCGGAATCCATCACCACGCTGGACATCATCCACATGCGCAAGTTGATCCTGAATATCTACGAGGAGTTTCCCAGCAATACCAGCTGGCGCTTTATCGACCAGCGCTACCATTTTCCGGCCCCCGAGAATCCGTGGCAGGAATTTTTCCCGGAGCTGATCAATATCAATGACTTGATAGGGGAAAACCTCAATGCGGCTTTTATCGGTATTAAGATCGGAGATGTGAATGGTTCCGCAGTTCCTGGAATGTGATACGTTTTTTTTTGTGTAATTATTGGTAGTTTATGTCTTTCCTGCTACCTTTAGTCAACTTTTGAACAGCAAGGCAGCAGAGAAAAAGACACATCAAGGTGTGTTTTCTATTAAAATCCTGATACCAAGCTGTTGCTTTTTTTGACGACCTTACATGTTTGCTGGCCAGAAGATTCGGTAACCCACCGTTTTCTACCCACTTTGCTTTTACGACGTACCTTTATTTATAACAAATTGTAATCTTATGATGACGAAAATTTCTACACGCTTTAAATCCTACCTTTCTTTTCGGTGAGTATTGGCGTTGGCACTTATGAGTTTTAGTTGGGCTGCTTTTGCACAGCCAGCTAATGATTTATGTGCTAATGCGATTGCCGTAACGGCACCCAGCACCACGCCAGGTACGACGGTAAATGCGACCACTGATGGTGCAGGAACCTGTAACACGTCCAATACGGCTCCTGGTGTATGGTATACGCTTACCCCCGCGATTACGGGAACGGTGCAGATCAACCTTTGTGGCTCTCCCTACGACACCAAGCTCAGTGTTTACACCGGCGCATGTGCAGGTCCCCTGACTTGTGTAGCGGGTAATGATGACTTTTGTGGGTTGCAATCACAGGTTACCATTTCGGTAACTGCCGGAACAACCTACCGCATCCTGGTACACGGCTTTGGTTCTGCTACGGGTACCTTTACCCTGACTGTCGGAACCATCGTTCCAGCAGTAGCTAATAACGACGCGTGTACTGGTGCCATTGCCCTGGCTTGTGGCCAGCCCGTCACGGGTACTACGGTAGGCGCTACGGCGGATGCCGTACCTACTTGTGTTACTGGCCTGAGCACTGCCCCCGGCGTATGGTATTCCTTTGCGGGTACGGGTGACCTTGTGACTGCTTCTCTTTGTGGTTCTGCCTTTGACACCAAGATAGGCGTTTTCTCCGGCACCTGTGGTGCCCTGACTTGTGTGACGGGTAACGATGACTTTTGTGGTTTGCAATCACAGGTTACTTTCACCTCGGTACCCGGTACGACGTATTTTGTACTCGTGACTGGTTTTAGTGCGAATGCCGGAGCCTTTACCTTGTCCGTCAACTGTGTGCCCCCCGCACCCGGTTCAATCTGTACAACCGCCCTTCCCCTTGCCTGTGGTCCAAACGTAACGGGTAGTACTGCTGGCGGTACGGTTGCTGCTGGTTTGCCATTTTGTGGCACTACGCTGACGAGTGCTCGCGGCATTTGGTATGTCCTTCCTGGTACTGGAAATGACTTTACCCTGTCGACCTGTAACCCCGGCACGAACTTCGACACCAAACTGGGTGTCTTCTCTGGTTCTTGCGGTGCTTTGACTTGTGTTGTGGGTAATGATGACGACTTTGCTTGTGGTTTTTCCATCGTTCGTTCCACGGTTAGTTTCTCCACCACCCTTGGGGTAAACTACTACGTTTTCGTAACTGGTTTTGGTACGAATACGGGTAATTATGAACTGTCAGTACAGTGCTGTGCACCGCCGCTGGCGGTGTGTCTGCCCAACCAAACGATTGTACTGGATAATGCCACCCCCGTCACGATTGACGTTGATGGCGGCTCTACCGCTGATTGTGGTGTGGAGAGCATTGTACAGAGCGCAGTTAATTTCGACTGTTTCGACACGGGTGCCAACGTGGTTACCCTTACGGTTACCGATGTAAACGGCTTGACTTCTAGCTGTACGACGACCGTAACCATTATCAGCACCTTTGTCGCTACGGAAGTAGGCTGTATTGGTGATGTGAACGTTACTTTGGGTGCCGACTGTTCTGCGCGGATTACGCCAGGAATGGTTTTGACCGGCAACAACCTGGCTTGTGCCGGAAACGTTAATGTTACGGTTGATGGAACGACTTCTGATGTGATCAGCGGCTGTGGCCCCCACACCTACTCCGTAGAGATTTTAGAACCAGTTGGTACCATCACGGAATTCCGTAACAGCGATTGGGTTTTGACCCAAGACCTGGGCAACGGTGGTTGTGCTGCTGAGTTTGCTATTACTACACTGACGCCAGCAGCCATTGACCTGTCGATCCGTTATGGTGAAGAAGTAGCTGCTGCTTTCACGGCTCCTTATGATGGTATCGTATCTTTTGACTACGATTTCAATGGTGCGGATCAATTTTTCGATTTCCTGATCATTGATGTAAATGGTACCGAACTCGTTAACCAGAGCATGGCGGGTACGGGTACGGTCAACCAGGTACTGATGGCCGGACAAACGGCTCTTGTCCGTATCGAAGATGATGATTTCTGTGGCATCCCTGCTGGTTCAACGGATGTAACTTTAACGGCCTTCTCGTTCAGCAGCATGGAGCAAGTAGTTGCTTATACCTGTTGGGGTAACATCCTGGCGGAAGACAAAACCGCTCCCGATGTGGTTTGTCCCGCAAATACCAGCAGCATCACCCGCAACTATGCGGCGCAGATCGCTACTGGTCGTCTGGAAGCCACCGACCCCCTGCTCAACCTGAACAACTACAGCTGTTTCACGGACATCGCC
>PZPC01000068.1 GCA_003045895.1 Bacteroidota bacterium
GGGTAAAGATAGTAAGTATTCGTTGTTTTGGAAGTAGAATGAAAAAAAGCAATCTTTTTGCAACTCTGTGTCTATTACTTCGTATAAGCAAAAAAGTAATATGGACTGGCGTTAAACGCACGTATCAAATAAGGTGCACGCCAGATCCAACCCCATACTGTACATGAACACACACACATTATGCAAGTTGTCTTTCCTATTACCGAATCGGCGCTACAAATGGTTCATCGCTGTGAATCCCATCGGGAAGGCGAGTGGATTATCTACACTTGCCAGGATTGCCCCAATTACGAGCGCCGGGTACAGCCCTCTACGGGCTTGGTGCAAGTAAAAGGCGCGACTAATTACGCCATTGACCATGTCCACAACTGGCCCCGTTAGGGCCTTGCCGCGGGTTGCTCAGGCATTAGCACGGCAAAGAATAATCAAACGGTTACACCTTATTACATCACCTTAACGCCTTTGTTGCGGTAGGGCTTTAGCTCGTCGTGTTCGGGGGGGAGTTCGGTGATCAGGTAATCGATGGCTTCCAGGTCACAGATTTTTATCTTTTGGGTACTCCCCAATTTTTCCGTAATGGCCAGAATGACGGTCCGTGCCGAGGCTTGCACCATGGCCCGTTTAACCACCACCACTTCCCAGTCGGAATCGGAAAGCCCCCTGTCGGGGTCGATGGCATTGGCGCCCATAAAACAAAGATCGGGACGCACCTGGTTGAGTTGGGCCACCACTTCACCCCCAATGGTGATTTTGGCTGTGGGCGAAAGCAGGCCACCCAGGAAGATGGTCTCGCAGTTGGGGTGCTCCAGCAACTGCAGGGCTGTGGAGAGGCTCACCGTCAGGAAGGTGGCTTTCAGTTCGGGCGGCAAGATGCGCGCAATTTCCAGATTGGTACTTCCACCGCTGATCAAGACCAGCATGCCGTCGCGCAGCAGGCTGACGGCTTTACGGGCAATGACCAACTTTTCCTGGAAAGCGTAAATGTCATTCTCCCGGTAAGAGTAGGAATGGTAAGAGCGCGACAAGGCACCTCCGCGCACTTTGATCAATTTGTTGCGGTCGGCCAATTCCTGCAGGTCCCGGCGGATGGTGTCTTCCGAAACCGTGAATTTCTCACTCAGGTCACTCAATAGTACTTTGTTGTGGATATTGACTTCCCGTAAAATGAGGCCCTGGCGTTCTTTTTTAAGCATAGTTCCTGCCGGCTAGTTCAAGGTTAAAAATTCTGATTTTGGGATGGGTTGCTGCTCTAAGCGGGTATGCCACGCAAAAAGAGAAACTGAATAAACCTTGCAAAAAGCAGCATGAGCATACCATTTATGCTGGTTTTTACCCGCATCTCTCTTCTTTGTTGCAATAAGTTGCAATTTTTTTAGCCTATTCTGGCAGTAAGTTGGAAAAAAATGCTTAAATATGCAATGAAAAACAGTTTAAGTATTCTTTTTACTGTTCATTAAATCACTTACACAATCCTAACCAAATGTACAGTTTTTTCGCCAATCTGAACCGCGCTACCTTAAGCCGTACTTTTCCGGCGCTAAGCCAACCCGCCCGGTGCTGAATTTGCGAAAAAGGTACGAAAATTGGAGGCTATGCAAAAACCTTACACTTTACACCGCTTGTTGCCGGTCTTGTGCTTCCTTCTGGTAAGCCTGGTTCTACCGGCACAAAATCTAAGTTTCACCGTTACTGGCAAGGTACTGGACGCCGATGACACTCCGTTGATCGGGGTCACCGTACTCTTACCTTCGCTGGGCACAGGAACGATTACCGACATTGATGGCAGCTATAGCCTCAATGCGAAAGCCGCCACCGCCGGCACCTACAGTTTACAGTATTCCTACGTGGGCTACAGCACGGTAAACCGAACCGTCGATGTGGCCAACGACGGGCAGCAGTTCAACCTGGACATCACCCTGGGTAGCGATGTGCTGCGCATGGACGAAGTTGTGGTGGTCGGTTCATCCGTTACTTCGAGCCGACGTTCTCTGGGCAATGCCATTACTTCCGTCAAAGCGGAACAACTCACCAATGCGAATCCACAGGGGGTGCTCAACTCCTTGCAGGGCCGCGTGGCGGGCGCTCAGATCGTGCAGAACTCCGGTGATCCTGCCGGTGGTTTTTCGGTTCGCCTGCGGGGTTCCAGCTCCATTTTGGGTAGTTCGGATCCGCTCTACATTGTCGATGGCGTCGTCATCAGCGCGGCTACGGCCAATGTTACCAATACCAATGTGGCTGGCGGTGCCGCGCAGCCGGGTACCAACCGGATTGCGGACCTCAATCCCAACGACATCGAGAGCGTCGAGATCATCAACGGTGCGGCGGCCGCAGCTATCTATGGCTCGCGCGCCTCGAACGGGGTGGTCCTCATCACTACGAAGAAGGGAAAGTCGGGTGCCCCCCAATTTACCCTGAGTTCTGGCTTCAACGTCAACGAGCTGCGCAAGCGAGTGCCCATTAACTTGCTGGGCGAGCAGTTTGGTAGCGCTACCCAACGCCTGTACCCCATTGCCGGTACCAGTGCCACGGGAGGTCTGACGGTAGGCGCCAACTTCTCTTCGGATAAGGTGCCAGTTACCCGCTACGATTACCAGGACCAGATTTTTGATACCGGCTTGGGTACCGACCAGCACCTGGCGGTAAAAGGAGGCAACGAAACATCCAACTACTACGCTGCCATGAACTACACCCTCAACGAGGGGATCGTGCGGGGTACGGATTTCCGGCGCTACGGCGCCCGCCTGCGCTACAACCAGTCGGTAAGTGATTGGATGAACTTCTCGGTAGGTATCAACTACAACAACTCCTACTCCAATGAGAAGCCGGATGGCAACGTGTTCTGGAGCCCGGTGAATGCGATCAACATCACCAATAATATCTACGACATCACCCAGCGCGACGAATTGGGCAACCTGCAAGCCGCCGAACCCACCCGGATCAATCCGCTGAGTGTCATTGAGGATATGGATATTAACCAGGAAGTCAACCGGGCGATTGTCGATCTCAAAGTGTCGCTGTTTCCATTCGAAGGCTTCAATATTACCTACCTGGCGGGTGCCGATACCTACAACCAGTTGGGTAACACTTTCATCCGGCCCTATCCCTATGCGGGGGTCAACCCCAGCTTCTTCAACGATGGCTACGCTGCTTCGGCTTCGAACCAGGTGTTCCAGATGAACCACGATATCAATGCAGCCTATACCACCGCGATCAGTTCGAGTTTAACTTCGACTACCCAGGCTGGTTTCTCTTCCCAGTTTGCCAAGAACCAGTTCGTGCGGGCCGACGGCCGGGCTCTGGCTCCTTTTGTGGAAACCGTCAACGGCGCAGCGACGCCTTTCGCACCCTTCTCCAGCATTGCCCGGCTGCAAATCTGGGGATATTACCTGCAGCAAACCTTCAGCCTGAACGACCGCTTGTTCCTGACCCTGGCGGGTCGCTTTGACGGTGCCAGCTCCTTCAGCCCCGATAACCGCAACCAGTTCTTTCCCAAGGTGAGCGCCAGCTACCTGGTCTCCGACGAGGCATTCTGGCAGGATGGGGGTTTGGGTAAGGCCGTGTCTACCCTGCGCCTACGGGCTTCCTGGGGACAAGCCGGTAACCTGACGGCCATTGGCCCCTACGATCGTTTCAATAATTATACCACGGGTAACCTGGCGGGTGAGCTGACCATCAATGCCAGTAATACCCTGGCCAACCCCGACGTGAAGCCCGAGCGGCAAACGGAGTTGGAGATCGGTGCGGACTTATCTTTCCTGAAAGACCGTATTGGCCTTTCGGCCACTTATTATAAGCAGGATATTGAAGACCTCCTGGTCAACCGGGTGCTGTCCGCTTCCCAGGGGGGTAAGGCGATTACCACCAACGTGGGCAATATGGAAAACAAGGGACTGGAAATAGCCCTGACTGCCAGCCCCGTGCGTTCGCGCAAGCTGAACTGGGACTTGTTTGCCAACTTCAGCCGCAACCGCAACCGGGTTTACAACCTGGGACAAACCCTCATTGGTATTCCCAACGTAACAGGCGCGCCCCTCTTCCTGGTGGAAGACGAGCCTACCGGCGTGTTTTACGGCACTTATCAGGCGATGAACCCGGATGGCACCATGCTGCTTACCCCAGGAGGTTTGCGTCAGCAGGAACGCGGAGATGTGGCTACCAACACCCCACAGCGGGGCGCAGACGGCCAGCCTAGTGGTTCGGTATTGCGTAAAGTGATTGGCGACCCTAACCCGGATTATGTGTTGGGCTTTGGTTCTGATCTCAAAATTGGCAACTTCGGCTTCGGCTTCCTTTTTGAGTCTGTACAGGGTGTGGACGTATTCGATGCCGATAAGCGTACACGCCAGGGAGTAGGTATCGGGGAATTCTCCGAGCAGGAACTCAACGGGGAATTGCCCCGGGGCTGGATCTGGTCAATCTACCCCATTGAAGAATGGCGGATCAGTGACGGTTCCTTCACCAAGCTTCGGGAAGTGACGCTGAGCTATACGTTCCCCAAATTATTTGAAGGGGCCCTCAGCAATACCGTACTGACGGTAGGAGGCCGGAACTTGTTCTCTATTGATAATTTCACCAGCTTCGACCCCGAGGTCAATGCCGGAGGACAGAGTAACCTGATGCGGGGTGTCAATTTTGGCCAGGTACCTATTCCACGGGTGTATACCGTGACGCTGAAGACCAATTTCTAACCTATAAATCCGCTACGATTATGAATCGTTTATCAATAAAAATAAAATATCTTGGGGTGCTGCTGCTGGCGCTGCTCACCTTCGCCGCCTGCGAAAAAGATTTTACGGACCCAGGTGCTGCTTCGGAAGCCCAGGTATTGAGTACGCCCGACGGGGTGATCGGCCTGGCTGCCGGTGCCCAACGCCGCTGGTCGGTGGGGCGGCAAAGCCCCGTATACGCCACGGTGGCTGGTGCTGGTTTTACGACGGGTGAACTGCGCCTGATCAACCCCGGCAACACCTCGGAGAATGAGGTGGCTTTGGGTTATAGTGACTTGCCCGGTAGCAACGGAATCCTTACCAGTATCTGGGAACAAGCCCTCCTGACGCGCAACGAAACCGATAAGGTCATTGCCAACGCCAACATTATTCCCAACCCCAATACCCGTGCCTGGACGATCGCCTACGCGTCGATCTTCAATGCGCTGGCCAATGGTACGATGGCCGATTTCTTCCAGCAGGTGACCCTGACGACCGAATCCAACGCCAAGTTTTCACCGGGAACGGATGCGGTAAAGGCGGCTATAACTACCCTGGAAAATGCCAAAAGCGTACTTACCCCAGATGATGGTGGATTGCGTAGCCGTATTCCGGCGGGGATTGACATTCCCAATACCGTGAATGCGCTACTGGCCCGCTACTACCTCTACGATGGGCGCTACGCCGAGGCCATCAGTGCGGCCAATGCGGTAGACCTGAGCAAGACGTCGGTATTGGCCTACGATGCCGTGAGTACCAATCCGATCGCTTTCGTATCCATTCTGACGAATAACGTATACCAGCCGATTGACCTGACGCTGGGCTTGCCCGCCGCGCTGCAACCAGCGGCCAATGACCTGCGGTTGCCCTTCTATTTCCAGGATATTACCGTCACCGATAATGATTACCAGGCGGCTGGTTTCTTTGATGACAACCTGGCTGGTTTCCCCATTTACGTACCCGGAGAGATGGCGCTGATCAAGGCCGAAGCTTATGCCCGGCAGGATCAGCTACCCGCTGCCATTACGGCCCTCAATGAGGTGCTCACCAAGCAACCCGCTGATGATGCCTTCGGAATTGGTGCTGGCCTTCCTGCCTACGCCGGTCCGCAAACCAAAGATGCCGTACTGGCTGCCATTTACGCCAACCGGTGTATGGAAATGATGATGTCGGGCCTGCGTTTTGGCGACAGCCGCCGCTTCGGTCGCCCGGGCCCCAACGACGCCAATCCCGAGCGCAACCGGAACTGGTATCCCTATCCGTTCTCCGAACGGGACAACAACCCGGAAACACCAGATGATCCGGATATTTAAAGAATCGTGGGGTGGCATCATCACCACCCCACGACTTTTGGTCTAGTGATTGTTCTATTAATCGATTTGATCTCCCTGCTTACTGAGCAGGGAGATTTTTTTTGCGGCGGGTTTTAACCACGGCGTTTTTTTATAGCCACAAAAGCACCAAAGCCACAAAACTTACACCAAACAACTTTAGTGGTTTTTTTTAACCACGGGGGCACGGCGGTTTTTAGCCACCAAGGCTCCAAGGGCACCAAGGTTTTGCCACGGCGGTTTTTAACCACAAAGGGCACCGAGGTAACAAAGGGCACATAAATTTTGAGCTACTTCCCTTTGAGCGCTTTGTCCTCTTTGTGTCCTTTGTGTTCTTTGTGTCCCTTTGTGGTTCTTGTGGTTGGTTTTCACCACGGGCGCACTGCATTTCAAGGGCTACCCTTTCGTCCTCCCTTCGGGCATCATCCGCTGGTGATAGCGCACCAGCTCGGGTAGGGGAGCAGCCATGACCTGGCCCATGCGAATGCCGTGGCTGGTGAGCACTTCGGCGATGAGGGGTTGGAAATGATGGGCTATTGATCCACTGAAATGAACCACGGGATCAGGGGTGTTGTGCAGCAGGGGCAACAGGCAGTTTTCTACTAATAAGTGAAAATTTTCGGTTACTTTTTTCCGCAAGACGGGTGCCTGTTCGAGCCACTGGTGTACCAGCGGCGCAAAACCGGCCAGGTACCGACTGGGGTTGTCCGATTGGTAGAGCCTGCTGATAACGGCCGACCGATTGAGCTGAAGTGCTGCGGTCAGGTGGTTGTGCAAGTGGTCGGGGAGCTGTTGGTAGAGAAAAGTTTGCAGCAGTATTTTCCCGAGGGTTGCGCCACTACCTTCGTCGCCGAGCACGTAGCCCAGGCCTCCGCGTTGGTCGGTGATGACCGTGCCATCGTAGCGGGCAACATTGGATCCGGTACCCAAAATACAGACCACTGCCGGTTGATCCTGGGCCAGCGCCCGGGCACAGGCGAGTAAGTCGGTATCTACGGACAAGGTGGTAAGCTCCGGCAGGTACTGTTGAAAGAAGCTATGCACTTTTGCCCGACCTTCCGCTTGCGCACAGCCCGTACCATAGTAATAGGCCGGTATGGCCAGAGAGGAAGAAACGAGTGCCGTGCGGAGGTGGGTCAGCGCCTGAGCCCAGGCTGCCGGGCTGCTGAGAAAAGGGTGTAAACCGGGTAGTTCGCCCATCAGTATTTGCTGGGTTTTATTGGCAAGTACCCACTGTAATTTAGTGGCACCGCTTTCAAAGACGAGGAATGGATTCAAGAATTGGTGGTGTTTTGATAATGGGCCATGGCCTGCCGCACACTACCCGTTTCGAGCAGGAGCTCGCGCGCTACAGCGTAGGGGATTTGCAAGGTCTGCACCAGCATCAGTGCGCCGCGATCAATAAGCTTTTCATTGCTCAATTGCATGTCTACCATTTTATTGTCAAGTACCCGCCCCAGTCGGATCATGATGCTGGTGCTGATCATGTTGAGCACCAGTTTCTGCGCCGTTCCGGCTTTCATGCGGGTACTGCCCGTTACAAATTCCGGACCAACCACCACTTCAATGGGGTAATCGGCATGGTCAGTAATAGGAGCCCCCGGATTACAGGTGATACAGCCGGTCGTGATGCCACTTTGCCGACATTTTTCGAGGCCGTGAATAACGTAAGGCGTGGTGCCAGAGGCGGCAATACCAATCACTACATCGTGTTCATCGGCATAATGATACTGCAAATCGACCCAGGCCTGGGTGGGGCTATCCTCTGCTGCTTCGACCGCCCGCCGGATAGCTACATCTCCACCCGCAATCAACCCAATAACAAGGTTGTCTGGAACGCCGTAGGTAGGCGGGCATTCGCTGGCATCCAGAATACCCAACCGGCCACTGGTACCTGCTCCAATGTAGAACAAACGACCGCCCTCCTTCATTTTATGCACGCAGGCTTCGACCAACGGCTCAATTTGCGGAATGGCCTTTTCTACTGCGTACGGAACAGTCTTATCTTCCTGGTTAATGTTAACGAGAAGCTCTTTGATGCTCATCCGTTCCAGGTAACGGTATTCGGAAGCAGCTTCGGTTATTCTTTTCATAAATTGCTATGCTTGAGCAAGTTTAAAATTAGCGAAAACCAGCTGAATAATGCACTTTTTCTTGCAGAATATTGCAAAAAATGCCAGATTCATCTTAGTTGTAAGGTGTTTTGTGCAGGAAATGAACGCTTTTTATCGCCCCGGTTAGATGTTACGGAATTTCTGTTCAAAACATTTTTGCTTTATAAATAAATAGTACATATTTTTACAGGAAGCAATATGCCATTCGTAAAAGAAATCCTCCCCCTTTACCTAAACATTTCTGACGTGTATTCGTATATTATTTTAATAGTATATCACGGCGTTGCTTGTACGTGTTAACCCAACATTTCACATTGAATAAGATTACTTTTTGAGTATTTAAGTCAACCTACTTAAATAGCTTCTTTTTTTGATCATAAAAATGATCAGAGGAGGATTAGCTTTGGTATAGGGTATCCTGAAAAGTACTGTTTTTTCTGGGTATCAATGTTGTGCTGATCACTTTGAAACACTAAAATAAAAACACTATGAAAAAAGGACTTCTACCCCAGTCCGGCCTAAATTCCCGTACAGGGAATTGGTTTAACTGTGCACTAGGCGTTTTTGCGCTGGTTGCATTTACCACCGTTTCTGCGGCTGCCGCAGCAGACTGGTGTCCGATCCAGGCCAATCCGACCCCCACCAATGCGAGTTGTTTCGACAGCAATGACGGCGCCGCTCAGGTAAACCCCACTGGTGGTACAACGCCTTACACCATCCAATGGAGTACGGGCACTAGTGGTTCATCCATTGCGGGCTTAGCAGCGGGAAATTACCAATACACCATTACCGATGCATTGGGGTGTACGGCCAGTGGCAATATTTTCGTAGGCCGCCCGGCGGCTATTCAGGCCAACCTGACGCGGGTCAATAACACCTGCCGATTCAATACCAATGGGGTGCTGACCCTGGCGCCCAGCGGCGGAACACCTCCCTACGCTTATGCCTGGAGCAATGGTGCTACCACTGCTACCATTAGCGGCCTGGCGGCGGGTGCGTATGGTTACACCATTACGGATAGCCGGGGTTGTAGCCGCAGCGGCGGCATTTCGGTGTTGGCCAATAATCCGGTGGTAGGCAATATTACGGTTAACGATGTCAGTTGCCATGGCGATGCCGGGGGCGCTGCTTCTTTGGTCGCTAGTGGTGGTGCTCCGCCCTATAGCTATGCCTGGAGCAATGGCGCTACTTCCCAAAGCGTGGGCAACCTGGTGGCGGGTGCCTACGGTTATACCATTACCGATAGCGAAGGCTGTACGGGTAGTGGTAGTTTTGCCGTTCAGGAACCAGCTCCCGTTTGGACCACTTTTACCCAGCAATACGCTTGCTTTGGGGAGAACAATGGCTCGGTCAGTGTATCGGCCAATGGGGGTACGCCTCCTTATTCCTACCAGTGGAGTACGGGCGCTACGACGGCTACGATTAGCAACCTCAGTCCGGGCATGTACTTTTATACCGTCACGGATGCTCGTGGTTGTGAAAGTGCCACTGGATTGGCGTGTATTTTCAATTCACAATTCGCTGCAACGGCTACGGCCAACGCGCCTGACTGTGCCAGCGGCACCGACGGCAGCGCCAATATTGCCGTCACCGACGCCTTTCCGCCCGTCAGTTATGCCTGGAGCAACGGCGCCACAACGGCAAGCGTCAACAACCTGGCTCCTGGCACCTACGGTTATACCGTCACGGATGCTTTCAACTGTTCCATAATGGGTTCCGTCAGTGTAGCTGCGGGGACCAGTATCACCGCCACTGTAACCGAATTACCGGGGGGCAACCTACAGGCCAGCGGCTCGGGCGGTACGGCTCCGTATACGTATGCCTGGAGCAACGGCGAAACGACCGCATTAGCTACCCAGTATACCAGTGGCACCTACAGCGTGACGGTCACCGACGCCAATGGCTGCTTCGACGTCGCCTCGGGTACGGTGGTTACCGTGGAGACTTGCCCCGGCAACGTAACTTACCCCGGACGAATTGGCGTAGACCAGTACCTGTGCGCACCCGGTAACACGCCCGCTACCATTGGGGAAATCGAACCGGCCAGCGGTGGCACCGGAACTTTGGAATACCTGTGGATGCAAAATTCTGCCGGCGGACCATTCAACCCTAACTTTTATTATCCTATTCCAAATAGCAATTCACCGACCTATTCCCCCGGCCCACTGACGGAAACGACCTACTTTATCCGCTGTGTGCGGCGGGCAGGTTGTGTTTTTCTGGAGACCAATACGGTGGTGATTACCGTTGGTAACGAAATTGAAGCTACCATCGAACGGCCGGCCATGGGTTGTGCTTTTCAAACCCAGACCTACAGCGCGGGTAATGTGCTTCCGGGTGCAGTCGTGAGTTGGCAGTTTAGCGGGCCCGTGAGCGTAAGTGCTACGACCGGGCAGTCGGTACAAGTCACGTTTAACGGAGCGGGCTACCTGGATGTCGCCATGACGGTTACCCAGAACGGCTGTACGGGTACGTTTACCAACCGGGTCGTGATCGGGAGCTGTTTCACGGATGGCAATGGTGCCGCCACGGCGCTGGTGAGTGACTTCCGCAGCAGTGCGGTATTCCCAAATCCGGTAAGCGATTGGGCAACCCTGGACCTGGGCCGTGTGCAGGCAACTCCCACCCTGGTGCGCCTTTACAGTGCCACCCAAACCCTGGTGGCCACTTATACCGTGCCAGCAGATGCACGCCTCCAGGATTTGAACCTCAGTGGTCAGCCTGCTGGTTTGTACCTGGTGCAGATCGTGGGTGCAGACCAAAAAGTGCAGACCTTGAAATTGATTAAAAATTAAACGAACCCGCAAGGATCCACCGGCGCTTTGACTCGTTGGTGGAGGGATTAGTTTTTCAATAGAATAAGATGAGCCTGGTGGACCAAATTTGGTGTACCAGGCTTTTTTTATGTTAAAAAAATACCATCCCGTGTACTATCCGGGGTTTTGCCGTAACTTTTTGCAGCAACAGACATTAAATTGCTTGAACCTTTAATTCACGATACTTTTGGCGCAATTACAATGGACGGTTCCGGGGTTGGGCATGCAGCAATACCTGGTAGGGTTGTACCACGGCGAAGAGAGTGGTCACTTGGTGGTGCATTGCAACAACAGTGTTATTCTGATAGACTTTGGGGTCAAACAGTCGAAAGACTATTCTTTTTTTCTGGAGGAGGAACTGTTTGAACTCCGGCTGACCCAGGCCAATGGCCGTTTTTCTTACCAATTTATCCACAACAACGAGGCCGATACGCCCCGCAATCGTCGCCAGGCCATAGAGGCCAAGACCGACCGTTGGCGATTGTGGGCGCTGGCGGTCGTAGCGGTTATATTTTTTGGCTTTTGGGCCATCCAGTATTGGCATGCACCGGCCTCGGTCGCCCGCCAGCGGGCAGCCCTGGCGTCAGGTTGGGGGGTGGCCACCACGGCCCATATCTACCAGGAAAAAGATCGTTGGTTTGTGGCCTACCAGGTCGGCAGCCAGGTGCGGGAAATTATCTTGCCAGCGAAGGATACGCTTACGGGGCTCGGTTTTCCGCTGGTGGAAGGGGATCAGTTTGCTGCTCGCTATGCGGCAAAAGCGCCTACGCTTTTGCACATCGATTGGGAGGAGGTATCCTCGACCCAGCAAGCCCGCTATTTAGGGGCTACTGTGAACCGGCACCAGACCCTGCATCCCGAATTGTCCCTTCAGCAAGTGCGCTGCCAGGTGGAGTTGGCCTTTGCGTTGGAAGGCCTGGCGGGGGTGGCCAAAATCCACCAGCAGGCCAGCGCCGACTTTCCGGCGTACAACACCAATGCCTATTTGCGGTTGGTGCGCAGTGGCGCTTTTCGGGAGGGCGAGCAGGCTTGTTTGTGATGGGTTGTATGTTCTTGGTATTCTGCGAGCAGATTCAAAGAGGTTCCTTATCTTCGCCAAAATTTTTCTTTTGGAACAGTTAGCACAACATATTGAAAGCCTCATTTTTACCACCGACCACGCCGTGAATCTGGAGGAAATCGGGAGCGTACTGGAAGAAGCCTTCGGGATCCGGTTTGCCGATACCGACATGCTTCAGGCCATTGCCGGGCTTCAGGCCCGCTACCAGGCGGCGGATTATGCTTTTGAGATCGTGGAAATTGGAGGGGGGTATCAATTCCTGACCAAAGGGGCATTTCACAACACGGTTGGCGTATTCCTCCAACAAACCACCCGCAAGCGGCTTTCCCGATCGGCGCTGGAAACGCTTTCGATTATAGCTTACCGGCAGCCGGTCACCAAGTCGGAACTCGAAAAGATTCGGGGGGTAAGCTGCGACTACGCCATGCAGAAACTATTGGAGAAGGAACTTGTTATTATTGTAGGCCGCAGCGAGGGGCCAGGTCATCCGCTGCTTTACGCGACGAGTGAAAAATTTATGGATTACTTCGGCCTGAAGAGCATCGATGAATTGCCGCGCCCCAAGGAGTTTACAGATCCTACCAATTCCATTGGCGAACTGGATTCCATTGACGAGGAGGATGCGCCCCAATTGGCGCTGGCCAACAAACCAGAAGAAGAAGAATAACATATGGATCAGCCTTTAGTAAACAGAGTGGCGAGCAGTGGATTAATTACCCTGAAATTGGAGGAATTCTTTCCGCCACAACCGTTGGTTCATTTTGACCTGAAGGACTTTCTGTTCATGGAGTTGATACTGAAAGAGAAAGACTTTCGCGAAGCCTTGAAAGACCACGATTGGGACCAGTACGCAGGCAAGATTCTGCTGGTATACTGCTCCACCGATGCCATTATTCCACTGTGGGCCTACATGTTGGTGGCGGCTTACGCCACGCCGGTGGTGCACGATATATTTCAAGGTGAAGCCGACGATTTCTACCGGGCCTATTTTCTCCGCCAACTCGATCAGCTGGACACCGAGCCATACCGGGACCAACGCCTGGTCATCAAAGGGTGTAGCGACCACCCCGTACCCGCTGCGGCTTACCTGGAAATCACCCGTCGGCTACAGCCAGTGGTAAAAAGTATCATGTACGGCGAACCCTGTAGCACCGTTCCCGTCTATAAACAACCCCGGTAATTTTCCCTCGCGATTATGCACCAGGAACACGAATATGTTGTGCAGCTCGAGTGGACCGGCAATAAGGGTTCCGGTACCAGTAATTACCGGTCGTATCAGCGCAGCCACCGCATTTCTGCCGCCGGAAAAATGACCATTGAAGGTTCTTCCGATCCGGCTTTCCTGGGCGACCCTACCCGTTACAATCCCGAAGAACTGCTGCTGGCTTCCCTGGCCAGTTGCCACATGTTGTGGTTCCTGCATTTGTGTGCCACGGCGGGGGTGGTCATCACCGCCTATACCGATGAACCCCAGGGGCGAATGGCTGAAACCGCCGCTGGTGGTGGACACTTTGTGGAGGTGCTGCTGCGGCCACAGGTGCGGGTCAGCGAGGCGGCCATGATTGCCCAGACCCCCGCTTTGCACGAGCGGGCGCACGCCTTGTGTTTCATCGCCAATTCCGTTAATTTTGCGGTGCGTACGGCAGGGGATTGTCAGGTTGGATAACAAAAAATACGAATCTGGAGCTGTCGCAAAAACAGCAAACACAAAATTTAGCCTATCTTTACAAAGAATAAGTAGTGATCAGGCCAGGGCATAAAACCAATCCGATGAGCAAGCAGAAATTGTGGGGTATCAACATCATTCTACTCGCATTAAGTTGCGTTTTCATCTTCATTGCTTCCCAAATGGCTTCGGGTGAACAGTCGGGAAAAGGCTGGTCACCTAGCGACAATATTCCCCAGATTGTCAAAGGCGTCGACTTGGACAAGCGCTATGTTTTTTGCGAAGAGCTCCTGCCCATGGATAACTTCGACGTGCGCGAACGCCTCGACCGGGAATTGATGGTCAACACCTACTGGCATTCGAATACCATCCTGGCGCTCAAGTCTACCCTGCGTTATTTTCCTGCCATGGACCGCATTCTGCGGGAGGAAGGCGTACCTACCGACCTCAAGTACATTGCCGTAGCGGAAAGTTCCCTGCGCAATGCCGTTTCGCCGGCGGGTGCCCGCGGCATCTGGCAGTTCATGAAAGGAACGGCGGGTGATTACGGATTGGAAGTCAACGATGAAATCGATGAGCGCTATCACCTGGAGAAATCGACCCGGGCTGCGGCCAGGTACCTGAAGTCTTTGCGCAAGCGCTTTGGCAGTTGGGCCAACGCTGCTGCTGCCTACAATATGGGTGGGGGGAACTTGAATAAAAACCTGTCCGAACAGCGCATGGACAACTATTTTGAACTCAACCTCAACGAGGAAACAGCCCGCTATTATTTCCGGCTGGTGGCCCTGAAGTACATCCTGGAAAACCCGCGGGAATACGGTTTCTACGTAGAGAAAGAGGAATATTACCCACCCCTGGACAACTACCGCACCGTAGCGGTGAGCAACCCGGTAGCCAACTGGGGCGATTTTGCCAGGGACGAAGGAACCACTTACCGGATGCTGAAAATTTACAACCCCTGGCTAACCGATAATTTCCTGACCAACGGCAGCGGACAGACCTACGAAGTGCGGATACCGAAGTAGCGAAATAGCGGACGACGGCCCGCTATTTGCAGCGCGAAGTCAATGATGTCCTGCCCCAAAATGAACCAGCAGACGACCGCCCAGCGGGCAACTTGTTTTTGGACTTTCAACAAAAGATAATAAGACGACCCGGTCTTGCGTTCTAAGAATTCAACAGCGTTGCGCTAGGTTCACTACCCGCAATAATCACCTCGGCACAACTGCCATTCAGGCTACTCACAAGCATTTTGATTTAACTTCTACTGGATGTCAGTGGGATAAACAACGGACAGATGCACTACCAGCTCAGGATGGTACTCTGCCTGGGGTTCTTGTGGTTGGCCACCGGATTCCTGCAAGCAGAGACCCGCCATATTCATTTGATCAAAGTTTTTGACAACGAAAACCACGATTACGTTATCCGCGAAGGTTGCCGGAGTATTGGCTTTGGTATCGATCAGGAAGTACAACTGCTGGCCGTTAATTTGGGTATCCTCAACGTCATCGAGTATGAGATCAGTGGTCCGCGCTTCAACCTGAAGAAACTGGACGGGGTGCTCGATTACGAAATGGCGTACCAGGAGCGGGACATTGTGATCTTTGTCTACGTCGGTCACGGTTTTCGCGATCCCGGCTCGTCGAGCCCATATCCCAACCTCTACTTTAGCAGTTACCAGGAGTCGGTAAATTTTGCCGAGATACAAGAACGCATTCAGGATAAAAACCCTTCCCTGCTGATCAATATTGTGGTGGCTTGCAACGTCACGGTTACCGACCAAAGCGTGCCACCACCCTACCAATTTGTCAATGGGCCACCCGAGGTGGCGAGCCTGCCCAAAGCGGGGCGGTCCGTGCGGGCTTACCAGCAATTGTTTGCCGATGAACCCTCGGTGTGCAAGGTGGTCAATTTGTTCAGTGCCGAACGCGAGTACTACACCTTCCTGTCTAACGATGGCGGTATCTTTTTTAATGAAATTCTTTATACCTTCCAGGAAGTTCTGGGTGGGGAGGCCTACCGCAACTGGGGCGAAGTGTGTACCACGATCGCGGACCGTACGGTGATGCGCTCCGAGCGCCTGGGGATGAAACAGAAACCCCTGTGCGAGTACGCGCTTCGGCTGAGCCCGGTAGCGGTGGCAGCGCCCCGGTCCCGCAGTTTGTTCGAACCTTCTCCCTGCGAACTGGAGGCCCGGGATCTGCGGCAAAACCAACGTGCCCAACTCCACGACTTGCGGCGCCTGCACCGCGACAATATGCGGGATGCCCGCCGGACGGGAGACGATCGCAATGCCCGCCGTTTGCTGGCACAAGAACAGCGCGTCGAATATGAAAACCGTAAATTACGCCACGAAAAAGAATATCAACGGCATTTACAATTGTGTCAATAATCTAGACAACGGACCTTTATGAGAACCAACATCATCATTCTACTCAGCCTTTTGGCCACCTGTCTGCTGGCTCAGCCCGAGGTAGTGGAGACGACGACCGTAAATACGCCGCCGCCCGCTGCCATGGAAAGCAGCCCCACCAGTGGGGTGAATTTGCCGCCCGTCAGCGCCGACTTTGTACCCACGAAATCCTCCCAGGAGGTGTGGTTGTCTCTTGGCGTATTGGTATTCGGTATGATCGTCATACTCGCCCAGGCGTTAATTATTAGCCGTCGGCAGGAACCATTGAGCCAGTCTTTGAAGTATTTAAGTATTACCCTCATCATAGTGGGCTCCCTGTTTTTGGTTACTGCGGGCTACGGCAATGCCCAGATTGCACCCATTATAGGTTTGCTCGGTACGGTTGCTGGCTATTTGCTGGGCCGAACCCAGTCGCCAGCAGAAGGAGGGAAGTGAAAAACGTATAATCCAATGAAATTGAGGTTCGCGCTTATCGGTTGGCTATTGTTGGTCGGGGTTTGCGGGTTTGGGCAGTCAGCAGACCAACCGCAGCGGTTGCTCTATTTCCCCGATACGGGGCGTTCGTTCTCTGCCCTGGATCCGGGCGAGGAAATTCTGCAACGCAACTTACTCATCAGCAACCAGGCCGCAGGCTACGGTGTTTCTTTTTCCCTGAGTTTCGATAAGGAAGCCTGGAATGGGTTTGCACTGGGGCCCCGGTATTCTTCCATTTTCTCCCTCAACGGCAAAGAAGGCTGCTTCATTCGGGTGCGCACCCAACTGAACGCCAGCCCTGATGGGTTGCTGGAAGTCGTCTATTTTCTGATTCGGGGCAAATGCTACAGCGTCTACTGGAATTCGGCGATGAAGCGCTGGGATCTGGTAGAAAATGCCTGCCGGGCCGATTAGCGTATTAACCTTTCCATCAATTTGGCAGGGTGTGCCAAGGGTACGAAGCCAAATTTTGCGTAGAGGCCGTGCGCATCAGCGGTCGTCAGCTTCCAGTGGGGGACGAGGGCAAAGGCCGGATAATGGAAGACATATTCCAGCAAGGTATTGGCATAGCCCTTTCCGCGTTCCGCCTCGACTACGAAGACATCCATGAGGTAGGCAAAGACCGCGAAGTCGGTTAGCACCCGGGCAAAGCCGATCTGGTTACCATCCAAAAAAAGACCGAAACACACACAATGCTCCATGGTTGTTTGTACTTCCTTGCGGGTGCGCCCCAGGGCCCAGTACTGCTGGGTGAGGAATTGGTGGATGAAATCTACGTCTAGAGTGGCTTTGTCGGTACTGATTTTCAAGGTTTCCATACGTGTGGTTTGAGCGGCGACTTGTTGTTCAACCCGCTTTTTAATTGTATCGGGGGTATTTCTCTTCGTTACTTCCGCAGCTGCCCCTGCAACTGTTCACGAACGGTTGCGTCCCATTCATCGGCCAAAATACTTAATACGATACTGCTGCGGCGGGTGCCAAATGCTGTCGCCAGGTTGCTGCGCAGGGTACCTTCTACCGTGCAGCCGATACTTTTCATGGCGGCAATGCTGCGTTGGTTGTTGGCGTCGGCGCGAAATTCAACCCGGGCCAAAGCCAGGGTGTCGAAAGCAAAACTGAGGAGGAGGAATTTAGAATGTTTATTGAGGCCTGTACCCCGGAAGTCGCGTCCGTACCAGGTATACCCCAGTTGGGTGGAGAGGTGGTCGGGTTGGTAATCATAAAACCGGGTGCTCCCCGCGTAGCGGTTGAGCTGTTTGTCGAAAACGATAAAGGGATAAGCCGTATGCTCGGCCCGGCCCCGCAGGGCAGTGGCCAGGTACCGCTGAAAATGATCCCCGCCACTAACCTGGGTGGTGCCATACTGCCAGAGGTCCGGTTCCGCTTCGGTAAAGGGGAACAGGTATTCCTCGTCGGTAAGCCGCAGCGGACGCAGCAGCACCCGGTTGTCTTCCAGGGTGTATTCCTCGTTGAAGTCGAAGGTTGCAGACATTGGTGGTTATTGTTTCATTAGAAAAGTTAGAGGAATTGCCAGGCGCGCTTGCCAGGCGCGCTCGGAATGGTCGGCTCCGACAAATTTCAGCGTCTGCCAGTTGGCGGCAGAATAGCCTTTTTCCCGCAGAATAGCATCGGCCTGCAACTGGAAGGGCTCGTAAAGCGCGTCCAGGGTTTCGGTGCCATAGTCGAAATAGAGCCGGTGGGTAGCGGGGTCGGGCAGGTGCGTGCGCAAATAGGCCATAAAGGCAGCCGGAATGGGGTTGTTTTCCGCACTGAAAATACCTGTCCAGTGGGTCGACAAACAGGCGGCACCACCAAAGACCGTGGGATATTCACACAGCGCATACATAGAAATGAGCCCACCCATGCTCGAACCGGCCACGTAGGTGTGGGCGCGCTCGGATAGGGTAGCGTACTGTGCGTCTATCTGTGGTTTGAGTTCTTCGACGACGAACTTCAGGTAGTTATCCGATTGTACGTGGGTCGAGAAGAGGGCCGTCTCAGGGTTGCGTTGTGCCCGGAGCAGGGAGTCCCGGTAGGCGGCGGGCAAACTTTCGAAGGGTTGCTGCGGGAAGTAATCGGCGTGCCGACTGGAGCCGCCATTCCAAATGCCCACCACCAGGCAGGGCGGGATGATGCCGGCCCCAATCAGGCTGTCGAGCACCTCGTCTACGCCCCACTCCTGGTGGTTCCAGGTGGTAGCGGCGTCAAATAGCATCTGGCCATCGTGCATGTACAACACCGGATAGCGCCGGGTAGGGGTGTAGCCCGGTGGCAACCACACGTCGACCTGGCGGGCAGCCACGTATTGCGAGCTGACCAGCCCCAACGACTCCCGGTGGCCGGTTGCGGGCAATTCGGGAGAACGCATTTTGGTAGCTCGGTTGCCGCAGCTGAACAGGAGGGGTAAAAAACAGATTAGGAAGTAATTCTTCATGTTGCCTACTTATTTTTCCAGGTCGATTAGTTGTATCATCGTATTTGTCTGCTTGTCGCTTTGTGTAGTAATAGTAAGTATTATTTAAAAATATCCAAAAAACACTTAACTTTGAGCAGCAACTATTCCAAGTAATAGTTTACTTCAGTAGGATATAATATTACGGAATTAAGTAGCGTTTATAGTTTTGTTCGTATCTATACAGGAACAAATGGCTGCGAAACGCCCTTCCAGTTTTATTCAGCTACTCACAAAATGCCCTAATGTCTAAACGGTTACCGCCCATTTATGTCGACCGGTAGAAGTATTTTGTAATTTTAACAGCCGCAATTTCAGGGTTATTACTGCTTTTACGTATCATTGTGTTTCCTTGAAAATCTGTTTCGGATCAAACCTCCGTCTCTATGAAAAGACTTAAACAACTGGCACTGC
This sequence comes from Bacteroidota bacterium, assembly GCA_003045895.1. Lineage (GTDB taxonomy): Bacteria > Bacteroidota > Bacteroidia > Chitinophagales > Saprospiraceae > Lewinella. The sequence continues at coordinate 19,447 of PZPC01000068.1, forward strand.
TTACGCTCCTTCTGACCACCACGCTGTCGGTACGAGCCCAAGACATTCATTTTTCACAGTTCTACCTGTCGCCGCTGAACCTCAATCCAGCAATGACGGGGGTTATGAACTGTAACATTCGCATGGTCGCCAACTACCGCAACCAGTGGGCGAGTGTGTTGCGCGAAAATGCTTTCCGAACCTATTCGGTTTCTTACGATCAGCGCATCCCTGTTGGCCGTAGCGACTTCTTCGGAATCGGCGGTACGTTCTGGGGCGATCGTGCCGGAGAGGCTGATTTTTCAACCCTTACGGGCAAGTTATCCGCTTCGTACAGTAAAAAGATGGGTGGATCCCGCAACTACGGCCATTACCTCGTAGTGGGTGCCGAAGCAGGAGTAGCCCAGCGTAGCCTCGACTTTCTCAACCTGCGTTGGGGGCTTCAGCACGACGGCAACGGCGGCTTTGACAGTGGTGCCGACAACGGCGAAACCACCTTCGACCGCGACCAGTTCCTCTTTGGTGACCTGGCAGCAGGTTTGCTGTGGTTCATGACCTTTGACAAAAACAACAGCCTTTACCTGGGTGGTGCTTTCCATCACCTCAACCGGGCCGATCAGTCGTTTAGCAGTACCGATCAGGATCTGCTCTACAGCCGCTACACGGCCCACGCCGGCGGTGAGTTTCTGGTATCCAACCGCTTCGGTTTGTTGCCAGGTATCATCGTGATGGGCCAGGGACCTTCGTTCCAGGTGAATGCCGGTACCAGCTTCAAATTCCTGTTGGGTAGTGGTAAGGCTGCAGGCGACCAGTCCTGGCAATTTGGGCTTTGGACCCGTATCTCTAACAAAATCAACACGGGGGTACTCAACGATGCCGTCATTCTTTCTACCCGTTTCGATTTCGATAATTTTACCCTCGGATTTAGCTACGATATCAACGTTTCTCCCCTCAAAGTGGCGAGCAACTACAACGGAAGCTTCGAGTTGGCCCTGCAGTACAAAATCTGTGGCCCATCACGCAGAGGGGTTTATTGCCCAAGTTTTTAAGCACTACACTGTTCCGTATTTACCGGGCAAGGTTACTGTTTGAAAAGCAAAAGATATTCAAGTCGCTCTAATTGATCGGTTTGAATATCTTTTTTTTTGTCATGTATGTATTATTTCTGCCAGTTGTTATAAGAATGCTGTTTTTTTCCGGTATCTTTATCTGGTCAATTTAATCGTGCGAAAAACAATAATTCCCAACGACAAAAACGAGGCGCTACCTTTCCGAAAAGAAGCGTAGTCGCTAAAATCAAAAGCAAATGTTTAACAGCAACGTAAAAAAAGAAACCAGCAATGGAAAGTCTCCGGCCACTCCTGCAAGTTCAGGTGGTCATTCGCTCAATAGCATCGTACAGGGTACCGAAGTAGAGGGAACCGTACAGGCCAACAGTGACATCCGGGTAGACGGAACCATTAAAGGAAAGTTGTTCTGTGAAGCCAAAGTTATTATCGGACCAACCGGTAAAGTGACCGGTGAGATTCGCTGCCAAAATGCCGTCATCGAAGGTAGCTTCGAGGGAACCATCTCCGTGAAAGAACTGCTCAACATCCGCGAAACGGCAACGGTGGAAGGCGACGTCACCTACGGCAAGCTGATCGTACAACCCGGCGGCACCATCGACGGTACCATCGCTATGGGAGGCGCCAAGAAACTCGTCGGTACGGCCAGCAATAAATTTGCCGATAAATCAGCCAAAGTTGCCAGCCAAACCACCGAATAAGCAAGACCCCAACCGCCGGGATGCGTCGAGTTACATGAAGTACTCGGGGATGGCCATACAAATGGGCATCATCATTCTCGTGGGTGTTTATGCGGGCAAATGGATGGATGGGTACTTCCAGACGGCTCCCTACCTGATGGTCGCGATGGCTTTGCTCTCGATCTTTGCCGCCCTGTATAGTACCCTCAAGGATTTACTTTAGGAAAACAGGAAATGCCTGATTTAACCCTCATTTAGATGCCCAAGCCAGACGAGTGCTGGCTTGGGCATCTTGTTGTTAACCCCCCCCTTGTTATGACCAACCAGCAGTTTTTTGCCCACTTGGGAATCGTTACCGCCGCAACGGCTGCCATATTGCTGGGCTTGCAGCAGATTCCGGCTATGCAATCTTATCAGATTTTTGGCTGGATCTGTCTGGGCGGATTCGTCGTGCTTAGTATTTTAATGTTTTTAGTAGCCAGGGTATCCGCCAAGAGCAAGAACAAGAACGATTTTACGAGTACCGTGCTGGGCTTTACCGCCGGAAAAATGATGTTTACCATTATGATTCTTTACACCTACCTGAAGTTGGCGGAACCTGCGGACAAATTTTTTGTAGCTCCCTTTTTTACTTGCTACTTCATCTACACGGCCTTCGAGACCTATTTCATGATGCGCCTGGGCCGGACAGGCGTTTGATGGTCACAACGGGCGCTGGTCCAGGATCGGAGCGCAATAGCTTTTCCTTACTCCAATTCCAATAATCCCTCCGGCAGATCCATTAAGATTTCCCTTTTTTCGAGGTCTACAGCCAGGATGAGGTCTTCGTGGAGCGGAATCATGACTGTATTGGCGTGGTAGCTGACTTCGGCGAGGAATTGTTGGGGCAGGTCAAATACATCGGTAATGGTACCAATGACACCCAGATTCTCATCCACGATGGTCAGCCCGATCCAATCGGCCAGCGAGTCTTCCTCTTCTTCTGCTACAGCCGTAACCTGGTGGATAGGCAGGTAAATGTCTTTTTGTTGAAAGACGCTGGCCGTCTCCTTGTCGTTCACTTCTTCTAGCTTGAGTAGCATATTTGTTGTGCCGCGCAGGTACTGGATGAAATGCGGAATATACTGCCCGCCAATGGCCACCAGCAAGCTTTTGCTAGCCAGCGCATCCTGGTGGTAGGCATCTTCCAGGTTGATCTTCAGTTCCCCTTTGAAACCGTGGGTTCGGCCGATGCGGCCAATTTTTACTACTTCTCCAATCATCTTACTAACCATTGTCTGAGGATAAATCCGGCTTCTGCTTTTTGCCGCCAGGGCAGATCCAGGCAAGCGCCGGTATTGCCGTTGCAGCACTGTTGGCACTGGGTCTTGAACACTTCCAGTTCCCGGTACACCAGCCCCACGCCACGGGCGTACGTTTCCAGCGCAAGGCGCCGGTTGAGCAGGTTTTCGTAGTCGGCACCTTCCACCACCACCAGGGAATCGTAGGTGATGGTGCCCACGTTGCCAGGCTGGTCGATACTTTGGTAGCGGTAATTCCAATCGGCATAGATCTGAATGGGCTGGCCCGCCACTTCAATATCCCGGTAGGGGTCAAACGCCACGTGCCCGTCCCAGCGTTGGTTGTCGTCCACCGGAAAAACCAGCTTCACAAATTCCAGGTTGTCTTCGCGGCGGTAGGCCCGCTGCTCGTCCTGGCGCAGGAGAAATGTTTGGCGAAAACGCCAGGTCAGAGAGTCCGCCCGCCGATCGTAGCGCTCGCCGCGGTACCAGAGGTTGCCCACCAGATCGCGCAGCGTATCCTGGAGGATTTCGCGCGCTTCCAATCGGACCGAGTCATACAATATGCCACCTACTTGTGGGCGCAGTACAATGCTGTCCAGTTCGTACCGCCACTCCGTACCAATGGTCAGGGGGAAGTAGGCGTAGCCCCAATCCGTGCGGGGCGCCGCCGTCTCTTCGTTGCAGGCCCAGCCGCTAAGGAGCAGCACCACCAACCCCCAACCCCACATCCTGCGCATCATGGCCATGTTGTTTTATAAAGAAAGAATGTTTGCTGTCCGACCTCCGGGTTGGTTCTCGCACCTGCCACGTCTTCAGCGCGTGGGCGATTGCTAAAAACGGATACGCCTGATGTTGGTCTCGCCCCCCGTTTACACTTTTACACCTTTAAGTATTTGGACAATAATAAATTTACATTTTTCGACTCAAATGATTAGCTCGAAACCGCTCATTATCAATCGCTTATTCCTTCGCTAATAATTTGAGAATGTAAATTTATTATTGTCCCGGCACTTACACGGTTCTTACTTCCCACTTCCCACCTCCGATTTCCGATCTTTCCCCCTCTCCTAATTATCCGCAAACAACTCCCCCCGATAGATAATACCACCACCTACCACGTCATCACCTTCGTAGAAGACGGCTGACTGGCCGGGCGCAACGCCCTTGACATTGGCCAGGAAGTTGACTGCAACCCGGTCGCCGGTTTGGGTAAGGGTGCTCAGCGCCCCGGGGTCCTGGTAGCGTATTTTGGTCACCAGCTCCAGGTCGGCGGGGATGGTAGCGTATTTTTGGTTGTTGACCTGCCCCACGGTCATGCTGTTTTTGACCAGCTCTTCCAGCCGGCCCAGCACCACGGTATTGGTGTCGGGGCGGATTTCCGTCACGAACATGGGCTCCCCAAAGGCTTTGCCCAGGCCCTTGCGTTGGCCAATGGTGTAGAAGGGGTAGCCCTGGTGTTTGCCCAGTACGGCGCCCGTTTTATCCACAAAGTCGCCACCAGCCACCTGGGCTTCCAGCTCGGGCACCCGGCGCTTCAGGAAGCCGCGGTAGTCGTTGTCGGGCACAAAGCAGATTTCGTAGCTCTCGGCCTTCTTGCTCAGTTCTTCGTAACCCATTGACGCGGCCAGTTGGCGCACCTCCGGTTTGGTCATTCCGCCCAGGGGGAAACGGCTGCGTGCCATGCATTCCTGGCTCAGGCCCCAGAGCACGTAGGACTGGTCTTTGTTCAGGTCGGCGCTCTTGCGAATGAAGTAGCGTTCGTTCTCTTGTTGAATTTTGGCGTAGTGCCCCGTGGCGATGAACTCGCAGCCCAGCGCGTCGGCCCGTTTGAGCAGGGCACTCCATTTGATGTGCGTATTGCACAGCACACACGGGTTGGGCGTGCGGCCCGCCAGGTACTCGTCCACAAAGTTGTCGATGACGTAGTCGCCAAATTCTTCGCGAATATCCACGATGAAGTGGTGGAAACCCATGGTCACGGCTACCTCGCGCGCATCGTTGATGCTGTCCAGGCTACAACAGCCCGTTTCTTTCTTCGAACCGCCACTGTTGGCGTAATCCCAGGTTTTCATGGTAATGCCCACCACCTCGTAGCCTTCTTCGTGCAACAGCATAGCAGTCACCGTCGAATCAATTCCGCCACTCATGGCCACCAATACCTTTCCGTGCTTACTCATATCTTCTTTTTCTCATTTCCGTTGGCAAAAATACAATATTCGACCCGAAATAGTTCGATCTTGTCAAGCGTTAAGCAACAAGTTGGCACCCGGAGATGAAGCAAAACCTTTTATCTCCCCAAAAAATCTCCGATATTGCCAAAAAAATCGCTATTTTCTCTGACTTCAGGGAACCACTAAATATCCAATCTAAATGAAAAACTTATCCTTGTTGCTGGCTTTCGGCTGTATGCTTTGCTCCTTCACCCTCGTGGCCCAGGAAGAAGAGTACGGGCTGGCCTCTTATTATTCCGAAGACTTTCAGGGCCGTTCTACGGCCTATGGCGATATCTACAACAAAGACGAACTCACCTGTGCCCACAAGCGCTACCCCTACGGTACCCTGCTCAAGGTGACTCGCCTGGACAACAAAAAATCCGTCAATGTGAAGGTCACCGACAAAGGGCCCTTCATCAAAGGGCGGGTAGTCGACCTGTCGCACCGGGCCGCAGAAATCCTGGGCATGATCGGTCTGAACCCGGTAGAGGTTAAAGTGGAACGATTGAGTAGCACCAGCACCCGCACCGCCGACACCGCCCCCATCGTCAGGGGAGGCAGTAGTACGGCTACCGATGATAGCCGGCCACAAGCTTTCGATGAGCCAGCCGCCGAGCGCATTGTCGCCGCCGATCTGCCCGCAAAAGCCGCTGCTCCTGCCCCTACCAGTACCACCCCCGCTGCCGCTGCACCGGCCGCAACCGCTCCGGCTACAACCGCTCCGGCAAAGACGACGCAGCCCGCGCCAACGGCGGCTCCCGCCAAAACCACTACGCCCGTAGTAAAGCAAGCAGCCGATCGGTTTTCCCGCGTCGGAGACGACTATACCCCCTTCGGCCTTTACCGCATTGTGTTGGAAAAACCCGATTCCCAAACCGGTTTTGGGGTACAGGTCGCTTCCTTCAGCAATTATGAAAACGTGCTGCAGAAAGTAGCCGACCTACAGGCCAGGTGGTTCGACAACGTTCTGGTTAGCATCGAACCCGGCACGGGGGGCAACAACAGCTACAAGGTTATCCTCGGCCCCTTCGACACCCTCAAAGGCGCCCAGCATTACCAGGAAAGCCTCGTCAGCCGCTACAAGATCAACGGCTTCGTGCTGGACCTGGCCGGGCTGAAGTATTAGGGCGTTTACGCACATCGAGCCGCTTAAGTCGGGCAGCTTAAATTCAATACCTGAGCAATCAGGCGTTTTGTTATCATTGTGGCGCCACCCGGGGTGCAGCGGCGTTTTTCCAACAGTTGGTCACTCTCCACACCCCGGGTCGGGCTGTACGCAGCTCGCTCTTCGCTCGGCCCTGCGGGCGCCGCCGTTGGCGGCCTGCTGCCATCCCTGGCGCGGGGCAGCAGTTGCGGCGGCTTTACGCAAAGTAAAGGGCTTTGTATTTAAAGAGTAAGCGGGTGTAATAGTCGAGCCACGGCAGATCATGGTTTTTAATTGATTGGATAATCACATAGACTACAATCGATGACAACTGTATGCTGGTCTGGAATATATTCCCCGTCGCAATCGCAACTCACATTGTCATTGTTGCAACAGCTAAAGTAACCAAAATCCAACGCTCCCTCTCCGAAATGTAAACTATCATCGTCCTCAAAATTACCATCTAAGAACCAATGCCGTGAATACCAATCCATAGATTGGCAGTCTCCGTCTGGATTATTGAACCAGACTTCTACATAATCAATACTGCTACTTTCGGGACCTGTAATGATGCAGTAGTTGTCATATAAAATCCATCAGGTGCCACAAACCCACTTCCACCTGAACGGCCTGGTGAAGACGTGGGAAGCTACTGCGCTGCCCCGCTTACGCTAAAGACGTGGCAAGCGCGAGAACCAATCAGAAAGGTCGGAAGCAGGCGGGCAAAGCCCCGCCAGGGCGGGGCCCCACCCTTGGGGCCTTGGTCACCGCACACCTTCCCCACTGGTGGTGGTAAAGGCACGCCACTATTCCTTCCTCCGCGAACGGAGGAACCAGCAATGCGTTGAAAATAAAACCACTGAATGACACTCACCGACTGCGTGAGGGTATTTACCGATGATTCGGGCAAACAGTCCATCTGCCCTTGGGTATTACAAATATAAGAACCTGGTATTAAAAACACAAATAAATTTAAAATAAAATTAAAAAAACTTTTTGTAATTTAAGTACGCCCCTCACCATTTCCTCTCAACTACTTACCTCCAAGATCCAGGCACCGCGCCTCTTCCTGGAAGACCTGCCCCGCCAGCTCGCGCCAGGCGTAGCGTTCCGACCACGCACTGGGCTTGCCTTCTGCCATATCGGCCGTCATCTGACCAAGGATGGGCGCCATTTTAAAAGCATGCCCACTGCCGCCTGAACTGACGGAGAGCCCTTCGATTTCCGGATGCCGGTCGATCCAGAAGTGGCCATCGAGCGTATCCGTGTACAGGCACCGGCGCGTATGCACCAGGGGCGCTTCCGCCAGGGAAGGAAAAGCTTCCCGCAAAAAAGCCCGCATATCCCGGACGTCGGCATCCGTTACCTGGCGATCATCCCGCTGGGGATCAATTTCCAGGCCGGTAGCGTGTTTGCCGATTTTTACGATGCCGTGTTCCGGCAGGTAGGGGAATCCGTACCAACCTGTGGTGGAGATATCGGCGAAGAAATTGACAAAATGCGGCGGCTGGAAAAAAGTGGGATCAGTGGGCTGCAGCCAAAAAAGGGGATGCCCGGTAACTTTGAGGTACGGCCGCAGTTCGGGCAACAGATAAGGCGTATGCGCCCCGGCGGCAATGATGGCGTGGGCCCCTTTAAACGTGCGGCCTTCTCGTGTTCGGAGGCCCTGGAAGCGCCCTTTTTCTATTTGCAAAGATTCGGCCGTCTGTCCTTCGAAGAGGTCCACTTGCAGGGAACGGGCGTAGGCTGCTAAGACTTCGATTACCCGCCCGGACCGGGCGTACCCGGCTTTCGGGTTAAAAACGGCGTGGCCATAAACCTCGGTGTTCACCACCGGAAACCTTTGCCGCAAGGCCGCGGCATCCAGTTGTTCCGTGGGGTAGCCTGCCGTTTTCAGGTTGGCCAGGCTGTGGTATTCGTAGGCGTGGCGCTGCCGGTCGAAAGGCGCCTTGCCCAGCATTAGCAGGCCGACCTCGTGGTACAGCGTTTCCTGGAATTGGGCATTCCAGGCGTGCCAACCTGCTATGCTGGCCTCGGCCATGCGGAAATATTCCTGATCAGAACCGTATTCCATCCGCACCGATTTGGTCACGTCTGTAGAAGCCGCCAGGTGGTGGGGGATGGTATTTGGGTTGATGACGGCTACCCGGTGCGAACGTTTGGCGAGTTCGATAGCTGCCGTGAGCCCAAATACCCCAGCGCCCACGATGAGAAAGTCGTAATGTGGTGACATCGTTTGTTGGTGTTTTTACTAAAGTACTATTATTTCGAACTTGACCGCGCAATAGTGGGCTGTTATGTTTGAAATGTTGTGTGACGGTGTAAAAGTGGGGCTAGGCCAACTTTAGGCATATCGTTTTCCAGCAGTAGCTGTGAACTGGCAACGCTGAAGACGTGGCAGGCAACGCTGAAGACGTGGCAGGCAACGCTGAAG
>PZPC01000011.1 GCA_003045895.1 Bacteroidota bacterium
AGACCAGTGAAGAGGTGGCCCTCTCAGAAGTACGCGATGTAACCCTCGATGCCAATGACAACATTTACATTACGGGCTGGAAGCCCACCACTACCCAGGGCCGGGATATAGTGGTCGTGAAATTGGACGACGGTGCGACGATCCTGTGGGAACAGACCTTCAACGGAACAGCCGACGCCAACGATCAGCCCAATGCCATTGCTGTAGCTACCAACGGCGACGTGATCGTAGGTGGCTTCTCAACGACCAGCAGTGGCGACCGCGATGGTCTGCTACTCAAATACAACAGTAGCGGCACCCTGCAATGGCAGCAAACCATCAGCGGAGCGGCTAGCGGCGAAGATGAGATCACCGACGTGCTCGTTTCCACGGGCAGTAATGAAATCTACCTGTGTGGCCAAATCCACGAAACGGCTGACGAAGATTACCTGTTCCAGCGCCGTAGCAATAGTAATGGCAGTCTGCTCCACGAACTTACCTTCGCGGGCTGGGTGGGCGGCACTGACCGGGCTGAAATCCTGCTGGAAGACGAAGAGGGCGGCATCATCATGAGCGGCAAGACTGCCGCCGGAGTCAACGGCCAATTCCCTACTGCGGTACGCTTCGCCAAAAAAGATTACTTCTTACCACCTACGAGCGAAACACCCAACGCCGCCTTGCCCTACATCCACCAGTACGACCAACTGACCAAAACCAACGGCACCGTCGCCGAAGATATTAAGTACTACGCAGGCAACCATTATCTAGAAAACGCTCAGTTGAGTATCGTGCAGGCTCGGATCGATACCGTCCCCACCACGCCGGATACCCTTTGCCGGGTAGACGTAACCTTCAGCGATGATAAAAGCCAGCGGGTATTCGCCCTGGACAAGCGCAGCAGCTATCACAACTACTACCTGGGCCACATCAACGAAGGCCGCACAAAAGTGCCACTAACCGACCAGGTACTGCACACGGATGCCTGGACGGGCATCGACATCCTTCACGGCAGCAACGGGGCCGGCCACACCTACGACATCATCATCGAACCCGGCGTAGACCCAGATGCGATCGTCTTTACCTTCACCGGGCACACCAGTCTGGCGGTAAACGGGAGCGGTGAACTCGAAATCACCACCGCCTTGGGCACCATTGTCTGGCCGGAGCCTACCCTGTCGAGCTATGATGCAGCGGGGACCAGCTATTCCAATTCGGATACGCCAGCTTATAGTTTAGTAGGGAGTAATAAGGTAGAGATCACGGGCGTGAACAGTGTGAGCAATCGGTATTTGGTGATTGGGGTTAGAGGGGGAGTGATGGCTTCGCCGACAGCTGACAGTAAGTGGATTACTTATTTTGGGGATAGTAATGATGCGAACCCCTTTGCCGGAGACTTGTTTTCTAGTATTGATACAAACGAAGAAAATGACCTACTGATTGGTGGGGCCACTTTTAACGGTGAGATACCTGTAAGTGCTGGAGTAGTAACGGTTTATGGTAATGTTGATAACAACTCCTTCAATTCTATACTTTTGAAATTTGATTTAAATCATGATTTTAATTATGCTACGATCTTTGGCGGTACATCGACCGATATTTCTCACGACTTAAAAGTTATTAACGATAATGTATTTGTGGTGGGTGAAACCAGATCTAATAATTTTCCGGTCACTGGTGGGGCAAATAACGCTGTTGACACTGATGGGTTTATTGGTAAATTTGATCTAATTACTGGGGAACGTTTACTTTTAGAATTATTTACGGGAAGTGATGCAGATTTATTATCAACAATTGATATTTCTTCTACTGGGAGGGTTTTCGTAGGTGGTATTGTAAATAGTAATATTTCCTTGGTAACTCTCAGTGGGGCTTATAATCAACCCTTTAATGGATCAGCAGGAGATTGTGTGATACTGGAATACGATCAGGAACTCGAAATCATTTGGAGTTCATTGTTTGGAGGAAATCTGGATATTGAGCAACTATATGATTTGACTGTTAAGCCTAATGATACGGGTTTTTATATCTACGGTTCAACACCCAATGCTTTTTACAATCCTACGCTTAACACCCCTCCATCCGCTCAGCAATCAGGTTTTCCTAATTACAAAACGAGCACTACCGACACCCAGTTCCCTTTCAACAATGGCGGAAATGACCCTAATCAGTCAGACGCATTCATTGGAGAATTTGATGGTGCTAATCAGTTACTATGGACTACATTTATAGGTGGAAATGAATCTGAGAACCAGCCTTATTACTCTCATTCCAAGCTAGCTATCAACCCTGCCAATCCTACTGAAATCGCTATCGTTGGTGCTACGGAAAATTTTGGTAGTTTTCCTACGAATCCTGCGACTACCGGATATCTTCAGACAACAAATGAAGAAGCTGATTTTGTTATGATATTCGTCGATAGAGTGATAGATAGGATCACCGCCTTTGGTTGTACCGGCGATAATGTATTCTACAGCGACGAAAGCACTGTACACTATACTTCCGTTGGAGAACTAATCATTACTGGCCTGACGTCGTGTGATCCCGTATCAGTTCCCGATTGCGAGCCGCCTGCTTCCGGAGATTTTCCTTATTGTCCGCCTCCCGGCGTAAGTTCAGTAGAGTTTGATCAGTCAACAAACAATGGTGGTCAAGACGCTTATATTGCGGTATTGGGTACGGACAGAACCTTGTCTTACGCCAGCTTCTTCGGTGGAGATGGTAAAGACGGAGGTACCGATGCAGTCTACATACCATCCAGTAGAACTCTGTTTTTAGTTGGAAACACTTCAAGTGTAAACAATTTCCCTGTCAGCTTCCCTAGCGGTGCTTATATGCAAGAAAATTTGGCCGGATCAGTAGATGGGTTTATAGCCGAGCTGTGTTTTGACGAGACGATTACGAATAGTCGTGAGCCAGTAATTTCTAATGAACTAAAGCTGTTTCCAAATCCAACCACAGGAAGAGTTATATTACAAATTCCATCTAATTATTTTACAGTTTTTGAGGAAATGAATTTTTCTATTTTCAATGGCTTAGGGGAGCTTGTTATGCCCCGCACTTTAATACTTTCAGCGAACGACCGAATTGAGTTTGATCTAAGCAATCTTCCCGCTGGTCTATATTATTATAAGCTAGGAAAGTACGCTGGTCAAATCATTAAAGTTCAATAAATTCTCAAGCATGAAGTATTTAAAGGTTATGCTATTGGTTGGAATATTTCTCAAGGTTAATAGTGTTTTTTTTGCCCAAAATGTCTGCGGAGCAGAAATTGAGAAGAGATATTTCTACCCTACTTCGCAAAGATTGCAGATGAGAATCCAGGTGTGTCGCTCGGAGCCGCCCGTAGATCATATTCTATTCGATTGGGGTGATGGGCACGTGGATACTGTTCCGCGCTACAGCACCCTAAACGCGGGAGGAGGGTATATTTTGGATCTTTATTTTACCGAACACTACTACGACGTGGATACCGCCCAATACGTTGAGCTGAAACTGCACGCGGGCATGGTGATCGATGACTTTGCCAACGTCGATTATACTATGGATACGAATTTTGTCCTGACTGATTCATTTTACGTCTATTCTGAGGAATACAGCCCTCATCTTGGCATCATGGAAAACTTCGGCCCCAGAATGGAGTATCTCACTCCCACAACTTATACGGGTATAGAATGGGATGAAAATATGTTGATGTACCAAATGCCACCAGAGATTGATCTGCTGACTTTTTCTCGTGGGGAATTTCCAGTAGTGGGCTATACCCCGCCTGCTCCCATTGAGGAGCTATACGTTGAAGGAGGAATCATGTACTGGGAGTATCCTCTTGAACCTGGAAAGTACGCCGTAGCCGGCAAAGTGAGAGAGTTGAAATATACTGATAATCCTCTGTACCAAGAGCCGTTAATACTAGTATCCACCATCACCAAAGCTTTTATGATTATCGTCGATTCGGCGAGCCTCGTTACAACAGTGCCAGCAATCGAAATAGATAAGATATTAAGCATCTACCCCAACCCCGCTACCACATCCACCACCCTCGAATACGGCGGCCTCAACGGCGAAATCCACCTGAAAGTCATCAACGCTCAGGGGCAAGTTATGCTCCAAAAAACGCTAAATAGCGCGGCGCAATTACAACGAGAAATTATTGACGTGAGCACTTGGCCTGCGGGAGTGTACTGGATCGAACTGAGCAATGAAGCGGGGCAGGTGACGAAGAAGTTGGTGGTGGAGTGATGCCTTTTTTTACCAAAAAGTCATATTGACCCGATGAAAAAGCCCCTGATAAACATTTTCTTCATCAGCGTTTTCTTTTTCTGCGGACTCCTATTATCCGCCCAAGACTTCCGTGGTGGTGACATTAATAGTCTTGCCATTCCCCTCTGGACTTACTACAGTAATAGCAGATCAAGCATACCCCCATTCGATACTACTTTTGCTACTTGGGATGATTTCCTTTTTGACTACGCTATCGATGAAGCTGGGGATTTAGTCTTCCAACTCTCGGGCACCGATCCGGATGGTGACGGTAGTGTTGCTTTTGGCTTCTCTGTTGAACTTCTCTTTTGGCGTGATCAAGGCTGGTACGAATATCCAGCGCCTCTGGAAGATTTGCAGTTAAATACTGAGACAGGAGCTTTTCGTTGGCGTAATCCCCCCGGGCCGGGCAGATACCTGCTGGGTTTTGACTTACATAGTTTGTTTCCAAATAGCACCGTTCTCAATAATATGTTTACCCGCTATCTGGTCATCGAATTAACGGAGGAAGACTTTATGATGAGTACCAGTACGGATGACCTTTTTTCTATTGAATTAAGCATCTACCCCAACCCCACTACCACAACCACCACCCTAGAATACGGCGGCCTAAACGGCCAAACCCACCTGAAAGCCATCAACGCTCAAGGGCAAATCATGCTCCAAAAAACACTCGATAGCACGGCGCAAATACAGCGAGAGCTTATCGACTTAAGCACCTGGCCTGCGGGTGTCTACTGGATAGAATTGAGTAATGAAGCGGGGCAGGTGACGAAGAAGTTGGTGGTCGAGTGAAACAAGCCCTTGGAAGGAATCTTGCCGATAATTTTCAAAAATTACACCACTTCACTAAACTGCCCTTTGCCTACTGCTGCTTTCCAGTAATGCTGATCAAAAGCCAGGCAGATGTTGCGCAAATAGGGGCGTCCGGCGGGAGTAACCTTTAGCTGTTGGCCTTCGATGACCAACAGCCCATCCTCCACCATTTCCGCTAGTCTTTCGATTCCATGGTACAAGTCTTGGCATTGCAAGGCCGGATCAGACCAGGAGGTCGTTTCGGTGCACATGATATTCAGAATGTGTCGACGGATGATTTGTTCTTCCTTATTCAGGGAATAGCCTTTGATAATCGGAAGTTCACCGGCGGCAATGCGCTCCCGGTAGGTTTCGATTTTCTTTTCGTTTTGGGCGAAAGCCGACCAGCTGTCGCTAATGCCTGATACGCCTAGGGCAATATTCAGCCGGGTATCGTGCGCCGTATAGCCCATGAAATTCCGGTGTAAACGCTGTTCCTGAAAAGCGGTCAGCAATTCATCTCCTGGCAGGGCAAAATGGTCAAAGCCAATCTCTTCGTAGCCCATCTCCAATAAAAAACGCTTTCCCGTTTCGTAAAGCTCTCGCTTGGCTGCGCCGCGGGGAAGGTCATTTTCGTCGTAAGCACGTTGACTAGGGCTTTTCCAGGGGACGTGCGCATAACTGTAGAAAGCGATCCGCTCCGGTTTCAACTCCTGAAGGTGTTCAATATTCGTGAGGATATGTTGAATTGACTGCTTTGGCAAGCCAAAAATCAGGTCAAAGTTGATGGAAGTATACCCAATGGCACGGCTATCCGCTACCACGCGGTAAATCTCTTCCGTAGATTGCCGGCGGTTGATGAGCACCATGATATCTTGCCCAAAATCCTGAACGCCAATGCTGATCCGGTCAAAGCCGTGTTGATACAAAGTTTCCAGATGTGCTTTGGTCGTGCTATTGGGATGTGCTTCGAAGCTGAAATGGTGCTCTGGAGCAATGCTTGCTTCGGCAAAAATACCTCGCAGGAGGTAATCGAGATTTTCGGGAGCAAAAAAGGTAGGCGTGCCCCCTCCGAGGTGTAATTCCTGAATGACGGGTTTTTCTCCTAATGCTGTCACGTACATGCTCCATTCTTCGAGCACGCTATCCAAGTAAGGGCGTTCCACCGCGTGGTTTTTCGTGATTCGCTTGTTGCAGCCACAGTAGGTACAGAGCTGCTCACAGTAGGGGAGATGAATGTAGAGGTTAACCACACCCTGCTCTTGATAGGCTACCCGTATGCTATTTAACCAGTCTTTTGGTGCAGGTCCCGGTTCCGTCCAGTTGGGCACCGTTGGGTAGCTGGTATAGCGTGGCGCAGGAATGTTGTATTTGTCTAAGAGCTGGAGACCCATAATAAGGATTGTTTTGCTGCTGGCAAAAGTAGCCTAAGCACGAAAAAGAGAACGGTGACAAAAGTCACTCCCTGTTGTGATTTAAGGCACACGCGGACATTCATCTCCCCATTACTTTTGAGCCATCATCGTTCAGCGATTTCATTTTCAGCTAGGTTTATAAGGTTGGATAAGTGTAAGGGTGTATGCCGAAGGCCCCGTAGGGATTACTATGTGGCATGGCTATGCCAAAAGTGTAAAGGTTGCCCTAAACAATCAAACCATCAACACTAAAACAACCAAACTAACCAACAGTCAAACTAACAAATGCCCATCCTCCTTGATCATACTGCGGAAGACCAAAGCACCAACACATTGGATAGCAAGGGCTGCTACCATTGCGGAGAGCCTTGTGAAGAGGAGCTCATTCAGCTCGGTGATAAAAACTTTTGTTGTGTAGGCTGTAAAACCGTCTACGAGCTGCTCTCTGAAAACCAGTTGGATACTTTCTATCGCCTGGAAGCTACGCCCGGTAAAACCTTGCGCACCCGCGCCAGAGAGGATTATGCCTGGCTGGATGAAGCTGCGGCAATAGCAAAGATTTGTGACTACCAAGACGAAAACCGGTTAAAAGTCACCTTCCATTTACCGCAGATTCACTGTACTTCTTGTATTTGGTTGCTGGAAAACTTGTATCGCCTGGATGAAGGTGTACTCAAGAGCCAGGTCAATTTCATGACCCAGGAGGCCCACTTGCAAATTGATCCTCAGGAAATCAGCCTCCGGCAATTGGTCGAGTTGCTTTCCCGGATAGGGTACGCCCCACGGTTACAGATGGATAAGCTAAATGCGCCGAAAGCACCGGTGATCGACCGGACTTTTGCTTATCAATTGGGGGTGGCTGGCTTCGCTTTTGGCAATATCATGCTATTGAGTTTTCCGGAATACCTCGGCCTCAAGGAGCTGGCTTTTCAGCGTTGGTTTGGTTATCTAAACATACTGCTG
This sequence comes from Bacteroidota bacterium, assembly GCA_003045895.1. Taxonomy (GTDB): domain Bacteria; phylum Bacteroidota; class Bacteroidia; order Chitinophagales; family Saprospiraceae; genus Lewinella. The sequence goes on from PZPC01000011.1 coordinate 7,410, forward strand.
GTGCTTCCCGTGCTCTTGTTTAGTGTAAAGTCGTACGGGCAATCTGCCTGGAACAGCTTGCGCCAGGGGCAGCTCAATATTGATGTGCCCATCACGCTGGGGATTGTGGTCTTGTTTTTTCGTTCCGTTTTTGAGATCATCAGCGAAATAGGCCCGGGCTACCTGGATAGCCTGGCTGGCTTGGTGTTTTTCCTGCTGATTGGGCGTTGGTTCCAACAACGGACTTATCACCACCTTTCTTTTGAGCGCAATTACCAAAGTTATTTCCCCATCGCAGTGATGCGCAAGCAAGCAGAAGGATGGGCAAGCATCACACTTGACCAATTGGCTATCGGTGACGAAATCAGGATAACGAATAACGGCCTTTTGCCCGCTGACGGCGTGTTGCTCTCCGGCGAAGCCCGCCTGGATTATAGTTTCGTGACGGGAGAAGCCGACCCTGTTCGTCGCCAACCAGGGGAACGACTTTTTGCGGGAGGCAGACAGACCGGAGGCGAAATTACGGTACTGCTGGAAAAGGCGGTGTCGCAAAGTTATCTTACCCAACTTTGGAACGATGAAGCTTTCCAGAAGGCTTATGTCCCCGGCAGTAGTCAGCTCCTGGAAAAGATTGGAAAGTACTTTACTCCGACCGTTTTACTGATTGCTTTGCTGACCATTGCCTACTGGTGGCCCATCGACCATCGTATTGCTTTGCACGCCTTCACGGCAGTGCTGATCATTGCCTGCCCTTGCGCCCTGGCCTTGTCGGTGCCTTTTACGCTGGGAAATGCGCTGCGCTTGTTGGGAAAAAATGAAGTTTACCTCAAGAACACCGGTGTGCTAGAGTCACTGTACGACGTGGATGCCATTGTCTTTGACAAAACGGGCACCCTCACTTCGGGCGCTGGAAAGGAGCAGCTTGTCGTTCCTTCGTCTATTTCCGCAAGGAATAAGTCTGTCATTAAATCGCTGGCGAGCCAGTCGGCACACCCCATCAGCCGATTGCTGACGAGTTTGTGGCCTTCCGTCAAGCGCTTGGAAGTGCTGGGCTTTGAGGAGCTTGCAGGGCGTGGTATCAAGGCTGTTGTCGACGGCGAGTTGGTTGCCTTGGGTTCGGCTTCCTTTCTGGGTTTAGCGCGCACCGAGCCGGGAACCTGGGCCAAAATCGGGGAGGAAATCATCGGTCCTTTTGCCATAAAACACCAGTTTCGCGAGGGAGTAGCAGCCATTCTACAGGAATGGTCCCAAAAGTATGAGCTTTACCTCTTGTCGGGTGACAACGATGCCTCGCAGAAACAACTGGCAGCTTTCTTCCCGGAGGATCATCTCCACTTTCAGCAGAGCCCGCACGATAAGCTGGCGTTCATAAAAAAACTCCAGTCACAAGGCAAAAAGGTCTTGATGGTTGGTGATGGCCTGAATGATTCTGGCGCATTACAGCAAAGCGAAGTAGGTCTGGTCGTGACGGAGGACGTCAATAACTTCACGCCCGCCTGTGATATCATCCTGGGCAGCAAGCAGTTTGCCAATTTGAGCAGCATCATGCATTACGGGCAACGGAGCATCCACCTGGTGTACGGGGCTTTTGTGCTTGCTTTTATCTACAATGTCATCGGTTTGAGTTTTGCCGTTCAAGGGCTTTTGTCTCCTTTGATTGCGGCTATTTTAATGCCCTTGAGTTCCATTACGATTGCCGTTTTTGGGGTACTGGGAAGCAGCTACTTTTTTCGTGCTGGTTTCAGCGCTGTGAAGGCTGCTAATCCAGCATCTCTCCCGGTGACAAAAGTCACCCAAGGGGCCGATTAATTTCATGTAGCAGGCTACCTCCTACTTCTATCTTGCAGCCCTAAACCAGCAATTATGAAAGTAATTTTCCTGCTCATCCTACTCAGCCTTATGATTGCTGTCGGTTTTTTAATTGCCTTTTTTTGGGCGGTGCGTTCGGGGCAGTACGATGATGAATACACGCCATCGGTACGGATGCTTTTTGACGATGAAAAGAAAAAGAAATAATCAACTTAAAACCAGCAATTCCTGGAAAAAATTAGTAGTATGTCGAATTTAGAAACCTTCAGCTATGACAATCGTACGGTAAAGAATTTTGCCATTATGACGGTCATTTGGGGCGTGGTAGGGATGTTGGTCGGTCTTTGGGCAGCAATAGAGTTGTACTGGCCGGCGGCTAATTTGGGGTTTGCCCCAACTACCTTTGGGCGCATCCGGCCGTTGCACACCAACGCGGCCATTTTCGCGTTCGTTGGCAATGGTATTTTCATGGGGGTCTATTATTCCCTCCAGCGCTTACTGAAAGCGCGGATGTATAGCAATGTGCTGAGTACGATCCATTTCTGGGGCTGGCAGGCGATTATTGTAGCCGCTGCCATTACCCTGCCACTCGGGATTACCAGTTCCCACGAATACGCCGAACTGGAATGGCCTATCGATATTGCCATAGCGGCGATCTGGGTTATTTTTGGGATCAATATGTTTGGTACCATCCTCAAGCGCCGCGAGCAACACCTCTACGTAGCGATTTGGTTTTTTATCGCGACCTGGGTTACCGTTACCGTGCTGCACATTGGTAACAACCTGGAACTGCCGGTAAGCATGTGGAAAAGCTACCCGGTTTTTGCCGGGGTACAGGACGCACTGGTGCAGTGGTGGTACGGGCACAACGCCGTGGCATTTTTCCTCACCACCCCCTACCTGGGGCTGATGTACTACTTTGTGCCCAAGGCAGCCAACCGGCCGGTTTATTCCTACCGCTTGTCGATCATCCACTTTTGGGCCCTGATCTTCATTTATATCTGGGCGGGCCCTCACCACTTGTTATACACGTCGCTACCCGATTGGGCCCAATCGCTGGGCATGGTCTTCAGCCTGATGTTGATCGCCCCCAGTTGGGGCGGGATGTTGAACGGCCTGCTGACGTTGCGTGGTGCCTGGGACCGCGTTCGTACCGATCCGGTGCTGAAATTTATGGTCGTAGCGATTACGGCCTACGGTATGGCTACGCTGGAAGGACCACTGATGTCGATTAAGAGTGTCAATGCCATCAGCCATTATACCGACTGGACCATTGGTCACGTACACATCGGCACTTTGGGTTGGAATGGTATGCTCACTTTCGGGATGCTTTACTGGTTGATTCCCCGGCTGTATGGTGCCAAGATCTATTCCACCAAACTGGCAAACACCCACTTCTGGATCGGTACCCTTGGGATTCTTTTTTACGCCATTCCCCTCTACTGGGCGGGTTGGACCCAGAGCTTGATGTGGAAGGAGTTTTTACCCGAAGGCATCCTGAAATACGGGAACTTCCTGGAAACGGTAACCCAGATTTTACCCATGTACCTGTTGCGGGCAATCGGCGGAACCATCTACTTGTCCGGTGTTTTCGTGATGATCTACAACCTTGTTAAAACCGCTCGTGCCGGTAGCTTCATCGGAGACGAAGAAGTGCAGGCCCCAGGCCGGGAGGTAGCTTTTACCAACGGCCACAAAGGCGAATACTGGCACCGTTGGATTGAACGCCGCCCCATTCAGTTGCTGATTGCCGCCACGATTGCGGTATTGATTGGCGGATTGGTCGAAGTTTTCCCAATGATGACCATCGATAGCAATGTGCCCAAAATAGCTTCCGTACAACCCTATACGGCACTGGAATTAGAGGGTCGGGACCTTTACATTCGGGAAGGCTGCCTCGGCTGCCACTCCCAAATGATACGCCCTTTCCGGAGTGAAACCGAGCGCTACGGCGAATATTCAAAATCGGGGGAGTTCATCTACGACCGTCCTTTCCTGTGGGGAAGCAAGCGCACCGGCCCCGACCTGCACCGCGTAGGCGGGAAGTATCCCGATAGCTGGCACTTCAACCACATGTACGACCCAACGAGTACCTCGCCAGGTTCCATCATGCCGCCTTATGCCTGGCTCTATGACCAGGAACTGGATCTGGGGATGACCACCCGCAAGCTGCAAGCCCTGAAAACCCTGGGTACGCCCTACACGGATGAATACATCGCACAAGCCGCGGAGGAAGCTAAAACCCAGGCGCAAGCTATTGCGGCCAGCTTGCAGAAAGACGGTATTGAAATGCCGGGTATGGCGGATAAGGAAATCATCGCCCTGATTGCCTACCTCCAACGCCTGGGCACCGACATTAAACCTAAAGCACAGGCAACTGTGCAGTAACCCTTAAAATCGCAGATCATGTACAAATATATCTTGGCCAGTGGAGGGGAGAATATCAATTGGATGGCCATTTTTTCGCTCCTGACCTTCTTCACATTGTTTGTTATCAGTGCCATCGCCATTTGGGGTAAAAGCAAAGCTTATATCCAACACATGGCGGAGCTGCCGCTGGACGAAGAATCCAAATAAGAGAAGGAAAACCAGAAACACATAATCATTTTGTTATGAAAGTGAAAGTACTCAAAATAACCCTTTCCCTGTTGCTCGTGAGCTGGCTGGAGACCGCTTTTGCCAACGAAGTCCTGCTGGGGGCTGCGAACACCAGTTGGCTGGATTGGGTCTACGACAATGCCTTGCCTTTGCTAGGCGCTATTACCATCCTGGCTGGTGTCAGTGCCATCGTTTACCTGAACAACCAGCTGATGGCGATCAATAAAATCCGCCTGCTTCAGGAACTGGGGCTGGAGACGGTCCAGAAACTCGACCTCGCTCCCAAAGAGGCCTGGTGGCACTATGTATACAAGCGGATGACCCGCGTGGTGCCCATTGAGCAGGAGCAAGACGTCATGCTGGACCACAACTACGATGGTATCCGTGAACTCGACAATATTCTTCCGCCCTGGTGGGTCGGCATGTTTTACGCTTCCATTGTTTTTGGGGTACTGTATTTTGGTTACTTCCATTTTACCGATCGCGGTTACAGTTCGGCGCAGGAATACGCCTGGGAGGTGGAGGCCTCAGACAAAGCCGTTAAAGCTTACCTGGCCCAACAATCGGATCAGGTAGATGAGAATTCGGTTGTACCGGTGACCGATGACAATGAGCTGGCGCTGGGTTCTACTATTTTCTTGAACAAATGCGTGGTCTGTCATGGTGCCGAAGGGCAGGGGGGCGTCGGACCTAACCTGACTGATCCCTACTGGATACACGGTGGAGATATCAAGGATATTTTCAAAACCATCAAGTACGGTGTGCCGGAGAAAGGAATGATTTCCTGGAAGTCCCAGTTGCGGGCCAGTGATATGCAAAAGGTGGCGAGCTTTATCCTGACCCTGGTTGGTACCAATCCACCCGATCCCAAAGCACCAGAGGGAGACCTTTGGCAACCCGAGCAAACACCGGAATCGGCTCCGGAAACAGCAGAACCATTGGGTTTGAAATAACAGTATTAGTTTAGCAGAGAAATCATGGATACCAAATCAATTAATGATACGGAGGAGTACCGCAATAGCATCAATACGGTAGATAGCGAGGGGAAACGGATTTGGTTGTATCCTAAAAAGCCCAGGGGGCCCTGGACCAATGCCCGCACCTACGTCAGTTGGGGTTTATTGGCCGTACTTTTTGGTTTGCCATGGGTTAAAATAAACGGCAACCCGCTGATTCGCCTGGACATCATCAGTCGTGATTTTTACCTGTTTGGGCTGCACTTCACACCCCAGGATTTTTACCTGGCGGTGGTGGCAATGCTTACCCTGGTGGTATTCATCGCGCTGTTTACCGTGGTGTTTGGGCGGTTGTTCTGTGGTTGGGTTTGCCCACAAACCATTTTCATGGAAATGGTTTTTCGTAAAATCGAATACTGGATCGAAGGAGACGCCAATGCCCAGCGCAAACTGGCCGCCCCCCCCTGGACACCGGAAAAAATCAGAAAGAAAACCATCAAACAGGTACTGTTTGTCTTGGTAGCCGTGGTCATTGCCCACACCTTCCTGTCTTACCTCATTGGGCCAGAGCGGGTCTTTACCATCATTACCTCGTCACCGGCTGACAACTGGGGAGGCTTCGCGGCCATGGTCGGGTTTACCGGGGCTTTCTACTTTGTTTTTGCCAGCTTACGCGAACAAGTGTGCACCACTATCTGTCCGTACGGCCGCCTGCAGGGCGTGCTGACGGACAACGATACCATCTTGGTGACCTACGATTTTGTGCGGGGAGAACCACGCGGCAAGCTCAAGCGCAGTAAGAAGGATCCGGTAAAAAACATGCAGGAGCAGCTCGCTCATAGCGATGTGGATATTGCAGACACGGCTGAATTGCCGTTAAAGGTACTCGGCGATTGTATCGATTGTTCCCTTTGTGTGCAGGTTTGCCCTACGGGTATCGATATCCGCGACGGGGTGCAGCTGGAATGTGTCAATTGCACGGCCTGCATGGATGCCTGTGACGAAGTCATGATCAAAATTGGCCGTCCCGAAAGACTCATTCGTTATGACAGTTACAATGGAGTCGTTAAGCAGGAAAGAAAAATTTTCACCCCGCGCGCGATCGCTTATTCGGCGGCCTTGCTCGTGCTGGTTGTTGTGAATGTATTGCTCTTTTCGAATCGTACCAAGGTGGAAGCCGTCATTTTACGGACGCCGGGTAAACTGTATTACGAACCAGACGAAACGCACTTCAGCAACCTCTACAACTACCAGCTCTTCAACAAGACCAACGAGGATTTTGTCCCTGCTTTCCGGTTTCCGAAACACCCCGAAGCCGTCATTCAATTCATTGGTGACGCCCCCGTGCTGACGCCTGAAACCATGGCCCAAGGTGCTTTTTTTATCGTCCTGCCGAAGGAAAACGTCACCGACCGGAAACAGACCTTGACCATTGAATTGTGGGATGGTGATGAGTTGTTGGAAACGACAACGACCAACTTCCTGGGACCAATTTAAAACCAAAAAACCATGCATATTACTTTCAACTGGGGAACGGGCATATTTATTTTCTACTGCTTGTTTGCAAGCGTTTTGTTCTTTTCGGTTTATAAATCGACGCAGTACGACCACAGTTTGGTGGTCGATAACTATTACGAGCAGGATTTGGCCTACCAGGACCAGTTCGACCGCATCGCCAATAGTGCAAAATTGACCCAACAGGTGCGCATCCAGGTTCTGCCGGCTACCGATCAGGTGCAGCTGGTTTTTCCCGCTGACCTGCCTGCCCCGCTAACGGGCAATTTGTTGTTCTACAAAGCCAACAACAAAGCTTTGGATTGGGAGCTTCCGCTAATGACCGATGGGGATAACCAAATGTTGGTTAGCATCGGACAACTGCCGCCAGGCCGCTGGAAACTACAAATCCACTGGGAAGCAGGCGACAAGCCCTATTACGACGAAAAAATCCTGGATTTAAAATAACGACCCGTTTTGACCACAGCAGTGGACAAAGCAGCAGAAGCAATAACAATATGCTGTTTACCGCCTTTATCTTTGGTTTATTGGGAAGTTTGCACTGTGTAGGCATGTGCGGACCGTTGGCCCTGGCACTTCCTTTTGGCCAACAGCCGGGTAGGGTGGGGGCCTTGCTGTTGTACAACTTCGGCCGCATCACCACCTACACGGCCATGGGAGGCCTGATGGGATTCCTGGGGCAAGGCGTATTCCTGGTGGGATTGCAATCCTGGGTGAGCTTGTTGCTGGGGGGGCTGCTGCTGGCCATCGGCTTGTTTTCCGTGCAGGTAGAATTTAATATTTGGAATGCGCCGCTTCTGGCGGGTGGCTACGTACGCCTGAAAAGCGCTTTTGCCCGGCTGGTGAAACAAACAGGATTTTCGGCCATCTTTTCCCTCGGCATGCTCAATGGCTTGCTGCCCTGCGGCCTGGTATACTTGGCCCTGGCCGGCGCCCTGACGGTGGGGAACTGGTGGGCGGGCATGCTGTACATGACCGCTTTCGGCCTGGGTACCTTGCCCCTGCTGCTAACCTTTACCCTGCTGGGGCAACGAATCGGAAAAATCGGGCAAGGTTATCTGCGGCGGGCTTATCCCATCGCTTTAGCTGGCGTAGGTATTTTCCTGATCTGGCGTGCCCTGCAATTTCAGCTCCCCGCTAATTTTAGCCTCTGGGAGGCCCTCAACAATGCACCCATGTGTCACTAAACCACCGGGGGAATTATTTTTCCGGCAAGTGGGTTAAGTTATCCGAGATTTTAGTACTTTTGCGTCGCTCTAAAATAGGGCACATTCCACTGCCCGGGTGGTGGAATCGGTAGACACGCAGGACTTAAAATCCTGTTCCCATTCGGGAGTGCGGGTTCAAGTCCCGCTCCGGGCACCATAGCGGCTTCGCAAGAAGGCCGCTATTTTTTTTGCCCGCTTTAAGTTCTATTGGTAAATTTAGTCGAAGAACCTGCTCTTAACAGGAGTAAGATCATGATGATACCCCCCGATACCAGCAGCTGTTGGAGAAACAGGCCGTTATTCGTAAGCGACAATTGGATCATAAAGACCAGGACAACCAGGGTGACTATAAGTGGCATTAAGGCAGACACATCCAACTTGTTCATAAACTTGCTTTGTGGTATAAGAGAAGTTCTATTGACAAGCCAAAGGTCTATTTTTTATTTATAAGTTATTATTTATAGTTTTAATGATTAGTATTTGTAATTCTAATGGTTTGGGCGCGGCCCGTACAAAGCCCGCAATTGCTGTAATTTAGGCTCAATCACATTTTGACAGTACGCCTTTTCCGGGTCAGCAGCATAGTAGTTCTGATGATACGCTTCGGCAGGATAAAACTGTGCAAAGGGTACGACCTCGGTGACAATCATTTCGTCCAGTGACTTTTGTACTTCCGCGATGGCTGCGATGGCCATTTGTTGTTCTGCTGGTGTGCGGTAAAAGATCAGACTGCGGTATTGCGTTCCTTTATCGGCCCTCTGCCCGCGCAGGATGGTCGGGTTGTGGGTGGTCAGGTGAATGACCAGCAGCTCCTCAAAAGTTATTTCTTCGGGGAGATAGGTTACTTCGATGACCTCGGCGTGGCCCGTCAGCCCCGAAGCCACTTCCCGGTAGGTGGGGTTGGCAAAGGCGCCGCCACTGTAACCACTTTTCACGTCCATTACGCCCCGCAGTTGCTGGAAAAGGGCTTCGGTACACCAGAAGCACCCGCCGCCGAAAGTGGCTCTTCGCTCCTTGGTTGCCACTTTCTTGAGCGCTACGGCATTCATGCAATACCGCAAGCCACTGGGTGGTGGCCCATCCTGAAACACGTGGCCCAGGTGGGCATCACAAGTGTTGCAAACGGTTTCAATGCGGTACATGCCCTGGCCCCGGTCTTTGTGGTAGGCTATGGTGTTGGGAAGGAGGGGTTGGGTAAAGGAGGGCCAGCCGGTACCGCTGTCAAACTTTTCCTCGCCATCAAAGAGCAAGGTGTCACAGCACACACAGGCGTATTTACCGGGTTCAAACAGCTGGCACATCTCCGAGCTGTAGGCCCTTTCGGTTCCGTGTTGCCGGGTGACCCGAAACTGTTCGGGCGTGAGGATCGCTTCCCAGGCTGCTTCCGTCTTTTCTACCCGTTGGTCAGCTGGTGGATTGCCATTGTTGGCAAATTTCAGGACATCTATCCATTTCAGCATGTGCATTGTTTTTGCAGGTTCATACAGGCTACTAGGCGAAAATTTCTGCCACCTTCAAATCCAGTCGCAATAAGGCATTGTTCGGATCGGAGCCGAAAATGGAATAGCGAACCTTGCCATCCGCATCAACCAGGATCCAATGGGGAGTGCCACCGGCGCCGTAATTGAGGAAGGTGGTGTCGTAATTTTTGTCTTTGTAGAAGGGGAACCGGATATAAAAATCAGCCTTGGCCTGCGCAAACTGAGCAGGCTGAAAATCTACTCCTTCGAAGTTGGTGTGGATGCCCAGCACGTGCAGCCGCTCCCCATTTTCGTACACCATGCGGTTGGCATAAGGAATGGCTCTACCCAGGCACCCCGGACAACCCAGGCTAAAGAACAGGATCAGCAGGGGGCGACCCAGGAAATCGCTGGGAACGGGTACGTCCTCCCCAGCAATGGGGTCCAAAGACCAGGCTGGTAATGGCTCGTCCAGGGTTACCTGGCTCAACGCCAGTCGGTTGTTTAGCATGTTCGAAGCGCCTTTTTTTACTTTCTTAAACGGTTTAAGTAGGGAAAAAGATTAAGCACTTTTAAGATGGATTGTCTAAAAAGCGATAAATATATGGCCGTTTTCCAGGATCTGTCACTGTCAAGCCTACAGCACCGAACCCTGCCGAACCAATAATCTGGCAGCGCTGAGCACGGCGGAGGCGAAATATCATCCGTTAAAATGAATTTTTTAATCATAAAAACCGTTAACTTTATGGAACTACAATTAAAGCAAATGCTTATGAGTGCTACTGAAATACGTGCCGAAGTACATCAGATGATCGACGAGGTTGACGATAATCTTTTGGAAGCGATCCACGCCATGCTTGGAACGTACAAGAAGCGCCAAGAGGAAGACCCTATCGTGGGCTATGAGATCGACGGTACTCCCATTACCGTATCTACGCTGGAGCAGCAGGCCGACGAGGCGGTAGCTCAAGTGGAGCGAGGCGAATATATTACCTTAGAGGAACTGGCAAAAGAATCAGAAGAATGGCTGACACGTACCAAATAGTCGTTTCAAAAGCAGCCAAGAAAGACATCAACGAAATACTCGATTACTTACTTGAAAAAGTCTCTTACCAAGAAGCAGTCGATACTCGACAAGCAATCTTGTCTGCTATCAATAGGCTTGAAAAAATGCCAGATGCTCGCTCTCCAGTTAAGGAAGCCAATAAACCAACTACTCTGCGGCAAGTAGTGGCCAAGAAAGTATACCGAATTATCTACCGTATTGAAGAAGTCAAAAAAAGCGTCTTAGTAGTAAGGGTAATCCATGTCAAAAGAGGAACTGGATACGTAAAAAAAGCGCTAGACTGAGCCAGTCCGCTCCGGCTAACTCCGCGCAGCAATAAAGTCTCGTAATTTTTTCAATTTAGGCTCAATCGCATTTTGGCAGTACGCCTTTTCAGGGTCAGCAGCACAGTAGTTTTAGTGATAAGTTTCGGCCGGATAAAACTGTTCAAACGGAACAACCTCAGTGACAATCAGCTCGTACAGGGACTTTTGCACTTCCGCGATGGCTGCTATTGCCTCTTGTTGTTCTGCCACTGTTCGATAAAAAATCAAACTTCGATATTGCGTTCCTTTATCGGCTGACTGCCCGTTGAAGATGGTCGGGTTGTGGGTGGTCAGGTGAATAACCAGCAGTTCTTGAATTTAAGCAGAAAAAAAGATGCCAATTCAATCCAACTGCACCACCAAGCCCTTCAAATAAGACCCTTCCGGGTGAAAAAGATTGACCGGATGATCCGGGCTTTGCGTCAGTTGGTGCAGTACGCGGGCCGAACGCCCCGCTTCCAGCCCTGCTGCGACGATGGTGTCGTAAAAAAGCTGCCGATCTACCACCTGTGAACAGGAAAAGGTAAAGAGGAGTCCGCCGGGTTTGACGGTCTTCATCGCCTCCGCATTCAGGCGCTTGTAGCCCTGCACGGCCTGGTGGCGCTTGTTCATGGTTTTGGCGAAGGCGGGTGGATCCACCACCACAATATCAAAGGTTTCGGCTTGTTTTTGGAAAAATTTCAAGACTTCCTCGGTGTGGCTGCTGTGTTGCTCTGCTGGGAAGCCGTTGCGTACAACGTTTTCTTCGGTCAGCGCCATGGCTTTAGACGATACATCTACGCTGGCCACGTGGGTAGCGCCAGCCTTAAGGGCATAAATGCTGAAGCCTCCGGTGTAGCAGAAGGTATTGAGCACCGTCTTCCCGGGTGCGTACTGGGCCAGTAATTGCCGGTTGATGCGCTGGTCGAGAAAAAATCCCGTCTTTTGGCCGGTCACGGCATTGATGGTAAAGATATGACCGTTTTCCAGGATCTGTTGTTCGCCGTCATCGCCCAGCAGGAAGGTGTCGAACGCTTTCTCGTCGAAGCGTTGGGGCAGGGTTTTGCGGGCGCGCAGGTAAATGGTGTCCAGCCGCTCCCCGTAGACCTTTTGCAGCGCCGCCGCGATTTCGAGGTGTTCGCCGTACATGCCCCAACTGTGGCACTGAATGACTGCCATCCGGTTATAGATATCGATCACCAGGCCCGGTAGCAGGTCGCCGGCACCGTGTACCAGTCGGTAGGCGTTGGTTTGTGGGTTATTGGCCAACTGAAGGACCTCGCGCGTAGCGTAAGCCCGGGCAATGGCCTGTTCCCAAAAATCGGGAGCGGGGGCTTCGCTGCCGTAGTGGATAATGCGCACCCGGATACTGCCTTCCTGGTAGTGTCCGGTAGCTAACCGATTTCCCCGGGCATCGGTTACCGCAACCCGCGCACCTTCAGCAGGGGGCTGTTCGTCTTCCTCGAGGGCACCCGAAAATACCCACGGATGCTGCCGCTTAATAATGATCTCTTTGCCAGCCTTTAATTTTACCATTTGCTCCATGGACGCAAAAGTAATTATACTTCGCTGATTTTGGTTAAAATGGCCTGAATCATCTCATCTACAGCGGCTTTGGGGCGGTTGCTGAAGGTGTGGTTGGCCCGGTTGGCCAGAATCAGGCTGCACGACAAAGCCTGGTGGCCCAGAATTTGGCTCAATCCGTAGATGGCAGCCGTTTCCATTTCCACGTTGATGAGCGGGAAGCCCTGACTTTGAAAATGGTGAAGTTGGTCCAGAATCACGGGTTGCAATTTGCTGGTCGCCCGCAGTTGCCGCCCCTGAGGGGCATAAAAACCGGGGGCCGTAATGGTGATTCCCTGGTGGTAGGGTGCGCCAATGGTGGTTAGCAGTTCCTCGTCGGCCAGGGTGGGGTAGGGCACCATAGGCAAGGCCCACTTCTTTTCGGCAACCAGGTTCTGCCAGTCCTGTGCAAGTTGTTGCTCGCCTGGGGCGAGTTCCCGATCGTAAAAATTCAGCATGTTGTCAAATCCCAAACCCATGGCTGAACAGACAATACTGTCTACCGAAATAGCCGGTTGCACACAGCCCGAGGTGCCGAGACGAATAATTTTCAGCCGCCGCAACTGGGGCAGCGGCATGCGCGTTGTCAGATCGATATTGACCAGGGCATCCAGCTCGTTGAGGACGATGTCGATGTTGTCGGGGCCAATACCCGTAGAGAGAACGGTAATTCTGCGCTTGCCTAGCATGCCCGTATGGGTAACAAATTCCCGCTTGCCTTTTTTTAGTTCGAGGGTGTCAAAATGGCGGGAAACGTGGCCTACCCGGTCCGGATCACCAACCGTAATCACGTATTCGCCAATATCTTCCGGCAACAGATTGAGGTGGTAGATGCTGCCGTCGGGGTTGAGGATGAGTTCAGAGGGTGGAAAAAATGAAGGCATTGAATTTGGTTTAGGGTGAATAAGTTAAAAAAAACAAGAAAAGATGGACGCTTTAGTTTTACCCAACTACATGGTTGAATTGTGACTTTCCCGTTACATCGATTTTCGCCAAACCTGGCTAAAACCCGTACTTTTGCGAAAAAGGATCACGATGCGGAAAATTTATCACCTTTCTACCTGCAAAAGTTGTCAAAAAATGATTGCCGGCCTCCATAATGGGGCAGGTTTTGAGTTGCAGGACATCAAGTTTAACAACATCTCCGGACCGGAATTGGATGCCCTCCAAGAAAAAGTAGGCAGTTACGAAGCTTTGTTTAGCCGACGGGCCATGAAATTCCGCTCGCTGGGCCTGGCCGATAAAAAACTGACCGAAGCCGATTACCGACAGCTCATTCTGGAGGAATACACCTTCCTGAAACGGCCGGTCATCGTCGTAGATAACCGGGTATTTACCGGCAGCAGCAGGAAAAATGTGGAAAGCGTATTGAAATTATTATGAATAGAACTACAATAGCCCACTGGTTTCAATCGCTCCAGGACCAAATTTGTGCCGATCTGGAAGCCGCCGACGGCCAGGGGCGTTTCCGCGAAGACGCCTGGGAGCGTCCGGGTGGGGGAGGAGGCCGCACGCGCGTAATCGCTGGCCAGCACCTGGAGAAAGGGGGCGTTAATTTCTCGGCAGTAGAAGGAGAGTTGTCGCTCAAAGCCGCGCAATCCCTGGGGTTAGGCGCTGGCGGACCTTTTTTTGCTACCGGAGTATCCATTGTCTTGCACCCCCGCAACCCCCACGTCCCCATTATTCACATGAACGTCCGCTACTTTGAAATGGACGAGGAACGTTGGTGGTTTGGTGGTGGAATTGACCTGACACCCCATTACATTGTTCCCGCGGATGCCCGGTGGTTCCACGAACAGTTGCAGGCGGTTTGTGAGCGGGCGCACCCCGACTACTATGACCGCTTTAAGGTCTGGGCCGACGATTATTTCTACCTGAAGCACCGCGACGAGACGCGGGGCGTTGGCGGGATTTTCTTCGACCGCCTGGGCCCCGACGCGGAGTTGTCGAAAGCAGACTTGTGGGCCTTTACCCAAGCCGTTGGGCAGTCTTTTGCACCTGCTTATACCCATTTACTGAAAAGGCACCAGGCGGATTCCTTTACCCCCGCGGAAGAGGAATGGCAAAAACTGCGCCGGGGCCGCTACGTAGAATTCAACCTGGTATGGGATCGGGGAACAAAATTCGGACTGGAAACCGATGGCCGCACCGAAAGTATCTTGATGAGCTTGCCGCCATTGGCTGCCTGGGAATACGATTACCAGGTAGCTTCCGGAAGTCCGGAAGAATTTACCCAAAACCACCTGAAAAAGGGTATCGATTGGTTGCTCAAGTGAGCACTGCTACTGGCAGAGGATGGTCAGGGTTTCGGTCCGTATCTTATTGCTCAAATTCCCCGCACGATCTTTGATTTGGATTTCATAAGAGAAGGTATCGGTAGCAATGGAGGGATTGTTGGGGCAGGCAAAGCCATTGTCGATGCAACAAATTCCGGTGTTCGTGCTCAATATTCTTACGGTTATTTCTCCACGGATACCATTGCCGGTACCTTCATCGGGAATAGCAGGAATTTTGTAAAGGGAGGAAATACTCGGAAACCGACTGTCGAACAAGAAAAGATCGGTGCTGTCCTGCGTGCTCAAATCGCCGTCGCCATCCGTAAACGAAAAGAAGATGGCCAGCGTATCCTTGGGCAAGCCGGGAACACCCTGGTAAACCGATGTCTTATTCACCCCTTCGTAGGTGATCACGGGCTGATTCGGATAGTTGGGTGGATTGACACAACTGATTATTGTCAGGCTGACAACCAAACAGAAAAAGGCGATGCGGAAAGATTTTACCATCATTTTGCTATTATCTTTGGGTTTGTTTTTTTACGCCAGCGCTATTCGCGGCAGCAAACACTTCGCTTTTTAAAACAAGTTCATGGAGCGGGATTCTCTTATAAAACGTGTAAATGCGCTTAAAGATCAACATTTTCTGCCCCTGGCATTGGATATTTTTCACTACCAGGCGACAAACAATCCCCTTTATGCCCAATTTCTGGATTTACTGGGAATAAAACAAGAACGGGTACAACAGTTAGCGCACATTCCTTTCCTTCCCATTGAGTTGTTTAAAAAATACAAGATACAAACGGGGCACTGGGACCCCACCCTGGTTTTTACGAGTAGTGGTACCACCGGCAGCGCCACCAGCCACCACCTGTTGCGCGACCGCACTTTTTACCGGGAAAATACCCGGCGAGCGTTCGAGCACTTCTACGGAAAGCTGGATCACCAGGTCATCCTGGCGTTACTTCCCGCTTACCTGGAACGGGAAGGATCCAGTCTTATTTTTATGGTAGAGGATTTCATTGAACAATCCGATCCGGAGCAAGGCGGTTTTTTTCTTTACAACGAAGCCGACCTGTTGGCGCGGATTGCCGCCATTCAGACCCGCAACCAGGCCCTTGCGGCTCCTTTGCGGAAGCAGATTATCGTGCTGGGGGTTAGTTTCGCTTTACTGGACTTAGCGGAAAACCATCCCGGCGCCCTGGCTGATGTTATCATTATGGAAACCGGTGGTATGAAAGGCCGACGTGCGGAACTAACCCGGCCAGAATTGCACGCGGTGTTGGGCAAGGCTTTTGGCCAGGAAAATATTCACTCGGAATACGGCATGACCGAGTTGTTGTCACAGGCTTATTCGCCGGGCAAGGGTATTTTTTATCCTGCACCCACCATGCGTGTCCTCACCCGGGAAATCACCGATCCACTGGCACTGACCACCACTGCCCGCAGCGGCGTAATAAATATTGTTGACCTGGCCAACCTGGATACCATTAGCTTTATTGCTACGGAAGACATTGGGAAGGTCTACGCCGACGGCAGTTTTGAAATACTCGGCCGCCTGGATGCCGGTGACGTACGGGGGTGTAATTTACTGGTAGAATAGACTTATTCTACTGGGATTATATCGAGGGCAAATCGCGCCTTTCCTTCCCACACTGTGTCTTTTTTGCGCAACTTAGCTATGGCTAAGCTCCACAAAAAAGCCTTCGCGTGGTCGAAAATGCATCAATTTTCCCACCAATCTAACCCAGTAGAACAAGTCTAATAAATTCCGATATCACTATTTGTTAAAAACCATTATATTTATTCATTCAAACAGGCAAGCGCTACCCTGAGGAAGGGCTGTTAAAAGTCTGTTGGTCAGTATATTATGGAGGATAATACTTTTTTATTATACGGTGCCTATGGCTACACCGGGCAACTCATCGCGCGTTTGGCCGCGGAATATGGTTTAAAACCCATTCTGGCAGGACGTAACGAAGCCAAGCTAAAAGCTTTGGCCAAAGAAACGGGGTTGGAGTACCTGGTTGTCAACTTAACAGATACCAATACCTTGATCCACGCTTTGCACAAAGTACCGGTGGTTTTACACGCGGCGGGCCCTTTTATTCATACGGCTCAACCCATGATCGAAGCCTGCCTGGAGACCAAGACCCACTACCTGGACATCACGGGCGAGATCGAGGTGTTTGAATTGGCGCATCGCTATGGCCCCGCTGCGGAACAAAACGATGTGATGCTCATGCCGGGGACTGGCTTTGATGTCGTACCTACGGATTGTATGGCCAAGTACCTGGCCGAACAACTTCCCGACGCCACGCACCTGGACCTGGCTTTTGCCATGCGCGGTGGACGGGTTTCGCACGGTACAGCCAATACGATGGTGGAAGGCCTGGGCGAGTCTGGCAAAATTCGGAGAAACGGTAAAATAATAGATGTGCCGCTGGGGCACCGATCACAAACCATCGCCTTTGCCGAAGATTTCACTACCTTGACCATGGCCATTCCGTGGGGCGATGTCAGTACGGCCTACTATACCACCGGTATTCCCAATATTACGACTTTTACCAGGGTTACGCCTGCTGCTTATAGCCTGGTCGGCATCTTACCGTATTTGGGGTGGTTGTTGAAAATGAATTGGCTGCGCAAGCTCTTTCGCAGTCGTATTTCAGCGGCTCCTGCGGGCCCCACGGCCGAGGAGCGCGCCCGCGGAAGCAGCTACGTGTGGGGGCAGGTCAGCGATGACGAAGGCAACCGCGTTACCGCCCGCTTTCGCGGTCCGGAGGGTTATACCCTTACGGCCCACGCCAGCCTCATTATAACCAAACGGGTTTTGGCTGGCGAAGTATTTCCTGGTCATCTGACACCGGCGGGGGCTTACGGACCCGATTTGGTGCTGGAGATTCCCGGCACCAGGCGAGAATTGGGTTGAGTGCCTGTTGGTACGCTAGCAGTGGCTCCAGATACAAAGGGGGCAACGGAATCGATTCCGTTGCCCCCTTTGGTAGGGTATGCTATCGTGTGAAGGTGCTTATTCTACCTTATCCTCGGCCAGCGTAAAGGTGCGGCTAACGGGATTCAGCGGCGAGGGAACCGTGTTGCCTTTGGCATCTACCAGGGTCAGCGTCACGGTGTTTTCACCCATGGGCAGGTTTTTCAGGAAGTAGGGCTGCCAGTTATTGACCAGGAAACTGGTGTCGGCTACAGCCACCTTGACCATGTAATCTTCACCTAATTTGACGTTGGCGAGGTAAAAATCGAGCATGACATTTTCGGTGTCTTTACCCACGTAAGTGCCTTTTGGGCGGCTGTAGAAAAGCATGGGCGAAGTCACTTCTGCTTGCTCGGTGATGGTTTTACCCTCAATGGCAACCTTAGCCACTTTGGCCGCCGCCGGGTGCTTGATGCTCTCGTGGTAAGAGCGGCTCAGGAATGCCAGGATAAAATGTGTTCCATCAGGAATATCGTACTCGAATTCGGGCTGGTACTTGGCCGCGTAGGGCTCCGTGTCTACGATCAGGTGAAGGTGCTGGCCTTCGGCAGAGTTGGCACACATCTTTTGGTCGGCATCGGGTGTTTGAGCGCCCAGGGCATAACCACTTTTGCCACCGTCAACTACAAATTTGAATTGGCCTTTTTTATAGTCCATGGACCGAATGGCTGCATCAGGAAAGTCTGGTGAAGCGGGCATCGGTACCAGGTTAATAACCGATTTAGCTGGTGCAACTTGTTCCATGGTTTCTTCTGCAGCAGGCGCCTCGGCTCCACTTCCGCAGGCAGTCAGGAAGACTGTTAATAGGGCGAAAAAAAAGAATGTTCTCATCTTGAATTGATTTATGAAATTGAGTTGCATGCTTATTCCCCGTAATTTGGGTCGATAAACATGTCTTTATTAAAACTACGGCTAAGTTACATATGTTCATTTGTTTGCAGGGGGCGTTAAAAAAATAAATTTACCTTTTGCCTCACTACTCAAGAAGGTTAAGCAAATTACTATGGTAAAGGATCAGGTAGAATTAACGGTTGATGGTATGGATTGCAACAATTGCGCCATGAGCATTACCCGCTTTCTGGAAAGAAAGGGATTAGAAGAAGTATACGTTAATTTCCAAACCAAAGAAGTCCGGTTTAAGCGCGCTGAAGATAAACTCTCCCTGGAAAAAGTCAAGGAAGGCATTAGGAAGTTGGGCTATACGGTGGTTGAGCCTGAACAAAAGCTGCCTTTCTGGGACCTGGGCAAAAAAATGTTGGTGAGTGCCCTCTTTACGGCCCCAATGCTGCTGGGGCATTTACTGATGCTGGTGGGCCTGGAATTGGCCTGGCTGCACGATCCCTGGGTACAACTGGCCCTGGCTACACCTCCTTTTCTCATTGGCCTGGCTCATTTTGGCAGCAGTGCCCTGCGCAGTATCCGTGGTGGTGTCCCCAATATGGATGTCCTCATTTTTACGGGCAGTACGGCCGCCATGGTCTACAGTATCCTGGGGATGTTTTTAGGTGATCCGTCCTATTACTTTTTTGAAACTGCGGCTACGATTATTACTTTGGTACTCATGGGCAACTGGCTGGAGCATCGCGCCGTTGCACAAACCACCAGTGCGATTGGTGAGCTTTCCCAGCTGCAAGTCGCTACCGCGAAGGTGATTATGCCTTCGGGGACGGTAGTGGAAGTGCCAAAAGAAGAATTAATTATTGGCAACCGCTTACAAGTCAATGAAGGCGATGTGATTCCAACCGACGCCAAGGTGATGGCGGGCAACGGTGCCGTCGACGAAAGTATGCTTACCGGCGAGAGTATGCCCGTTAGCAAAGCCGCCGAAGACGAAGTGATTGGTGGAAGCGTGCTCGTGCAGGGCAATTTGCAACTACAGGTGACCGCACTGGGCAAAAACACGGTCCTGGAACAGATGGTCGAACTCGTCAAGACCGCCCAGCAAGACAAACCGCCTATTCAGCAGCTCGCCGACAAGATCAGTGCTGTTTTTGTGCCCGTCGTGTTGGGCATCGCATTGTTAACCTTTGGTTTAGGGCATTTTGCTTTCCACCTGAGCAGCCAGCAGGCCCTGATGAACGCCATTGCGGTGCTTGTTATTTCCTGCCCCTGTGCCATGGGGCTGGCCACCCCCACGGCCGTCATGGTGGGCGTAGGTCGGCTGGCTAAGCTGGGCGTCCTCATCAAAGGCGGCCGCACGGTCGAGCAACTCGCCAGCATTCAACACCTCGTCTTCGATAAGACAGGCACCCTTACTACCGGGAAATTTCGGATTGAATCGGCCCAGTATCCACAAGGCGAGATGAAATTGGCCAATGGCCTGGCCTGGGCCATGGAGCAGTACTCGAGTCATCCCGTGGCCAAGTCGTTGCGCCTGGCGTTGGAAGGGCTTCCCCGGGAAATTCATCTTCCTGAATTGACGGTGGAAGAACAGCAGGGTATCGGATTAGTAGCCAGGGACGAGGCTGGCACGGTTTACCGCATTGGCTCAAGTCGGCTGTTTTCGGACGAACAGGAGCAATCCGAAGGAGATATTTTTCTCTTTCGCGATGACCAGTTGATGGCCGTTTTTAAATTAGGTGATGACCTCAAGACCGGGGTGCAACAAGCGCTTCACGACCTGGAGGCAGCAGCTATCCAGACCTATATTCTCAGCGGCGACCGGGAGGAGAAAACCCGCCAGTTGGCCCACCAGCTGGGGGTCGACAACTACTACGCCGAGCAACTGCCGGCCGAGAAACTAGCCATTATCCGCGAAATCAGTTCCCATGGCCCCACGGCCATGGTCGGCGATGGGATCAATGATGCCCCGGCCCTGGCGCAGGCCGACCTAGGCATCTCCCTGAGTAGTGCCTCTCAGGTAGCCATTCAATCGGCGAAGGTGATTTTATTGAACGGACGTATCGATATCCTGCCGCAAGCCTTTTCCCTGGCCAAACATACCGTCACTACTATCCGGCAAAATCTGTTCTGGGCGTTTATCTACAATATCGTTGCTATTCCCATTGCTGCTGTCGGTTTACTCAACCCCATGTGGGGGGCCTTTTTTATGGCTTTCTCAGATGTGGTCGTCATTGGGAATTCCCTCCGCCTCAAATACAAAAAGATTTAAAGGTAGATCCAACCGCAATGGTTATTTTGCCTTGGTTTTTTTTAGCTTTGCCCAATGTACACACACGAACATACCAAGCGGGTACGCTACGGAGAAACGGATCAGATGGGCTATCTCTATTATGGCAACTACGCCCAGTACTACGAAATCGGTCGGGCCGAAATGATTCGTTCCCTCGGACTCAGTTATCGGGAAATGGAGACCGAACACCGTATCCTGATGCCAGTCATGAGCTTGCAGTGCCGGTATGTTCGCCCGGCCTTGTATGATGAGTTGATCACCATCCGTACGACCTTGCGGCATTTGCCCGAAAAAACCATTACGTTCTACATGGAGTTATACAATGAAAAGGGTAAATTGGTAAATGGAGGTCAGGTTAAACTTTGTTTCCTGGACGCTAATTCCCAGCAAGTTATCCCAGCTCCTGCCTTTTTACTGGAAAAACTACAACCCTATTTTGAGAAGAATTAAATGGCCTACGGCTGATGAAGTACAAAAGTGGTTTTTGAACCTGCCGGTGGTCAAGCAGTTGCTGGCCTGGTCGAAGGTTACTTCATTGCCGGGTTTTTTTAAAGTTCCAATCTACGATGTGGTGATTTTTGTCTTTAACGAAATTCGCCGTTTTGACCTCTTTACCCGCGCCAACAGCATTGCTTTCAGCTTCTTTTTGTCGTTGTTTCCTTCCTTGTTGATGTTGTTCACCTTTACACCTTTTTTGCTGGATTTTTTTAGTGGTATCGTTCCTGAGTTGGCGAACTTTAATACCATCTTAAAAGAAGAAATCAACCGGGTAATGCCCGGCCAGGCTGGTGACATGGTTTTCGATTTTATCCACGAAATAACCACCGAACCTCGGATTGGCTTGTTATCTACCGGTTTTATCCTGGCCATTTACTTCGCTTCCAATGGGATGTTGGCCATGATGCAAAGTTTCCAGAAATCTTATCGCGATACATTCAAACAACGCGGTGCACTCAAGAAGCGTGCAATAGCCATCATGCTGACCGGCCTTGTCGGTTTTTTGGTGATATTTTCTGTCGTTTTCATTATTTTGGGTGGACTTTTCATCAATTGGATTGCTGCTGTGGTGCACCTGACCAAACTGGGCATCCTGGCCATCACCTTGCTGCGTTGGTTGGCCATCATTATGGTTTTCTACTTCTCCATTGCTGCTCTATATCGCTATGGATCTGCTACTTATCGCCGTTTTCCTGTTTTTTCGGCCGGTACGACGCTGGCCACGGTGCTGTCCATGTTGTCTTCTATTGCGTTTTCGTTCTACATCGACGAATTCAATCGCTACGATTCTTACAGTAAATTTTATGGCTCCATCGGAACACTCATTATTATGATGCTCTGGATCCAGCTCAACTCACTTATTCTACTCATTGGCTTTGAGCTCAATGCGGCTATTGCCGTCAACCGGGATTTAAAAGCGAAGATTGAGGATGATTTGTGATTTATGGAACCTTTTGTCTTCAAATACACACAGTCTGTTAAATTTGTACTATCAACACGGCGAAATTGCTTATTGCTGCGTTAATAACGCAAAGAATTGATATTGATATGAGGCATTTGCTACATAGTTTTACCCTATTGCTGAGTCTGAGTCTGTGGATGTTCGGCTTACAGGCGCAAAAATATTCCAACGAGTTTCTTTCCATTGGGGTAGGAGCCCGGGCCCAGGCCATGGGTAACTCGGTGGTTGCCAGTACCAACGACATCTATGCCGGGGTCTGGAATCCGGCGGGATTAGCGGCACTTACACCCGACGATGGCCTCCAAATCGGCGCTATGCACTCCGAGTGGTTTGGCGGCGTGGGTAAATTCGACTACCTGGGATTCACGCTTCCCACTACCCAGGCGGGAAACCGCCTGGCTTTCAGCCTGGTGCGTTTTGGGATCGATCAAATCCCCAATACCCTCTCCCTGTACGAAAGCGATGGCTCCATCAATTTTGACAACTTGCGCGAATTCTCGGCGGCGGATTACGGCTTCTTCGGCTCTTACGCCAAGCAGATCGACAAACCCCAAGGGCCCCTCCGCATTGGCGGTTCGGTCAAGGTAGTTCACCGGCGTATCGGTCCTTTTGCAACTTCCTGGGGCTTTGGTGCCGACCTGGGCGTACAACTCATCCGGGACAAATGGACCTGGGGCCTGATGGCCAAAGATATTACGACCACTTTTAACGCCTGGAGCTTCTCCTTCACACAGGAAGAGAAAGATGTATTGGAACTGACCAACAACGAAGTCCCCATCAACTCGGTAGAAATTACCCGCCCTCAGCTGATTTTTGGCGGCGCCAGGCTGTTTACCATTAGCCAGAAGGTCACCTTGTTGTCTGAACTCAACCTGGCCTTTACTTCCGATGGCCAGCGCAACACCCTGATTTCGGCAGATCCCATCAGTATCGATCCCAGCCTGGGCCTGGAAATGGCTTACCGCGACTTTCTGCTGCTTCGTGCCGGGGTCAATCAGTTTCAGTACGAACAGGATTTCAGCCAACAGGAAAACCTAACGGTCAGGCCGAGCATGGGCATTGGCCTCCGGCTGGGTAGCCTACTGGTCGATTACGCTTACACCGATTTGGGCGACAACCGCAATACCTTCTCCCACGTCATTAGTTTGAAACTGGGATTAAAGCCCCGGAAGCGATAAATAATTGAGATTTTGGTCCGCCGATAGGACAACCTTTTGCCAGGTTGTTCGTTAATAAAAGACACCAATAAGCGAATTGTAAGGTTGCTTTTTATTGAACTTTTCAACTGAAAAACAACCTACTCAAACAAGATTAACCACGCAGGTGCCTTAAGCGTTTTGGCTCTACACTTTTTAAATTAGGGCTTGACTTCGTGCTTGTCTAGGGCGGGCCTCAATGCGGAAGCAATTCCGTATTCTCATTGCGAGACAAGGGGATTACCGAACCAGGCCAGCGGCCTTATACATGTTTTTCTGAGGGTCCAAAACCACCTGGCACTTGTGTGGTTGTTTTTTCTTAAGGTCGGCAATTCAGATTTTTGGCGGGATCAGATTCTTGAAATGCCCGTTCAGTTGAGCGCGATTGCGCAAATTCTCCATCTCTTTCACCACTGGAATTACCCGACTGATTTGCTCCAGCAGAACATGTTGCCGGGTTGTTGCAGCAAGTGTCAGGAGAAATTCATACTCCTGGTCCGGATTGAAACCGACGTAATGGGCAATATCGAAAGTTGTAAAAGCAGCTGCGTTTTTCGGGAGGGGCTTACTGATATCCAGTGCAACGAATAGCTCGCGGGCACGTTGCAGAATCTGCTCATTGACCAACCGATTTTCATTGCTTTCGAAAGGGTAATCCTTCACCAGTCCACCAGCGTATAGTTTTTCGCCCAACTGCGGATAAAATTCCTGGATACGGACAATCCCCAGTGCCTGGGTTTTTACGTCCATTTCTCCTCCTGGATACACTTTCTCAATGGCCAACAGTCGGACCTCCGTCGCATATTCTTTGATACTTCCGTGCTGGAAAAAAGGAATGGCAAAGGTGAGCTGATCCTGCTCGCAATCCCTCATGAGCTGGCGGTAGCGCGGCTCAAAAATGTGGAGGTTTAAAGCTTCACCGGGGAAGACAACGATCTGTAATGGGAAGAGGGCTAATGTCCTTGACATGTTTGATAAATTTACCAAAATCTACCTGCTCAAATAGTAGAGCATGGAATAAATAACAGTAAATTTATCCAGTTGTTATACAAATTCCTGAAAATGCACCAATACCTGTTTCCTATGAATCGTTTTTTCGTTTTGTTAGCTTTAATTAGCCTATCCATTCTAACGAGTTGTCAGCCAAAACGAGCCGCCCGGCCGATGCCTGAGAGTGCCCAGGCCTATGTGTTGGCTTATACCCAGGGAATCATTTTCCGCACGTCATCCATCCGGATTCAATTTGCGGGAAACGTAGTGGAGGAGACTGATATCGGATCTTCACCAGCGCGCAACCTGGTCGCCCTTTCGCCAGCAGTGGCAGGCAACTGGACCTGGGAAGACCGGCAAACCCTGGCCTTTACTCCGACGGCTATGTTCGATTTTTCTACTTCCTACCTGGTAACCGTGCAGTTGGGAGATCTCTTCGATCAGGTACCCGAGGAAGCCAAGGTTTTCGAGTTTGCGGTCAATACCCGCGACCCCTTTGTGCGTATCGCAACCGAAGGACTCAGTACGCCCGATTTTGCCATTCGTGAAAAACAGGTCCTGCAGGGCCGGCTGTTGACCTCCGATTTTGTCGCCGCTGACAAAGCAAGTGCGCTCCTCCAGGCTACCCAACAAGGGCGCACCCTGAGCCTCACCTGGTCCCACAATGATGAAGGCACGGTGCATTATTTCACCACGGGCAGTATCAACCGGGGCAATGAACCGTCCGCAGTGGTTTTGAACTGGAATGGGGTCGCCATCGGTGCCCAACAGAAAGGGCAGGAAAAGATTGAAGTTCCCGCTTTGGGCGATTTTAAAGTTACCGCCGTAACCCCCATCAACGGCGGTGAATCCCGGGTGGATATCCATTTTTCGGATCCACTGGACGAACAACAGGATTTTTCAGGGTTGGTTAGTATATCCAATAGCGACAATGAATTTCGTTACCTCGTAGCCGGGCACGTACTCAAAGTTTACCCCAACACAGCGCTTTCTGGCGAACAGAAAGTCAGTGTTTTTACGGGTATTCGCAACCGTTACCAGGAAAAGATGCCGCGTACCAGCCTTTGGGATGTCACCTTCACCTCGGTCGAACCGCAGGTGCGTCTCGTGGGCAATGGCAGCATTTTACCAACGAGTACGGGGCTGGTTTTTCCGTTCGAAGCCATTGGCTTGCAGGCGGTAGAAGTAGAGCTGTTTAAAATTTACAACAACAATATCCTGCAATTCCTGCAGAATAATTCTTACGACGGCAACGATGAAATGGCCAGGGTAGGTAAGGTGATTTTACGAAAATCCGTTCAGCTGAACCAACTCAATCCGGCTGCTAATCAGCAGGACTGGATGCGCTACGCCCTCGATCTGCGCCAGTTTTTCGAAGCTGATCCCAAGGCCATCTACCAGGTTCGGATCGGTTTCCAACGGTCGCAAAGCTTGTATCCCTGCGCCGTTGACCGGTCGTACAATTTTTCCAACTACGATTGGCAACCCGAGAATCCAGATTTGCTGAGTTCCTGGTATGGTATTGAAGGCTATTATGACAACTACAGTTGGGAACAACGCGATGATCCTTGTTATCCAGCCTATTACAATTCGGATCGGTTTATTTCCCGCAACGTGCTGGCTTCCAATTTAGGCATCATTGTCAAAAGCCAACAAGACAAAAAATATCGGATAGCGGTTAGTGATTTGCGAAATACCCAGCCGCTGGCGGGTGTCAAAGTGAACTTCTACAACTACCAGCAGCAACTGCTGGGAACGGCAACCACCGGCAGTGATGGCCTGGCCAAAATCGAATTGCCAGAGAAAGCTTTTGTGCTGATCGCAGAAGCGTCGGGCGACCAGGGCTTCCTGCGACTCGACGACGCCGAAGCCCTCTCCCTGAGCCGTTTTGATGTGGCGGGCGCCGAAACCCAGGAAGGCCTGAAGGGCTACATTTACGGAGAACGCGGCGTTTGGCGACCCGGTGATTCCGTCTATCTTCATTTTGTATTAGAAGACGAACAAGGACTACTCCCCCCCGCTTACCCCATCACCTTTGAATTGCGTGACGCCCGGGGACAATTGGTGGAAAAGCGAGTGGGCGTGACGCCCCAGGGCATGATTTATCCCTTGTGGTTCAAGACCCAGGCCGATAGTCCTACCGGAATCTGGGAAGCCAAGGTGATTACTGGTGGTGCTCATTTCCAAAAAACGATCCGGATAGAGACGGTTAAACCTAACCGCATTAAAATTGACTTGAAATTTGCGGAGACCCCGCTGCGCCTAAGCGGCGGCAGCGGCGAAGTTAAATTAACGGCCGCCTGGTTGCACGGGGCACCAGCGGCCAACCTGAAAGCCAACGTAGAAGCGAGTTTCAGCCTCCGCAAGGATGGTTTTCCCCGGTTTAAAGATTACCTCTTCCGGGATGCAGAAAACACCCAAACAGCCAATACGGCCGTTGTTTTTGATGGCGACTTGGATGCTGCCGGAGAGGGCACTTTTGCGGTGAAGCTTCCCCAGGCTACTACGGCCGCCGGCCCTCTGATGATGAGCCTGCGCAGCCGGGTTTACGAATCTGGCGGAAATTTCAGTACCGATAATCAAAGCGTAGAAGTTCATCCTTTTGATTTTTACGCCGGCCTTTTACTACCCACCAATCGCTACGGTAGCCCACAAATAACGGTCGGTGAGAAGACGGTCATAGAACTGGCCAGTGCCAACTACGCTGGCGAAGCTGCCGCCGGGCGAACATTAAAAGCTGAACTTTACCGGGTGGAGTGGCGCTGGTGGTGGGATGACGACGATGTCAACGGATCCCGCTATTCCCGGGATCGCAACCTCAGCAGTTTGGCCAACGTAACCCGTAAGACCAATGCCCAGGGGCGTGCCAGTTGGGACATCAACGTCGCGGAATGGGGGCGCTACCTGCTCCGCGTTTGCGACCAAAGCTCGGGGCACTGCACCAGCGGTTACGTGTACGCGGGCTCACCCTGGTACAATGAGCAGGAGTTCTCGGAGGAAGCCACCATGCTGACCTTCAGTGCGGATAAGGATAGCTACCAGGTGGGCCAACAAGTAAAACTGACCTTTCCGGCCGGTGGCAAGGGGCGGGCATTGCTCAGTTTGGCCAATGGTTTGGGCGTGTTGGAAGAGCGCTGGCTGGACACCAAGGCGGGCGACAATACCTTTACTTTCAAAACAACACCAGCCATGTCGCCCACGGTCTATGCCAGCTTAGCCGTCATACAGCCCCATGACCAGGAACAAAATGACATGCCCATCCGGGCTTACGGTGTCATTCCGATCGGGGTAGAGGATCCGATGACGATCTTGAAACCCGTCGTTAACCTGCCCGCCGAAATCAAGCCCGAGCAGTCCTTTACGGTGGAAGTGCAGGAAGCTACCGGACAGGCCATGACCTACACCATTGATATTGTCGACGAAGGGCTACTGAGTCTGACCCGGTTTAAAACCCCCAATCCCCACGATGCTTTTTTTGCCCGGGAAGCATTGGGTGTAAAAACCTGGGACATGTACAATTTCGTACTGGGCAAACAGGCCATTCAAATGGATCAAATCCTAAGTATTGGTGGTGACGGTGATCTGACGGGGGCGAAGCCCGCTGAGCGCGCCAATCGCTTCGAGCCAGTAGTGATTCACCTGGGCCCCTTTGAGTTGGGGCGCAAGGGCCGGGCTAAACATACCATCAAAATGCCCAATTACATTGGTGCGGTGCGTGCAATGGTTGTAGCCGCCGCCCCCCGGGCTTATGGGTCTACCGAAAAGACCGTTCCGGTGCGCAAACCCCTGATGGTTTTAGCCACCCTCCCGCGGGTGCTCGGAATCGGCGAATCCCTGGAGTTGCCCGTCAATGTCTTTGCCATGAAAAAAGGGCTGGGTAACGTCAGTATTCGCCTGGAAGAAACCACCGGGTTGGTCAAATTGACCAATACCCGCCAACAACTCAACTTCACCAATATTGGAGATGACCTGGTCAGCTTTCCGGTAGCCGTAGGCAATGCAACCGGAATCGCCAAATTCCGGATTGTTGCCGAGGGTGGGGGAGAGCGGGCTACCCAGGAAATAGAAATCGATGTGCGCAATCCCAATCCCCGCCAGACGTTGGTGGAGCGTTTTGTGCTGGCGCCAGGGCAGGAAGGGGAACGAACGTATTCGCCCTTCGGATCGGCCGGTACGCGTATGGGTACCCTGGAGATGACTAACCTGCCACCCATCGACCTGGAACGCCGCCTCGATTACCTAATCAGTTATCCCTACGGTTGCCTGGAGCAAACGGTATCGGCTGGGTTCCCCCAATTGTACCTGGCTAATTTTATGCAACTGACCCAAAAGCAGGAGAATACCGCAAAAGCCAATGTAGCGGCAGCACTTCAGCGGCTGCGTCAATTTCAGACGGCTAAGGGAGGTTTTGCCTACTGGCCCAACCAAACGGAGGTTGCTTCCTGGTCGACAAATTATGCGGGCCATTTTCTGCTGGCCGCCAAGGCCAGGGGCTACACCTTGCCGGCGGGGCTGTTGGAAAACTGCCTGCGCTTCCAGAAAGAATCGGCACGGCGCTGGGATCCTTCCCTGGCCGATCTCGGGCATATCAGCAAGGAAAGTTACGAACTCGACCAGGCTTACCGCCTCTATACCCTGGCGCTGGCCGGGCAGCCAGAACTGGGCGCCATGAACCGGCTGCGGGAGCGTGGCCAATTGAGCAAAGCCAGTCGCTGGCGACTCGCGGCAGCCTACGCCCTGGCCGGACAGCAGGCTGCGGCAGAACAACTCATCAACAAGGTGGACACCCAGGTGGCGGCCTATCGGGAATTGGGCAATACCTTCGGCTCGGCCCTGCGCGATAATGCCATGATCCTGGAGACGTTGTTGCTGCTGAAAAAACAAGCCGCTGCGGACCAACAAGTACAGTTCCTTTCAGCCGACCTCAGCTCGGGCGCCTGGTTGAGTACCCACGAAATTGCCTATAGTTTGTTGGCGCTCAGCAAATACGTAGGAGAAAACGAAAAATTGAGTTCAACCTACACGTTTACCTTGCAGCAGGAAGGAGGCAAAGCCATCGATGCGGGTGCCGATCACCCCTTCATGCAAATCAACCTGGCGGATCGCTCCGGCTTTGTACGGGTGAAAAACACCAGCAAACAGAAGCTTTTCGCCAGCATCATCAGGCAGGGACAGCCGCTGCCGGCGTCGGAGCAGGCGACACAGAACCAATTAATGTTGAACGTTAACTACCAGGATGCCAATGGTCGTAGTGTGGATGTCACCAATTTGGAGCAAGGAACCGATTTCGTAGCCCTGGTGACCATCACTCATCCGGGAACGGTCAATTATCCGTATGAACAACTCGCTTTGGAACAAGTGTTTCCGGCTGGCTGGGAAATCACCAATACCCGCTTCGAAGGGGTGGCGGTAAGCCCTCAGGATGACTACGCTTACCGCGATTTTCGCGATGACCGGGTCTGTACTTTCTTCAACCTGAACAGTAGCCAAACCAAAACCTACGTGGTTTATCTAACGGCAACGTATGCCGGGCGATTCTACTTGCCGGCCGCTACCTGTGGGGCGATGTATGACAATAAGATTTCTGCTAACACCGCCGGATTCTGGGTGGAGGTTAGTGCATCAGTAATTAATTAATAAATAAGGTATTAATGAAAAATTTATCAAAGCTCTCCCTCACCTTGTTGCTAGGTTTGTTGTTGTCCTGGAGTTGTGTGACCTCTTCCGGAGGAACGCCCCGGCAAACCGTAGATTATTCCAATTTACAAAGCCTGGATCAGGTGCTCCGCATGCAGCCAAGCATCCAGGTTACCGGTTCTGGACCGGGAACCAAAGTGGTCATTCGGGGCATTAGCAGTTTTGTCCTGAGTTCGGATCCGCTTTATGTTATTGATGGCAACCCCATCGGGCACAGTTATTCCCTTGCTGATAATGCGGTCAATGTCCGGGATATCACCTCGGTGCGGGTTTTGGCCGGAAAAACCGAAACCACGATTTACGGGGAGGAAGGTAACAACGGTGTGATCATTATTAAGACCCGTGCTTCCTCCAATTAAGGGAGAGAAACGGGCTATCGAACCAAGGTGACCTGTCCACTTGTGGTCAAATTTTCGCCGGTAATACCCAGGCGGATGTGGTAAAGGTACACATCCGCCGGGGCTGGCTGGCCTTTGTACAATCCATCCCAGCCGAAATTGGCCGGGTCGTTAGTTGCAAAAACCAGTTGCCCCCAACGGTTGTAGATCTCCATGGTCAGTTGATCTACCGTTCCCTGTATAAAAGGCTTAAAGACGTCATTTACCCCATCTCCGTTAGGGGAGAAAATAGTGGGAATCCGGTAGTCCAGCAGCTGCAGCAGGACCGAGTCCGTGAGTACGCCGCAGGCATTGCGGTAAGTGACCACTGCATAGGCGGGTAAATTCGCTGCTGCCGGTTGATACCCCACCAGGGGGGTGTTGGTCCCGATTAAAACGCCTGCGAGCGTCCATTCAAAGGTGCCACTTCCACCACCATCGGCAACGTCTGCCGCCAGATCTACCGTCGGGTGGGTACCCGTAAGCACGGGTACTGCGGCTATGGTTAATCCTGCCGGAGGTGTGTTTACGAAAAGTGTTGCCGTCTGTTCCATGGCTGCGCCACAGTCATTGCTGGCGGTGAGGGTATAGGTATCCGATTCATTTGGGGAAATCCTTAACCCCGGATCGTTACTGCTGAAGTTGGGATCCTGGAGTGATGTCCAAAAATAGTCTACCCCCGCCGCAGGAACAGCTAAATTGAGTTGTACCGTATCTCCTGAGCAGATGGCCTGGTTGTCGATCAACTGGATGGATGGTGGGCTATTTACCCGCACAGAAACCATTGGCAGGAACGTACAACCTTCGATGGTAATGCTGGGGGAATAAACCGTCGTGACCATTGGCGACGCTGTTGGGGCAAAGCAATCTGCACAAGACAAAGCGGTAGCGGGTGACCAACTGATCGTGCCACCAGCAGTGGAGTTGACAACCAGGTCGATACTTTCTCCCAGGCAAATAAGGGGATCGCGGGGTTGAATAGTTATACCTTCGGCTGTAATCACATGAAGGGTAACTTCCGCTACCGCTACACACCCTCCGTTGGTGGTCATCCGCTGGTAGGTGAAGGTGTCCGTTGCCGTCAATATTATATTGTAAAGGGAATCAGCAGTTTCCAATCCAATGCCCGACCAGGTGTGCATGATATTGGCATAGTGAGCAGGATCGTAGGCCGGCGAAGACAAAACAACCCGTTCTCCCTGGCAATAGCGATTTTCCGCAGGATCGGCGGTGATCGTCAACAATTGCGGCAAGGAATCAACCTGGATGTAAACGGAATCTTTCACCGCACAACCATTCACTTGAACGTCAGCGAAATAATAGGTGCTGACGCTGGGAGAAGCCTCTACGGTTAAACCCGTAGTAGCGCTCAGGCTACCATCGTCTGGCGACCAGGTTAGTCCCTCCCCATTGGTATTGGTTTCAGCACTAAGCGAAATACTTTGCCCTCGACAAAGCGCAGTTGCTGCGGTTGCAATAGTTACCCTGGGGGTAGCCTGGAGCAAATAGATGGAATCAGTAGCCACACAGCCCGGCCCGACCTGCCCTACGACGTAAACCCAGCCATCTTCTGCCGGCGTAGCCAGCGGCGTACTGGAGGTCGGGTTGTCGAAGACACTAACTGGGGTCCAGAAATAGGTGGTAGCTCCTTCCACCACCAGTTCCGTACGGGTGTTCATACACAAGCGGACGGTATCCTGTCCGGTGTTGATGTCGACCCGGAGTCGATCCCGTAATTCAATTTCAAGTTCCGCCAGGATGACCAGGCCACAGCCAAAATCCCTGGTCAGCATGATCGTGACCGTTTCGGTGCCTTCCTGGTCGTTCAGGTCTGTCAGTACGCTGACCGGAAACACGATTTCGTTGGTTCCGGGGGCAAAAGTAAGTTGTGGCGGTAGCGCCAAGGTGTAATCCAGCCCCAGGGTGGCGGTGCCGCCGAGTACAACGTTGTAGGCAACGGCAGCGCCGGGTGGATTGTCCATGCGAAAGACGATTTCATCGGGCTGATCGGTGCACCCTTCAATGAGGTAGTCGACACCCGAATTGAAGTTAACGGCAATTTCCGGTGTGCCCCCGCGCAATTCGGCAATAAATACCCCCGAATCATAAATACCATCAAAACGATCGGCAATGGCCAGCTTGAGGTGATAAGTTTGGCAGGGTGTCACCGTAGCCCGGGCGGTCAGGCTTTTCTTTACGCCCAAAAAATCAGCCGTCAGCCCATCGTACTGCAGGCTCAGCCCTACTTCGTTGTTGCGGTAATATTCCCAATTGTTGAGGTTGTTGACGCTGTTAATCTCCACAAAGGTATTGGTTCCCGGGAGGGTAGCAATATTCAGCTGGTTGTTGAGTGCCGGTAAGCCGGCAATTCCTGGGCCAGAGATCAGAAAGGCAAAGATGTCGTTGTAATCGTCGTTGGCAAATTCGGGGTATTCTTCTGAACCAAAGATGTACTCAAAGGCCAATTCGTTGGTATTGGCAAAAACGTCGAGTTCAATGACACAGGCATCCTGGGAACGGGTTCCGTTGCCAAAAAGCGTCGAGAGTGTATCCAGGTCTACATCACCGGGGCTTCCTAAGTCGGCCGTAAAGATATTGCCATCTCCCGGCGAAAAATTCGGGCCAGGGGCGTAACGCAACTCTCCCGTGGTGAGGAGCAAACCCTGGCGGAGCCCCAGATCGGTGTTGTCGCCAGCCGCAAAGGTCCCGTAAGCGCCAGCCCCGCAGTCAATGTGCGTAATGGTAGCTTGGGTTTGGGGTGTCGACAAGGCAGTGATGATGGCCTGGGCCGAGGCCGTCGCGTCAACGGAAATGGGGCTGTTCACAACACAAGGCACCGCCGAACAGGTCCAACTGCCCGCAAAACCATCGAAAGTAGCGGAGCCATCCGAAACAAACTGGACCGTCAGGCAGCCACTGGTTGCCTGAACCGCAAAGCATACACCGGAAGATGCCGAGGCATAATCAATGCCGCCAATAGCTGTAATGAGGTTGCCCGGCAAGGCGGCGGCACCATCGTAAAACAGGAGTTGGTCCGTGGTGGCAAAATCATTGTATTCGATATTAAAATACGAAAGGGTAAAGTTGATGCAGGCAGAGGGAGGGGTAGGGCAGATGGTAAAGGTGTGGTTCTCGTTGTTGCTG
The DNA here is from genome assembly GCA_003045895.1 of Bacteroidota bacterium. Classification (GTDB taxonomy): domain Bacteria; phylum Bacteroidota; class Bacteroidia; order Chitinophagales; family Saprospiraceae; genus Lewinella. The sequence goes on from PZPC01000011.1 coordinate 41,109, forward strand.
TAATCGCCATCCGGGCCACCAGCATCATAGAGCAGACCACTGCAGGCGGTAGAGCTACCTTCGCTGATCAGATGGATCGGGTTTCTTTTATCAATACAGATGCTGAAACTGCCGGCAGGAGACGTAGCCGTTTCGGAAAAATCATTGATGCGCAGAAAATAGGTAATATTGGGCGTCAATCCTTCCGCCTGGAGTACAACCCTGTTCTGGCCCGGCGAGGCTGATGCGCACAACAATTCGGCCAGGCTATTAACCGCACAGACACCCCGGTACAAAGCTACCTGGGGATTCAGGAGAGCTGGTTCCCCGGCGGGCCCCGGCACGCCGGTTACGGTGATGGTATAATCAATAATGGTATCGCTGGTGGTAAAGGCAAACCAGACATCGCGCTGTACCGTGCCCCCATTGAAACAAGTGGGATTGTTACCAGCGCCAATTGAGGAGGCTGTTGCATGGCTATTGCTAAAAATAGCCGCTGTATTTACCGGATCACTACTATCCGGGCAATAGGGTGCCCTCCCCAGGTCGATGACCCCCATGCAGTCGTCGTTTTCAGGTGGCTGGGCGAACAATCCATGACCAGCCATTGACAAAACCACGATGAGCATACCTATTCGCATGACGTTAGCTTAATAGAAACAAGGCTTACAAGGTAAGCATTTACTTGCATCCAACTAACTGTTGATGAACCTGTTCTACGGTTACAAACCCATAGTCGTTGCCCCAGGCCTGGTTGAGGTAGTTGATGAGGTTGGCGAGTTGGACTTCATTGAGGGTTTTGACGCCAGCCATGGGCTCGTTGTAGGTGACACCGTTGACCACAATGGTATCGGCCTGCCCGTAACGGATAATGCAGGCAATTTTTTGTTGCTGGGTTTGCAGATAGTCAGATTGCGCCAGCGGCGGAATGTTTCCGCCCAGGCCGGTACCGTTTGCCATGTGGCAATTTTCACAATGCGTGGTGTAAAGATTTTTGCCTTGGGTAAAGGGTTCATTGCCGCATCCCATATTGAAGAGGACCAGACATAAGAGTAAAAAAAATGTGCCGCTTGATGCCAATCGCATAAGTTATTTGTTTAGTAATTGTTGAATGTCTTCGAGCAATGTGTCAACGGATGCAGGATTGAGACCATTGGCATAGGCGCGAATGTAGCCAGCGGTGTCCACCAAAACGATGCGCCCAGAGTGGTCAAAGCCGCCGGGTGCGGAAGCGTCTTCCACAACGATATTGAAATAGTCATCGGCCAGATCGTAGATTTGCTGTCGGTCACCCGTGAGGAAATGCCACTTGCGGGCGTCGGTGATGCCGAGGTTGGTCGCATAGTGCAACAATCGTTCAACGGTATCGCGCTTGGGATCGATGCTGTAGGACAACAAAACCAACTGCTCTTCAGCGGGGAAAGCTTCCCGTATTTTTAACATTTGTAATTGTACCTTGGGGCAGATACTTGGGCAGGAGGTAAAGAAAAAATCAACGATCCGCAATTTGCCTTTCAGGCTGGCAGTGCTTACTGTATCACCGTTCTGATCCAGGAGCTGGAAATCGGGAACAGGATGGTAAATTTTATTGCCATCCAGCTTTTCGTAGGGGCCCAGAACAGGTAGTGGATCAGGTCGGTTGCAACCCAGCAAGCAAAAAAAGCAAACCACCCAAACCTTTAGCCCGGAAATTGCGAACGAAAAACGAGGTGTTGTCATGGGCTGTTTTTTGTAAGGATCCAAAATATTTCAACACCAATGGCGGCCTATATGTTGTCAAGTTACAGCCGAATAGCCGTTATTGTCGTCCGAAAGAATTAATTAACGAAATTACTTTTTTCCACCAACCAAGCTATTGTTTTTTTGTTAAACTTTCAATACTTTCAAAAAGAACAATATACTTTGGTTGTGATTTAAAATACTTTCTCCTATGAGTTTGCGCAGAGCAATAGTTTGGTTTAGACAAGATTTGCGGGTTCATGACAATGAAGCCCTTACCCAGGCGCTCAAAGTCGCGGATGAAATACTACCCGTTTTCATTTTTGATGAAAGGGTATACAAGGGGCGTACCCGGTGGTTTGATTTCCCCAAAGCAGGTAAATATCGAACCCAATTTGTCATTGAAGCCGTGGAAGATTTACGCAGGAACCTGCGTAAATTAGGAAATGAGTTGGTCATTCGGGTGGGCAAACCAGAGGAAATAATTTTTGAGTTGGCCCGGGAAAACCGCACCAGTTGGGTCTTCTGCAACCGGGAACGCACCGAGGAAGAGTTGTTCGTTCAGGACGAACTGGAGAAGAAACTTTGGGAAGTTGGGCAGGAAATTCGCTACACCCGTGGTAAAATGCTCTATTACACCGCTGACCTGCCCTTCCCAATCAGCCATACCCCGGATGTATTCACCCAATACCGCAAAGAAGTAGAGCGCATTGTTCCCGTACGGGAACCGCTAGCGGTACCTGTCCATGTTCCGGCCTTCTCAACGGATATTATTCCCGGAATTCTTCCGGAGTTAACCGATTTTGGCCATGACCCGATAATCCCTGACTCCCGGCGCGTGTTGGCCTTCAAAGGTGGGGAGTCAGCCGCACTGGAACGCCTGCGCTACTATTTATGGGACTCCGACTTAATCAGGGATTACAAGGAAACCAGGAACGGGATGATCGGGGGCGATTATTCTTCCAAATTTTCGCCCTGGTTAGCCTTGGGTTGTCTGTCACCGAAAATGGTCTATGCCGAGCTCACGCGTTACGAAGCGGAACGCGGCGCCAATAAAAGCACGTACTGGTTGTTTTTTGAATTGCTCTGGCGCGACTTCTTTCGCATGATGGCCAAGAAGTACGAAAAGAAGATCTTTCTGAAAGGGGGTACCAAAGCCGAAGAACGCACGGACCTGCGCGACAATTGGGAGCTGTTCAGTCGCTGGTTGGAAGGTGAGACGGGCGTTCCCTTTATTGATGCCAATATGCGGGAATTGAATCTTACGGGATTCATGTCAAACCGGGGCCGACAGAATGTGGCCAGCTTTTTGGTCAACGACTTAAACGTGAACTGGCAAATGGGTGCGGAATATTTTGAATCCTTGCTCATTGATTACGATGTAACCAGCAACTGGGGCAACTGGAACTACGTGGCGGGTGTAGGTAGTGATCCCCGGGAAAACCGCTACTTCAATATTATCAAACAGGCCCGTAATTACGACCCCAAAGGAGAATACGTCAAATTATGGCTGCCGGAATTGGCAGAATTGCCCGCCGAACTGGTACACATACCCGATCAGCTCAAATTTGCTGAACAGGAAGAACACCACGTGAAGATTGGTAGTCACTATCCGCAAGCCATTGTCGGTACCAAGAAGTGGGACCGGCGGAGTTGGTAGACAGAGAAGTGATAAGCGGGTAAAGGAGGAAAAAGGGTAAAGTGGGATACCGTACACGCAAAAACGCCACACCATCCAGGCTGGAAGGTGTGGCGTTTTGTATTGCAATCAGTCTGTTTATACCATCAACCGAATAGGATCTTCCATAATTTCTTTAAACGTCAGTAGAAACTGAGCAGCGGAAGCACCGTCCACCACGCGGTGGTCGGAGGAAAGGGTTACCTTCATCATGTTCCCTACTTCGATGGCACCATTCTTCACGATGGGCTTCTCAATGATTCCACCAACTGCCAGGATACAGGCATCAGGAGGATTGATGATCGCCGTGAACTCTTCAATACCAAACATGCCCAGGTTAGAGATCGTAAAGGTATTGCCCGTCATCTCGTCGGGCTGGAGCTTGCGCTCTTTGGCTTTTCCTGCCAGGGCTTTCACCTCAGCATTGATCTGCGAGAGGGTCTTGATGTCGGCATAGCGTACCACCGGAACCAGGAGGCCTTCAGCTACTGCTACCGCTACCCCGATGTTGATGTCTTTATTGATCCGGATAAAGTCACCCATCCAGGAACTGTTAATGGCCGGATGTAAGCGCAACGCAGCAGCGGCGGCTTTAATCACCAGGTCATTAAAAGAAATTTTTGTAGGAGCGATTTCATTGATCCGGGTCCGTAAGGCTATGGCCTTAGCCATGTTCATTTCAATCGTGAGATAGAAATGGGGGGCGCTAAATTTACTTTCTCCCAGCCGTCGGGCGATTACTTTACGCATTTGCGAAAGCGGCACATCTTCAAAGTTGTCACCGCTGCCTCCGCCATAGGCGAATGGCATAACCACCGGAGCTTCCTTTTTAGGTGCAGCCGGGGTGGCTGGTGAGGCGGTAGCCGGAGTTGGAGCCGGAGCCGCGCTGGGAGCCGGAGCAGTGCCTTGTTGGGCAATTGCCGCTTCAATGTCTCTTTTTACAATGCGGCCACTATCGCCAGATCCTGCCAGTTTAGCCAGGTCAACGTTAGCTTCTTTGGCCATGTTCCGGGCTAGTGGAGAGGCTTTCATGCGGTTTTCATCCGCACTGGGAGCTACGGTTGCGGTTTCAGGTGACGCCATTGCCGGAGCTGGTTCGGCAGTTGGTTCGGCGGGGGTACTGTCATTGCTGGCAGCACCGCCATCAGCTGCCTTCACAGCAGCTTGCCAATCTTCACCGGCTTTGCCAATGACGGCAATAATACCATCGATGGGAACAGGACCTTCCTTTACGGCAATGTGCAACAAAACGCCATCGAAGTAGCTGTCCAACTCCATGGTCGCCTTGTCGGTTTCTACTTCGGCCAAAGTCTCACCGGCTTCCACCGTTTCTCCTTCGGCTTTCAGCCAACCGATAATATTTCCCTCTTCCATGGTGTCACTCATGCGAGGCATGCGAATGACTTCGGCCATAATCTTTACTGTTTTCTTGGTTCAAGTGCACTTTTAGACAGTGCTGCGCGCAAAAATGCAATATTTTACTGAAATATCCTTGCGAAAACACAACAGGTTGAGGCGAGTTTGGTTTAACCGGCCACGCAATTGTTGTTGCAAACTAAAAATGCTAAGCGGGGCTTACTTATCTTTGCCCGGCACGAATTAAAGAAATATGCAATTTTCTTCCAAATTAATTGAAACGGCAGTTGCTGCTTTTTCCAGTTTACCGGGCATCGGGCGTAAAACGGCCCTGCGGTTGGTTTTGCACCTGGTACAACAACCCGGAGCCGTAACTACCGAATTTGTCCAGGCCCTGGACAAAATGAGAGCAGGAATTCGGGAATGTGAAATTTGCCACAACCTCAGCGATGAAGTACGCTGCATGGTCTGCCGGGATGAACGCCGAAATAAACAGTTGATTTGCGTGGTAGAAAGTATCCGTGACGTCATGGCCATTGAAGAAACGGGCCAGTACCAGGGGCAGTACCACGTACTGGGTGGGGTAATTTCACCCATCGAAGGGATCGGGCCACAAGAACTGAATATAGAATCGCTCATTGCCCGGGCCAGCCAGGAGGAGGTCCAGGAAATTATTATGGCCATTAGCCCGACCATTGAAGGCGAAACAACCATCTACTACCTGACCCGGCAAATCCAGGATAGTGGCGTGAGGATCAGTACCATTGCCCGAGGCGTTTCTTTTGGCGGGGAGTTGGAATATGCGGATGGCGTGACTCTTGGCCGCAGTATTGTGGCCCGGACGCCCTACAAGTTAGACTAGGGCATGAAGTTAACCGTCGTTATCGTCAACTACAACGTTCGTCACTTTCTGGAACAGGCTTTACTTGCCGTCCGGCAGGCGGCACGCCGATTGACGACAGAAGTTTTTGTGGTCGATAACAACTCGGTGGACGATTCCGTCGCCATGGTGCGCGAAAAATTCCCGGAAGTTATTCTCCTGGCGAATCGCGATAATCCCGGGTTCTCCATTGCCAACAACCAGGCGATCCGTCAATCATCAGGCGAGTATGTCCTGCTGCTCAATCCCGATACCGTCGTTGAAGAAGATACTTTCGAGAAGTGTGTCACTTTTATGGATGCCCATCCGCAGGCAGGTGGCCTGGGCGTGCGCATGATTGATGGCGCCGGCAATTTTTTGCCGGAGTCCAAGCGTGGCTTTCCGTCGCCGTGGGTGGCGTTCGCCAAGACATTCGGACTGGCTCGTCTTTTTCCCCATTCCCGCTTGTTCAACCATTACCACCTGGGGTACCTACCCGAAATGGAGACCCACCAGGTAGAAGTACTGGCCGGGGCATTTATGCTGCTCCGCCGCTCGGTACTCGACGAGGTGGGCCTGCTCGATGAGGCCTTTTTTATGTACGGCGAAGATATTGACCTTTCTTACCGGATCGTGCAGGCCGGCTACGTCAATTATTACCTGCCTACCGCCACGATCATCCACTACAAAGGCGAAAGTACCAAGAAAGGGAGCCTGAATTACGTAAAGGCCTTCTACCAGGCGATGATCATCTTTGCCCGCAAGCATTTCCAGGGGCACCAGGCTGATCTGTTCGTGGGCATGTTGCAGGGCGCCATATACCTGCGGGCGGGAATGACTTTGGTAAGTAATCTTTTTCGACGTATCTACCTGCCTTTGCTCGAAGGGATATTGATTTTCTTTGGCTTGGTTTTCCTCCAGCATTTTTGGGCCAACTACCATTTTCACGACCCCGATTACTACGATCCTTCGGTGCGCAACCTCAATTTCCCCCTCTACGTCTTCATCTGGTTGGGCAGCATCTTTTTTACGGGCGGCTACGACGAACCTTTTCGCCTGCGCCGCTTATTGCGGGGGTTGGTAATCGGTACGCTCTTGTTAGCCGCTATCTACGGCTTTCTGGAACCGGAATACCGCAGCAGTCGGGCCCTGATCTTACTGGGGGCCGCCTGGGCCTTCTTTGCTACGGTTGTGACCCGTTGGATCTTGTATTTTACCCGCTACCGGTCATTGGCCATTGGCCAGGAGCAGCAACGTCGGCTGGTGGTCATCGGCAGTGAAAGTGAGGCCAACCGGGCGTTGCAATTGTTGCAAAAGGCAGGCGTACGCACCAATATGGTAGGACGGGTAAGCCCTTCGGACCAGGCGGTTGGGCAAGATGTCCTGGGAAACTTTGATCAACTGCAGGAAATTGTCCGCATTTATAAGATCGAAGAACTCATTTTTTGTTCTAAAGACCTCCGCACCCAGGCCATCATGAAGTGGATGAGCCAGCTGGGCCCCCATTTGTTGTACAAAATTCTACCCGAAGACAGCCTCAGTATTATTGGTAGCCATTCCAAAAACACCAGTGGCGAACTGTACACCATCGATATACAATTCCGCATCGCCCAGCCCCTGCAAAGGCGCAATAAGCGCTTACTCGACGTGGGCATTTCCGTGCTGTTGCTGCTTACTTTTCCCTTGCAACTCTTGCTGGTACGGACCCCGGGTGGATTGTTGCGAAATTGCTTGCGCACCCTTGGCGGGCAGTGCTCGTGGGTCGGCTATGATCCTGCTGATGGCAGCCTGGACGTGTTGCCCCGGCTCAAACCTGGCGTTTTACCGCCGCTCCACCTGATCGATGCCAACCAGCTCGACGAAGCCACCATTCACCGCCTCAATTTGCTTTACGCCAAAGACTACCAGACGGCCACCGACGTGGAGATCATCTGGAAAGGGTGGCGGGAGTTGGGGCGGTGAATGAGCTGTTATTCCACAATTTTAAACGTCGTCCGCCGGTTCTGCTGGTGTTCCTCCTCGGTACAACGGGTACACAAACAAGTAGCTTCGGGCTGGCTCTCGCCGTAGCCGATGGCCGCCAGGCGACTCGCGTTAATACCTTCCTGGATCAGGAAGTCTACGGCCGCCTGGGCGCGTTTCTGGCTCAATTCCTGGTTGTAGGTGTCACCGCCGCGGCAGTCGGTGTGGCTACCCATCTGGATATTGATCGTGGGGTTCTTTTTCAGGATATTCGCCAGGGCGGTGAGGGTGGGTTTGGCATCATCCCGGATGAAGAATTTATCAAAATCGTAGTAAATATTTTCCAGTACAATCTCCTGGTTGAGGAAAACTTTATCCAAGACAATTTCCAGTTCGTACAACTGCTCCGGGCGATTAGGGTCTTTGCCCAGGCCAAAGCTACTGAATACGGCATCATTGTTCAGATAGCCGGTCTGGCTGGCGAAAAATTCGTAGCGCGTATTGTCCTGAAGGGTTAGGCTTACTTTGCCTTCCTCATCCACGGCAACCGTTCGTTCTTCTTTGCCAACCTGGATGGTCAGACTGGCCCCCGGCAGCGGTCGCCGGCCCAGTACCTTGCTATTGGGGTTGCCGGGTTCCTGGAATATTTTCTCTACCACGTACACATCCAGGAGGTTCCGGTATTCCGGCGCAACGTCAGGGATGGGCTCTGGCGGTAAGACCACCTGGTAGAAGCGATAGATATCATCGCCTCCTACCTCGCCCCGGCGGGTAGTAAAGAAGCCCGTCGCCAGGGTGCTGTTGCGGGTGACGGGGGTTCGCCGGTCAATGACGAAGCCAAAATCATCGCTGCCGGAATTAATGGGTGTTTTCAGGTTTACCGGCGGTGCCCAGTTTCCGGAGGGGAGCTTGTTCGAGCGAAAAACATCTAACCCCCCCATGCCCGTATGACCAGCAGAGGCAAAATAGAGGGTATCGTTATCCAGAAAAGGAAACTGTTCATCATTAGGGGTATTGATGGCCCGGCTCAAGAGGCTGGGCTCCTGCCAGTTGCCGTTGTTGTAGGTACTGGCGTAGAGGTCAAACCCACCCCATCCTTCGGGGTCATCCGCACTGAAGTAAAGCGTCTGACCATCAGCCGACATAGCGGGATGCATGTAATTGATGCCCGCCTTTTGAAAGGGTAGGGGCGCTACCGGCCCCCAGGTCCCGTCGGTGATTTTTGTGCTGAGCATGATTTTACAGTAGGCATCTTCTCCCTTGGGGGCGGTACAACGGGTAAAGAGTAGCCGCTTGCCATCAGGGCTAAACGCTGCGCTTCCCTCGTTGTCATCCGAATTGATGCCAGCCGGAAACGGGGTAACCGTACTGGATTCGAGGTTGACCACGAACAAATCACTGAAACTTTGACCAGTCCAGTTGTAGGTTTTGTCGCCCGTGGCTGCCGACCGGTCGGAGGTAATCACAAGCTCATTCTCCCCGTACAAGGTCGGCGCATAATCAGCGGCGGCGGCATTGAAGGGCAGTACTTCTACTTCGTAAGCCCGGCGTTTTTCCTGGGCCCATTCGGCAGCCACTTCGCAGGCGCGAATTTCTTTGCGGTATTCGTAAGGGCTACCGATTTCCAGCCCCAATTCCTTGAAGACCCGGGCGGCTTCGGTGTATTGTTCCGCTTGTTTTAAGGCAAAGGCGTAATCGCGCAGCGCGTCTACGCCGTACTGGTTGTCGTAAGCGATTTTGTACCAGCTAATGGCGTCGGGCCCCTGGTGGAGGGCGTCGTAAGACTGGCCCATCAAATAGGCGAGTTTGCCTTTTTCGATACGCGTATCCGCCTTGCTGTATTCCTTCTTGAGCAGCTTAATGGCCACGGCGTACTGCTTGCGATCGACGGCCATAGCGCCGTCCTGGATTTTCATGGTGTAGGTACAGGCGCCCAGAGAAAACAGGAGCAGGCCCAGGATGGAAAGGTGTTTGATCATCAGGTGAACTTTTTGCTGAACTTATATGCTTAAAGAAAACGATTTTCGCCAAATTATTGTTGCTTAATTGCTTCGACTAACCGCTTGGTTGGTCGGCGGTTAGTCTTTAGCAAGAAAAACAACCTGGAATGCGTGCCTAAACGACCAGCGCCGTTCCGGAATTCCGGAACGGCGCTGGTGCTAAAACTTGTCGATACTGGTCGCTGTAGAAAGGCGATTATGCTTTTTCAGCAGCTTTGGAGAAACTCTTGCGACCATCATCGGTCTTCTTTTTGGTACCCAGGTCGTGGGCCAAATCGTAAACCAACGGCGTAGCCACAAAAATTGACGAATAGGTACCTACCAGGATACCTACCAGGATAGCAAAAGAGAATCCTTTGATGGTATCTCCACCGAAGAGGAAGAGCACAAATACGCCAAACAGCGTAGTCATGGAGGTAATAACCGTACGGCTTACCGTGCTGTTGATGGCGTTGTTCAGGACCGTTTTGGTATCACCACTGGTATAATTACCCAGGTATTCCCGTAAGCGGTCAAAAACGATCACCGTATCGTTGATCGAATAACCGATCACCGTCAGGATAGCCGCAATGAAGGCCTGGTCGATCTCCATGCTAAAGCCCAGTACCCCGTGTCCCAAGGAAAAGACACCCAATACAATCAGGGTATCGTGGAACAAGGCCGCTACGGCACCCAGCGAATATTGCCATTTGCTGAAGCGGATAAAGATGTACAGGAAGATGAGCAGGAGCGCAAAGATACCGGCGTAGAATGCACTGCGCGTGATATCGTCGGCAATGGTGGGCCCTACCTTGGTGAAGCTGGTGATGTGGGTACCCACTCCGCCAGCATTGCTGAAGTTGTCGTAGGACAAGTCTTTGCCAACGGCTTTGGAAACACCGGCGTGGAGGGCCTGCATGACCTTGTCTTCTGGTTTGTCCTGGCCCGCTTCATCCTGAGCGTCGATGAGGTAGTCGGTAACAACATTGAAAGTGTTAACGTCAGCTACGGCCTTAACCGTGGGGGTTTTGCCACCAAAAGCATCCGTCAGGCTAGCCCGGAGAGTATTCGCATCCACGTTACTGCCGGGGGTAAAAGTAACATTGTAGTTGTATCCACCTTTAAAGTCTACGCCAAATTCAAATCCGCGAACCGCGAAAGAAATAAAGCTGATGACCAGCAAGGTACCAGATATGACGTAGGCAACTTTCCGCTTGCCCAACCAATCCACATTCAGGTTGGCAAAAGCATTTTTGGAAAAACTGGTGCTAAAGCTGATTTCTTTATTCCGCTTCAGGTAGCTGTCCAGCATCAGTCGACCAACCAGTACGGCAGTGAACAACGAGGATAACACACCGATGATCAAAACCACCGCAAAGCCTTTAATGGGGCCCAGACCAAAATAGGCAAGGACCATGGCCGTCAGGATCGTGGTAATGTTGGCATCCAGGATCGCAGAATAGGAGTTCTTGAAACCATCAACTACGGCAACCAGGGTGGATTTCCCTTCCCGCAACTCTTCCCGAATACGCTCGAAGATAATTACGTTCGCATCCACGGCCATACCAATGGTCAGGATGATACCCGCAAAACCGGGCAGGGTGAGTACCGTGCCGTAGCTGGCCAGGGCGCCAAAGATGAACAGGATGTTCAGCAACAAAGCCAAAACAGAAATAACACCACCTCCACCGTAGTAAAAGATCATGAACGCAATAACGATCAGGAATCCTACCAACAGGGCGGTCATGGAACGGTTAATATTGTCTTGACCCAGCGAAGGACCTACGACCGATTCCTGAATGATCTGGGTACTGGCGGGCAGTTTACCAATTTTGAGGATACTGGCCAGGTCACTGCCTTCTTCCAGGCTGAAATTGCCCGTAATTTGGCTGGAACCACCCGTAATGGGTTCGTTTACCCGGGGAGCGGAAACCACTTCGTTGTCCAGTAAGATGGCAACTTCGCGGTTGCCATTATTGGCTGCCTCGGTCGTCATTCTGGCCCAGGTTTTGGCGCCTGCCTGATCCATGCTCAGCGAAACCGCTACCTGATTGGTTTGTGGGTCAGGTTGGGCGCTGGCGTCCTGTACGTGGTCACCCGAAAGGGGAGCCTCACCGGAGCGGGGCATCTTAATGGCGTACACTTCGTACATCTCCTTGCCATTGTCACTTGATTCCGTACCAACGGTACTGGTGAAAGGATCACGAGAATAACGAAAGCGAACATCAGCAGGGAACAAATTGGCAATTTGCTCCATGTCCAATACTTCCTTCAGGCGATTCATCTTGTTGCGTTCCACTACACCAATAATGGCGCCGTTACCGGGCGTCATCAGGTCGAAAAGAGGACCGGCAAGGCTGTTTTGCGCATAGGTCGTATCAATACGCTCAATTTCCGTAGACACGTTGCCGAGGGTATCGGTAACGTATAAGGTATCGATAGACTGGATTTCCAGGTCACTGGCATCCGTGTTCAGAATGGTCCGTAGCTTTTCATTGGCCTGGGTCAGACCATTGCTGATGGGGGCGTCCGATATCCGGTACGTTTCAAAGAATTCCAGATTGGCGGCAGCTTGCAAGAAGTTGCGGGCACGTTCGGGGTTGTCGATGCCGGGCAATTCTACCAGGATCAGATCCCGTTCGCGGTCGAGGCTTACATTGGGCTGAACAACGCCTAATTTGTCAATCCGCTGCTTGAGCAGGTTGAACGTCAGGTCTACCGTCTCATTGGCTTTGGTCCGCAAAATACGGATGACCTCGGCGTCAGACGTCTCGTAGTTGATCTCGCCCCGGAGTGCTTCGTTGCGCTGGAAGATAGGTGCCAGCCGCTTTTCTCCGTGAATTTCTTGCCAGGCATCAGCAAAAAGAGCCACGAAATCTTTCTGGGCATTAAGTTGTGCTTTGGAGGCGTTTTCTAATGCATCTCGGAATGTAGGGTCTTTGGAATTTTGGGCAAGGGTTCGTATTAATTCTCTCAGGTCAATCTGTAAGACAACGCTCATCCCACCTTTCAAGTCCAGACCGTAAGCTAACTGCTGGCTCTTGAGTTCTTGATAAGTGTAAGATTTCAATAAGGGTATCTTAAATACCGTTTCGTTGGACATTGAGTCCAGGAATGCACGTACTGCGTCCGTGTGGGCAGTGTTGCGTGCAGCTTCATCTTCAATGGATGATGAAAGGTTGAGCGCGTAACGCTCAGCATCCTTTTCTACGCGATTTGTTGGTAGAATAAAAAGGTACTGGATCAAAGTGACCAGTATCATCACCACAAGGAAGAATTTTACTATTCCTTTACCTTGCATAACTTAAAAATTTAAAATTCCGATTAAATTAGAAAAAGAAAGATACATAAATGCTTCTCCCGGAGAGCCTCCAAAACTTCCTCCCGGAAAAACTGCGCAAATATACAGCTTTTGTTGTATTTGCTTCTTTGTGCGTGCGATTATTTGAATTGACTTGGCTTATTGCCAGTCGATACCGTAGCTTAACTGACCCAATTGCGCTGCTCACCCGCCAAAAAGGCTTTTACGTTGAGCGCGGATTCTGCCAGTAAACGCTGGCGGGCAGACACACTAGCCCAGGCCATATGCGGTGTAAGGATACAATTGGGGGCAGACAAGAGCGGGTGGTCGGGTGGTGGTGGTTCTGCCCGCAGTACATCGAGGGCAGCCCCCGCAAGTAGCCCCTGCTCCAGGCAGTACCGCAGATCTGCTTCGTTGACTAAACCACCGCGGCCGGTGTTGATGAGAAAACCAGGATTCGGCATAGTTGCCAGTAAAGCGCGATTAACGATTTGATCATTAGCCGTATTCAGGGGCGCGTGCAGGGTGACCACTTGGCAAGTAGAGAACAAAGTGGGTAAATCTACAAAATCAACGCCCTCCAAAGCATCCCTTTGGGGGTGTTTGTGGTGGGCGCTCACCTGCATCCCCAGAGCCAGTGCTACCCGCGCTACCGCCTGGCCAATCCGCCCAAACCCATAAATACCCAGGCGCAGGGAACTCAATTCTACAATTGGTCCGAGGGTGTAGGAGAAATCAGCCTGCCGGGACCAATCCCCTTGTTGTACGGAAGCATGGTGGGCAGCCACTTTGTTGGTCATTTCCAACAAGAGCGCAAATACGTGCTGGGCAACGGCCAGGGTGCTGTAACCCGCCACGTTTGCTACTGCGATGTCCCGTTGCCGGGCTGCTGAAACGTCTACGTTGTTGTAGCCGGTAGCCGTAACGCCAATAAAGCGGAGCTGTGGTAAGGCCGCGAGCATCGCGGCGTCCATGATTTGCTTATTGACCAATATAATGGTGGCTTCACGCGCTCTTTCAACGACTAGTTCAGCGGGGGTACGATCGTAGACGGTCAGCGAGCCAATAGCCGACAAGGCATCCCAGGTGAGATCACCAGGATTAAGGGTGTAGCCGTCAAGGACAACAATCTTGGGTATCATAAATCGGTTTTTGGGGTTAGATCAATTTGTCGTGGTTAGCTACAATAATTTTTACCATTTCTTCAGCAGTAGCGGTTTGTAGCAACAGGTTCTCCACCACAATCAATTCCACCAAAAAATGCTCCGGGTTGAAGGCCTGGGCGTAAGAATCATTAAAGTAGAACCGGAAGTCATCAAAATTGGAGCAGCGCAACAACTGGAAGCGGTTGTTCCGGACATCATAAACAATAAAATAGGTAAAATGTGGGGTGAGCAGCGGACCTGGCACCTGTAGCACGACGGGGAAATCCAGATAAGAAGCCCGCAGGAGCCCAAAAAGATTGGCTTCGAAGAGGGGATACCAGTACAGCTGGCAAGGAATATCCGCAGCTTTTAACAAGGCTGTGGCGTATTCCAGTTGTTGCCGCATTTGCAGGAGCGGCGTGTCATCGTGGGCCTTTTGGCTATAAGGCTGCCAACTGCTGGATGACAATTGTAGGTATTCCACCTGCCCAATGCGTAGTTTGTAATCAAAACGCTGATAGCCAGGCACGACGTATCCCGGATAATAGTAAGTGATGCCGTGTTGCTGGCAATAATTGATCTCCTGCAGCATGGTGTAATAACCCAGACTGAACCCCTGGTAGTCGGGGTCGTAAATGCCCAGGATACTGGCCACACTGTCTTGCCCGAGGTCAAAAAAGCTGAGTGCTACCAATCGGTCACCATCGTAAACTTGTGTTTCAAGGGTGTGATAGTGGCTGGATATTTCGCCGTCCAGGAGACTTTCCTGCAGGGAGCGGGCAATGAACCCGGGGAAATTTTGCTTGTATTTCTGGTAAAGGGCTTCTTTCTCAGGGGTAATTTCAAAGTACGAATAACGAACCGTGAAGCGATCGGCGTTCCGGCGCAATAATTTGCGTTGCGATTTTGTGAAACGGTGTTCGTATACATTCAGTCTGATCCAGATGGCCGAATAAAGTTGGTCACCAAAACAAAGAAAATGAGTCGTAAAAATGGATTGCCCCATTCTGTACCACCCCCTTTCCAGGTAGCTGTCCAAGTCTTCAGCTTGAAGGACTTCCGGATAATGTTTTTCTGCAAAAACAGACATAAATAGGAATAGGTATGAGCGGCTTGCGAAAAGCAAAGAAACAAGTTTTTTAGCAGACCTTTTGGCTTGTCAACGAAAATTTCAAGGGACCAACCAAAATTTATTATTTAAATTTCTTTGGGTACCAGCGCTTGCGCCCGGTTCTCCAACAGGTTTTTAAATTTGCTGATAAAAACCTCGGTATCGGCGGCCTGAAACAGGCATTTGTTCAATTGCAGGACATAACGGAATAACTGCTGTTGCGAACGCACCTGATCGAAGAAGGTAACCATTCGGTCAAAGAAGCACAGCCAGCATTCGTAGCAGCCCAGGTCCAGGTTGTAGAACGCAATCCAGCATTGTTGAGGGGAGGGGCAGTTTAACAACAGAAAGGCGGGGGCATCCAACAGGCTATACGGGCCTGCATGCATCATCTTCATTTCAAAGAAAACGTATTTATACCGCTTGGCGGTCAGTCCATTTTCATAGAGTGCATCATGCAGGATTTGGGTGCGGTTAAGGAGTACCGCAAGGGGGCCGTGCTGTTGTAGCTTGAAATCAGTCAGAGACAGCCATTGGCGTTCTTGTAAATCCCAAAATTCCAGTTGACCAATCTTGGTTTTGTAATCAAAAAGAGACGTATCTGGCGATATGTAACCAGGATAGTAGTACGCCAGGCCTTGTTGGGCACACCACTCCATTTCCAGGTACATGCTGTAGAGCCCTAAGCTAAAGGACTGGTAATCGGGGTCGTAAATGCCAGCCTTGCTGTACACACTGGCTTTGCCGACGTCGAAGAAGCTAAAAGCGATGAGCCGGTCACCGTGATAAATGCAGCACTCCAGGGTCGAGAAAATTTTGCGGCCTTCGTGTTCGAGATGAATCGCCAGATCGGGGATACTCTTCTTGGGGTGTTCCAACAAATAGCGTTCGTTCACCCGCATTTTTTCGCGGTTGATGACGGCAGGGCCAATGGTCATGCGGAAAGCTGCGCGATTTTTTCGCAGTAGTTTGCGCTGTCCTTTGCGCCATTGGTGGGTTGCCAGCAGCAGGCGGGTAGGGACTACACTGTAAATTTCACCCAACTCCACCTGAATGAAGTTAGCAGTATAAATCCGTTGGCCAAAGGGGCGCCAACCTTTGGCCAGGTAGTCGTCCAGGTCAGAACGGGTCAATCCTTGCGGACTTAAAATTGCTGAAGACATAAATCTCTCTTTCCTCACCACCAACGAACGGAATACGTCAGTATAAACTTGGCTGCTTACCGCCAATGACAAAGGTACAAAACGCCCGTAAATATTAGGATGAATCTACTGGTCGTTTATCGGGAAACCCACCTGGCGTTGCTTACCTGACAATAGAAATGTCGCCCTGGAAGAAGCTCTTTTCACCGTTGATCCACTCCACTTCTGCAGCGTAAATGTATACCCCGGAAGGGAGGAGATCTCCTTTAAAAGTTCCGTCCCAGGCTTCTTCGCTACTATTCGCCTGCAAGTTGTTGGCCTGGTAAACCTGGGCTCCCCAACGATCAAAAACGGTCAGGGAGCTGATGTTGGCAATGGCACCCTGATCAAAGAAAACAAAGCGATCGTTGCTGCCGTCTTCATTGGGAGAAATGGCATTGGGAATGAAAACAGCTCCTTCCGGGCGTACGGTCAACAATATACTGGCCTGGGTTTCGCAACCATTGGCATCTCTGACGGTCAATTGGTAGTTGGTGGTTTCGAGTGGCTGAACGATCCATTGCTTTTCCCCAACGCGGTCATTGTCATCCAGGATGGGCGACCAGAAAAAGGTGTCGAGTAAACCCAACGGTGGGTTGCTACTAACGGTAATACTGGCACTTCCCCCCAGGGTCAACGGCCCGACCTGGGTGGTTTGGAGCAGAATTTCGGGTGCTGCCGGAGCGGGAAGATCTACGCTTGCGGCCGCTTCACAGCCACCCGCATCCTGTACCTGCACCGTGTAATTTCCAGGGCCGAGATTGATGAATTGGTCGGTATTGAGGAAATTCTGACCATCCAAACTCACCAGAAATGGTGGCGTTCCTCCCTGGATTGTATTGATCTGTATGCTACCGCCGTTGATGTTGTTGCACGGTGGTGCCTGGTAACCCAGTTCCAGGCTAAGGTTGTCGATCAGGGCTACAACTTCGGTGGTGTCCCGGGCGGTGCAATTGTTGTTTTCGTCGCGTACTTCCAGTACGTAGGTCCCCCCCCGGTTGATGAACAACGTGCGCGTAAACTGATCGATTAACTGGATATTGTCACGGAACCAACTGTATACAATATTGTTGCCTGTGCTGGTATTGGCGCCACTTAGGGTCAGTTCGGGCACCGTGCAGTCGAGGGTTTCGGTAGCGGGGAGGTCGGCAAGAGGATTGAGGTAAAGGTCAAACCGCTGGACGGTGCTGGCATCGGGGCAAATACCGTTGCCACTGACGGTGTAGCGGTATTGGAATTCCCCGGGTACCATACTGGTAAAGGCGCCCGTGCTGGCGTTGATGCTGCTCCCCGTTGGGCCACTGACGTATTGCCAACTGCCATTCAGATCTTCGTTTTGTATAACATCGGAGAGGTTGATAGCCACCCCTTCTGCGGCATTGAAACAACGCACGAAATAGTCGGGAACACCGGCAAAGGGCGGCTCCGCCAGGTTGAAGCTGGCGCTGGCCGAGGTGCTACAATTGTTATTGGCCACATTGTATACCAGCGTATGAGATCCCGGAGCCAGCGTCGCCGGGTTAAAAGTGACCACGGGTTGGCCATCCAGTTGCCAGCTACCGCCAGGGGTAGTGGTGCTGGTAAAAAAAGTGTTGGGTGAAATGGGAAGGTTGCTGGCGCAAAGCGTTGTCGGAACAGCGAAATCCGCCTCCAGTTGGGTAACGTTCACCGTTACGCTGGCGGTCGTTGTACAGATTTCGCGGAAGCTGATATCGTCCAGTGCGAAATCATTGCCCGCCGGGGTAAAATTGGTATTGGCAATACAGATGGTTGCACTGGAGACGCCGTTTGCTGACCAGTCTGCAGAAAATTGCCGCCAGTTACACGTATTGGGGATGGCATTGAAGGGAGAACCCAGGAGGGTGCCGTTGACCGAAAACTGGAGCTGCGCCGGGTTTTGACTAACTACCGAGGTAACCCAGGCACTAAAATGGTAGTTGCTGCCCGGATTTACTTCAATGTCCTGGCACCAAATATTGCTGGCGTCGCCGCTGGCATTGACAACCATCATGCCGCCGCCGCCAGTATGGTCACTGCAATTGGCAAATTGGTTGTGGGTGCTGCCCGCATTGGTGGCAATGGCGTATTGGCCTTCGTTGCTGAGCAAACCAACGCCGCCGCCAGTACCGTAGATATAGTCGCTGTAAAATCCGGTGTCACCCTGGCTGAAATCCCCGTTGAAAAGCAGGTTCGTAGCTGATAAACTGTTGATATTCAGGGCGTAGGTGGTCGTGGTGTCGACATTCGCCGTGGTGATGAGCTGGTCCGGATTGCTGAGGTTCGTGGCCGGGCTCCAGTTGAAATCCAAATAATTACCCGTAATAACGGGAATGAAAACGGTGGAACCAGGTGCACACAGATTGACCTCCGGATTGAGGTTGACCGTGACATTACAGTTTTGAGCCCCAACCCAGCTGACTGCCAGGAGGAATAGGAGACTTGTCAGCAATGATTTCATATAAACGGAGTTTTACATGGTTAGACTAACGTAAAAATCCGTCTTTAAGACACACTTAGCTGACAAATATAAGGCTTCGAATGGATTTATTCAACCAATTGATTTGCTTAAGTAAAATCTTCTTCGTCGCCCAGGTTCAGGCGGGCGCCGGCTAATTCTCCCAGCGCGTGTTGGTCGCGGGCTAATTTGGCTACTTCCATCCCCGCAGTGTAGGCTTCCCAGGCTTGCTGGGGTTGTGAAAGCTGTTCGTATAGCTTGCCCAGGTGGTAATAAAGACCTACGTAAGCAGGTTGTTTGGCCCTGATCGCCAAATAGTAAGCTAAAGCCTCCTGGGTATCTTTCAGGCTTTCGTATTCTTTGGCTACCGCAAAAAGCAAGAAAGGGTCATCTGGTGAAGCAGACAGAAAGGCCTGGAGTTTTTCAAGTCGGGGTGAACTCATGAGCAAGTGAATTGTTAAAAAGGACAATTAGCGAATTTTCGCTGAAAGAGATTTTATTGCGCAAGCAATTTAATTATATTTGCGATGCTTTAACAAAACCTTTGCGAAAATGAAATTACTAGTTTGCGTTAGTAAGACCCCCGACACCACCACCAAGATCACTTTTAATGGTGATAAAACTCAGCTGGATACGACTGGAATTCAGTATATTATGAACCCTTATGACGAATGGTATGCCTTGGTTCGCGCCATTGAGTTGCAGGAGGCAGAGGGTGGTTCTGTTACCATTATAAATGTGGGTGGTGCAGAAAATGACTCGATTATCCGCAAAGGGTTGGCTATCGGTGCCGATGCTGCTGTCCGGATTGATACCGAGTCTGGATCCAGTTTGGATGTGGCTAAACAGATTGCAGCTTACGCCAAAGACCAAGGTTTCGATATCGTTTTCTTTGGCAAAGAGACCATTGATTACAACGGCTCCGAAGTTGGCGCCATGGTAGCTGAACTACTGGAAATGCCCTTTATTTCCTACGCCAGCAAGCTGGAGATGAACGGAGATGCAGCCACCATCAACCGCGATATTGAGGGGGGAACCGAAGTCATTGAAGTAGCTACTCCCTTTGCGGTGAGTGCTGCCAAAGGCATGGCTGAACAGCGTATTCCCAACATGAAAGGGATTATGACCGCCAAGCGCAAACCACTGGAAGTACTGGCGCCCGTTGCAACAACCGATTTTACCCATGTTGTGAGCTATGAGATGCCTTCCGCGAAGTCGGCCGTCAAGCTCATTGATCCCGAGAACATGGACGAACTGGTTCGCCTGCTGAGTGAGGAAGCCAAGGTGCTTTAAGTCCAAATCCATTAATAATCCTTTCCTGTTTTGCAGGATTTAAATAGCAAAATTATGGTCTTAGTTTTTGCCGAGAGTGTCAACGGAAAATTTAAAAAAGCAGCTTTCGAAGCAGTAACCTACGGTTACCAGACGGCCCAGTTGATGGGCCTTTCCTGCGCAGCCCTTGTGTTGGGAAAAGCAGCGGATGCTGGTGAATTGGGCAAGTACGGCGCTGCTAAAGTTCATCACCTGGCCAACGACCAACTCAACAACCTGGACAGCCAGGTATACGCTGCCGTTATTGCTGCCGCCGTGGAACAATTGGGCGCTCAGGTAGTGGTATTGAGCCACACTTCGACGGGGAAATCTATCCTGGGTCGATTGGCTGTCCGTCTCGACGCCGGTTCCGTACCAGGCGCCAACGCGCTGCCCACCTACACCGACGGCGTTTTTGCGGTAAGCAAACCTGTTTTCTCGGGTAAGGCATTCGCCCATATTGCCATCACCTCACCGGTCAAATTGGTTTCCATCATGGGCAATTCGCTTCCCCCTGCTATCGTAGGAGATGCCGTGGCTGTAACGCCGCTGGAAGTACCTGTACCGGCCAGCCGGATAAAAATAATAAGTGTGTCCCGCATCGAAGGTACCACGCCGTTGCCCGAAGCAGAACTGGTCGTCTCCGCTGGACGCGGTATGAAAGGCCCCGAAAACTGGGGAATCATCGAAGAACTGGCCAAAGAACTTGGCGCAACGACGGCTTGTTCCCGGCCCGTATCAGACGTCGGTTGGCGCCCTCACCACGAGCACGTCGGACAAACGGGTATCACCGTTCGGCCTAATCTGTACATTGCTGCCGGTATTTCCGGTGCCATCCAGCACCTGGCCGGCGTGAACAGCTCCAAGACCATTGTTGTCATCAATAAAGATCCCGAAGCGCCTTTCTTCAAGGCTGCTGATTATGGCGTCGTAGGTGATTTGTTCGAAGTGGTTCCGCGCCTGACGGAAGCTATTCGCAAACACAAGCAACACGCGTAGCGCTGTGGTAATTAGCTAATAAGAGGTAAGCCAAGCCCGCTAAGACGTTTGTTTTAGCGGGCTTTTTTGTACAGTGTATGTCCATCGAAAAAAAGCGATCAGTGTGTTTTCGTTTTTTGCGCCTAATCAGTGGCTGTGCTGCAGAACTGGTTCCGGATCGGCAGGTTCCGCCTCCTCTTTTACCATACTCCAGGCCAGGGTACTGATGCCCAGGCAGATGGCGCAAATGAGAAAGGTCAGGCTCTTGTCGGGCACATCCTTCAGGTATTCTCCTACCCCCAAACTGGCCACCAGCTGTGGCAATACAACGGAGAGATTGAAGAGCCCCATGTAGAGTCCCATCTTTTTGGGATCCACTTTTTGCGACATGATGGCAAAGACGAGACTAATCGTAGCCGACCAACCCACCCCGACGATGACCATCAGGAAGTAGATGGCGCTGGCACTGGTGCCCAGGAGCCACAAGCCCAGGTAGCCAAGCGTCATGAGCGCAATACTGAGGAGGTGCGTACGCACCCGACCAATACGCCGCGTGAGCGGTTCCAGCAGAAAGGCAGGGAGTAGGGCCGCTACCCCGTTGAGGGTCAGAAAGGCAATGTCGATCACCCGTCCTACACCATCGTTGTCAAGGTCGGGCAGGCGATACTGCAGAAAGGCGAACATATAAATAAACATGGTTTGTACCCCAATCCAGGTGAAACTGTGGGCCGCAAGAATTTTTTGAAAACCCATCCTGCTGGCAACGGCCTTGGACTGGCCTTCTTCTTTTTGCAGCAGCGTTTGTACCACCAGGATGACCGTCAACAAGGCACAAAAATATTCAACGAAGTTGTTGTCTACGATAAAATGAAAAAGCCGCACCGGAATGCGGTACAGCGCATAAAGGAGAAATCCCCAGAGTGGCCGGATGGCCAGGAGGCTTTCCCACCAGCCGCCACCGGCGTCCTGGTGGTCTTCTTCCTCAAAGTTATTGGGTTCCTGGATGAAAAAAGGGGGAATAAGCGTAAAAAACAGCACCAACGCGGCCCCCGAATAGATGAGGAAGTACTTGTCAAAAACAGCACCAATGACGTAGGCCAACATGCCGAAAGTGCCGGAAATGGTCTGCATGTAGGTATAGCCTTTGGTGCGCTCCTTGCCTTCGGGGGTCACATCGGCAATGATGGATCGCGTGGGGTTGAAGCCTACGTTAATCGACAGGTCCAGCGCCAATGCCACCGCAATGGCTACCACCAGAATACCATCTATTCCCAACTTAGCGGATACAATTTCCAAATTGGGCAAGGCCAGCAGGCTCATGGCGGCGAGCAAGCCGCCGATGAGAATGAAAGGACGCCGTCGCCCACCCCAAAACCACACCTTATCGCTGAGTACGCCAAAAATTACCTGGCCAAAAATACCGGCAATAGGCCCTGCTGCCCATACGAGGCCAACTTCGTCGATGGCGAGGTTATACCTGGTACTCAGCAACCAACTGAGTGCGGAAATTTGTACCGATAAGGCAAAGCCCAGCGCCGTAGACGGCAGGCTAAGTAGGGCATAAAAGCCGTTGGTTAGTTTTTTCTGGATCGCAAGCATAAGTTGGTGGGTATATTTTGGGTAAGTTCTTAAAAAATACCGAATTACCAATAGCCTTTGCAGGCTGCCGCGCAATACCCGAAAAAGGTAAGACTTCCCGGACGCCTGAATGGTCGGCTAGTTATTTGCCTTTTCCTTGCAGCAACACCAGAATGGTGTAAAACATGATCTTGAAATCAAGCGCTAAAGACATGTTTTCGATGTAGAGGATATCGAATTTGAGGCGCTGGATCATCTGCTCCACATTGCTGGCGTAGCCGTACTTCACCTGGCCCCAGGAGGTGATACCCGGCCGCACCTTGAGCAGGTGTTTGTAGTGAGGAGCTCGTTCAATGATGAGGTCAATATAGAATTGTCGTTCCGGACGGGGCCCTACCAGCGACATATCGCCAACGAGGACATTCCAGAATTGGGGGAGTTCATCCAATCGCCACTTGCGCATGACCGCTCCCCAGGGGGTACACCGATCGTCACCATCGTAACTCAACTGTGGCCCCCGGTATTCGGCGTCGGTCGGCATGGAACGGAACTTGTAAATGGTAAAGGGTTGCTTGTTCAGCCCGATCCGTTCCTGGCGGTAGATGATGGGGCCATTGGAGGAGAGTTTAACCCGCAGGGCCACGTAGGCATACAGCGGAGCCAGGAGAAAAAGAAAAACGACCGAGGCAACCACATCGATAATGCGTTTGACCAGGCGTTGCCAGCGCGGCATCAACTCGCGACTGATCTCAATAAGTACCGCACCGTAAACGTGGTTCATCTTGACCGTACCCAATAAGATGTCATACATGTCGGGAATGATCTTGACCAGCAGGCTGCGGTCAAAATCAAAGAGGATATTCATGATTTCCCGCAAGCGGTTGTGTTCCGACGTTTCAATAGCAATGATTACTTCTTCGATTTCTTTTTCCTGGATAATCAGCGTGAGGTCTTCAATTTTGCCCAGGGCGGGTAAGTCGGCGACCAGGTCATTGGCACTGTTGCCGTTGGCATCAATGAAACCTACAAAATGGTAGCCCAGGCTTTTTTCCAGGTTGGTAATCTCCGAATAAAGGTCGACCGCATTCTGGTTGCCCCCAATAATGAGGGTATTAAATTTAACCCGCCCGGCTTTGAGTCGCCAACTGGCGCGCGTCAGCAAGATCATGCGGACCAGTGCCGTGAAGGTGAAATGAAACAGGAATAAAGTTAGAAAAGAGGAGTAATAGGTTTTATAATTGGTGACGAAGTCATCAAGAATCAGGGTGAAGAAGAGGAACAGGACGCCAAAAAAGCTCAGAAACAAGGTCCGTGCCAGGGTGGCCAGCCGCGAAAGTCGGTAAACATCCTGGTACTGGTCAAAAATAGCGTAAAAGGAAACCCAACCCAGTGGAATCAGCAAACAACCGAGAATGAAATTCTGATCGTGAATAATATCCCAGGTGAAAGCACCTCCCTCCAGCTTTTTGCGGTAAAAAAAGAAGCAAGCCCAGGCCACCATAGCCGTCAGGTAGTCGGCTATCCAGTAAATATACGTATCTGCTCGTCGCTGTTGATTCATCTGTCCTGCTTTGCGAATCCTTCTAGAAGTGTACCAATTTGATATTATCGATCAGTACGGTTGCAGAATCGGGGCTTTGGGTGGTGAGAAAGGCCTGAAACGCAATTTGGATTTCGTCTAAACCGCTGTCAAAAAGAAGTTGGCTGATGTTGAAATAGATCTTATTCCACTCCGTATTCGGAGAAAAGCCCGACTCGTAAAAACGCTCAACACCCACGATGGGGTCAATTAGACCCGCAATACCCCACGCCACCGGAGCAGCAGATTTGTAATTCACTTCCAGGTAGACAAAAATGCCATCCTTTTGCAGGTCGCTAAAGGTGGCAGTGGTGGCAATTTCGGCAATGGGGTTGTTGGTTTTGTCGAGGGTAAGGATACCGGCGTAGTTGCCTTCAAAAACATCCTCCTGGGTTCTGTCCAATGGCTGTGCGCCAGTGATCAGTTCGGTAAAGAAGCGCGGATTGTTGTCTTCAAAATTTTCAATGAAAGCAAACTTTGCTTCGTCGATGTAACGGGTAGACGGCTGGATGCTGACGGTTTTATTGGCCTCCAGATTGACGGTAGTCCGGAACGGTTCATAGAAGGGGTATATATCCGGAAAAGAACTGATGCCGTTGTCGCGAATACCAGCCTCCAGTCGGATGTCTGTGGTGCCGAAAGTGAGTACCGGAACGATTGCTGGCAAGTCGTAGGTGCCCAAAAAGACACCACCGACGAAGACCCAAACCTCGGTAATTTTGGCGCTGTTGCTGCCCTGTGTAACCGGGTCGGTACTGAGGGTGAAATCCTGGATATCGAGATAGGCAGGAACTTGTTCCTCCGGATTGATCACGTCACAACCCATCAAGAGCAGGCACGTTGCACCAAATACCAGGATTTTCCCAAATGCGTTCATAACAATATTTTAATTTCTGTTGGAAATTTAAGGTTGTTGTTGGTGCTGCGCCATATTTTGGCCAATGGCCGTTGTTATTTGTTGGGCCAGGGCCAGGGCACGGTAACCATCTTCGCCGCTTACTTTTGGTCGCAAGTCATGGATGATACTGTGGGCAAAGGTTTCCAGTTCCAGCATAATGGCGTTGACGGGCTCAATGGCCGGCATATCCATTTGCAGCACCTTGGTACCATTGGCCGTAACCAATTCAAACTGTTGTCCACCGGTAGGCAGGTTGTCGTCCTGGTCGAAAAGCCGGATGACCTGGGCTTGCTTGTCCAGAAAATCCAGGCTCACGTACGTGTCGCGCTGAAAGAACCGGACCTTGCGCATTTGCTTCATCGATATCCGGCTGGCCGTAAGGTTCGCAATACAGCCATTCGCAAAAGCGATGCGGGCATTTGCAATATCCACCGTGTCGCTAACCACGGCTACACCACTGGCGTGAACTTCCTGTACCGGGCTGTCTACCATGCTCAAAATAATGTCGAGGTCGTGGATCATCAAGTCCAGAACCACGGATACATCGGTGCCTCGCGGATTAAAAACGGCCAGGCGGTGGGCTTCAATGAACATCGGGTTGACCTGCATCTCACCCAGGGCCAGCAGTGCGGGGTTAAACCGCTCAACGTGACCCACTTGAATTTTTACCCCTTTGGCTTTGGCCAGGGCCACCAATTCTTCGGCTTCAGCCAGTTGATGGGTGATCGGTTTTTCAATGAACAAATGCTTGCCAGCCTCAATGACTTGCTTGGCCAGCGTGTAGTGCGTGATGGTAGGGGTGACGATATCCACAACGTCAACAGCAGCGATCAAGGCTTGTACATCGGGAAAGGCACGGGTCGAATAGGTGGCTGCTACTTCGGCAGCTACCTGCGGGTCGGGATCATAAAAGCCAACCAATTCGTAGGCTTCCGTAGCCTGTTTGATACATTTTAAGTGGATTTTTCCCAGGTGTCCTGTTCCGAGTACGCCAATTTTGAGCATAATGTCGTGTTGCTTGCTAGCTTTTAAAATATCACTTCGTTCATAACGAATAATAATGCAGTAGGCTGCCTTGCTATCGATTAGCTGCCGTCGGCAAAAGTAGGTAAATTTCGACGTACCTAAGTACGGCCATATTGCATAAGGATAGCGCCGAAGGCAGTGATCAAAGCCAGTAAAACGGTAGCCATCTTGATGGAATAGCGTAAGTAATTAGCGAAAGTCAGGATTTCGTGAGCCAAATGCGGGTAGCGGGGGAGTACTTCGGCACGCATCCGGGTTAGATTGAAAACCAGGAGAGGATCAAAATCTACTTCGTTTTGTACCAGCAATTTGTAGGATCGCAGGACTTTTATCCGGAAATAGATATTTAAAAATAGCATTGCTGCAAACAGCCCAATGACCAGAGAAACCAGAAAAACGTACATTTTTTCCGGCAAAGGTACAAAACCTTCGGCTCCAGGATTCGGTTTGGCGGGATTTGCATCGTAGCTAACAAAAAAAAAGAGAGGCCATTACTGACCTCTCATAAACACCTAAAACCCATATTCATATCATGAAAATCTTTTTCTCTGGCTAAAAAAAGCCCGGGAAGCTATTTTTTATGTGGAGAAGGGCTAAAGTGAGGAGCTAAAAAATTAGCTCCTCCTTAAAACACCTAAAACCCATATTCAATTCTTAATGACTTCTCGTCATTGTTTCTTGCGGTGTTGGCTTCTCACCAACGCTGGAAGCCCTATTGCTTCCTTTTTTCTACTATTGAGACGCAGTTTTGTTGGTGCGTCACTTTACCAGGGAAAAAATATTGTTTTTAACAGATTTTAACACATTTGAATATAACTTATTGAAAAACAACATCTTACGTTTGATTGGTTGTTTTTTAGTGAAACAATAACAGTGGTATTTTTGTTCACTTTCCCTATTCAAAAGAAAAAGATGCCCCTGCAACGACCTGAATGGCCTTAGCGGGGGACAATTACCCAACAGCAAAAAATAGCAGTGTATTGATATGGAGGTATTTGACGACTTAGCAGCCATACAGGATTTCAGTTGGCAGCAACTGCAGCAAGCACCACACCAGCGCAAACATCCCTGGCGTACGCCAGCGTTGGCCAGCCTGGAGGAAGCCCCTACCGTTGGCATTCGCACGGTGGTGCTAAGGCGGGCTATTCCCACCGACCGGGTGCTGCGCTTTTTTACCGATGGCCGTTCGGGAAAGATGAAGGCTGTAGCGGCAGGACATCCTTTGTCGTGGTTGTTTTACCACCCACAAAAAGAGATCCAGTTACGGATCGTTGGTTGGCCTCAAGTCTTGCCACCTGCGGCGGCTGATGAAGTATGGAGCCAACTCTCCGTAGCAGGTCGCAGCGCCTATGCTGCAACTGCTGCTCCCGGAAGCAGCAGTTCCTTACCTTCGGATAGTCTGCCTCCCGATTTTTTTTCACGACCGCTGAATCAGACGGAAGCAGCCCGCGCAAATTTTCGGGTGATCGATACGGTCGTTCATTCCCTGGAATTTCTGCAGCTGCACCGCCAGGGTCACCGGCGGGCGCGTTTCAGCTGGGATGCCGATCAGGCAGGCTGGGTAGGGGAGTGGCTGGTACCCTGAAAATCCAATGGGGCGGTACCCGCTAATCAGTTGGGTACCGCCCCATTGGGCGTTAGTTAAGGGCACCTTGAGCTGCTTACCCAGGCCAGGGCTGGCAGCGCTGCATTATTGGGTAGAAGATTTCAGCCGCACGGGTAGTTTGAGTTCCCGGTCTTTGCGGCGGATGGTCACCGTTACCTGGTCACCTACTTTGTATTTTTCCAGCGCGAGGTACAAGTCGCTGTTTGAAGTGATTGGATCATTGTTGATCGCTGTAATTACGTCGCCCAGCAGCACATTGCCATAATCATCCATCTTGGTAGCCTGGATACCCGCAACTTCGGCCGGGCTGCCCTTGACGACGTCCAGGACCACGGCACCTTCGATACCGCGCAGCGGACGCGCCAACTCCACACCGATCAGGGGGCGGTTCACTTGTCCGTACTGAATCAGATCGGGCACAACCCAGGCGACTACATCAACGGGAATAGAGAAGCCAATACCTGCCGAAGCACCCGAGGGGCTGTAGATAGCGGTATTTACCCCGATCAGGCGCCCGGAAGAATTAAGCAGCGGGCCGCCGGAATTCCCGGGGTTAATGGCCGCGTCCGACTGGATAACATCCTTGATCGGGATGCCCGCAACGGAGTTGATTTCCCGGCCCAGGGCACTCACGACGCCCGTGGTCAGCGTTTGGTCCAAACCAAAAGGGTTGCCAATAGCGTAGACACTCTGCCCGACGCGCAGGTTGCGCGAGCCGCCAATTGGAATAGGGCGTAATTTTTCGCGAGGTGCCTCAATTTTGAGGACGGCCAAATCTTTTTCTGGTGCAGTACCAATGGTTATGGCCTCGTAGGTGGTGCCGTCGCTCAGGGTAACGGTTGCTTTGTCGGCGTTTTGGATCACGTGAAAGTTGGTCACAATGTGTCCGTCGCGATCCCAGACGAACCCGGATCCCGAGCCCGTAGGGATTTCCTGAACGTTGCGGTTGTAGTAGTTGCGCCGAATGCTGGAGGTCGTGATAAAGCAGACCGACGGTGCGGCCTGCTCAAACAGCTGAATGTTGTGTTCTTCTTCAGCAGTCAGGCCTTCTGGAAGTATAGACGGTGCGGCCGAACTGGGGCTGAAGTAGTTGGAATCACCTTCGTTTCTTACCAATAAAGCCTTGGAATCGTCCGTATTGCTGACGGTTGAGTCCTGTTGTTTCATGTAGAACACGCCCGCGGCAAAACTGGCAACGAGCAAAACTACCCAGAATAATGTGCGCATAGTTTTTTGAGTTTGGTTTGCAATATAAGCAGGAGGCATGCTAAGCCTTCAGACCAGGCAGGGCATGGCATCCCCTTTAGGTTTTGCGTTCTTTCTTACGGGCGGCCGGGAAGAGAATATTGTTGAGAATAAGCCGGTAGCCCGGGCTATTCGGGTGCAAATTCAAATCGGTTTCCGGGTCGTTCACGTAATGGCGGTAATCCTCCGGATCGTGGCCACCGTAAAAGGTCCAGAAGCCTTCCCCAAAGTTGTTGTGGATGTAACGCGCCTCTCCCGAAGGTTTGTTCTCTCCGAGAATAAGGACATCGGATTTGATGTGCTGGTTGTAAAAGGCGGTCGTTTGTCCCATAAAACCTTTTACGGTGCGGGTGTGGTTTTGGGTAAGCATGGTGGGCACCGGATCCCACTTAGCCGAAAAATCGAACAACGAGAAGTAATCTTGTTGGGGATTGACATTGCGCTTGGTGCCGCTGTCAATAGAAGAAAACTCATACTCGAGTGGGTCGCGGGTAAGGCTGAAGTTTTCGAAGGCAAAGGTCTTCGAAAAGTCGAGTTTTTGCTGGGCGCCGGAATCAGCCGGATCGCCGTCGTACATGGGGGCGCAGATGTCGAGTCCGTCGGCTGCCAAAGCAATATCGTAGGTGTCGGTTGCTGAGCACATCGCAAACATGAAACCGCCGCCGAAGACGAACTCCCGCAATTTTTTAACCACGGCCAATTTCATTTGGGAAACTTTATTGTAACCATTTTTGGCCGCCAACGATTCCTGGTAAGTGACCATTTCGCGGTACCAGGGCTGGTTGTGGTAGCCCCGGTAAAAACGGCCATACTGCCCCGTGAAGTCTTCGTGGTGCAGGTGCAACCAATCATACTTGACGAGTTGATCCGTCAGGATTTCATTGTCGTAAATAACATCATACGGTATTTCGGCGTAGGATAGTACCAGGGTCACCGCATCATCCCACGGTTGAATTTTATCGCCGGTGCGAAAATTGACCTCCGGGGTATACACGGCAATTTTGGGTGCCTTTTCCAGCTTCATCGCATCCATGTTTACCTCCGGATTAGCGATTTCGGCCAGGATATTGTTGAATTTGCCATCGGGAATGATCTCAAAACTGACATCCCGGGCCAGGCATTCGCGTTCAAATACCTTGGTGTGGGGAAAGGCAAATGATCCGCCGCGGTAGTTGAGCAGCCACCAGGCTTCAATCCCGTTGTCCAGGATCCAGTAGGTTACACCGTAGGCCTTCAGGTGATTGCGCTGCGACTCGTCCATGGGGATGAGCATATAAGCTGCTTGCAATTGCCAGGAAGCCACCAGCAGCATAGCGCAAAAGAGAATTCGACGTTTCATAAGCAAAGCTGTTTGTAGTAAAACGTGCTATTTACAAAAATAGGTGCAGTTGGATCGGTAAATAGGTGAAAATCTTGTTAACCTTAAACGATTTGACCCGCAAAGCGGCCGGGCTGATACCCGGCTTTAACAAAATGCTAACAAACCACTACCTCTTGCAGTGAGTTATCCCTTAATCAACTATTATCGTAAAGCATTTTATTCTACCTTTGCCGACCCAATCTGGTCTGCTGAACAGCCTGGAAATACTTTGTTGAATTATGGATGGAATTACCTTCGAATACCCCACCTGGTACCTGGTTATTTGTTTATTGGTGGGTTTGGCCTACGCGCTGGTGTTGTATTTTCGTGACCACACTTTTCGGGAGTCCGCTACCTGGCTCAACTGGCTTTTAGGGGCAACACGTATGCTGGTGGTCAGTACCCTGGCCATGCTGTTGATGTCGCCGATTCTGCGTTCGGTAGAATCCCGTTCCCAGAAACCGGTGGTGGTATTCGCCCAGGATGGGTCTGAATCCATCGGGGCAGCCATGAAGCCCGCCGATAGTTTGGCCTACGTGCAGGCTATTCGCAGTATAGAAGAAAAATTGGGCACCGACTACGACCTGGTCTCCTATACCTTCGGTGAATCGGTTCGTGACACGCTTGATCTTTCTTTTCGCGACAAGCGCACCAACATAGCTGAGCTGCTCCGGCAAGTTTACGACGTGTACAGCAATCAAAATCTGGGTGCAGTTATCCTCAGCTCCGATGGGATCTACAACGAAGGTGCCAACCCGGTTTATTCCGACGTCAAGTTGAATGCCCCGGTTTACACCATTGCCCTGGGCGATACGACCCGGCAAAAAGACCTGGTTCTCAAAAGGGTGTTTCACAATAAGATCGCTTATCTCGGGGACAAATTTTCCATTCAGGTAGACATTACGGCCCAGAATGCGGCTGGCGCCACCTCCTCACTGCGGATTGCCCGCATCGAGAACGGCCGCACCCGGGAACTGGTCAATGAGTCTGTACAAATTGACCGCAACGACTTTTTCACCACCCGCGAGTTCATCCTGGATGCCGACGTGGCCGGGGTCAACCGTTACCGGATCAGCCTCGGTGCCGTCAGCGGCGAAGTATCAACCGCCAATAATGTCCGCGATATTTACGTAGATGTCCTGGAAGCCCGGCAAAAGATATTGCTACTGGCTGCCGCGCCGCACCCCGACCTGTCGGCCCTCAAGCAAAGCATCACCGAGGGGCGGAACAACGAGGTCACCGTGGAATACATCAACAGCTTTGCCGGCAACGTGCGGGATTTCGACCTGGTAATCTTGCACCAATTGCCGGGCAAGAGCAACAACATCGGCAACCTGCTGCAGGAAATGAAGAGCCGCCAAACCCCGGTGTGGTTCATTGCCGGCGTCACGAGCGATTTTGGTGCCCTGAATGCCGCCCAACAGCTCATCAATATTTCGTCCAATGGCCGCAACACCAACGACGTGGAGCCTTACCTGGCCAGTAACTTTAGCTTGTTCAACGTGCCGGACGACGTGCGGGCTATTCTGCCAATTTTACCGCCGGTAGTCGCACCATTCGGCGATTTCAAGGCGGGCGGGAGCGCTTCCGTGCTGCTGTACCAGCGCATTGGCCGGGTCGACACCCAGTATCCGCTGCTGGCCCTGGGCCAGGAAGACAACCGCCGCCTGGCCACCATGGCGGCCACGGGCCTGTGGAAATGGCGCCTGTTCGACTACCTGGAAAAGAAAAACCACAACCGTTTCAACGAACTGGTGAGCCAGGTGATCCAGTACCTGAGCGTCAAGGACGACAAGCGCCGCTTCCGGGTGAGCCTGGCCAAGAATATTTTCGATGAAAACGAGCCCATTATTTTCGACGCGGAATTGTACAACGACAACTACGAATTGGTCAACGAACCCTCGGCCCAATTGGTCATCACCAACGAAGACGGCCGGGAATTCAATTACACCTTCAACACCACCGGACGTGGCTACCGCCTCAACGCAGGGGTCATGCCCGTGGGCAGCTACCGCTTCCGCGCCACGGTGAATACGGGTACCCAAAACCTGGATTACAACGGCCAGTTCAGCGTGCAGGCCATCCAGCTGGAGCGCTACGAAATGACGGCCGACCACGACCTGCTGCGTCTGCTCAGCGAGCGCTACGGCGGCGAGTTGGTGTACCCGGCGGCTATTGCCAGTATTCCGGATAAGCTCTTGGCTAAAGGGACAGTCAAGCCGGTGCTCTACGAAACGGTTAATACCCGCTCGCTCATAAACCTGAAGGGCATCTTCTTTCTGCTGCTTTCGCTGCTGACTTTGGAGTGGTTCTTGCGGCGGTATTTTGGGGCGTATTAGGGTTATTGATGGGTAAGCTGGACGTTACTTCACCACCCGCTCCACCCCCCAATCTTCGCCGTTGAAACTGTAATGGAGGAGATACACCCCACTTGGTAAATCAGCCAAATCCAATACGTCGTTGGGTGTCAGGTCGGTATAGGTTCGTAGGCGACGCCCAAAACTGTCCAGTAGTTCCAGGGACAGGGTCGGATATTTTTCTGTTGGCCAGCTTAAATGCAAATTACCTGCCACGGGGTTAGGCCAGCTTGCTAACGGGAAAACAACGGGTAATTCGCGCTCGTTGACTACAAAATCGAAAGGTGTACCACACACAAAGCCATTGGTGAGGGAAGCGTATTGGAGGGTTCGCTCGTGAATGCCATTAAGCGTGCTGTATTGATAATAGCCTCCACTCAGTTGGGCGATGTAATCACTTCCTGAGAAGACATCAATTACCGGCCCCAGGCAAGCTTCGTTCCTGATGACCAGTGGGTAACTCAGATTTTTGGCGGGTTTTTCACAGAAAAAATCGGGCGTAAGTCGGAGTACTTCATAGGCTGCTAGCCCATCTTCGCGGTACAGCAATTCGCCCGGTTGGCGGTCGAGGAAGGCAAAAGCAGCCCAATCTAATCGAACCGTATCTCTTATCTGAAAAAAGGTAGCAGGACTTCCCGGCGCGTTAGCTCCCTCATACGAAATAGCTAAGTCGGCTACGGTTGCGTAATAAAAGGAAGAACTATCACTACTGAACCAGGCGTTTTCTACCTGGACCTTGCTGTCTCGTAGGAGGTAGTAGGAAGAAAATCCCTGCATGATTGTAGTTACTTCATGCGTATGGAGCTCATCACCCGTAGTCAGCGAAAAAATGCTGGCGCGGGTAGGGTTTTGTAAACCCACCTGGGGAGCATTCATCCCCAGGAGTTCCATTCTGCCGATGTCAATTCCGAGCCATGGCAGGACAATGCAACTCACCAAACCATATTGACGGCTGATTCGAAACGGCGTCTCTTCGTAAAGCGGAATATAGTTGCCTTGGTCATCGAGGTGGTACAATCCGATGTATTTTACGCTATCCATTAGCCCCAGGACTGATTCCCACTGCACTGCGTCAACCCTGGCGTAAATGGAGGGTTGTATGAATTCAGGTATGATTAGGGGATCTTCAATAGCCAGCCAGTTGCTTCCCAGCGGGGCTTGCGGACGCAACTCAAAAACCTGTCCGTCTTCATTGCTGGAAATCGTCAGCAAAGTACGCACCGAGTCCTGGCAAACTTCCTGGCCAATAAAGGAAGGCGCAAGCTCTAAACAATAATCACCAGCGAGCAGGATAGCGATGTTGGGTATGGCCGATTCATAAGTAGTACTGCAGGGTTCAGCGCCCAATTTCATCCCCAGTACGGGAGAACTGAACGCCTCGTTTTCGGTAAAATCGGACATTGGGTTGGTGTACAAATATTGGACCTCCGGTCGGAAAAGCAGGTAAGGTGTTTGTGCCAATGCGGGAGAAGACCCTATTAATGAAAAAAGTATTACGCTATACATTGGCTTTATCATGTGGCTTGGCTTTAGGATTTGGTTGAGTGGTAAGATATGCTATTCACCAAAGTAGCGTAGCATTACAGCAGGCCTTATAACGCAAATTGAACGACAATTTACGCCTCCCGTTCCATCCGTCGGAAAATGCCCCACCCCGCCAAACAGAATATACAAGCGGCAATGGCACTCACCTGCACGCCCACGGGCTGCTCCGCGCTCTTGCCCAGGAGCAAGAAAGAGGGGAAGAGCAGCAGGGCCAGACTGATGCCGATTTTCATCATAAAATTCCGCACCGCGTAGAACATGCCCGCCTGCTGGCGGCCAGTCGCTTGCTCGTTTTCGTGAATGAAATCGGCGACCAGGGCATTGGGCACAATGCCGAAGGTAGCCAGCGGGTAGGCCGACAGGATGGCCAGCGCGTAAAACAACATTGTCTTGTTCAACGGCAGGTAAGGCATCGCCGCCGTAAGCGCAAAGACGGTAGAAAAAACGGCAAATGCGCTGAGCATCAGCGGTCGCTTGCCCCAGCGCTTGACCCCCGCATTGATGGGCCAGTACAAGATAAAACTCACCACAAAACTGATGACCATAAAGCTGGAGGCCTGTTCTTTGGGCAAACCAAACAGCACCGTCACAAAGTAACTGACGCCCTGTTGGATGAAGGTGAGCGACAGCCAGTAGAGCAAGTCAGATGCGATGAAGATGCGAAAGTTGGGGTTGGCAAAAACGGTGGCCAAGGCTTCCCGGGGAGCTATGGGGTCTTCGGCGACCACCTGGTGGGCGTAGACTTCTTCGCGGAGGAAAAAAACGGGGATGAGCATAAAAACCAGGGCAATCAGGGCGAAAATGCCCACGGTATACTGAAAAGCCTGGACCGGATTGGTGAAACCTTCAAAATAGCCTTGTACCAGGTACGCCATGCCGCCAATGACAAACCCCAGCGCCCAGGTGATGGAGATGAGGGTGCTGATGAGCATGCGGTCGGGCGGGTGGTGGCCCAGTTCGCTGATGAGCGCCGTGTAGGGCACTACGTACAAGGTGAGGAAGAGGTAAAAAAGGAATACCACGGCTACCAGCCACAAAGCATTGAGCCAACTGATACCCACCACCGGCGGAAAGAAAATGAGGAAAGACAAGGCCGCAAATGGAACGGCGGCCATGCCCATTACGCGCTTGCGTTTGCCACCTTTAGCGGGCCGGTTGTCCGACCAGGCGGCAATCAGTGGGTCGGTGATGGCATCAAAGGCCCGGCCGCCAAAATTGATGAAACCGATCAGCGTCGCAATGCCCAGAATAGCGCCCTGGTAGATGAAGGATGGAAAGACCAGCACCCCCTCCGATTCCGGTGGCATGTAGAAATAGACGAGCAAATTGGCGGCACCAAAACCCGCCAGCGACCAGCCCAGTTGGCCGAGGGCGTACACGATCAGTTGGGAAAGTGGGGGGCGTTTTGTCATGGTCAAATATAATCAACTCAGTGATGGGGAAAAAAATGTTGATTCGTTTAATTTTCACGCTGTATATTACGTATTAAATTCAATGCCATGCGCCTCTTTTACTACTTAAGTTTTACTCTCCTGCTTGCCGTAGCAAGCAATGCCCAAAAGGCCCAATTGCTTGCGCCACAACAAATGGCACCACTTTATGCACATCTACACGCTATCAATCACGAGTGGTTGCAATATCCACCTACTGCCGAGTTACTTGTAGAAACACAGTTTAGCTCTGATATTGAACGTATTCAGCGGCACCTGAAATTGACTACACAGCATCTGCGACAGCATCCTCCCCTGGGATTGACAGCAGCTCAATTGTACCAGCGTAATATGCTTTTAGATGAGTTGAACCGCTATCAGGAGACGGCTCGCTTTCCAATCAACCGCATGTCCCTTCAACCAACCCCCATTTTTGTAGACGATGCGTATACGGCATGTGCGGTAGGGGACCTGCTACTCGCTACGGGCGAAACAGCGTTGGTAGAGGATATTCGCCAGCATAATAATTTCGCACAATTGGCTGAGCTCCTGGCCTACCCCAAATTATCCCGCTGGGCTGAACAAAACGGCTTTACCGCCGAAGAATTGGCACTTATACAACCCAGCTATGCAGTGGTCTATTTTACGCCTGAGCCGATAGGCAATAACTTAGGTATAACGGCAGGAAGAAAGATTTCAGATATGGTCACTTATAAAGACGAAGTGTATTTTGCCGGTAATTTCAGCCAGATTGATGGTTTGGAAGCCGCTTCTGTGGCGGCTTGGGATGGGGAGCGTTTTCGTGCACTTGCTGGCCTTTTGCCAGGGGTTGGAGGGATTAAAAAGTTGGCTTTTGATGAGGCTACCGACGATTTGTATGCTATCGGAACGTTTTTCAATTTCCAAGACGAACCTGGTCCTGTTCTTTTTGCCCGTTACCGAAATGGAGCATGGGAGCCGCTGTTAAATACGACAGACGTAAGCGGACTCGTATTTTTCAGGGACTTAGTTTGCCACAATGGATTTTGTTATCTGGGTGGGCGGGTGTCGGAATTGTTTGAGGAAGAAGTCGATCATCTAATTGTTTACGATATCGCTAACGAGCGTTGGAAGCGCTTCAACGATGAACTGCGCTTTACGGATGTAATTAATGATATGGCGATCTCCGGCGATACCCTAATGGTAGGGGGAAGGTTTGCTTTAGTAAACGAGACAGATACGATCAGCAATTTTGTTGCCCTGTTTGATTTAAATGCAAATCAACTTATTCTTTTAGCTGATCCATTGAGCACCGAACCATTTAAGTCAGTGATATTGGTAAATATTCAACAGAGTTGGAACCACGAATGGGAGGTAAGCGCCATTTTTGATAATGAAGGCGATTATTCAATTGGTGTTTACCAATCTTCTAATTATTGGGAGACAACCCCGCTATTCTTCGATGAAAATAACCCAAGATTTGAAGGAATGGAAGCTGGTTTTTTTTACGGTGATTTTCAGTTTACCAACTGGTCACAATCCGACCAACCTTTTGTTTTAGTAACCGTTCCAGGGCAATCAGCGGATTTTTACTGGCCCATAGTGCGGGCCAATGGCGCTGTAACGGCTCTGACCTATTTTAATGATGAAATAATTCTTGCTGGCGAATTTACAGAAATTGACGGCGTAGGCTGCCAGCAGATGGCACGTGCAAGCTTGCTAATTTCAGACACCGAGAATCCTGCTGTTACCTCCCAGGTTAGTGTACAAAGCGATGGCCAATCCATATTTATTCAACACCTACCCACCACCATAACTTCTGCTACACTGGAACTCTTTGACCTGCAAGGCAAGCGGGTATGGCAGCAATCTTTGTCGGGTTCGGGTAGCATCATTGTGTTAAACAAGCCTTCTCAGCTTATAGCGGGTGCCTATGCTTACCGTTTACTGGCTAATGAGCAGTTAAAGGTTGGGCAATTGATCCTGTTATCGACAGAATAATGTTATTGAGTCTGCTTAGAGACGGCTTTGCGTTTCCACTTTTACACCCTTCCACTTTTACACCTATTTATAAACCTGCACCGGCGCCAGTCCCTCGCTAAATTCCCGCAATTCCAGGAAGTAGGGATTGGGTGCCATGAGCAGAAAGCCCTCCCGGTCGATAAAGGAGAGTCCATCGGCGGTAGCTACCCGGGCCAGGCCCTGGTGGAAGGGCCAGGCCAGGAAATAGCGGGGTGGGCTAACGATACGGCCATTAGTGGTCAGGTAGCCCCACAGTTCGCCATCGCGGAAGGCGGCGATGTCTTCCGTGAAGGGGTGGATTTCATCCAGGTCTTTTTCCAGGAGGTAGTTGCCAGACTGGTCCATGACATTGTAGCGGCCTTGCTTGTTGGTCACCAGCCAGCGTGCTGCGCCCGCGTAGACCAGTTGTGGATACTGTGCGGGCAGCTGCCAGTTGCCCGTTTTGTCGATGAGTCCCCACTGGCCTTCACGGGCTACGGCGGCGAGGCCCGCATTGAAGTCGCTGGCCTGGGTATATTGTGCGGGGATTACCCATTGGCCCTGCCGATTGATGAAGCCATATTTTCCGGCCACTTGCGCCCGGGCCAATCCTTCGGCAAAGGGCTTCAGGCGGGTGTATATAAAGGGAACGACTACTGCTCCCTGACGGTCGATCATGCCGTACAATTCCTCCTTGAACACGATGGCTAAGCTGTCCTGGAAGCTGGCCGGTTGCTCGTACTGCGCCGGGATGACCACTTGCCCCGAGGTGTCGACAAAGCCATAAGCCTGGTCTTCCCGAAAGCAAGCCAAGCCCTCCGAAAAAGTCGAAATTTCGGCGAAGGTAGCGGGGATGGTCCATTCTCCCTGCAGATCAATAAAGCCAAAAAGGCCCGCGTCATTCTGGGCTTTGGCCCGACCGTTTTCAAAAGGCCAGGCTGCCCGAAAGGTGGCCGGGATGGCGAATTTAGCCTGCTTGTTGATGTAGCCCCACTTGCCGTTTTTGCGCACCAAAGCGAGCCCTTCGGAGAACGGCCTCACTTCGTCGTAGCGGCTGGCAATAGCTATTTTGCCCTTGGTGTCGATGAAACCCCACTGGTAGGGATTGGTTTCGTAATCGGCGGATGGATCGGGAAGGGGAGCTGCCGCTTCGCTATCCGATTGCTCGGCTGCGGCATCGGCGCCACAGCTGCCGAGCAGACTGGTAAAGCCGACCACGGCCAGGGAAATCCACAAAAGGAAGAAGGATGGCCTATTCATACGCGAGGGTTTGGTGGATGAATTGCGGGCTAGTTTTAAGGCCCGCTCTTAGCGTTGGTCCAGGTAGGCCCGGTAGCCCAGGGTTTCCAGTTGTTCGTATTTAGCGGTTACCCCGTCGGTCAGACCCGTTTTGAAGGCGATGATTCTATTGCGCACTTCTTCGTTCTGAGCGCCGATAATCTGGGCGGCCAGGATGCCCGCGTTTTTGGCGCCATTCAGCGCTACGGTGGCCACGGGCACCCCGTTGGGCATCTGCAAAATGGAGAGTACCGAGTCCCACCCATCAATGGAGTTGGACGACTTGATCGGCACGCCAATAACCGGTAACGGCGACAAGGCTGCGACCATCCCCGGCAAATGGGCTGCTCCGCCGGCACCGGCGATGATGACCTGGATTCCCCGCAGGTGAGCCCCCCTGGCAAAGTCGAACATCCGCTCGGGTGTCCGGTGGGCCGAAACGATGGTCACCTCAAAAGCCAGTCCCAATTCCTCCAGTACTTCAGCAGCCTGCTGCATGATCGGGAGGTCAGAATCAGAACCCATTATTATACTTATCATAGCGAATAGTTTATAATCGTTTAAGTATTTGGACAATAATAAATTTACATTTTCGACTCAAATGATTAGCTCGAAACCGCTCATTATCAATCGCTTATTTCTTCACTAGTAATTTGAGAATGTAAATTTATTATTGTCCCGGCACTTACACCTTTCCCACTTTTACACGTTTACACCTTTCCCACTTTCGCCTTTACACTTTAAAGCCTGCTTAACCTGTTCGGCTTTGGCCAGTGCGTCGGCTGGCGTATCACCCAGGATGGTGACGTGGCCCATTTTGCGAAAAGGCCGGGTTTGCTTTTTTCCATAAAGATGCACGAAGACGCCGGGAATGGCCATCACCGTTTCCATGCCTTCGTAGCACACATCGCCCGTATAGCCCGGTTCGCCGAGGATATTGACCATGACGGCCGCTTGTCGCAATTGGGTATCACCCAAGGGTAGATTGAGTACCGCGCGCAGGTGTTGTTCAAACTGGCTGGTGGGGCAGCTTTCGATGGTATGGTGCCCGCTGTTGTGGGGGCGCGGCGCCACTTCATTGATCAGGATTTCGCCGGATGTGGTCAGGAAAAGCTCCACGGCCAGCAGCCCGCTGAGCTGGTAAGCTGCGGCAGTATCCTCCGCTATCTGGATCGCCTTTTTCTCCAACGCTACGCTAATCTGCGCTGGTGCGAGCAGGTAGTCGACGAGGTTGGCCACGGGGTCGAAGACCATCTCCACTACGGGAAAAGAACGCACCTCCCCACGGGCATTGCGGGCTACGATAACGGCCAGTTCTCTGTCAATAGCGACCAGGTCTTCCACTACCGCGGGGCCAGGCAGCAAGCGGTCGCGGAGGTCTTCAGCGGTCTGGATAACGACGACGCCTTTGCCGTCGTAACCTTCTGTGCGGCTCTTCTGAACGAAGGGCAAGGACAATTTTCCCGCCTGAACGGCCTTGCGGATGGAGCCCTTGCCGCTGAACAGTTGGAAGGGAGAGGTCGGCAAGCTCTGGTCCACATAAAATTGTTTTTGCGTGCCTTTGTCCTTGATAATATCCAGGACTTCCGGGGCGGGGTGCACGATTTTTCCGGCGGCCTGCAGCTTGCGCAGGGCACCGGTGTGCACGTGTTCGATTTCAATGGTGAGCACGTCAACTTTTTTGCCAAAGGCGAGGACATCTTTCTTCTTGCGGAAGTCGCCCGCCACAAAATGGGTCGCGTAAGGAGCTGCCGGCGCCGTTTCGTCGGCATCGAGTACCCAGTAGGGCAGGTGCCAGTTGGCGGCTGGGAAGGCCATCATTTTGCCCAATTGCCCTCCGCCGAGGACGCCCAACTTGATCTTGCCATTAAAAATACCTGATTCTTCCGTTGCCATGTCCTGTGGTTAAACTTGTGTTTTATTGATGGTGTAAAGGTATGACATGAGCCAGAATATCCTTAATATGAGGGAAAGTTTATAAAACCGCTTTCAAGCTACCTGTTATGGCCCAGCATACGACGACTACCCATCCCAATAGGGCCGCTGCCGCTGCCCGGCGCAAAGCGCAACTGCTCAGCGCGTTGTTGCACCAGGAAGCCAGTTGGCTGGGCTGCACCGAACCCACCCTTTGCCACCAGGCCAGCAAGCGCCTCCACGAAGAAGATCCCACTAGCCAGGCAACCATGCAGTGTAAAAGTTCGGCAGACCTGGGCCTGCACCAAGCTGAATACGCCCGTTCCCAACACGAATTAGGGCTGACGGAGACTCATCAGCAGGTTCACCTGCCGCGGCTGGTGCAGTATGACCTGTATCATTTGTTGGATGCCCTACCGGAAAACCGCGATCATGCGGCTTTGGATGGCGTACACAGTTTTTTTTACCGGGCCGATGCCCAGCGGGAATTGTTGCAGCACCTCGAATTTTACCAACAATACGAGGTTGTTCCTTGTCTGCTTTGGCACGCCAGCAATCCGCTCTGGGGGGCAGCCAGTTTTGATGCCATCAAACCCCTCAATCCTTTTGCCCTCAAAGGCGAAGCCGACGAATTGGCCTTGCTGCAATTTGTGGCGGATCATATCCACTGGCCACGCGCCGACTGGCCAACCGACTGGACGGATCAACAGGTGGCAGTCTTGGGAACCATGCAGGATAAGCTCGACCGCCTGGCCGATTTCGCGCACCAGTTGGCCGACCGGGGCATTGTGGCCCTCTTCCGGCCCTACCACGAAGCCAATGGCCACTGGTTTTGGTGGAGCAACCTGCATTTTGCCACAGAAAAAACCGACGACCCCACCTACACGGCCGTCATCTGGCACCATACCCGTCGGTATTTAGAAAAAGTGAAAGGCGTCGATAACCTGCTCTACACCTGGTCGCCCAACATCATGGGCAGCTGGCTGACCGCGGAGGATGAAGCACTGGCAACGGCCTACAGCCACGGCGTAAACGTCAATGAGGTGGATGTGTTGGGGATTGACTGCTACGCCAATAACCTGGTGAAAGCCGTCCCTGCCGGGCCCGATTTTCGGGAGCAAGCCCTCGGAGAAGCCCTAACCGTGCTGGCAAAACTGCGGACTCTTTTTCCGGATCACCCCGTGGGTTTTACCGAGTTGGGGGCTTCCTACCACAAGTTGTTGCCGGGCGACGATCCAGCGGCGGCTTTCGCCGGTGCCGGCCGGGGTGCCGCCACGTTTTCCAAAGCACTGCGCTGGCGCTTCGCTGATCCCAATCTTTTGCCCCCACATTTTACCATTTTCTGGCGCAATGAACCGGGCCTGTTGGAGTTCCCAGTCACGGGCTGCTCTCCGGAAATGGATGCGGTAGTAGCGGATTTCTATCCCTATTTTGCTACCCGGGAGGTGGCGTTGCCAGCGTCGGGGTTGGTGCTTTAGTGAACGGAGGTCCGACCTTGGTCCAGTCCCACTTTTACACCCTTCCACTTTTACACCTTTCCACTCTCATGCCTATTCCCACGGCGTCGGCAACTCATCGGTACGGAAAGGTATAGCCGGCAAACCGTCGGTATTGCGCAAATCCAGGTCGCCAGGATTGTCGGACCAGGCGTAGCGCACGTATACCGGCGCAGGAATACTGGGGTGCGAAACCCCTACGGTTTGGCCGTTGATAATGCGGGCATTGGCCCAGACGAACTGCCCGTCGGCACCCGCTATGGCGAAGCCGCGGAGGTTGGGGTTGCTGCTTTGCAGGCTCGATCCGTAGGTTCTAAAGGTGATGCGGATCTCATTACCTACCGTGGCAAATTGGTAGTAGGAAGGCCCCGAAGCCACAATGTTTTGCTGGTAGACTAGTTTGCGGGCCGCTTTAGCCAGGCGGGTACCCACGGTAAACTTATCACTGGGATGAATATCGTAGGCGTCGCCCGAATCGATGAGGCAGACCAGGGCTGTATTCCCTCTTTTCAAGGTATGAAACTGACTCTCCCGCAGCGTAGCCCAGGAACTTTGGGCGGGCTCAGCCGCTACCGGCCGAAAGTAGGCCAGTTGGGTGGTGATAAAGGGGAAATCACCGATGCCCCAACCACTGCGCCAATCGTCGATAATTTTTACCTGTTTGTTGCGGTAGCGAAAAGGGTCGCCAGTATTGCTTTCACCCTGGTACCAGATCACCCCGGCGATTTGCAGCCGGGAAAGGGGGTGAACCATACCGTTGTACAGCAGGCTGGGGTGGTCGTCGGGATCGAGATCCAGGGGCCGCTGGCCCAAGGTAGGAGTGCCGACCTGGAAGCTCCAGTAGCCGGAAAGAGGGACTTGCCAGGTGCCGTTTTCGATTTTCATATCCGTAGCACCGCCCAGCATGCCGCCGACAAAGCCGTAGTCCCGGACCCGGACCGTGATCGTGTTTTCTCCGGTGCGCAACACGTTTGCCGGAACCGGGTAGCGCCGTATCAACCCCGGGTTTAAGGCTGTGCTGCCCACAAACTGGCCATTGATCCAGGTTTGGTCACTGTCGTCGATTCTGCCAAGGCTGAGCTGGA
Organism: Bacteroidota bacterium; assembly: GCA_003045895.1. GTDB lineage: Bacteria > Bacteroidota > Bacteroidia > Chitinophagales > Saprospiraceae > Lewinella. Next base: position 84,500 of record PZPC01000011.1, read on the forward strand.
CGTCCTGGCTGGCCTGGCTGGCTGTTAGCGTAAAGCGCAGTTTAAACCATACACTGCCATCGCGATTGATGAGTACATCTGATTCCCAGGGCTTGGGCAGGAGCATGGTAGGCCAGCCCGACCAATTGTAGCTGGTACTTTCCCAGTGCTGCTGGAGGCCCAGGTCCTGGGTTTCCAGATCCTGGTCCCACTGGCTTTGCAGTTGGGTGATGGAGTCGATGAGGTTGGGCAGGCTCAGTTGTTCCAATTCGCTGAGGGCAGCGGTGAGTTCGGGAAACACCGATAAACCCGTCGGGCTGATCCAGGTGTCAATACCCGTACCACCAAAGGTGACACTGATCAGGCCGACGGGCACATTGAGGCTGAGGTGCAGGTCACGGCCAAAAAAATAGCCCACACCAGAGAAATTCCTGGCCGTAGTAGGCGTGCAAATCGCCCAACTGCCAGCAGCTATTTGGTTGCTGGGCCGCGTGCTCAAGGTTTTGGGCATTTGAAAAAAGCGAATATTGGGCCAGGTGGCGCTGTTGCTTTCAGCGGTGCCATTGTTGGACAATTTCAGCGATCGTTCCATATTCGACTGGCCGGAACAAATCCAGACTTCGCCAAGCATGACATTGTTGTAAGTGATGGTTTGCCCATCAGCCTGAATAACCAGCTGGTAAGGCCCGCCAGCTGGCAAAGCGCCCAGGACGGCTTCCCATTCACCCTGCGCATTGGCAAAAGCCAAACTCAGCTGGGTGTGCAGGCTGAGGTGCACGGCTGCACCAGGGTTAGCCTTTCCCCATGTCCGCAGCTGCTGACCACGCTGCAAGACCATATTGTTGGAAAATATAGGCGAGGTGGTCAACTGAGCCTGGATAGCGGTTGAAGTAATCAGGGAAAACACAAAGATTCCTGCCAGACAGGAAGCACGCAGAAAAGGGGTATTCATGGTATTAGGATTAAAATTGCCCTAAAATTTAGGATAAAAGCAGGTTTTAAGACAGCACTTGTCGCGTTAGAACCCGTTTTGCGTAATTCTTTTCCATGATATAGATGTTTTACCAAAATAGGAGGAGGATGTTGCAAATTTTAACGTATTTCGTCTTCCTAATTTCAAAGATATGATCAATTTAATCAGCGATACCGTCACGAAGCCGACACCAGCCATGCTTGCGGCGATGATGGGGGCAGCAGTAGGCGACGATGTCTTCAGCGCCGACCCCACGGTGAACGAATTGGAGGCCTACGTAGCTGCTTTGTTCGGTATGGAAGCGGCGCTTTTTTGCCCCTCTGGAACCATGACCAACCAGATTGCCATCAAATGCCACACCCAGCCGCTTGACGAACTGATCTGTGATCAGACCAGCCACGTTTACCAGTACGAGACGGGTGGTTTTGCGTTCCACTCAGGTGTGAGTATCAACTTGCTCGAGGGGGTCAATGGAAAGATTACAGCTTCCCAGGTCCTGGCTGCCATCAAGCCGGATTTCGACTGGTTGCCGGTATCCCGGCTGGTGGTCCTCGAAAATACCTGCAACAAAGGCGGCGGCAGCATCTACCGGCTGGAAGAAGTACTACTGATTCGCAAACTGTGCACGGAAAAAGGGCTGGCGCTGCACCTGGATGGAGCCCGCCTGTTCAATGCGCTGGTGGAAACGGGGGAATCTCCCGCAGATTGGGGCCAGGTTTTTGATACCATCTCAATTTGTTTGAGCAAAGGACTGGGCGCTCCGGTAGGTTCCCTGTTGGTAGGGCCGGCCGAACTGATCAAACGGGCACGCCGCCTGCGCAAGGTCATGGGCGGCGGCATGCGCCAGGCGGGATACCTGGCTGCCGCAGGTTTGTATGCCTTGCACCACCACGTTGACCGGTTGGTGGAAGATAATGCCCGGGCCCGCTCCATTGGGGCCTTGCTTCAGGAATTGCCCTACGTAGCGGCAGTCCGGCCGGTACAGTCCAATATTGTGATTTTTGACCTGGCGGGTGACCTCAGTGCTGCCAATTTCCTCGCTGCCCTGACTGCCCTGGGTATTTACGCTACCGCTTTTGGTCCGCAAACGGTTCGTTTTACTTTCCACCTGGAAATAACACCGACCATGGTGGAGCAACTCGCCAGCGAGTTGGTTAAGCTGAAATTTGACCGCCACTGACCATTTCAACGGAAGCAGCGCCTCAGAAATCGATGCTTAAGACCGGTAATTCCGTTTGGTTGACCAGCATTTCTACCGTACTACCCTGGAACAACCGTTTCAGGGGATGTCGGTTATGGTTGGAAATAGCAACTAGATCTGTACCATGTTGGGTGGTGAAATGACGAATGCCTGCCTCTACCGAAAAGTCATGGAAATAGTGGGTGGTGCAAGGAACAGGGTGGACCAACTGCGCAAAATCTTTCATAGTTTCCTGCATGACAACTTGTGGCGGATTAAAAAAGCCACCCGTATGAATGTAGACCAACTGGATGGTTTTGATCCCCAGGACGGGAACCAGGGCAAGGAGGTTTTTCAACGCCGGCTGATCCTCGGGCAGGAGGTTGGTGGCGAAGAGAACCTGGTCAAACTTGATTTCGGGCAGGGAGTCCTTAATCACCAAAATGTTGCTGTGTAATCTCCTGACCACTTTTTGGGTGTTCGAACCTAGCAGCCACTCCCGTTTACCACTGGCACCGTGGGAGCCGATAACAATGAAGTCAAAGGCAATTAGTGTCGTCAGTTCACTTATTCTATTGATGAAATTGCCCTTGTCTACGTGGATCAGGCAAGGTAAGTTGGCCGCTTTTATTTTCATTTTGCGTTTGGTGAGTTCTGCTTTCGTCAAAGCAGTAACTGCATCCCGGAAAGGATTATAGGACGCCGATTTTTCCAGGCCTTCAGACCAGTACGTCGGAAATTCGGTACAATGAAAAAGGTGTAACTCCGCTGACAGCGTCTTTCCAAGAAGGATCGCAGCATCAAGGGCAATATCGGCAACTGTCGAGAAATCGGTCGGGCATAGAATCTTATACATGGGGAATTTTTATTTTCGTAAAAATGCAAAATTTGCCAGGCCTCATCAGTGACATAAATCACCAGCTGGTAGCAAGATAACTTCAACCAATTTTTAAAACCCCTCCTAATTCTTCTTTTATCCGGAGAAGCCTGTTATTTTTATGTTGCTGATCAACCCTTACTTGCCTGCACGTTTCTGCCAACTTCTAAGTCAACTTCATGAACAAAGGAAAAACGGTATACTTTCAGGTATCCATACGGTCTGCAATCCAGCGGGTAAGGTGTTGTTTACTCCTTTTCTGGTTGACGGGGAGCCTTTCCCTGGATGTTTTACTCGCACAAAATCCACTGGCAACTCTTTTTATCGAATCGAATGAACTGACTTGTCCTGGTGATTCAGACGGCGCAATTACTTTTGCGGCAACCGGCGGTACCCCACCTTATACTTATGAGTGGTCTCAATTGAATAATGCTTTTGTTTTTGCCAACGGAGAAATTCTTCAGGAAGGTACAGCGGCTACCATCGGCGGTGACTTACCGGCAAACACCTATTTCTTAAGGCTCACCGACGCCGCCGGCTGGGTGCTCCGCGATACCATTGCTATTGTTCAACCACCGCCTATTCAGGTGCTGGATATTATGGTGGCAGATGCGACCTGTGCGACGTTGTGCGACGGTCGTATCGGCCTGACGGTAAGCGGCGGAACAGGTAACTTGACCACGATCTGGACCGATACGGCCGCAACCACCAATCGGCGGGAGCAACTGTGTGCAGGGGAATACGTTTTTATACTGACCGACGATCGGGGCTGTACGCAGAAAGGGTCCGTTGAACTTGCGGCCCCGGCTTCCCTGATGATCCAGGCTACGCTAAATAATCCTACGTGTGCAGGTGCTGCCAATGGCCAGATTGCCATTGCGGCAACCGGTGGAACGGGAGGGTATCAATACAATTGGAGCAACGCGGAAAGTTCAGCCACGCTCACGGATAGATCTACTGGTACCTACACCCTCACCGTAACCGATGCCAACGACTGCAACCTGGTCTCGAGCTTTTTCTTGCCGGACGGACCAACGCTGAATCCTAATTTACAGTTCAATTATGGTTGTGGTGACGGGCAGGTGATCGTAAGGGCACACCCCCTCAACGGCACAGCGCCCTATGCCTATCTTTGGAGTACCGGCCAGTTAACGCCGTTGTTGGCGGGCATGTCTGCTGGCAACTATGGGCTGAGCCTGACCGACGCCAATGGCTGCCGCGCTGAAACGGCCTTTGCAATCGATTATGTACCCCCCTTGCGTGTACAGCCATTGGTTGAAAACGTGTCTTGCACAGGGGCCCGGGACGGACGCATTGAATTGAGTATTGCCGGCGGTTTGCCACCCTTCGCCGTTCTTTGGAGCAATGGCGCCACAACAACCCGTCTTACTGGCCTGCCCGGCGGCGAGTATCTCTATAACTTAACTTCTACTGGTTGCGGACTAGCCCGTTCCGTGTTGGTGGGGGAACCTGGTCCATTGGGTATTAGCATTGTCTTTTCACCCCAAACCAACGACTTGCTTACCGGCACGGCCATTGTAAGTGGCGGCACGCCGCCGTTTCAGTTGAGTTGGAGTTCGGGGTCGTCGGCTTTCGTCGCTACGAACCTGGTGCCCGGTGCGGCCTATCAAGTGTCTGTGACCGATGCGAATGGCTGTGTACAAACGGAGGCAACGGAGGCGATTGTGACCGATCTGGCTGCCATTTTCTCGGAGGAGCAAATCCGGGTGTTTCCCAATCCCGGTACCGACTGGCTTTACCTTCAGCTGCCCCTAACGCTGACCCAGGAGGTGCATTTTGGTTTTTACAATTCGCTGGGTCAGTTGCTCGCGCAAGGACTTTGTCCGAATACCACTTCCCAACCTTTGTTGAATATAAGTTCCTTTCCTGCCGGTGTCTACTTGTTGCAGTTGAACTGCGCGGGTGTGCAGGTATTGAAGACTTTCGTGAAAGAATAGTAAGATAACTCACGCTCGCGGACACCATCGTATCGGCGAGAGGTTGTCCAGTAAGATATTGCCTTTGCGGCGAAAAATCCCTTCCTGATAAAAAGCTTCGATGAGCACGTAACGAATGGGCTGCCGGGCGGTAAATTCAACCCGGTAAGCCTGCCATTCCGGGTGGTCAATCATCGGTGATTCGAAGAGGAGTTGGTTTTTTGTACACTTATCGGTACTGCCCCAGATTCTCAATTTCAAGGTTTGGTTGTAACCGCTGTAGGTGACACCGTGGGCCAGGTCCAGCGTGAACGTGTAGCAGTCGCCGCGGTTGATGGTACGGCTCAGGCGTTGGGTAATACTTTCCCAGGTGCCGTTGTCGCGGGTAATCAAACCGACGTAGGTTGCTCCTTCACTGGCTTCCTGGTAAATGCCCCAAAAACCGGGTAATATATCGGGGGTGGTAAAAGGCTCGCAGGCCAACCAACCAATAGGCACCGTAGCATCCTGCGGTTCACCCTCAAAGGAAGCGTTTTGCCAGTAGATAGGAGGGGGTTGCTTTTGGGAAAGGGCAACCATCGGCAAGAGACAACACAGAAGTAAAAAACGAAACATGGTGAATGGTTTTAGGGGTGGTGGACAAATAGCGGGTAAGTGGGGAGCGTTGGAAAACCGGATCAGGCTTTTTTGTAATTGATCAGTTCGCAATAGCCGAAAAAATTCCCCCGCCGGTCAAATACTTCCCGGCGGATGACCCCAACACCCGGCGAGAACCAGTCGCGCAAGCGAAAGCTTTTTTGTACGATTTGGGTGATCAACAATTCGTAAGTCATGGCTACGCACGAAAACCCGCCGGCTGGGGTGGAGAGGTCTTCCTGGGCGAGGATAACCACAGGCCCCACGGCCAGGCTGAGCTCAAGCACGAGCACGTTCTGGTCATATCCGGTAATGCGGGAGTAGGATTGTGGAATGGTGTCGCCAGGATGTGCTCCCCGGGGGAGCAGCCAGCCCTGGTCTTCGGCCCGCAACGCCAGTCCTTCCAGCGAACTGAGCATATCGGGCGTGAGCTTGGCCAGCAGGTCTTGGTACAAGCCCTCGGGCTTACAGCGCACGGCATACTGCCCTCGATACACGGTATCCTGAAAAGCATTAAGAATCAGTAGCTCCAGGTTGCTGCGCTGGTCGCCAGCATCGTAGTCAACAACCCGGTGGATGGTTTGGTAAGTGACTTTTTCGTTGGCACCGTACCACTGGTAGGTCCACGCCGAACCCGGACGGTAATTTACCACGGCGCGGCAATCGTCTTGTGCCGCCAAACCTGTGGCCAAAAGGATCAGCAGCAACGTAACCGGTAGCTTTCTCACTGTTTTCTCATTTTTTATTCGCAACGCCTGATGGCCTGATGATAAGTAGCTTAACGAAAATTAAGGATTAAATTTTACCATTGCTAAGCAAAAATAAGGATTTCTGACACAAGCCACCGACCTACCTGGTCTTTCTCCTAAAATAAGGTTTCCGCAGTGAATGAGCAAGATGCTGCGAATGGTGACGATTGCCAATTTTTCGGGGAAGCCAAACCGAGTTGCCTGGACCGACACAAGGGCAGCAAAAATCAATTTCTCCCATTAGCGCTAAAAAAACAGGAGTTTGTTTCAAATATGAATAAGAAACTTTACCTTTGCGTCCGCTTCTACCGCCAAGGAACTTTTATTGGTTTTGCGGGGTACAAAAGCAAGCCTGGTCCCGTAGTACAATGGATAGTATACAGGTTTCCGGAACCTGGGATCTAAGTTCGATTCTTAGCGGGACCAC
>PZPC01000140.1 GCA_003045895.1 Bacteroidota bacterium
ATTCCTTCGCTAATAATTTGAGAATGTAAATTTATTATTGTCCCGGCACTTACACCCTTACACTTTTCCACCTTTCCACTTTTCCACCCTTCCACTTTTCCACCCTTACACCTTTCCACTTTTACACCCTACATATTCCCCCCATTGCTCACCTGTAGCAATTCTGCCAGCTGTGCGAGGGTATTCTGCCACGGTACATCATCAACAATTTCCAGGCTCTTGGTCATCACTTCCCGGCGGGCATAGAAGAGATCCTGGCTCTGCCACAGATTAACATTGAGTTTGAGTGCGCGGAGCTGTTCGAGGGTCTTCACGAGGGCTTTCAGGCGGGGAAGATAACTCACCTGAGGCCGCAACTCCTTCTGTTCCTGGTAGAGGCGTTCGGCAGCATAAAGGGTCAGTTCTGGCACATTGGCGACTTCGATGTCCCACTTCTGGAATTCCTGGACCAGGTGCTGCAATTGGCGCTGATCCAGGGCTCCCTGGCTGAAAAAGGCGTGGAGGTCTTCGTTTAAAACGTATTGCAGGGCCGTTCGGTACGCTTCGGGCAGTGGAATATCACTGTTGAGCATACTGGTCATGAGCTGGTAATTGCTGTTGTAGATGTCGCGAAAGTCCAGTTCGATGGCGCCCAGGCTGCGGCTGGTAATCTCGCGCAGCACTTTGCGTTTTTCGTCGCGAAACAGGTGCCAGATGCTGAATTTTTCGGAACCTATGTATTCCTGCATAATGCCAATAACTTGCCCCAGGTCAGGCGTCCGGAAGGCTTCCGTGGTGGCTGCAACCATCGTGTCAAAATCGGCGCGAGACATTTTGGTGCTGAGGTTGCCGATAATATTCTGTTGCCCCATATGCAAAGCGGCGAAGCTGAAATGCTTGCGCGAACGGGTGATCCGCGAGCGAATAGAGACCCTTCCCAACACGAGCCGTTGTTCGCCAGCGACCAACTTTTCCAGTACTTCGCTTTCGGTGGTGTAATTGAACAGGTTCATCTTCTCGGGAAACTGCTCAAAGATGGAGGCGGTGGCAAAGTGCATACCTACCCGCTCGAGATTCACGCGGGCAGGCTCCACAAATTTGCGGTAACTCACGGCGCCGTTCTCGTAGACGTTGCTGGGAGCTTTAGCCAGCCGCTCGAGAAAGGCGTCGTGCAGGTCCAGGCCGGCTACCTGCAAGGCGTAGTGGATCGCGCGGTTGGCGTACTGGAGAATCTGGTTGGTCTCCAGGCCAGATATCTCATCAAAGAACCAGCCACAACTGGTGTACATGAGCATAGCCTGTCGTTGCATTTCCAGCAGGCGACTCACCTTGGTTTGTTCTGCTTCGTCCAGCGGGCGCTTCCCGTGTTCGTTGAGAAACTGGATCCATTTTTTTTCTGAGCGATCCAAAATAACATCAATATAGGCGTCGCGAGCTGCCCAGGGATCCTTGAGGAGGAGGGCTGCTTCGCGCTCGTAAGCCGGAATCAGTTGGTCGCGCAACCAGTCAAGCGTGTCGCGCAAGGGTGCTCGCCAGGCCTGCGTCCAGCCCGGGCGGCCGCCGCTGTTGCAGCCGCAGTTGCTGCGCCACCGCTCTACGCCGTGCACACAACTCCAGGACGAATTTTCGTAGATCTGCACCTCCCACGTAGGGGGGCTAGTGGCTAAAAAAGCGGCGTAGTTGGTCAGGGTGACGTCCTTGCGGTTTTCCAGGATATGCAGGCAGTCTGCCAGGGCCATCTCCCCCTTGCGGTGGTGGTGGCCGTAGCTTTCACCATCGGTCGCGATATGGGCCAGTTGCACCTCATCGTTGTTGGTAAGGGTGCCCAGAATGCGCTCGGCAAAACGAGGGCCGTTGTTGAGTAAACCTTCGAAGGCTACGCCCTGTGAGACCTGCCCGTCGTAGAAAAAGACGGTGATGTGGCGGCCGCTGGGTAAAACCACGCGGTACGGGCGCCGGGGATCAACGGCGGCATGGTTGAGGGTAATCCATTGGCCATCGGCCTGCGCCCGGACGGCTTTGGCTTGCCGGGGCGCCAGAATGGTAAACTGGATATCAAAATCGACGAGGACTTCCAGCGTTGCGGTATCAACGGCTGTTTCCGAGAGCCAGATGCCCGCAGGCTTGCGGCCGAAGCGGTGTTCGAAATCCCGGATGCCCCAGGCCACCTGGGTGCGTTTGTCCTGCGCGTTGGCCAGGGGCATGATCAGGTGGCTGTAGACCTGGGCGAGCGCCGAGCCGTGGCCCTGGAAAAACTCCTGCGATTGTCGGTCGGCATCCAGGATGGCCTGGTAGGTGCCGGGGTCGGCTACTTCCATCCAGGACAACAGCGTGGCCCCCAGGTTGAAGCTGATGCGGGCATAGTTGTTGACGATCTTGCAAATGTACCCCTGCTGGTCTAAAATCCGGGCCCGGGCGTTGGGGGCGTAGCATTCATAATTTATGCGTTCGTTCCAATCGTGGAACGGCGCGGCACTGTCTTGGGTTTCTAATACTTCCAGCCAGGCATTCTCACGGGGTGGCTGATAGAAATGGCCGTGAATACAGATGAATTTTTTAGCCTTGTCCATGGTTTATTCTTATGCAATATACGAATGCTTGGCGCTGCTGGTTGGCAGCAGCAAAAGCTGGCGATGAGGATCCTCCGGGGGGCTCACAAAGCTTTCCGGCGGCAATTTAAGACCCCAGATTGATTTTCATCCATGATTAAGTGATTTTCATAGAATTTTTTACCACTCCGTTGTGGGATGCCTTATGTTTAGCCTTGTTTTGTAGCAACAGTATATTGACCAGTTCGGAACTCGGATAGCTTTCTTTTTAACCTTCCGATTGATTTTTGTGCATTGTTGGCCTATTGCCGGCAAGGCCCTGGATCGCTGCGAATAAATTTTTGTTTATGACCCGATTTTTCTTTACCCTTCTTCTTACGACTGCGCTCCAGGTGGGTTTTGCCCAACAGGAATGGAGCTTGCAGCGCTGTGTCCAGTACGCCTGGGACAACAACCTTACGGTACAACAGGCGGAATTGACGACCAGGAATGCCGAACTGACCACCAGGCAGAACCAGTTCAACCGCCTGCCTACGGTCAATGGTTCCACGAGTCTGGGTTACCAGTTTGGCCGTACCATCGACCCCACGACCAATACCTTCAACAATACCCGGATTGGTTTTAACAGTTATGGTATCAATGGGTCGGTCACCTTGTTCAGTGGCAATTTTATCAACAACCAGATCAAGCAATCCCAGTTCAACTTGCTGGCGGCTGAAAAAGATGCCGAGAATACCCGCCAGACGGTGGCGCTCAACGTAGCGAATGCTTACCTGAATATCTTGCTGAGCGAGGAACAACTGGCCAACGCCCAAACGCAGTTGGAACTTGCCAGGCAGCAATTGGATCGGACGGATCGCCTCATTGGGGTGGGGCAATTGGCTGGTAATGCCCGCCTGGATCTCGAGGCCCAGGTGGCCCGCAATGAACAGTTGGTGATCGAAGCCCAAAATGCCCTCGATCTGACGTTGCTGAACCTCAAGCAACTGCTCCAGCTCGATCCGGCCCAGCCCCTCAGCCTGGTGCGCCCCGACCTGGCCGTAGCAGAAGCGACCCTCGTCCGCAATTTTACCACCGAGGACGTCTACCGCGCTGCCCTGCAATCGCAACCCGCCGTCGAGGCTGCCCAACTGCGCCTGGAAGGCAACAAGCTAAGTGAGCAAATCGCCGAATCCGGGCGCCTGCCTACGCTGAGTTTGTTCGGCAACCTGAACAGCAATTATTCCAGCATTGCCAAAGATTTCAACAACCCCAACACCGACAACGTCATGCAGGTACCCGGCGACCCGGTTACCGTCGAAGTAGGAGGGATCCGCCAGGACGTCATTTTCTTTAACACAGTAGGCATTACCTATCCTAACCAGGGTTTTGGCGACCAGTTGAGCGAGAACTTTGGCCAGTCGGTGGGGCTCAGCCTGAGTGTACCCATCTACAACAACCACCGCAACAACATCAATGCCGAGCGCGCCCGCCTGAATGTGATCAGCGCCGAGCTCACCAGCCGCCAGGTGACCGACCAGCTGAAGACCGACGTGGAAACGGCCATTACCAGCTTTCGCGCCGCCCGCAATGCCTACCAGGCTTCGCAGCGTTCGCTAAACGCCGCCGAAGCAGCCTTTGCCGATGCCGAACGCCGCTTTGAGCTGGGGGCCATCAACTCCTTCGAATACAACAACGCGGTCAACAACCAGGATATCGCGCGCCGCGACCTGACCCGTGCCAAATACCAACTGCTGTTCAACTTGAAAGTGGTGGAGTTTTACCTTGGCCAACCGTTAAATCTTTAAACTGCTTTACCAAAATCACCGACTAACAATGAGCACCCCTTCCAAGAAGCGCCGCTGGCTGTATATTATCATCCTGCTGGTCATTATCGCCGTCATTGCCGGCCTCATCGTTTCGCAACGCGAGCCCGATGGAATTAAGGTTTTTGCTGAAAATGTCACCGCCCGTACCATTCAGGAAACGGTGGCCGCCAGCGGAAAAATATTCCCCCAAACCGAGGTCAAGATCAGCTCCGACGTGTCGGGGGAGATCGTAGAACTCCTCGTCGAGGAAGGAGACTCCGTCGTAGCCGGGCAGTTGCTGGCCAAAATTGACCCCGACATCTACCAGTCACAGGTACAGCAGGGGCAAGCCAGCGTCAACAGCACCAAAGCGGGCCTGGCCAACTCCCGTTCGCAAATTGAAGCCGCTAAAGCCCAGGTGGCCCAGATCCGGGCCCAGTTGCAAAATGCCCAGGAGATTCACCGGCGCAACGAAGGCTTGTTCCGGGAGAAAGTAATTTCCGAAGCTGACTTCCAGGCCTCACAGTCCAACTTGCGGGCACTCGAAGCCAATCTGCAGGCCTCCCTGGCCAATCAGCGCTCGGCCGAACAGGCAACGGAAGCCGCCGGCTACAATGTCCAAAGCTCGGAGGCCTCGCTGGCCGAATTGCGCACCAGCCTGCGCCGTACCACCATCTACGCACCCGTGAGTGGGGTAATCTCGATGCTCAACGTGGAACAAGGGGAAAGGGTAGTCGGGACCATCCAGATGACGGGTACCGAAATGATGCGCATCGCCAACCTCGACGCCATGGAGGTTCGGGTGGAAGTGAGCGAAAACGACATTCCCCGGGTGAGCCTCGGCAATACCGTGGAGGTAGAAATTGATGCCTACGTAGACCGCAAGTTCAAAGGTGTCGTCTACCAGGTAGCCAGTTCGTCCACTACCGCAGCCCTGGCGGAGACCAACCTGACCAGCGACCAGGTGACCAACTTCGAGGTCCGGATTAGCATCGATCCTGCTTCTTACCAGGATTTGATTTCTCCCACTAAGCCTTATCCTTTCCGCCCCGGCATGTCGGCTGCCGTGGAAATCTTCACCCGCCTGGAGAAGGATATCCCCACCCTGCCGATCCAGGCCATCACCACCCGCGAACCCGAGGATAATGACAACAACCCCAACAACAACAGCGATAAACAAGATGTCCTGGAGGTGGTTTTCGTCATCGAAGCCGACAGCGTGCTCATGGTGGAAGTGGTTACCGGTATCCAGGATGACCAGTACATCCAGATTGTCAAAGGATTGAAATCCGGCCAGCAAGTGGTGACGGGGCCCTACACGGCCATCGCCAGAGAACTGAAACAGGGGGCCAAGATCAATCTTCTCACGGAGGAGGAATACTACGAAGGGGAAGGCGAAAAGAAGTAAGGCCCCCCTTAAATAGTTAGCCGGATAGGCAGGCATCCATTTTCGAATCTCAAAGCGAAAGTGGATGCTTTTTTTTGGTGGGCTACTTACCTTCTCCGCCTTTCCTCCTCCGGCACGCCCGGGCGTGCCACCTCCTCCAAAGGAGGACTTTTGGCTGGCTTTAATTATTAGGAACTGTCGCACGCTAACACGGCCGAAAAACGATCTGCCAAAAGACGGAGCACGGTCTAAAATCCCCCTTTGGAGGGGGCGTAGGGGGAGGACTTTTGGCTGGCTTTAATTATTAGGAACTGTCGCACGCTAACACGGCCG
>PZPC01000069.1 GCA_003045895.1 Bacteroidota bacterium
ACGTGGATGAAGACGGGAATAGTGGTGTGGTAACGTTGTGGGGGGTGCGGTGAGGGGGGACACAGTACTAAGCTAGACCCAATGGGTGGGACAGCCATTTAACCTATTTATAATTTTCTTTTTCTAATTCAACCCACTCATAAAATTCAAGTACAGTCATGCGCCCATTTTTATCCACTTTGTGAATTAAATCATGGTGAACATTGCATAATGTAACTAGATTGTCAGCACTATTTTTCCCTTTTTTCACGTGATTGACAATATGATGTAACTCTAGCCGGTTTCTGAATTTGTCGTGAACTGAGCTATTAATTGGCCAATTACAAATTACACACCTACAGTAATCTCTGTCCAGAACCTTAATCCTATCTTCATTTCGTATGTGCCTATCATGTTCCTCATCTTGTCTGTCTTCGGCTAAAACATAATAGCCGACAGGTAAATCAGGTCGGCCAGTAGATTTGGTCATAACAGGCCAACCATATTCAGTTCTCAGTTCTCTAATCCTTCTAGGCCAGTCTGAAATTTTAGACACATAGCTTAGTTCTTCACCCGTCACTTGTTTGCCAATATTTGATCTAAGAAACGTTAGAATTTTATCTCTTGCAGAAAGGCTTTCTGATTTCCGAATATCTTTCATCAAGTTATATCGATAAGCACTTTCTAAATCTTGTTCGTCTTTAAGCAGAATATAGGTGTCCGGTTTAACCGTATTTAAATCAAACCCATCCAATTCACCATCTAAAATCATTTGTTTAAGGGTTACCCCACTTATTATAGGCCAACCAAAATCGACTCTCAATTCTCTTATTCTTCTTGCATACTCCTGAGTCCCCGAAATCACTAATAACTCATCTCCATTTATTAAATGTCCCACATAGCCTTTTAGATATTTTAAAATTCTATTTCTTGCCGATAAATTTCTTTCGTTGTCAACTAGAGAAATCCCTAAATCTCTATATAAGTGAAGTATTTTCACCATTTCCAAAACCTTAGGTCGTAATTCTTTACGCTCTAAATATTCTTCAAAATTTGAGATTATTAATTTAAGGTCACGATATAATTCAACAGAATTTTTTTTCAATCTTCCAGACATAATGAATATTGCTTATTTTCTTTATACAAGCCTTTGCCGTTTGTCAGTATTAACAATACAGATAAAGCAATATTTTCTGCCAACTTTGGAGGTACGGCATTCCCAATTTGCCGGGCAATTTCAATTTTAGTTCCACAAAAATGAAAATCATCTGGAAAAGATTGTATCCTAGCTGCTTCCCGGTGCGTGATAGGACGATGTTGTTTCGGATGCAAATAGCGACCTTTCTCCGGTTTATAAAATTCTGTTCTAATTGTCACCGAAGGTCGATCCCACCATAGTCTGCCAAACAAATCAGTTCCTCCTGATTTTTTATTTATCCAGCACTTTGGAGTTATTTCAGGTGCAATTCTTTGTAAATCAAATCTATTCATTCCTTCATCGGGAATAGCTCTATATCTTTTTTTAGATACTTCGGAAGGATTTCTCCCAAAATGTAGCCTTAACGTGTCTCCATCTTCAGGTCTTAACTCAGTACCCTTCGGCTTTGGTAAATTTTCTATTGCATGTTTTACTGTCAACCAGTCGGGAAGGTCTATATCTCCTTTTTTGGGATTTTTATGTGTTTTAACCGGAGGAAACCAATTATGCGGATTTCCAATTTTAGTTCCTACAATTATTGCTCTTTTTCTTAACTGTGGTACGCCATAATCTGCTGCAACTAATGTTTGTCCGGGAGTTACAACAAAACCCATTTCTTCTGCACAGGCAACAATTTCCTGGTATTGGCCACTTTTAAGTAGTTGAGGAACATTTTCCATTACAAAAACACTTGCTTCTGATAGTTCGACAACTTTCATATATTGATACCATAGTTCCCTTCTAGGATCGCCGACCCGGTTTTTGTTTAGCAATGAAAAACCTTGACAAGGCGGCCCGCCTAAAACAACATCTGCTTTGGGGATTTCAATACTGTCGTCCTCAAGAATTTCGATAAGATCACCAAGCACACATACAGGTTCGAAATTGTGATTATATGTATCAACAGCGTCCTTATTGAAATCATTAGCCCAGACTGGCCTGAACAAATTTTCACCATTTTCGTGTTTGAGATTATGAAACCCAAGGGTAAAACCGCCTGCTCCTGAAAATAAGTCAATTGTTCGGTAGGGATTCATTTTTAACATAATTAGTTAATTATCAACTAGAAACACAAAGAGATGAGCCCAAATGACTCCTCACGCGTCAAACAACAAGGTTTGAACACAGCTAAGATAAAACACAAAAACACAAAAACAGGGATTTTGTTCCTTAATTAGAACTATCCCGCTCCTTCGTCGCCCGGCTTTCACAAGTCTTACAGAGTTCAGAAATGCCTTTTTTCTCCCACGATTCCTTCACCGTGCCGCTGGTTATACCGGTTCTGCCCTTGATGTGTTGACAGTCCTCGTAGATGTGGTACTTGTTGCCGGAGGGCGTCCAATAAATCAGGTCATTGCCCTGGTTGAGGTTTTTCAGGGTAGTGGTTTGTTCATTAATTTCTTTCGTGTATTTCTCTACCGACGGCGGGTTGAAGTCGACGCCGGTGACCCCTGCTGCCAACAAAGCGATTACCGCAATGGTACCAGCAATGCCCTTGGTTTTACCATCGAGGTTTTTGTTCATAAAGATGGCAATCACCAACGGCAGGAAGGCCAGTACCCCCATAATGGCGCCGAGCTGGTTTTGGATGAAGAACTTCGTCTTGTCCGCCTCGGATGCCGGGTCCAGCCGGTTGGCTTTTTTCCACAGCATGGATCCCGTGATCGCCAGGGCCAGAATGACCACAATGGCCACGATCAACCATACCAGCATGTCGTTGCTGATCAATTTAAAAATGGCAAAAACCTGTCCGGCTATCGCCAAAATCCAGGCTACAAAAGCAATAATTCGCAATTGCTTCGCCTTGGCTACGCTTTCGGCACTTGCTTTAAAAATTTTTTGATCTGACATCGTTTGGTATTTTATGGTGAATGGACGCTTTGACCCGGATCGTTGATCCGATCCCAGGGACTTTACTAACGAAATGTAAGTAAAAAATAGCGATGGACCGCAGCTGGCCGCCTAAAATTGAGCACCAGGCGGGGCGGGGGTGGAAGGCCAGGCTTTCGGATTCTAAAAATCGCAACAATTTTAATTTCGCTAACGCACGCATAGGTTCCCCCAGCAAACGCTTAGCGGGTAGTCTTCGGCTGACCTTTTCTTTTCCACTTCCCAATAAGCTTATAGCCCTGCACCAACACCAACGGAATCAGGCTGGCCAAAACGGACACCAGCCACACCTCGGCAGACAGCACTTCCAGGCCCAACACCAGCCGCAGCTGGGGCAGCGCAAAAACCAACAGCATCAGCAGGGTGCAAATTAAAAGCGCCAACCAAATAAATTTATTCCGCGTAATTTCATTCACCAATAAATCGGAATGGGCTGATGACATATTGAATACGTGAAAGAGCTGGGCAAATGCCAGCGTAACAAACGCGACGTTGTTTAAAATCTTGACCTCCGCCGCCAAGACTTCTTGGCAATACATGACCGCCACTGCGACGGCCAGGATCATGGTAGCGGCATATAAAGCAATGACCAACCAATTCCGGTTGGACACAATGAGGTCTTTGGGGTCGCGGGGTGGCCGGTCCATCACGGTGCGGTCTCCTTTGCCTAAACCCAGCGCCAGAGCAGGAAATACATCGGTGACCATGTTTAAAAACAAAATTTGCAACGGCAATAAGGTAGCGGCTGGCGCAAAAAAGCCCGACGTGGTCACAATCATTATTTCACTCAAATTACAGGACACGAGGTAGATCACGAATTTCTGGATGTTCCGAAACACCTCCCTTCCGTGCGCCACGGCCCGGGCAATGGAGACAAAAGAATCGTCCTTTAGTACGATACTGGCCACCTCTTTGGCGACCTGGGTACCCCTCATTCCCATCGCAATGCCGATATCTGCTTTTTTCAGCGCCGGCGCATCGTTTACCCCATCGCCGGTCATGGCTACAATGTTGCCCGCTTTTTGGTACGTAGCTACAATTTCTAATTTTTGTTGGGGTGTCGTACGCGCAAAGACGGCCGTAGCAAGGATTTTTTTTCGCTCTGCTGCGGAAAGTGATTTCATGGAAGGTATATCGATGCCGGTCATTGCGTGTTGTTCGTCCTCGTCTACCAATCCTACCTTTTTGGCCACGTTGAGCGCCGTTAGCGGATGATCGCCCGTAATCATCACGATCTTGATACCTGCTTGTCGGCACGAAAGGATAGCTTCTTTAACCTCCAATCGGGGAGGGTCTAGGAAACCAATCATGCCCACGTAGGTTAAGGCCTGCAAGTAATCGTCCTGGTCCATTTCCGCTGCTTCGCGGTAGGCAAATGCCAATACCCGCAGCCCATCCGCAGCCATTCTTTCAGCTTCCCGCAGCATGTTTTTTCGTTCGCGCGCGCTCATTTTTTTGATCGTCGCGCCCCGTTGTATTTGGCTGCATTTTTCCAGCAAGTCTTCTGTCGCACCTTTCCCTGCGACCAGGTACCCGGCTGAATTTTGGTGCAACGTACCCATGATTTTGGTGTCAGAACTAAAAGGCACCTCCCCCCTGCGTTCGTGTTTTAACCGGAGGGCTTCCACGTTGGCACCCGCGGCATGGGCAAAATGGACGAGGGCAATTTCTATGGGGTCGCCCAACAACTGCGGTTGGTCGCCCCCATTTCTGGACACCGCATTGTTGCATAGTACCCCGATCAATATCAGTTTGTGAAAGGCTGCTTCATTTTTTTCAATATTCCCGTTTTCGAAAACAATCCGCTGGTCTTTAATTGTAATTTCCACGGTCTCTCCGGGAAAAGCGACCGTGCCTACGTGTATTTTATTTTCGGTTAGCGTGCCGGTTTTATCGGTCAGGATCACATTGGTACTGCCCAGGGTTTCTACCGCCGATAACTTTTTAACGATGGCATTGCGTTTGGCCATCAAAAGCATGCCATAAGCCAACGCCACGGTGGCCACAATGGGCAGCCCCTCGGGGAAAGCAGCTACCGCTAGAGCGATGGACGTTTCTAAAATCAACACCCAACTTTTCCCTTGTATAAATCCGGTGATGGCAAACAGGGTGGTCATCGCCAGGGTGACCCAGATCAGCTTTTTGCTTAGCACGCTTATTTTCCGATCAAGCGGCGTTTCTTTTTCTTCATACCTTTCTACTAAAGACGTGATGGTGCCCAGTTGGGTATCCCGGGCAATGCCGGTAACGACGGCTTTCCCGTTCCCATTCGTGACCGCAGTGCCCTTAAAGACCATGTTAAACTGGTCGGCCAGGGCCGTGTCTGGCGGAAGTTTTGCTGTATTTTTTTCTACGGGAAGCGACTCTCCGGTAAGCGAAGATTCGTCGCACTGCAATTGATTGGATTCGACCAGGTGCGCATCTGCGGGAACCACATCACCAGCCTCCAGGGCAATAAGATCTCCTGGAACAATCTTTTCCGCGGGTATCTCCTGGATTTCCCCTTCCCGGATCACCCTTGAATGGATCACATCCATTTGCTTCAGCGCATTCATGGAGCTGCGCGCCTGCAATTCCATTAAAAAACCAATGAGGGCATTTACCAAAATTACCACCAGGATGGAAATAGCTTCTATATAATCCTGAAAGTAGAGGGTCACGGCTACCGCAAAAAACAACAAATAGACGATCGGGCTTTTGAATTGCAGCAGCAGTATCCATAAAACAGACCGCTGCTTTTGCGTTTGGTACACATTGGGCCCAAACGATTTGGTGCGTTTTGCTGCTTCCAACTGGCTTATCCCTGCCACTGAATCGGTTTGCAAGGCCCGGAGAACTTCTGCTGCGGAAAAGGTATGGGGGTGCGCTAGTGGATATTTGATCTTCATTGGCGATTTCCACATGATTGAACCAATAAGTTAGCACAAATTTTGCTAAAATGGGCATCAAATCACCGAAATCGGTTTTTCCCGGAAGGTCAGGGTAAATTTAATGAAACCTTATGCCACAAACATATTGACGCGATCAAACGCGCATTGGGCATAGCTGCTGTTTATACCGAAATTTCCAGTCTGCGGATTCCCGCTTCGGATGGCACACCTGGATTCCAAATTGACCTGCTGATTGACCGCAAGGACGACAGCATCAACCTTTGCGAAATCAAATTTCACAGTGGCCCCTTTACCATCACACCAATATACTATCAACAATTAATAGAAAAGCGCCAACCTTTCTCCCCCCCCCCGCTATTCGTAGATTAAGACCGAGGCGTGCTGCCCGTATTCGCGAGGTTTTAACAGCCCCGTACCCCGCCACCTGAACCTTTCGCATAGCCCCTTGTTTTAAAACTGTCCTGGTGGAATTCTTGAAGCACCAACCGGGTTTTCATTAACTTTGCTCCTTATCCGAGAATTACTTTGCATGTCAAATACACCCGCTTTAGTGGATAAAGACCGTAAAAACACGACCCTCCCCGACGATGACCCGACCGGCGCCGACCGCAAGCAGGATCACATCCAGTTGGCCTTCGAGAGCCAGGTGGCTGCGGGTTTGGTTGATCCGCGTTTTTATTACGAGCCCCTCCTGGCAGCCCATCCGGCTACTGGTAGCTGGCCCGCTATTCCTTTTTTGGGTAAAACCATGCGCGTACCACTCTGGGTGTCCAGCATGACCGGGGGTACCGAAAAGGCCCACCGCATCAACCACAACCTGGCCCGCGCCTGTCGGGAATTTGGCATGGGCATGGGCCTGGGTTCCTGCCGCCCCTTGCTGTACAGCGACGAGCGCCTCGTCGACTTTGCCGTGCGCGACCTCATCGGCGACGAGCAACTGCTCTTCGCCAACCTCGGGATCGCCCAGCTCGAACAACTCATCGAACAGCAGGCCCTCTGGCGCATCACGGCCATGATCGAAAAACTGCGGGCCGACGGACTCATCATCCACGTCAACCCCCTGCAGGAATGGCTGCAGCCCGAAGGCGACCGCTTCCGGCAGCCGCCCCTCACCACCATCAAAATTGTGCTGGAAACCTTGCCCCAACTACCCGTCATCGTGAAGGAGGTGGGTCAGGGTATGGGCCGCGAAAGCTTGCGCCAACTGTTGCAACTCCCCCTGGCCGCTATCGATTTTGCGGCCAACGGCGGCACCAACTTCGCCAAGCTGGAACTCCTGCGCAGCACGCCCGAGGCATACCTGGTGTACGAGTCGCTGGCCAACGTGGGCCACCGCGCCGAAGAGATGGTCCTGCTCACCAACGCCCTCCTGGCCGAGCTCGGCAACCAGGTACAGTGCCGGCAGCTCATCATTTCCGGTGGCGTACAGACCTTCCTCGACGGCTACTACCTCACCGAAAAGGTTCACCTGCCCAGCATCTACGGCCAGGCGTCAGCTTTCCTGCGCTATGCCCAGGACGATTACGAAACCCTCCGTACCTACGTTGCGGCCCAGGTGCGGGGCCTGGAGCTGGCCCGGGCTTTCCTTACGGTGAAAGAAGATTAGACTGCGCCCCCCTCGGGGTCGTGTCTCCTGCCAACTAACCATCGCGCCTATAAACAGGGGGGGCCAGGATGGGTCCTTGGGGGCTTGCCATAGCCCTTTACCTTCAGTTGTGTCCTATCTACTCATTGGACACGGCTTTTTTTTCGTCCCATAGGGGCGCATCCGCTGGCACCTGCCCCCGCAACCGCTTGAGGAAGCGGTGGTAATGCACCTCAATGCTGTGCCGCTTGCTGCGCGTAAATTCACGGGCAATGAAGTCGCTGTCCTGCTCGGCCAGCTGGTGAATATTGGCGGGTCGCTGCCAACGCCCCATCACGTAATTGGCGGCCAGGCGGGCCTGCCAGTCGCTGAGGGGCCAGATGGCGCCCTGCGGCTGAAACAACCCGATGAAGACCACGCTGGGGTAGTCCTGGTGGAACATGCGCAGGTAGAGCGGAATGCGGTCGGCTTCTTCGTAGTTGATGAAGTCGCGATCCAGAAAGGGGAGGGTGATTTTGTAACCCGTCGCCGCCACAATGGTGTCGAACGCCGCGCTGGTACCATCCCGAAAAAACACCTGTTTGCCTTCGATGCGGTCGATGCCCGTCCGCGGCTGTACTTTGCCGTGGCGAATTTTGTACAGCAATTCCGAGTTGAGGGTCGGGTGGGCCGCCGTCACGGGAAAATCCGGCTCGGGCAATCCGTACCGCCGGTAGCTGCCAATGAGGAACCGGAGACTCAGGCCACGCAGCCAGGCTGCGAAACCGCGGGGCAGGAAGAGCAGCAGCTCGTTGAAGGTGTCGGTTGGGCGGCCCAGCAGGAATTTTGGAATGATGTACTGGGCCCGCCGCACGCTGATACTCGTGTGGCTGGCCACCCGGCTGATCTCCACGGCACAGTCGCAACCCGAATTCCCGGAACCGACCACCAGCACCCGCTCGCCTTTGAACGACTGGTTGGTCTTGTAGCTGTGCGAATGCAGGTAGCGCCCCGTAAAGGCTTCCTGCATACCCGCGGGGTGACGGGGAACGTTGTGGTGACCATTGGCGATGAAAAGATAATCGAACCGCTCGGTTTGGCCGTCGCTCAGGCGGAGCTCCCAACTTTGGTCGGGCAGCAGGGTAGCTTGTTCCACCGTCGTTTGGAAGCGGATGTAGGGGTACAGCCCAAAATGCCGTGCGTACGACTGGAAATACGCCAGCACCTGCTCGTGCGAGGGGTAGTCGGGGTAGTCGGCTGGCATGGGGAAATCCACGTAGGAAGAAAGGGTCTTCGAAGAAATAATGTGGGTGGTTTCACACACGCTGGAGTGCGACTCCTCGGCCGAATAGATCCAGTTGCCACCTACTTCGGCGTTCTGTTCGTAGCAGACAACCTGCTCTACGCCAGCCTGTAGCAGGTTCTTAACAGCCGTAATGCCGGAACATCCGGCACCGATGACGGCTACCCGCAGGGGTGGGTTGGTTGTTAACACAGTAAGGGATTTTATGCATTAGGCGTTGGCTTACAACGCTGAACACAATACTTCCCTAAAGATAAAGCGAATCCTTATATTAGCGACATGAACGAGAAATTGCAGCAAAAATTTGGCACGGGTCCGGTGTTTTTCACAGCCATCTCCACCATCCTTGGAGCTATCATGTTTTTGCGTTTTGGCTTTGCGGTAGGCCAGGTGGGGCTGCTGGGAACCTTCGCCATCATTCTGGTCGGGCACGCCGTCACGATCCCCACCGCAATGGCGATTGCCGAAATTGCCACCAACCAAAAGGTAGAAGGCGGCGGTGAATACTACATCATTTCCCGTTCTTTTGGCCTGGTCATTGGTTCTACTATCGGTTTGGCGCTGTACATGTCCCAGGCCATCAGCGTCGCTTTCTACATCATGGCCTTCACCGAAGCCTTCACCACGGGCATCGACTGGCTTACCACCAACCTGCATTTACCAGGTTGGGTAGCGTGGATTTTGCGCCAAAAACAAACCATCAGCATTCCTGCCCTGGTGTTGCTCACCGCCATTATGCTCAGCAAGGGTGCCGACCTGGGCGTGAAAGCCCTCTACGTGGTTGTCGCTACCCTGGCCATTAGTATGATCGCCTTTTTTGCCGGGCAAACCGACTACGCCACCACCCACCGCCTCGACCCTACCGCAACGATTTACAACATGGAGGTCCCGGTGGACACGACGACTTACGTGGCTACTGTTCCGCTGAGCACGAAAGACACCCTTACGAACCGGGAGATCCCCGTCTTTCGCAGCCAACCCGCGCCGACAGCTCCCGACCGCCCGGCTTTTCCGCTCGGCTTTTTCACCGTCTTTGCCATTATCTTTCCGGCCTTCACCGGTATGACGGCCGGCGTCGGCCTTTCCGGCGATCTGCGCGATCCCGGCCGCTCCATCCCCCTGGGCACCCTGGCAGCCACCCTCAGCGGCATGGTCATCTACTTTTTCATTGCCTACAAACTGGCGGTTTCGGCCAGCCCCGCCGATTTGGTGGACACCTCCAAACTCGTGATGTCCGACATTGCCATCCAGGGCTGGTGGCTGATCCCCGTCGGTTTGGCGGCAGCCACTATTTCTTCGGCCCTGGGCTCCATCATGGTGGCGCCGCGGACGCTGCAGGCCATCGCCCGCGACAATATCTTCCCCACCCCCGCGATCAACCGTTGGCTCGGTGGCGGCAAAGGCAAAAACGACGAACCCTACAACGCTTCCGTCGTCACCGTGCTCATCGCGCTGGTCTTCATTTCCATGGGCGCCATCGACAGCGTGGCCGAGGTGATCTCCATGTTCTTTATGGTTACCTACGGATCGCTCTGCCTCATCTCTTTCCTCAACCACTTTGCCGCCGATCCCAGCTACCGGCCCCGGTTCCGCTCCAAGTGGTTCATCTCCCTTTTTGGCGCCATGGCCTGTTTTGGGCTGATGTTTTTTATGAACGCCACCTACGCCCTCTTCTCCGTGCTGCTGATCGTGGGCCTCTACTTTATGATCGCCTCGTTCAACCCCGACAAGCGGAGCATCGCGGTCATCTTCCAGGGAGTCATCTTCCAGTTCAGCCGGCGCCTGCAGGTCTTCCTGCAGAAAGCCGATAAGGAAAAAGGCAACTGGCGTCCCTCTGCGGTAGCGCTTTCCAGCGACTCCTTCCAACGACTGGGGGCTTTTGACCTCCTGCGGTGGATTGCCCAAAAATATGGCTTCGGCACCTACGTGCACCAAACCAAGGGCTACTTGTCCCGGCAAACCAACCAGGAAGCCAAGGACATCAAGCAGCGGCTCATCAGGATGGCCGAAACCAGCGCCAGCAACATCTACGTCGACACCCTCGTGAGCCCTTCCTATACGTCGAGCATTGCCCAGGTTATCC
The DNA here is from genome assembly GCA_003045895.1 of Bacteroidota bacterium. Taxonomy (GTDB): domain Bacteria; phylum Bacteroidota; class Bacteroidia; order Chitinophagales; family Saprospiraceae; genus Lewinella. The sequence continues at coordinate 10,909 of PZPC01000069.1, forward strand.
AAATGCCGGGGATTGCCGGCACCGAGAACAACCTCCTCCTGCTGGAGTACTCCAAGAATGATCTAAGTGATTTGGATGACATCATCGACAATTTCAAACTGATCCGTTCCGTAGATTTTGATATCGCTATCCTCGCTACCTCGGAACGGGGTTTTGGTTTGAAAAAACAAATCCACATCTGGCTCACGAGCCGCGATTTTGAGAACGCCAATCTGATGATCCTGCTGGCCTACATCCTGCTCGGGCACAAAGACTGGAGCGGGGCGGAAATCAAAATTTTTGCCCTCTACCCCGAAGACAGTTGTGATGCTGAAAGACAACACCTCTACCAGCTGATCGAAGCCGGCCAACTACCGATCTCCACCCAAAACATCGAGGTCATTGCCCGCAAAGGAGGATTGGAAACCAAGCGTGTGATCAACGAAAAATCGCGCGATGCCGATCTCACCATTCTCGGCTTCCGGGAGGAGGCCGTCAAGCACGAAGGACACATCGTTTTCGAAGGTTACAACATTGGTAATATTTTATTTGTTAATACCGTAGCGCACAAAAAAATCAAGTAACGCCCGCGCTGGTCTAGGAACCACCCCGATCTATCGAAAAGGTGGGGCCGCCACTTGGGGAATGCCAAAAAAAGTGACATCTTGTGCAAGGATGTAATTATGTTGTTGACTAGGAAATTATGAAGAATAAAACAGTGGCTGGCATTTTGGCCCTGGTAGCTGGATACATGGGTTTGCACCGCTTCTACCTCGGACAGGTAGGACTGGGGATTGCCTATATTTTTTTACTACCCGTTTTTTTGGTTTCAGGCTTGTGGTTCTTCCTGCTGATCGGCCTCGTCGATGCCATCGCCCTCTTCTCTATGGACCAGGCAGCCTTCGACGCCAAGTACAATAAACACCTGGTAGATGGGGCACCACCGCAGCAGCGCAGCCACAACCGCAATGCCCGCTACGAAGACCAGGCCGAACGCCGGAATCCGCCCGCGAGAGCCAATACCGGTGGCACCAGCCAGTCCAATGCCTTCCTCAAAAGCGGCAAAGCCAAATTCAACGACTACGACTACGAAGAAGCGATCAAGGATTTCAACAAAGCCCTTGAGGTAGACCCCCAAAATATCGCCGCTCATTTCAATGTCGCCTGTGCCTATTCCCTGACCGAAAAAAAAGACCTGGCTTTTTATCACCTGGACCGGGCCGTAGCCCTGGGTTTTGATGATTTCAATGCCATTAAAACCCGCGACCACCTCGCTTATATCCGCATCCAAAACGAATTTGTCTCCTTTGAGGCCAATGGGTTCCGGCTGTCGAAACAGCTGACTTCTCCCAAGGAAAATTTGCTGGATGACACCCCCACGGCACCCGCTCAGGATGTCGACCTGCTCGACCAACTGAAAAGCCTGGCTCAGCTGAAGGATAAAGGCTTACTGACAGAAGAGGAGTTTCGGGTGCAAAAAGAAAAATTGTTGCGTTAACTTAACCTCCCGAACATGATTGCCGAAAACTTGATCTCTGACACCATCATCCCGCTGCGCACCTCCGACACCGGAGCGGAAGCACTCGGTATTATGAACGAATTTTACCTTCGGCACCTACCCATCGTCAACCAGGAAGAACTCCTGGGATTGCTGTCCGAAGATGAAATCCTCGACAACGACGCCGAAGAACCCGTGGGGTCTTACCACCTGACGCTGAACCATCCTTTTGTCCAAACCCGAGATCACCTGTACGATGTCATGCGGTTGGTCGCCGATCACCAGCTGACCGCTATTCCCGTCGTCGATGACCAACGCCGCTACGTGGGCCTGATCACCACCGAACACCTGATTCGTCATTTTGCCGAATCCGGCGCCTTTCGCGAACCCGGCGGCATCATTGTCCTCGAAATGACCCGGCAAGACTACTCGCTGGCCCAAATCGCCCGCATCGTGGAGTCCGAAAACGCCGTCATCCTCAGTGCCCACGTCCAAACCTTTCCCGATTCCCCGCGGATCGAGGTGACGATCAAAGTCAACAAGCAGAACATCGGCAATATCCTGGCTTCTTTTGAGCGCTTCGACTTCATCGTAAAAGCCACTTTCAACGAGTTGGAATATTTTGATACCCTGCGGGAACGCTACGACGGCCTGATCAACTACCTGAATGTCTAAAGCAGTCTGCCAAGTCTTTGGTATCCGCCACCACGGCCCCGGCTCTGCCCGTCGCCTGGTGCAAGCCCTGGACAACTGGCAACCCGACTGTATCCTGATCGAATTTCCGGCCGACGCGCAAGGAGAACTTCAACAGGTGGCCCGCCTGGCGCTGGAGCCGCCCGTCGCCCTGGTTATCTACGCGCCCGATAATATTCAACAAGCTTTTTACTACCCCTTCGCCCGGTTTTCCCCCGAATGGCAAGCCCTGCAATGGGCAGCGCGACACCGCGTTCCCGTTCAGGCCATGGACCTGCCCGCGGGTATCCAACTGGCGCTGCGCAACCAGCAACAATTGCGCACCGACCAACGGCCCAACCACACCCTGCAGCAGGACCCGCTCGGCGAGATCGCCCGCCTGGCGGGCTACGACGACCGCGAGCAGTGGTGGGAGCTGACCTTCGAGCAGGAAACCGACGACCTGGCCCTCTTCGCCGCGATCAACGAGCTGATCCAGGCCCTCCGCACCGAAAGCGACAACAGCCGCGAAACCCTCCTGCGCGAAGCCTGGATGCGCCAGCAATTGCGCAAGACCCTGCGCTCGTCCTACCAACGCATCGCCATCGTCTGCGGGGCCTGGCACAGCCCGGCGCTGCTGGAGGTGGCCCGTTTCAAGGCCAGTTCCGACCAGCAGGTCCTCAAAGGCCTGCCCAAAACCAAAGTCAACGCCGCCTGGATTCCCTGGAGCTACCCCAGCCTGGCTCGCGAGAGTGGCTACGGCGCCGGGGTACATTCCCCCGCCTGGTACGAGGCCCTCTACGACCACGGCGCCGGTGCCGTCATCTACTGGATGGTTCGCGCCGCCCAGTTGCTGCGCGACGAAGGCATGGACGTCTCCCCGGCCCACGCCCAGGAAGGTGTCCGCCTGGCCCGCACCCTGGCGGCCATGCGCGAACAACGCATCCCCAAACTCGACGACCTGCGGGCCGCCGCCCTGAGCACCCTCTGTGGCGGCAGCGAGGAACGCCTCGCCCTGATCGCCCAGCGCCTCTTGCTCGGCGAGAAAGTAGGTACCGTTCCCGAAAATGCCAGCGTGGTGCCCTTGCAAAAAGACCTGACCCAACTGCTGAAAACCACCCGCCTGAATAAATACTGGGGCCTTACCGGCGAACAGTGGCTGAAGGCCAACAAAACCAATCCCCAGGGCGGGATCGACCTGCGCGAAGCCAACGACCTGCTCAAAAGCCAACTCCTCCACCAACTCCTCATCCTGGCTATCCCCTGGGGGCGCCGACAGGAAGCCAGCGCCAACGACCTGGGTGCTTTCAAGGAATTGTGGTGCCTGAAATGGCAGCCGCTCTTCAGCCTGAGCGTCGTTGAGGCAGCCATGTGGGGCAACACGGTGCGCGAAGCTGCCGCCAACAAACTCCGCCAGCCAACGACCGACGCCAACGTGCTGACCCTGGCTCAGGCAGTGCTGCTGGGCCTGCGGGCCGACCTGCCCGCCGCCGTGCAGGCCGTCATCCAACAACTCCGCGACCGCTCGGCGCTTACCCGCGACGTCCAGGAACTCCTCGCCGGCCTGCCCGCCCTGATCAAGATCATCCAGTACGGCGATGCCCGCAAGACCGACGTGACCGCCCTCGCGCTGCTCGTGGATGAAATAACACCCCGCCTGGCTGCCGGCTTACCGGGTGCCGCCACCGCCCTCGACGAGGAAGCCGCACAATTATTCCTGCGGGACCTGCTGGCTACCCACCGCGGGCTCTGCCAGCTGAACTTGCCCCTGCTCGACCTGCACTGGTGGCCAGCCCTGCAAAAGTTATCCACCCTGCCCAGTACCGTACCCCTCGTGCAAGGGCTGGCTACCCGCCTCCTCTTCGACCGCGAACGGCTGGACCTCGAAACCACCAGCCGCCGACTCGACTACGCCCTCTCCCGCGGCAACGAACCCCTGGAGGTCGCCAACTGGATCGCCGGCTTCCTCCACGGGAGCGGCCTGCTGCTCCTGCACCACCCCGCCCTCTGGCGCCTGGTCGACGATTGGATCGCGGCCCTGGATATGGACGAGGTGCAAGCCGTTCTTCCGCTCCTGCGCCGAACCTTTTCCCAGTTCTCGCCCCGCGAACGGCAACAGATGCTTCACCTCGTGCAGCACCCACCCGCGCCCGCAACACCAACCACCGTTGCACCCGCCGCCCACTATCGCCAGGATGCCCTGGCCGAACTTTTGGTGGGCGTGAAAGCATGGACTGGCTGAGCGCTTCTGAGCGGAAATAATTGGTCACCAGGGCATGTTGGTAGCAGCCAAAACCATCAGCCTGACTGCCGTAGAGCTGTTCCAAAACCCGGCGATCTGCACCCAGGCCCGCACCGAATGGGACGCACGCCGGGGCCCCGACTTTAAGTATGAAGCCCTGCTGGGTGACCGCAAACCACCCTTGGATTACCGGAATTAAGAGCGGATAAAAGGCAAACGCCTTACTTAGTTTTATTTTAAAGCTAACTGCGTAATTCTTTGTACTTTTAACAGAACATCCCTTACCTTGTGGTATGAAAATAGCCATTGCACAAATTAGCGCACACGTCGGCAATTTCGCTGGCAACCTCGACCGCATCCGGGCAGCCGTAGCCCAGGCCAAAGACCAGGGTGCCGATCTGGTACTCCTCCCCGAATTGGTAACGGTGGGCTATCCACCCCGCGATTTTCTGGAGTTCAAGGACTTCATTCACCAGGCAGATAAATTGCTGGAGGAACTAAAACAAGATGCCCACGGGATTGCGATTGTGCTGGGGTCGGTCACGACCAACCCCGTACCGGAAGGCAAAGACCTCTACAATTCGGCCTACTTCCTGGCCGACGGCGAAGTGCTGGCCCGGCAGCACAAAACCCTCCTCCCCACCTACGATGTCTTCGATGAGTACCGCTACTTCGAGCCCGCCGCCGAATGGAACATCGTGGAATACCAGGGGCACCGCATTGCCCTCACCATTTGCGAAGACCTCTGGAATGTCGGCAACGAGAACCCCCTGTACAAAATCTGCCCCATGGACGAACTCATGGTTCAGCAGCCAGAACTCATCCTCAACGTCTCCGCTTCCCCGTTCTCGTTCGACCACGCTGCCGACCGGGTACACGTGCTGCGCACCAACGTGGAACGCTACGGGTTGCCTGTTTTTTACACCAATATTGTCGGTGCCCAAACCGAGATCCTTTTCGACGGCGGCTCCCTGGTGTTCTGCCCCGACGGCCGCGTTTACGACGAACTGCCCTACTTCACGGAGACGGTACGCACCTACGACCTGGCAGCCGTAAAAGCGGGTCACGGTATCATTGGCGAACAGCCCCGCGACAAGATGACCCTCATCCACGACGCCCTGCTCATGGGCTTGCGCGATTATTTTGGCAAGCTCGGTTTTCAGCGCACCATCCTGGGCTTGTCCGGTGGCATTGACTCGGCAGTGGTAGCGGTACTAGCGGCCCGAGCCCTGGGCCCCGACAATGTGCGCTGCCTGCTCATGCCTTCCCAATTCAGCAGTGACCACTCGGTGAACGACGCCCGCCAGCTGGCCGAAAACCTGGGTATCCAGTACGATATTGTACCCATCGAGGAAGTGTACCAGTCGTACAAAACGACGTTGCGCCCGCATTTTTGGGGACGGGAATTCAACATTACCGAAGAAAACCTGCAAGCCCGTATCCGCGGGATGTTGCTCATGGCCTTCAGCAATAAATTCGGGCCAATCCTGCTCAACACCTCCAATAAGAGTGAGATGGCGGTGGGCTACGGCACCCTGTACGGCGATATGTGCGGTGGCCTGAGCGTCATCGGCGATCTGTACAAAACAGAAGTCTTCGAGTTGGCGCGCTTCATGAACAAGGACGGCGAAGTAATCCCGGAAAACACCATCAGCAAGCCGCCCTCGGCGGAGCTCCGCCCCGACCAGAAAGACAGCGACAGCCTGCCCGACTACGGCATCCTCGACGAGGTGCTCTTCCAGTACATCGAAATGCGGCAGGGGCCCAAAGAGATCGTCGCCCAGGGCTTCGACGAAAAGCTCGTCAGCCGCATTCTCCGCCTCGTGAATATCAACGAGTTCAAACGCCACCAAACGGCACCCGTGCTGCGCGTCAGCAACAAGGCTTTTGGCATGGGCCGGCGCGTGCCGATTGTGGCGAAGTACCTGAATTAAGGCAGCGCAGTTGCCTAAAATTTATTTCATAAAAACAATATACCATGATTGTAAACGCTTACGCAGCCACCGAAGCTGGCGGGAAACTAAAACCTTTCCAATAAGAATTACCTGCTTATAGGTACCGAAGAAGTGGACATCAAAGTTCACTATCCCGGCTTGTGCCACTCCGACCTCAGCATGCTCAACAACGAATGGGGCATGACCCAGTATCCCTTCGTGCCCGGCCACGAAGTGGTGGGGGAAGTGGTGGCCACCGGGAGCGGGGTGAAGCACCTGAAAACCGGCGACCTGGTTGGATTGGGCTGGACCTCGGCCTCCTGCATGCACTGCGACCAGTGTATGGGTGGCAGTCATCACCTCTGCGGTACCGCCGAAGGAACCATCGTCGGCCGCCACGGCGGATTTGCCGATTACGTCAGGAGCCACTGGTCATGGGCCGTGCCGCTACCCGCGGGCATCGACCTGGAGAAAGCCGGCCCACTCTTCTGCGGGGGCATTACCGTCTTTAATCCCATTATTGTGGCGGGCGTGAAGCCGACGGACAAGGTGGGCGTGATTGGCATCAGCGGCCTGGGCCACATGGCTTTGAAATTCCTCAACAAGTGGGGTTGCGAAGTCGTCGCGTTTACCTCCAGCCCCGATAAAAATGACCAGATTCTGGCGATGGGCGCCACCCGGGTAGTCAACTCCAAAGACCCTAAGGAATTGGCCAGCATCCAGGGCAGTCTCGATTTTATTCTGAATACCACCAATGTAACCTTAGACTGGAATTCGTACCTCGCTACCCTCGCACCCAAGGGGCGGTTCCACACCGTGGGTGCCGTGTTGGAGCCCATGGCCATTCCGGCTTTTTCCCTGATTACGGGAGAGAAATCGGTAGGCGGCAGCCCGCTGGGCAGCCCGGCACTGACCCGCACAATGCTGGAATTCTGTGTGCGCCACGATATTTACCCCATCGTAGAGACCTTTCCCATGGCTGAGATCAACCAGGCGTTCGACCATCTGACGGCGGGCAAGGCGCGCTACCGGGTGGTATTGAAGGCCTAAATTTTATGCTTGCCTGGCTTTGCTGATCGCCGGTCCTCTTCAGAGTTGGGGCGATCAGCAGATGCCAGGGGTATTGCAGCACGTAAAAGCTTGATGGCTTATTAATTACGGGCCTACGGGCTGGTTTGTTTTTTTAGGTATTGACCAGCAGTCATTGCAGGTATTTTTGAACTTTTGAAATCTTTAAGATTTCTGGTGATTAGTATGTCCGCCTGATGCTCCAGCGCCGTATAATACTGTAAGCCATCTTCAAAATCGGGGAAGGATTCATCACTTAAAGCGAGATCAATTATTTTGTCATTCAGGTCAAGCACGATAATTGGTGTCTATAAATATCTTCTTCATTTGTATTTTTCTAACAGGTGGTCCGTGTAATCATTTCTCAGATCAAAGTCTGAAGGAATGTGAACGACACCACTTAAACTTTCCACGAGTGGGGTTATTTCAATATCCTGTGTCTTGTTTTCTATCAATGAGCTAAGATAGGACTCTATTAACCTGGACAGGCTAATTTCATGGTGCTGTGCATATAGCTTAGCCTTTTCTATTACGCTTTCATTAAGGCTAAGGGTCAGTTTTTTATCCATAACAATTAGATTTACGTACAAAATATACCAAAATTGCACGTAAAATACAATATTGTACCCCCAGCCAATTTTCAGGAAGTGCTAGAAGGATACAAATGTACCCACCCAGCCCCCTGACCTTAGCCAGCTACCTTACGTCTTTCCTTTTGTAAAAAAATTGCTTATTTTTGTAGAATGCTTCTTGAGAGATACTGACCCGGCATCCCCAAGTGTATTGCATCCCCCCAGTACCAATAGTTCTGATTATCATTCCTTTAAATCGTACCACCATGCGCAATACGATCCTCCTTTGCCTGGCTGTCCTAGCTTTTCACACCCTTTTCGCACAATTCCCGGCTGGTTTTACCGCCGTCAGTGTGCTGCAGAATCTGGACCCTACAGCCATGACCCTCGCGCCCAATGGCGACATCTTTTTGACCGAAAAAAGTGGTACCGTACGCATTATTCGCAACGGCGCGGTATTACCCCAGCCCTTCATCGAGTTGGAGGTAGACAATTTCAATGAACGGGGACTGGGTGGTATTGCGGTCCACCCCGACTATCCGAACACCCCCTACGTGTACCTGTACTACACCGTTCCCGGGGCCAACCGCAACCGGATCGTACGCGTGCAGGCGGCCAACGACCAGGCCATCCCCGGCACCCTGGAAACCCTCCTGACGCTCGACATTTTGTCGGCCACCGTCCACAATGGCGGGGCCATGCTCTTCGGCCTGGACGGGATGCTCTACGTGACGGTCGGTGACGGCAGCGCTTTTCAGGTTGCCCAATCGCTGCAATCGTTTTTAGGCAAGATCCTGCGCCTCAACCCCGACGGGACGATCCCTGCCGACAACCCCTTTTATGGCCAAACCACAAACAACTACCGCGCCATTTGGGCCCTGGGATTCCGCAACCCCTTCACCTTCACCCAACAGCCCGTCACCGGGCGCCTGGCCGTGGGAGACGTGGGTAGCAACCAGTACGAAGAAATCGACATCGTCGAAGCGGGCAAAAACTATGGCTGGCCCACCGCCGAAGGCAACTGGACGAGTGGCAACCCACCGCCGGCTAATTACCAGGATCCCCTCTACGCCTACGACCACGGCATGGGTTGCTCCATCACCGGAGCCGCCTTTTACAATCCCATCACCCCACAGTTTCCGGCTGAATATACTGGCAAGTTGTTTTTTGGCGATTATTGCCGGGGGAGGCTCTGGACCATCGACCCGGTCAACGGCGGCAACCCCGTGCAGTTTGCCACGGGCCTCAACCGCCCCCTCGCCCTGCTGACCCACCCCGACGGCAGCCTCTACTGCATCACGCGGGGCGGCCAGGGCGGCGGCTCCCAGACGGATAATACCAGCAGCAACGGCGGTGTCCTCTGGCGCATCAACTACAACCCCTCAGGTGCACCGCTGGTGGCTACCCAACCCAATGATGTCACCGTAGTCGAAGGCGAAACGGCTCGTTTTGAGGTCACGGCGGCTGGCGATCCGCCTTTTTCCTACCAGTGGTTCCGCGATGGCCTGGAGCTGTCGGGGGCTACCGCCAACAGCCTGCTGCTACCCAACGTGATGCTGGCCGATAGCGGGGCCCTGCTGGCTTGCCGCGTCAGCAACAACAATGGTTCCGTATCCTCCAACCCGGCCGTGCTGCGCGTTACGGCCAACCAACGACCTGTAGCCAGCATCGAGGTACCCGCTGCGGGCAGCACCTACGCCGCCGGCGAAATGCTCGCCTACAGCGGCACCGGCACCGACCCCGAAACGGGCACCCTGACCCCCCAAAACCTGACCTGGCGCATCGACTTCCACCACGACGAACATACCCACCCCTTTTTACCCCCGACCACGGGTACGACCGGCGGAACCATCCAGATACCGCAAATTGGCGAAACGGCCCACAACGTTTGGTACCGCGTCCACCTGTTTGCTACCGATGCCGCCGGACTGACCAACCACGTGTTCCGGGACATTTTTCCCCGGAAAGCCGTGCTGAACTTTCAGACCCAACCGGCGGGCTTACCCCTCTTACTCGACGGGCAGCCCATCGCCACTCCCTCGATTGATACGAGTGTGGTGGGCGTGATCCGAACCATCACGGCGCCCACCTTTGCGGAAAGCAACGGGCAGGGCTACTTTTTTGAAAACTGGTCGGACGGCGAAGACTTCGACGAATACGCCTTTGAAACGCCCGCCCAAAACCTGAACCTGACGGCCAACTACCAACCCCTCCAGTTGGGTACGGGTACAGGGCTGCTGGGTTTGTACTTCAACAACGACGACGGCAGCTTTTCCCAACCCGTCACGGCCTGGCGCATCGATGCCGGCCTCGACTTCTACTGGCCGGGCAGCCCCTTTGCGCCGAGTATTGGCGACGATAATTTCGCCGTCCGCTGGCTCGGCGACATCGAGCCCTGGCTCACCGGCGAGTACGTCTTCTACCTGACCGGCGACGACGGGGTGCGCCTGGAGATCGCGGGCAACTCGCTCATCGACAGCTGGATGCCCAGCGATGGCGAAACCCGCGTGAGCGGCCCCATCAGCCTGGAAGCCGGAACCCGGTATCCGATCCGGGTGGAGTTGTACGAAATTGGTGGAGAATCCGAAATTAAACTGGAATGGGGGCTGCGCAACGGCGGCAAAATAAAAGTCCCCGCCACCCAGCTGTACCCCTCCCCCTTCACGGGCACGCAAGACGGCACGGCGCTGGGCGGATTGCGCTACCGCGTGCTGCCCAACCCCTTCAGTCAGGCTGGCAACCTGGAGCTTTGGGCGCCCGTGCGTACCCCCGTTAGCGTAGAAGTGTACGACCTGGCGGGCCGCATACTCTACCGCCAGACCGGAGACGCCCCGGTGGGCTACAGCAACCAGCCGCTCGGTTTGGAGCAGGCGGCAGCGGGGATGTACCTGGTGAAAATTACGGCGGCCACCCAGAGTGTGGTGCTGAAGGTGATAAAATTGTAGGCTTGGCTAAAGCCATGCTCAGCAATGATTGGTTTTTCTGAACCAGCAACTATTTGAGGATGCCTCAAATAGTTGCTGGTTTTTTTTGATCCCCTCAAACCGCTAAGGGCACCAATTTCCAATCCGCGAGTTGGGTCTTGGTGCGGGCCCAGTTGTCGGTCAGGCCCAGACAGTAACCGCCGCCGCCAGCGCCACAAATTTTGAGCAGGTAGTTGCCCGTAGCCAGGCCAGCAGCCCAGGCGGGGCGCACCTGGGGAACCACCATGGGCGGTAAGGCCGCCAGTTGAAACTGGCTTATTTTTCGGAAGTTGACCGCCAGCAGGGCACGATCCCCCGCCAGCAGGGCGTCGATGGCCGCGTCCGAAGGTTGCAGCCAGGCTGCTTGCACGGCGGCGCGAAAATCCGCTTCGGCATCGTAGCGCTGCAGGAAGTAGTCGACCAGCGGCCCCGTTTGTCGCGTCTGGCCGGTGTCGAGCAGAAAAAATTGCCAGCCAGCGACCAGGGGGGGCAGGGTCACCGGCGCGTAGGTGCCCGTGGGAAACAACTGCACACTTTGTTCCAGGTAGCAGATTAGCGGATCGGTGCCGGAGCTGGCGCCATGGAAATAGCTTTCCATCGTTGCAAAAAAGGCCTTGGGGCCGAGAACATCCAGCTGCTGGTGGCCCGCTGGCGTGGCGTACCGCGCGAAGACGGCCACACAGACGGCACCCGAACTCCCGAGCCCGTACCCGACCGGAATACTGGAAGACAGGAAGAGGCCCGCCCGCAAGTCGGCACGGAAACGGTCGGTAGCGAACTGCGCCGGAAGGTCGCGGTCCAGGTAATCGGCCAGGGCCAGGAGGTCGGTGGCTTCGCCCGGGCGGCCCCATTCCCAGGAGCTGTAGTGGGTCCACAGGGGCATAGCCAGGGCCCGGGAGCCCCGCAGAATGGTGTGCTCGCCCAGGAGCAACACCTTGGCAGGATATTTATTCGGCGTGGTCATGCGGTCGGTCGAGGAGCATGTCGCTGTAGGAGTTGTCCAGGAGGTCTTCCGGCGCAATACCCAACAACGTTAGATAATACGAGCACTGCTGGTGGAGGCGTTCGGCGCAGATGGTGCCGTCGAAGTCGATGGCTTCAATTTCTACGAAGGTGCCCAGCCCCTGCACGGTGTCCAGGTGAAACTTGACGTTGTCGATGAAGTAGATGTCGCGCTGCTTGTCCACCACCACGCGCACGCCCAGGGCACCGTCCAGGAGGGTGCGCAGGGTATCGCTCTCCGGCGTGCGGTAGAGCTGTACTTCCGACGCTTTGGGGCCGGCCTGATCGGGGCGGTGGTAGTGGATGAGGTTGTTTTCGATGTTCCCCTGGCGCAGCTTCAGGCGGCCGTGGGGCACGTGGAAGTAGGTGTCGACCTGGTGGTCGGTGCCGCGAAAATCGCTGCCGGCTTGTTGCTCCAGGATTTGCCGCAGGTGGTCGTGCTGCCGCGAGCGGGCCTTGATCTCGATGTTGAGGTGCATAAACTGATGGCGTGTTTAAAAAAATAGAAACGCTGCCGAACTCCTGCCCACAGCGCCCCAGATGTGTGGCAGTAAAGCTACGGGTTTTTGACTTTTTTCGTGGCCCTTCAGCGATTAAGAGCCTGTTTATAAATTTTGCGAACTGATTTTAGCTTTGCTGATCATTGTACCTCCTCAGCCGGAACGGCGGTAGCCGTAGGCCAATACGCCTACGCCCAGCCCCCCCGCCAGTACCCAGGGCCAGCGGGCTGATGCCAATGACGAAGAGGGCGTCTTCGGCGATGGCGTAGTAGGCTAGGGTTTGGTGGTTTTTACCAAGATAGGCCATTATTTCGGGCCACGAAAAATCAATGATATCCCACCGCAACTCCAAGGCAATTCCTTCCTGAGCGGAAATCATATTTGGAAAATGTTTAAATGCACCGATTGATTGATCTCGTTGTCTTGTATCTCGTAGTAAAGATCCTCACTATTGGAAAATTTTCGCCAGGAGTTGAACGTGTGTTTTTGGTAGTTCCTGCTGCTGTTGATCGCCGAATAAAGCAGGAATGGATCGCTGTTTTTCAAGTAATTGCGCCACCAGCTGGTGGCTAATCCTGAATAAGTACTGATTATCTCTAAATCGATGTTCACGTCTGTTTCTGCCACAAGCAGGTCAGCAGACCTTTTCAACTGTTCCCTGGCTTTGGCAAGAGCAGCCGCTGGTTGGGCCCACAAAAAAATCGTGGAGACAGCAAAGAGGAAAAGTACACATAGCAAACGTGTCATTATCCGAGAGCATCGCATAGCAGGGTGTTTTTCAGCGTAAGGAGCAAGCCGTTACTTTTCCGATCCTACTTCGTCAATAAGGTGTCTTAAAGATAAAAAATCTTTGAAGAATTGATTAAGTTTGCTAACCAACAAAAACAAAACACAATGAGTAAATTCGATGAAGTAGTAGCCAAATGCGCTGCCGACCTGGACAAGATGGGTGGGCACGATGCGGCACTGCTGACCAAAGTAACCAAAGCATGTGGCCCTTCAATTTACAAAGCGGATGCCAGTACGGTTGCTGCTTCCGATCCGGAAGAACTGAAACGGGTAAAAACCAACTTCCTGATCAAGAAACTGGGCTTGAAAGATTCACCCGCCCTGGATGCGGCCATCAGCAAGGTGGTTGGCATGTACGACAGCCGCAGGAAACACCGCCCCGTTGTATACTACCTCTTGGTCAAAGAACTCAAGCAAGAGTCCTTCTACAAGTAAGCCAGCTCCGCAGCATAAAGTCGAGACAAGACAACACAGGTCAGCTGATACGCATCAGCTGGCCTGTTGTGTTTGGGGAATGTGGTAGGAGCGTACGCCCTGCGCGTCGATGGCCGTCTGGTAAAAGCGGTCGGCACTGGGGGCCAGGGGCGTGGTGCGGGCCTGGCGGTGCAGTTGTTCGTAGGCGGCGTAGTCGAGGGGTTGGCGGTGCTGGAGGCGGTGGAAGAGCTGAAAGCGCTGGGTGACGTTGGCCCAACCAGCCTGGAGGGTACCCGTGAAGACCTTGCTCTTGGAGCCGCTGCCGTAGGCAAAGAAGCCCAGCTGCTGGCCGGCGGCCAGGGTGCCAGCCTGGAGGCCCGTTTCCAGGGCGCTCATGAGGGCCAGCAGGATGGAACCCGTGTACATGTTGCCCACCAGGCTCGAGGCCCGCTCGCTGGGTTCAATCCGGGTCTGCACCAGCTCCTGGTAGAGCGGCGTTTTGGTGACGGCGCGCCAGAAGCCCGCCCGGGCCTGGGTCAGGTCCTCGGCGGCGGGGAAGTCGGCGGCCTGGGGTTCAGGCAGACCTACCTGTTCCTGCAGCTGGGCGGCCAGCGGCGTACCCTGGCTGGCCCGCCAGAACACCTCGCCAAACATGCGGCGCGCCTGGTAGGCGTAGGGCAAGTGGAAGAGCAGCTGGTCCCAGGTATTCACCACGGCGGCCGTGGTGGCCGTTTGCCGGCAGAAATGCGCCAGGGCCTCGGCGATCCGTTCCTGGTAACAGTCGTTGGAGTAGGGGCCGTCGAAGATGGGCGTATCCTTGTGGAGGGTCAATTCCTGTTCGTTGCTGTCGAGGACGCCGTTGACGCCCAGCCCCTGGTGAGCGAGTTGGTGCACCAACTGGTCGATGTCGACGTGGTTGCGGTTGGCCAGGTGCAGAGCCTCGGCGATGAGGTCGCCTTTCTTTACTTTGCGCAGCGGCTTGTAGAAATCGTAGACCGCCCGCGTGCTGACGCCCCAGTGGGCGCCCAGGGCCAGCAGGCGCGGCTGGTGCCTGACCAAGACGGCCACGGCGCCGGCGCCCTGGGTGTATTCGCCCGTGGAGTCCAGTTCGTACTTGGCGTTGTCGGACGCGACGACGATGCCGATGCGCTCCTGGTCGGCCCGCACCCAGTCGAGGGTATTCTGCAGGGCATCGACGGCGCCGATACAGGCAAAGGTGAGGTCGACGACGTCGCAGTTCAGAAAACAATCGGCCCCGTAGCGCGGCGCAAAGTAGGCCGTCAGCATCTGCAGGGCGTAGGTAGCCGTGGGTTTGGCGCCGTCGATGGCGCTTTCCGTACCCAGGTAGAGGCGCCCGATCTGGCTGGGCGACAGCGCGTTCTTCTCCAGCAACTCGCGCACGGCATTGGCCATCATGGTGGCCGCATCTTCGCCGGCATCGGGCACGGCCATGGCCGTCAGGCCCAGTCCTTTGTTGAGTTTGGCGTATTCGATACCGCGGGCAGCGGCCAGGGATTCGATGGGCAGGTACAACTGGGGAATATAGGCCGCCAGGTCGTCGATACCTACCTGAGAAGAAGTGTGCTTTTCCATAGTCTGCTGGAATGGACGTAATGTTGATAAAAAATCGAAACAATTTCCGGTTCAATCGGTTCAAACAAGGGGATGGAAGCAGCCCTTGATTTACGATGGCTAAACACCTGCAATGGTCTTCATCGCGCTGTTCCGCCGCCCAACACAAAAAAAACAGCCTGCATGATTGTTCTCTTATCGCCCGCCAAAACCCTCGACGAAACGCCCGCCCACGGGGTATCCCACACCCTGCCGCGGATGCTGCCGCACAGCGCCAGGCTGATCAAGAATTTGCGCCGCAAATCGGTGGCCGAGCTCCAGGAGCTCATGGGAATCAGCGAAAACCTGGCTCGCCTGAACAAGGGCCGCTACCAGACGTATACCGAATCCTTCGACGCGGGCAACGCCAAACCCGCCGCCCTGATGTTCAAAGGCGACGTGTACACGGGCCTGGAAGCCGAGGCGTTCAGCGCCGATGAGCTGGCCTTTGCCCAGCAGCACCTCCGCATCCTCTCGGGTCTCTACGGCTTGCTGCGTCCCCTCGACCTCATCCAGCCCTACCGCCTGGAAATGGGCACCGCCCTGAAGCTGGGCCGCAGCAAAAACCTCTACGCTTTCTGGGGCGACCAAATCACCCAACTGGTGCGGGAAGACCTCGGGGCTACGGGCAGCGATACGGTGGTGAACCTGGCCTCGCAGGAATATTTTCAGGCCATCAAAACCGACCAACTCCCCGGGCGCCTGCTCCACATCCACTTCAAGGAAGACCGCGACGGCCAGCTGAAGGTGATCTCCTTCAACGCCAAAAAAGCCCGCGGCAAGATGGCTCAGCTCCTCGTGAAGGAAGGCCTGACGCAACCGGAAGGTATGCAGCAGCTGGTGGCCGATGATTATGTGTTTGACCGTAGCTTGTCTACGGAGACGGATTGGTATTTTTTGAAGTAGGGCGCTGAGGGTGCCTGTGGTGTCCAAAAGTGCTTGCACATTTGGGGATAGTTGCGTATTATAGGTAGATATACGTAAGTTGGCGGAAAGGCTAAAAGATAACCAACGAAGAAATGGAATATTTAGTAAAAGACGAAAAACTTGAATTGAAATATGAACCTGGCAAAGGAGCCTGGACATATCATATTCAAATTCCCAATACTAAGCACATTGTCGGAAAATGGGGTTCATTAAAAATTTCTGGCACTATTGACGACTATAAAATTGAAAGCATCAACCTCTTTACTATTACAGGACAAGACAAACTAATTTCAATAAATGAAAAAATCAGAAAAGCAATTAAAAAAGGTGGTGGCGACACTGTGACTGTGACCTTTTATTTATTGACTTCAATGGAACAAGTTACAGAAAAGGAAGTTTTAGAAACATTCAACGACTCAGGCGTATTAAAAGCATTTAAAAAGCTATCAGAAGACGAGAGAAATGAAATTATCAGGGAAATTACGTCTTTAAAATCAGAAGATAGACAAACAAAAATGATTTTAAACATCATTGACAAATTGAGCAAAAGCAATGATTAAACAAGCCCTAAGG
>PZPC01000070.1 GCA_003045895.1 Bacteroidota bacterium
TTTTTGTTGTTGCTTTAGTTGTAGTAAACCAAAGATACAACGCCTGACCCACTTTGTTTATCCCCTATTCGTGCAACAAGGCCGTGTAAAAGTGTAAACGGAAAGTCGGAATAAAGACGGTCCAAAGTCCTCCTCTGGAGGAGGTGGCACGCCCGGGCGTGCCGGAGGAGGAAAGGTGCTCGAAGTGGGAAGTCGGAGGTGGGAAGTCGGAAGTAACCGCGTGTAAAAGTTTGGCAAGTGTAAAGGTGTAAAAGTAGGGCGAGACAAGCGTGAGCGTGTTTTAAACCATGTCCACCAATTGTTCGCTGACCTCCCAAAGTTCCCGGGCCAGTTCGGGGTCACGGGCCAGTTCAGAAGGTTTGCGACAGCATTGCAACTCGTCGAAATAACGACCGGCGACGCCTTTGACTTCCGGGCTTAAGGCCAGATAAACAGGTGTAGAGGCCCCGCAGCGGGTTGGCCGCATAAACGGTTTATAGAGGGTCCACAGCAGCGAGAAATACCAATGGGTGTTTTTATTGGCAATGCGGGTGCGGACGACCCCTGGATGCAGGCAGTTGCTTTCGATCCGGGGATAACGGCGGGCCAGTTCGCGGGTAAACAGCACATTAGCGAGTTTACTCTGGGCGTAGGCTTGCAGTCCGTCGTAGGCAGCCGGGCCTTGCTCACCGCAGAGATTGTCGAAATCAATGGTTCCGTGGTAATGGGCAACCGAAGAGACGTTGATAATGCGGGCAGCAGGAGCCGCTTGTAAGCGTGGGAGCAAGCGCTGGGTCAGCAAAAAATGCCCGAGGTAATTGACGGCGAATTGCAATTCGAAACCATCAGCAGAATAGCGTAGCTCATTGGTAAAAACGCCAGCGTTGTTGATCAAAATATCCAGTTGGGAAAAACGCTGCCCAAATTCATCCGCAGCCTGGTGCACCGATTTGTTGCTACTGAGATCACACAAGAGATATTCAACGGTATCCTGTCCGGTTCGGTGTTGGAGCATCGCTACCGCTGCCCGCAATTTCTCCACCGATCGACCAGCGATTACCACCCGGAAACCGCGTTCCAGAAGTACCTGGGCCGTAGCCCGACCAATGCCATCGTTACCGCCGGTGATGAGTACTGTTCGCTGTCGCATGCAGGAAAGTTCGTTAGCGTAAAACATCCATGATCAATACTCGTATAACAACGAACCCCCACTGATAAGTTGTAAGAATAAGCTGATGTTTTGTGCTTTTTAAAGGCTGACTACTTACCTTTACCTATCTTTGATTGCAGGTATTGTTATAAATTAACACAAAACAAATTCCCTGATTCATTTGATTTATTTAAAAAAACAACAACATGAGAAAACAATTTTTATTCTTAGGCGCCAGCCTGCTGCTCTTTTTTGCTTTTTCGCCCCAGTTGCAAGCACAGTGGACAGAAGCTAAACTCCAAAAGATGTATTTGGACTACCTGGACGGTGAAGGCATGACGGGTACTGTCGACGGTGATGGAGACATACAGTTCAAATACGAAGACCGCACCTATTTCATTGAGGTAAATGAAGGGGATGAAGAATTTTTCCGCGTGGTACTGGCCAATATCTGGCCAATAGAAAGCATCACGGAAGGGGTACAGGTGGTACAAGCCTGCGACGTAGTGAACCGCACCATGAAGTGTACCAAAGCCTACACCACCAACGATGATGTATGGATAGCGGTAGAACTTTTTGTGGGCCGTCCTGATGCTTTCAAACCCGTTTTTCAACGCTGTTTATCGGCAATCAGCTCTGGAGTTGATGCTTTTATTGAAGAAATGTAGCAACGACTTTTGATGGTTTGGTACACGCTTAAAAGGTTAGGGCTGATGGTTCCTACGCTGCTGGTCATTTCGCTGCTAGCTTTCAGCCTTAACCAATGTACACCCGGTGACGCCATTGCCGAAAAGATTCCCAGCACGGAGAATCTTCGCGATCCGCTGGTTGCCTACCTGACCTACCAGGACAATTACCGCCGCCTGGCTCATCAATCCGGAATGGATCAGGCCCTGTTTTATGGGAGTATCAGCTCGGCGGCCTACCCCGACACCCTGCTTCGTATCATGCCCCTGGCCAGGCGACAAAACGCGGAACGCCTCAGCGGCCTTTACGGCAACTGGCCAGCCATTCAGGCCTACCTGGATCAGTTGGAGCTAACCATCCGCCAGGTGCTCCAACTCAAAGCACCCCACCCCAGTGACCCCCTCATTGAAACCGAACGGCGCTTGCAACAGCTCGTCAACCAGCACGATGCACCCTTAATCCAGCAACACCTCTCAAGTATAACACAACAATTGCTGCTGGATAGTGTCCTGCAACAGACCCTTACCCCGGCGGTGACTGCCCTGACCACCCGTTATCAGTACCTCATCCAACACCCACTCCCCTACCGGCACTTCCTCCCTACGCTGCGCTGGAATGGCACACACAACCAATACCACCACTGGCTGGGCCAGGTCCTGAAAGGTGACCTGGGCACCAGCCTCGTCAGTGCCCAGGATGTGGGCGAAAAAATCAGGAAAGCCCTGAGCTGGACCCTACACCTGAACGGAATGGCCATCTTTTTGGCTTATTTGTTGGCCATCCCCCTCGGGGTGTACAGTGCCTTGTACGCGGGCTCGCGGTTTGACCGCTGGCTGAGCCTGGGGCTCTTTTTGCTTTTTGCGTTGCCCAGCTTTTGGGTAGCCACCATGCTGAGCAAGTTTTTGACTTCCCCGGATTGGTTCCATCTTTTTCCCAGTATGGGGGTTGGCGAAGTGAGCGCTACGGCGTCCTGGTGGACGGTCTTTACCGTTCGGTTCGCGCATTTTTTCCTGCCCATCGTGTGTGTCACCTATGGTGCCCTGGCCTACATTACCCGGCAGGTTCGCAACAGTATGCTGGGTATTCTGCAATCGGATTACATCCGCACGGCTCGCGCCAAAGGATTAAGTGAACGGCAAGTGATCTGGAAGCACGCCTTCCCCAATGCCTTGTTTCCGCTAATTACCATGTTCGGGAGTATTTTACCGGCTGCTATTGCCGGTGCCCTGATCGTTGAGCTCATCTTTAATATCCCAGGTATTGGGAAACTGACGATCGACTCCATCTATACCAAAGACTGGCCCATTGTTTATGCCTTGCTGTTGCTGACGGCCATTATGACCGTTGTGGGCATCTTGTTGGCCGACCTGCTTTACGCCTGGGCCGATCCACGGGTACAGCTGGCGGGTACCAAAACCAATAACCATGGCTAGCCAAGGAACCACCCCACGCTGGGCGATACTGGAAAAAATAAACCGTCGGCGCTCATGGCGCTGGGCCCGCCGCAGTTTTACTGCGCTGGTGCTCGTGGCCGTTTTCGCCAACTTCCTGGCCAACAACAAGCCCCTAATCTGCCAGTACCAGGGTCAGTGGTACGCACCCGCTTTCCGGGCCGTAGCCGTGGACCTGGGGCTGCTGTCCTGGCCAGCCAATATGATCAACCTGCGCTGGGAGCAACAACAATTTGCGTGGGTGATCTGGCCACCGGTACCCTACGCGCCGAACCAAAAAGACATCTACAACAACAGTTTTACCAGCCCCTTCGGCCAGCAGACCGTGGCCAGCCTCCAATTCCGACACTGGCTCGGAACCGACAACCTGGGCCGCGATGTGCTGGCCGGGCTCATTTGGGGCACCCGGGTAGCCTTGCTCATCGGCCTGGGGTCTATGCTGATCTCTACCTTCATTGGGTTGTTACTGGGTAGCCTGGCGGGGTATTTCGGCGACCGCGGACTGCGCCTGCAACGGCGCCAGTGGCTGGGCGCGCTGGTGGGCCTGGCCATAGGAGGATACCTTGGCTTCGTGGCCCGGCAACCGCTCTGGGACCTCGATCACCAGCTCCGCTACGTGTTGGGTGGGTTGCTGCTGACCGCTGGTTTTTGCCTGGGCGGCGGTTGGCTGGCCCGGAAAATTGGCCCAAAAAAATGGGGGCAGGCAACCTGGTCGATTCCCGCCGACACCCTGGTCATGCGGGCCATTGAAACCATTAATGCCATTCCGGCCTTGCTGTTGCTGCTGTCCATTGTCGCCATTGTGCGGCAGCCCAGCCTCCTGTCCATTATTATTATCATCGGATTGTTGCGCTGGACCTCCATTGCGCGCTTTGTCCGCGGTGAATTGTTGCGCGTTCGCGAACTGGAATACATTGCCGCAGCGCGGGTAGCAGGCTTTGCCCCCTTGCGCATATTGTGGCACCACGCCCTGCCCAATGCGTTGGGGCCGGTCTACGTGGCCCTGGCTTTCGGGGTGTCGGGAGCCATCCTCATCGAAGCGGGCCTGTCTTTCCTCGGTATCGGTATGCCTGCCGACCTCATGACCTGGGGCCGGCTGCTGAGCTTCTCGCGCCAATCGCCGGCAGCCTGGTGGTTGGCGGTATTTCCGGGGCTGGCCATTTTCGTCACCGTTACCGTACTCAATATCCTGGGCGAGGTGGTGAATGAAGATTAGGACGACCGTCTTTACCCGCGGCGGCGCATTTTTTTAGGAAAAAGCGCACTGTCACCCCGCTTCCTGGAAAGATCGCCGCCCCGCTTGGTTTTGGTCTTGGTGGTTTCGTAAGCCGGACAACCCGATTTGCGGCTACAGCTCTGGAAACTGGACGTGGCGAATACCAGGGCAAGTACCAGGCCAATATTAAGGATACGCTTCATGGTCATTTTTTAGTTGAAATACCTGGTAACCTGACCTAAGGTTGGCCCATGTTACCTTGTATTAAGTAACGCAAAAAAAATAATTTAGGTACAATTATTCCACAAACTGTACGCAAATGAATTACAAGCTACCCCAATGCCGCGTATTTACTAGATTTTTTATCGAATTTAATTGCCTTTAGGGTTGTGTAATTGCTAGGTAAGCTTAAATTTGCCCTGCGATTTTCCTCAACTAAAAACTTTTACTGAATGAATAAGGGAGATTTAAT
This sequence comes from Bacteroidota bacterium, assembly GCA_003045895.1. Taxonomy (GTDB): domain Bacteria; phylum Bacteroidota; class Bacteroidia; order Chitinophagales; family Saprospiraceae; genus Lewinella. Next base: position 4,956 of record PZPC01000070.1, read on the forward strand.
CAACAAGATTGCCGAATCAGCTGGAATTACTAAGAGTCAAGCTGACGAAGCACTAGGTGCCGTATTAGATGGTATCACCGAAGCCCTCAAGAATGATGATTCTGTTACTTTGGTAGGATTTGGCACTTTTAGCGCCAGCAAGCGTCCAGCTCGTGCTGGCCGTAATCCTCAGACGGGTGAGACAATTCAAATTGCTGCCAAGACTTTAGCAAAGTTCAAGGCAGGCAAGAAATTGACTGACGCCCTCAACTAGTAATGGTCTGCAAGGCTAGCTAAGCAAAAGGGCAATCCGGGCAACTGGGTTGCCCTTTTCAATTGTATTACAAGTACTAAAATATATTATGGCTGATATTAAAAAACTCCAGGCAATCGCTTCCCAGGTGCGACGCGATATTGTGCGGCAGGTAGCAGCAGCACAGTCGGGACATCCCGGTGGATCGCTGGGTTGTGCCGATTTGTTGGTAGCCCTTTATTTTGAAGTGATGGATTTCAAAACGGACTTCAAAATGGACGGCCAGCAGGAAGATCTGTTCTTTCTCTCCAACGGACACATCTCCCCCGTTTGGTACAGCGTGCTGGCCCGCAGCGGATTTTTTCCCGTTGCCGAACTCGCCACCTTCCGACAAATCAACTCCCGCCTACAAGGCCACCCAACTACCCACGAAGGGCTGCCAGGCATACGCACCGCCTCGGGCTCGCTCGGGCAGGGGCTCAGCGTAGCCATCGGTGCGGCGTTGTCCAAGCGCATGAACAAGGACCCCAAAACCGTCTTCTGCCTGATGGGCGACGGCGAACAAGAGGAAGGCCAGGTTTGGGAAGCGGTCATGTTTGCCGGCCACCACAAAGTCGACAACCTGATTGCCATTGTCGACCGCAATAACCAACAAATTGACGGGAGCCTCACCGAGGTCCTCGACATGGGCGACCTGCAGGTGAAATACGGCAACTTCGGCTGGACCACCCTCCACATGGACGGTAACGACATGGCCGACGTGGTAGCCACCCTGGCAAAGGCCAAAGCGCTCACCGGCCAGGGCAAGCCCATCTTCATCGACATGAAGACCGAGATGGGTAAAGGTGTCGACTTCATGGAAGGGACCCACCAGTGGCACGGCAAGGCGCCCAATACCGAGCAAACCGAACACGCCCTCGCGCAATTGGAAGAGACCCTCGGGGATTATTAGCGGAGCCATCTGGACACCATTTAGTGACGGGAAGTGGCTACGGCCATCCTGCCCCTAAACCAGCTCCTTTGTTGACAAGCAAAAGCAAACAAACATGTTAGAAAACATTCAAAGTACCGGCAAAAAGGCTACCCGCGACGGGTTTGGCGCTGGCATAGATGCGCTTTCCGCAGAAAATGAACAAATGGTCATCCTGACCGCTGACCTGGCGGGATCCATGAAAATTGAAAACTTCATCAGAGATTTTCCGGAACGCTACATCCAGGTGGGTATCGCGGAAGCCAATATGATCGGTATTGCTTCCGGATTGGCCACTGGCGGCATGATTCCCTTTACCACTACCTTCGCGAATTTCTCTACAGGTCGGGTTTACGACCAGATTCGCCAATCGGTTGCTTATGCCGATAAAAACGTAAAGATCTGTGCCAGCCATGCGGGGCTAACCCTGGGCGAAGACGGCGCTACCCACCAGATCCTGGAAGATATTGGCCTGATGCGGATGCTGCCCGGTATGACAGTCATCAACCCCTGCGACTATCACCAGACCAAAGCAGCGACCATTGCGATCGCCGCCCACCACGGTCCGGTATACCTGCGCTTCGGTCGGCCCAGCTGGCCGATGTTCACCGAAAATATGCCTTTCGAAATTGGTAAGGCTCTGCAAATGACCGAAGGAACCGACGTGACGATCTTCGCCACGGGCCACATGGTTTGGCAGGCAGTAGAAGCCGCTAAAGCACTGGCGCAAAAGGGTATCAGCGTAGAACTCATCAACATCCACACCATCAAGCCGCTGGACGAAGCAGCCGTGCTGGCCTCGGTACGCAAAACGGGCTGCGTAGTGACCTGCGAAGAGCACAACCGCTTTGGTGGCCTGGGGGACACCATCGCCCAGGTACTTACCGCCAACCATCCCGTACCCCAGGAATTCGTGGCGGTCAACGACAGCTTCGGCGAAAGTGGCACCCCCATGGAACTGTTGGACAAGTATGGCCTCAGTGTGGAGGATGTGGTAAAGGCGGTAGAACGGGTGGTGAAGCGGAAGTAAAGGGGGAAGTGTAAAGGTGTGAACGGGGACAGGTGTAAACGGGGAGGCAGCAACTGTTGATTGCGGCGCAATCAACAGCTGCGCTTTAGGAATTCCTCCCGATTAAATTTACCTTTGCGCCACTTAGTATTTTAACGGAAATAAATCCACCAACTTTCTCTTGAGATTTTTAAAAATTCTCACACAACTTTCCTGCCTGCTCGCCGCAAGGCAGGCAGGCTTTCAGTCAGTTGTTTAGGGAATTTTAAAAAATCGAAAGTTGTTGCACTTGTTTTTTTCCGTTCCTTAACCATAAAAGACCGTTAGCCAGATGAAGTTCGGAACAAAGTGTATTCACGCAGGGCTGTCCCCTGACCCATCAACGGGGGCCGTCATGACTCCAATTTACCAAACGTCGACCTACGCCCAGGCGGAGCCCGGCAAACACCAGGGTTTTGAGTATGCCCGTACCCAGAACCCTACGCGTTCGGCGCTGGAGCGCAACCTGGCACAACTGGAAAACGGGGAATACGCCGTGGCCTTCAGTAGTGGCCTGGCGGCAATGGATGCCATTGTCCGCCTGTTGGAGCCCGGTGACGAGGTAATTGCAGTGAATGACCTCTACGGTGGTTCGTACCGCCAATTGGTGCAGGTACACGGCCGTTACGGCATCGTGTCGCACTTTGTGGACCTGGCGGATGTAGCCGGCGTGGCAAAACTGATCAACAAAAAGACCCGCCTGATCTGGATAGAGACGCCCACCAACCCCATGCTGAAGCTGGTGGATATCGCGGCCATTACGACCATTGCCAGACAGAAAAAGGTACTTACCTGCGTAGACAACACCTTTGCCAGCCCCGTGCTGCAAAATCCACTGGATATGGGTGCCGACATCGTGCTGCACTCGGCCACCAAATACCTGGGCGGCCACAGCGACGTGGTGATGGGTGCCGTGATGACCAACAGTAAGGACATCGCCGATAAGCTTTATTTCCTACAAAATGCAGTGGGTGCCGTTCCGGGCCCACAAGACTGCTTCCTGATGTTGCGGGGCATTAAAACCTTGCACCTGCGCGTGGAACGCGCCTGTAAAAACGCCAAAAAAATCGCCAAATACCTGGCCAATCACCCCAAAGTGGGCAAGGTATACTACCCCGGCCTGAAAGACCATCCCCAGCACGAATTGGCCAAACGCCAGATGCGGGACTTCGGGGCTATGGTATCCTTCGACTTCCCCGACGGTACTTACGAAATGGCGGTGAAGGTGCTGGCGAATACCCACTACTTTACCTTGGCAGAAAGCCTGGGCGGGGTGGAAAGCCTCATTGGCCATCCGGCCAGCATGACCCACGCTTCCATCCCCCGCAAAGAACGCCTGAAGGTTGGCCTTACCGACAGCCTCATTCGCCTCAGCGTCGGCATCGAGGATGTGGAGGACCTGATCAACGACCTGGAGCAGGCTTTCCAGAATTTGTAACGGACATCACTGGCAACTGATCGGATGATGATGGGCCGGGCCGGGCCAGGCCAGGCCGGGGTGGAACAGCCCGCGGGCCGCTGCACTAGCTCCTGGACAAGGGGTGGTAGTGGAGCTGTGCGGAACGGACGACCCGGCTACCTGTGCGCGAGCCAGGTAGTGGCCCCAAAAAAATCAGCGGCGGGAACAATAGCCAGGTAGCAAGATTTGTTTTTTAAAAACTTGCCATGACAACTAGCTATCCTTATCTTTAGGTCACCTTAAGTATTTGGACAATCATAAATTCACATGCTCAATTTATGATTGTCCCGCCACTTACCAAATACACCAACCATGCCGATCTACCACCAACTGGGCCAGGTGCCCCCCAAACGACACACGATCTTCGAGAAGCCCGGCGGCGGCTTGTACTACGAGCAACTGTTTGGCACCATTGGCTTCGACGGCATGTCGTCGTTGTTGTACCACCACCACCGCCCCACCATGGTGCAGGCGGTAGGCGAAAGTGTGGATGTGAGCCCTAAAATTGCGGTGGGCAAAAACATGAAATCCCGCAAGTTGATCGGTTTCCAGGTGGCGCCCCAGGACGATTTCCTCGACAGCCGCGAACCCCTGCTGGTGAACGCCGACATCCACATTGGGCTGGCCGCACCGCGCCAGTCGATGACCGACTACTTCTACAAAAATGCCGATGCCGACGAGCTGTTGTTCATCCACCGGGGCACAGGAACCCTGCGCACCCTGGTGGGTAATATTCGGTTTGAATACGGCGACTACCTCGTCATTCCGCGGGGGATGATCTACCAGATCGAATTTGACACAGCCGACAATCGCCTGCTGTACGCGGAGTCGTTTCACCCCATCTACACGCCCAAGCGCTACCGCAACTGGTTTGGCCAATTGCTGGAACATTCGCCTTTCTGCGAACGCGACTACAAACTGCCCCAAGACCTGGAGACCCACCCGGAGCTGGGCGAGTTTCGGGTGCGGATCAAGAAGCAGCAGACCCTGACGGACTACACCTACGTGGCGCACCCCTTCGACGTGGTGGGCTGGGACGGCTACAACTATCCCTACGGCTTCTCGATCCACAACTTCGAACCCATCACCGGGCGGGTACACCAGCCGCCACCGGTACACCAGACCTTCGAGACCAAGACCTTTGTGGTGTGCTCATTTTGCCCGCGGCTGTACGACTACCACCCGCGCGCCATTCCGGCACCGTACAACCACTCGAACATCGACTCGGACGAGATGCTCTACTACGTGGCGGGAGATTTCATGAGCCGCAACGACATCGACCAGGGTTACATCACCCTGCATCCGGGCGGCATTCCGCACGGGCCGCATCCGGGCGCCTACGAGCGCAGCATCGGCAAGACCAAAACCGAGGAACTGGCCGTAATGATCGACACGTTCAAGCCGCTGCAGCTGACGGAAAACGCCCTCCGGCTGGACGACGGCGTTTATTTTCAATCGTGGCTGGAACATGAGTAGCTGGTCACCGGTCATCTTTCTTCAACTACCCTCATTGGATTAAAACAAACCCATGCAAAGCTGGCTCCCCATCGCTGCCGACAGCGACTTCACCATTCACAACCTGCCTTTTGGCATTTTCTCGACGGATCAACACACCAGGCGCGCCGGTATTGCCATTGGCGACCAGATCGTAGACCTGTGCAAGCTGTGTCAGGAGGGGTACTTTGCGGATTTGCGCTTCGACAGTTGGGTAGTGAACAAAGACAACCTCAACCATTTTATTGCCCTGGGCAAAAAGACCACCAACGCCGTGCGGGAGCGCGTGCAGCAGTGGCTGTGCGATCCGGCTTCGCCGCTGAAGCACTACCCGGACACCCTGGTGCCAATGGCCGCCGCGACCCTGCACCTGCCCGTGCGGATAGGCGACTATACCGACTTCTATTCGAGCATTGAGCACGCGACCAACGTGGGTAAGATGTTCCGCGATCCGGCCAATGCCCTGCTGCCCAACTGGCGTCACCTGCCGGTGGGTTACCACGGGCGGGCGTCGTCGATCGTTCCCAGTGGGGTACCCATTCGGCGGCCCCAGGGCCAGGTGATGCCCAATGGCGCCAGCGCCCCGGTGTTCCAGGCCAGTAGCCGGTTGGATTTTGAGTTGGAAACCGGCTTCATCATCGGCAAGGCAAACGAACTGGGAAGTCCGGTACCGATCAGCGAAGCGGCCGACCACATCTTTGGGATGGTGCTGTTCAACGACTGGTCGGCGCGGGATATTCAGAAGTGGGAATACGTGCCCCTGGGACCGTTTTTAGGCAAGAGCTTCGCCTCCAGCATGTCGCCGTGGATTGTGACGATGGAAGCCCTGCAACCTTTTCGCGTAGCGGGGCCGGTGCAAGACCCGCCGGTACTCCCCTACCTGGCCTTCAAGGGGCATCAAAATTACGATATTGGCCTGGAAGTGATCATCCGGACGCCCGACGGGACGGAGAACGTGGTGAGTCGCTCCAACTTCCGGTACATGTACTGGAATATGCTGCAACAATTGGCACACCATACCGTCAACGGCTGTAACCTGCAAGTGGGTGATCTGCTGGCTTCGGGCACCATCAGCGGCCACGATGAATCGGCTTACGGGTCGATGCTGGAGATTGCCTGGTCGGGCAGCAAACCGCTGACCCTGAAGGATGGCAGTACCCGCACGTTCATCAACGATCACGATACCGTCATTATGCGGGGCGCGGCGGAGAAAGGTGCGATCCGGGTGGGTTTTGGCGAAGTGGCGGCAGAAGTTTTGCCGGCCCTTGGGTAGCGATTTCTTGCCGCGGCACGGAGGCATACTGGTTCAAAAAAAATAGCCACCAAAACACGGAAAGCACCAAATCCCACTCAACTTGTTTTGTGGAAATTTTGTGCCTTTTGTGCTTCTATGGCAATAAATTCCTGGTGGCAAAAAAAAAATAAGATGAACAATATCACGACAATAATCCCCGACGAAGTTTCCGTAGGCAAGCTCCACGGTTTCCTGGTGGCGGCGGTAGCGCCGCGGCCGATTGCCTTTGCGAGCACTGTCGACCTGGCGGGCAATGTGAACCTGAGCCCCTACAGCTTTTTCAACGTCTTCGGGGCCAATCCGCCAATTGCCATTTTCTCGCCGGCACGGCGGGTGCGCGACAATACCGAAAAGCACACCCTGGAGAACCTGAGGGAGGTGCCGGAAGTGGTGATCAACATGGTCAACTATCCGATGGTGGAACAGATGTCGCTGGCCAGTACGGAGTACGACAAGGGGGTGAACGAGTTTGTGAAGGCGGGCTTTACGGAGGTGCCGTCCACCCACGTGCGGCCGCCGCGGGTAGGCGAATCGCCCGCAGCGCTGGAGTGCCGCGTGGAGCAGATCATAGCAACAGGGCAGGAAGGCGGCGCGGGCAACCTGGTGATCGCCCGGATTGTCGCCATCCACTTGCGCAACGAGTACCTGGATGCCAACGGCTACCTGGACACCCAAAAACTGGATATGGTGGCCCGCATGGGCGCCAACTGGTACTGTCGGGCCAGCGGCGATGCGCTGTTCGAAATCCCCAAGCCACTCTACACCAAAGGCATTGGCGTAGACCAGCTGCCAGCCAGTGTGCGCTTCAGTTCCGTGCTCACGGGCAACAACCTCGGCCGGCTGGGAAACGTGGAGGAATTTCCAGCGCCAGCAACGGTAGCGGCCTACCGCGCGGAAAACGAAAATTTGCAGACGCTTTTTCAGGCCCACCCTACGAATCAGGAGGCGCGACAACTTGCTATCCACGAATACGCCAAAACCTTACTGGCAGACGACCGGGCAGCGGAAGCGCTGCTGGTCTTGCTGGCGGGTGAGGTGGGTTAGCCTCTTTTCCGAAGCGCGCTTTTATGCTGGAATTTTGTTGCCTCGCACCGGAAACGGCCTACTGCTGCAAAGTGTTTGGTTTTACCGTATCTTATTCATCTTGTTTTAAATACATCTTTATTAAATACTTGAATTGCAGCAAATTAGAAACCAGCAAATCTTGTGCGCTCATACCTTTTAAGTGCTCCAATCTTATCCTCCTGAATTCCTCATCCACCTGCTGCTGCTCTGTAGTTGACAAGGTTTCATTGAAGACAAAGCCTTCAACTATCTCTTCGTCCGTATATTTTTCATTGAGCTTTTTATAGATTTCTTCACTTGTTTTCATCTGTCAAATAGATTTTGATTAATGCATTTGAAGCAGCTAGTCTTTCCCTAAAATACCAACTCATAAACCCCCACCGCAACCGCCTGCTCTTCCGCCGGTTTTTCTTCCGCTGACAAGTACCGGCTAAAGGTAAATCCCTGGCGTTGGAGTACCCGGATGGAGGGGACATTGCCCGCCTGTACACAGGCAGAAACGCGCTGAAGGTGGAGCGTTTCGCGGGCAAAAGCCAGCACGCGGTGCACGGCTTCGGCCATCAGTCCGTGGCCCTGGAAGCGGGGCAGCAGTTCGTAGCCCAGTTCGGCCGTTTGGTGGTCGGGGGAAAAATTCCACAGGCAGATGGTGCCCAGGGCGGCGGCCGGCGTTTCGGGCAAGGTAATGGCCCAGTAGAGCCATTCGTCTTTTTTACAGCCCCGGATGATCAATTTGACGAAATGCTGGGCATCAGCCAGCGACTGGGCCGCATTGCGGTTGGTGTATCGGATCACCTGCTCGTCAGAATGGAGCTGGTAAATGGCTGCCGCGTCCAACAGGCCCAGCTGTCGCAAGACCAGCCGGGGCGTGGTCAAAACAGGACAGGGATAATAGGATGCGATGCTGGACACAGACTACGTTTTATTTTCCTTTGACCACGGTATTTTTAAAGAAAGCATTTTCTTCCAGGATACCCTTCCTCCCGGTGCGGGAATTTCATTTTTGCGCCAGCGCCATCCGCCCAGCCCCAGCAACAAAACCACTACCCCCAACCAGGCGTACCAGGGACGAGAAGTACGCAGCGGCCGGGGATTGCCCAAGAGCTGAAAACCCGCCCAGTAAACGGGATGGGCAGCGCGCGGATCGGCATCGTTGAGGTAGGCCAATTTAGCCTGATGAAGGGCCGTGGTTTTGGATTCGCCCTCGTAGAGAGCCGCATAAAAGTGGGCCATCAGGTCGCAATTTGCGTTTTCATTGATGCGCCACAAGGTCGTGAGGACGCTGCGTGCGCCAGCGTAATGAAAAGCCCGCGCCAGGCTGATGACCCCTTCGCTGTTGTAGAGGGTACCGAGGGCGGTTTCGCAGGCACTCAGGATAACCAGTTCCGCTGCGATATGGAGCAGGTAGAGGTCTTTGGCAAAAAGCGAATCGTAACCACCGCGGCCATCGCTGAAGACGATGAACGAAAAATCACCCTCGTCGGGGTTGGCCTGGGCGTGGGTAGCCAGGTGCAGCACCTGGTACTGCTGGGCCAGCGTCTGGAACGCCGTGATGGTTGCCTCCTGGCCCAGGCAAATTCGGTCGGCGGCATCCATCGTAAACTGGCCGAGGAGAGCTGCGCTGCACGAGAGAGCTGGCCAGCCATGTTGTCCGTTGAAGGTCGGTGCAAAACCCAGCACCCCTGCTCCTTCCCGGGGCAGATGCGCCAAGGACCATTGCAGGCTGGCAGAATAGCTGTAGCTAACCGCTACCTGCTGCAACAAGTAGGGATACTGGGGTAAATTGGTGCCCGGGGCCACGGCCTGGGTCAACAATGCGTCGAAAGGCAACAAGTCGAGAATGCCGCTGGGAATGATGAGCAGTTCCCGGGGCTTATCCGTCAACTTCACCACGGGCGCAACGAGCTCGAGGTACAGCTGGTAGCCCTCGTCCTGGTAATACCGGAGCAACGCCGTATGATCGCTGGCGGCCTGCTGGTAATCCTCGATGGATTGGCGCCAGTGGATGACCCGTTGGGTCAGGTTATCGGGGAGGGGTAGCGCGTGGAGTTGTAACCCTTGCTTGTCCAGCGCAAAGACGTACAAGGCCTGCTGTCCGACGAAATATTCGAGCAGGCGTTGCTTTTTACCCAGCAGGGTCTGAAGTTCTGCCAGGCTGGGCACCCGATCGGCGTACTTGAGTTGGTAGTAACGGGGGTGTTTGGTTTCGAGTGTGGCGATCCAGCGCCCCAGGGCATCGCGGGTTTTCAGGACCTCCTGCTCGGCCTGCTGAATGCGGTCGGCGGCGGCCCCTTCTTCGCGCAGGTGAAAGCACATTTCCTCGGCTTCGCTTACACTGACTTGCAATACTTTTTCCCGCTGCAGTTCGGCCTGGCTGACGCCCGCCAGCACGGCGGCCTGGTCTGCCGCAAAGGCTTCGCGGAGCAGGCTGCTGCGGTTGCGCTCGGCAAAGACAAAAGCCTGGTACAGGTAGCTGGCCTGGCCCGTGAGTTGGTGCAATTGGTAGGCCAGGCCAATGGCTTTTTCGCTCCGTTCGCGGCTCTCTTCCAAATTGAAAAGCTTAGAGCTGTCGTAGCGATAATCCCGGCGAAGCGCCTGTTCGCTGGTGTAGATCAGCTCGTGGCATTGCAAGGCCAGGTTCAGGAAGGCTTGCACGGGCTGCTGTTGGTAGGCGGTTTGGTAGAGTTCAGCCATCCCACTGAGCGCTTCCAGGATGGTGTTTTCGGCGTAAAAAGCGGCCGCCTCGGGCAGCGCAGCAAGATCTTGGGGGGTATAACCATAGAGTACGGCCTGTAAGGCTTGCTGAAAGGCGGCCTGGGCCTGCGCCAGGTAGCCAAGCCGCAGATAAGCTTCCCCGGCCCGGCAGTAAAATTTGCCGAATTCCCGCCGATTCTCATCTCCGTATTCACAGGCGAGCCGTTGGTAGGCCGAGTCGAGGTACGTTAGGGTAGCCTCCTCACTGCCCTGTACACTGGTCACCCGGGCCAGCAACTCAAAACAGGTAGAAGTGTACAAATTGACATCGTAATAAGATTGTGCCGGATCATACTGTTGCAAGATCAGGATGGCCTGGACGCTTTCTCCCGTCACATCTTCCAGGGTACCTTGCGGGTAGTACACCTTGGCCAGGTTGGCGTGTAAGATGGCCTCCGAAACAGAACCGGGGCTAGCGAGCAGCAGACCCGCCCGGTATTTTTCGATGGCGGACAGGGGTTGCCCCCAGGCTTCGTACAGCAACCCCAGGTCGCTACAGGTTTCGGCTGCGTAATTTTTGCTTGCGGGTGCAGTACCCAGCACTTTTAAGGTGCGCAGCAGGAGCGTTTCCGCAGCCTGGTATTCTCCCAGGCGGGTGTACACATTGGCCAGGGCCCGGTAGACGTAGAGCGCGACGTAGGGCGATTCCTCGTGCAGGTGATTGTCGTAGCTATAGAGGGCCATTTCGTAGGGCATGACCGAGGCGTTGAATTTGCCGGCCTTGTCCAGGGTATAAGCCAGGTTGACACAAAGACCGGCCAGCGCTTCCCAGTCGGCGGCCGACTGGGGGGTGAGCAAGCTGGAATCGGGCAGGCCCTGGTAGAAAATGCCGATTGCCTTTTCCGGTTCGTTGCGCTGGTCGCGGTAGACTCGTCCGTAGGCTTTTACCAATGTTATCAGGCCGGAAAAATCCCGCTGAGCGGTGGCCAGTGTCCGTGCCTGTTGGTAATACGTGCTACTGCTGTCGGGCTGGTCCCTTAACAGGGCCGCAACGGCTTTGTTTTGCAAGGCCTGCAAGGAAAGAGAATCGGCTGGATGGGTGTTTTCGGTAGTTGTCCAGGCCACCGCCGGCAGCCAGCACCATAGCAATATCCCCACCACCCAACGGCAGTTTCCAATGTAAGCGTTATCGTATCCTTTCATGCTAAGCATTTGCGCGGTGGATCAGTTGGCAAAACGGGGGGATAAATTGCCGTTTTTCTAAATAGATCGACGTAACCAAAAGACAACAAACACGAGTAAAAAGAACAAGACCAGGACCAGCCACCACCACCAGGGCCAGGGGCCGGGCTCCGCCCGGGGATCTTCCCGGCAGGTTTCGCAGTTCAGCAGTTCAGCCGTGGCGCTGTCTTCGCCGCTGATCAGCAGCACGGGTACGGGGTAAGTACACAGGGCCTCGTTGGCCAGGTCGTTGAAGCGTACACAAGCCTGCAATACACTATCGAGCGTGACGGGGTCAGCGTCGGTGAACGCCAGGAAGGACAATTCCACGTAGGTACGCTCGTCGCCGAGGCCCAACTCCTGCACCGATTGCAGGAACTGGTTGGTAAAGGTCCAGCGGACGTGGCTGTCGTCGATTTTGGTAAAGTTGACGTGGTCGTCGGAATTCAGATCCGGGCGGTAAGGATGGTAGGAAACCGGCGTGGTGACGATATCGTCGGCCAGCAACCCGGGCGGTAAAGCCAGGTCGAAAAAGACGGACGAAACCGGGCCCAGGCCATCATTTTCGGCGTGCAGGGTAAGAAACAGCTTGCGGCGCTGTTGGTCTTGCGGGCAGGGGCAGGCTTCGGCCCGCAGGTAGTTGGGGTCGTGTTCTTTGACGAAGGAGATGGTGTTGGTGAATACATCCACAACGGTTCCACCGGCTGGCACTTCGCCGTTGTCGCCGCCGTTTTCCTGAAAGGTGGTACTGTCCTGGGGTTGCAGGTAATTGTAAACCCCATCGGAAGGAAAAGCATTGGCGCGGGCCATGGTGGTGTCGAAGACCAGGCGGTTGAGGAGGGCCTGCTGTTGGTTGTCGAGGGGCGTTGGTGACTGGAAGTTGGCGTCGTGGGACACCAGGATAGCCGTAAAGTCGGTTTCGGCCCGGTTTTTACCGTTGAAGGTGGTAAAATTGAGGCTATCGACGGTATACGCCACAAAAACATGCCCTTCCTGGCCCGGCGCCAACTGGCTGATATTAAAAGCCAGCATTTTCTGGTACTGGCTCAGCAGGGGCGCGTTGAGTTGGGAACCGTATTGGTTGACCCGCGTGGCGGCATTGTTGGTTTGCACCAGGACATCGGTAATCGGGAAGCGGCTGAAATTGCCGGGTTTGCTGATTACGGCCTCGCCTTTGGGGGAGGTACTGATCTCCCGGATTTCGCCTTCGTAGAGCAAGTACAGGGTAGCGCGGCCCAGGGGAACGTCGGTGTTGTTCTTAAAGGCAACCACGTAGACCAGGGGTTCCCCTTTTTTAGCCTCGGCGTGGGGCAGTATTTTCAGTAAGCGGTTGGAATCCACCACACTTTTGCTTTCAACAGCGGGCGGCAAGGTCAGATCAGTAGGGCTGGGAAAAGGATCCGACTGCATCCGGGGTGGTGGCGGAAGGCCATTGCTGTAGGTACTGAGCGAATAAACCCGCGCGGTATAATTGGTAGGCGTCGACGGATTGGCAACCGGATACCGGTGCGGCGCGTTGTGTTCAACCCCATTGGCGGTCTTGTCAAAATCGAACCCACCGTCACCGTAGATATAGAATAACCGGTAGTAAGGCGTGATGGTATCCACCGAAATAACGGGAATGAGTTTGGGTAAATCGATCAGGCGATGGTTGACCGAATCTTTTAATTCCACCTTGGTGCCAGCGGTGGACAGTAATTGTTGGGCAGAGAGAAAGGAAACCGGGAGGAAAAAGAGACCAAATAGAAGGGTGTAAAATCGGTTTTTCATAGTTGCTTTAGGTTTAGGTTTTTGAGAAACAACTTCTTGCTACTAATTTACTATAAAACAGGGAATTACTGCTACGCTGCTCCCATTAATGTCAAAATCGGGTGGAGGGATCGGACCTCCACTCGTTCTGACGGTGTTGGCGGTTTGGCTACCGCCGGTAATTGGATGGTGTATGTTAAAGCTAAAAATTCTTAGGAGGAGAAACGCTGGGCAGGGCTGATAAAAAAAGGAACTGGGCAGTGAAATGAATCACCGCCCAGCCCGGAATAATAGCAACTATCTACTTATCTCCAATTGCCCTTCTGAAGATAATAAAAAACACCCTTGCGAGTCGGGCTCTAACAGCCCGGACTGATCGACAAGCACCTAGGGATAAATGCTTTCGACCGGCCCGGAATGCCTCGCATTCCAAAATATATGTCAAACAGATTTCCTTCTTTCAATAGGTTCAAAGGTGGATTGGTTCGTGTGTTTGAACCCACTAACCACTGAACTCACCTAAAGCGTCCCCTCGGTTGATCCGAAGATCAACCGAGGATATACCCTAACAAATTGTATCTCAATTATTAATTGTCTTTGTGAGACAGTGCGCTACGAACGTTTTCGCAGGTTTCAGGGTGGTTTTAGGTGTGTATTTGATCTTTGCTGTTCCGCCATGCCGTTCCGTTGGAGGGCTTGGTTACTCACTTAAAGTTGGGACGGTAATGCGGTGCATTACCGCCCACCAAGCTAAGTGAGTCTTAAGGACAGATGTAGTCTTGTTGGGTTTTCCGTTTTGTCAAGGAGCAACAGCGATTAATACTTTGTTAAGTCGTGCTTTGCTGTTGTCTCGTGTTGTACTCCGTTGAATACGCTACAAATATAGACGCACCACCTACAGGTTGAAAACCAAATCAAGAATATTTTTCGACTTTCTAATAAACGTTTTATTAATATAAAATATTAATAAACAGCTATTTAAACAACGCAAAGTTATACTTTCTAAATAACAAATAAAAGATAATAAATCCTTTTTTTTAAGCTCGCCTTAACATCTTTTTGACATTTTAACAATTCCTTACCATTCCTCCCCTTTATTCCACCCTTTCCTAAATTGAGGTTAAAGCAGTGCTCACCCGTAGGGCTAACCGCACCGGTGCCCCATCTTTGGTAAAACAATATCTCTTCAAAAAACGTGGCCAGGCCAATAACCAGGCTGTAACCCAAAAAAACGAAACCATGAAGACCATTAGCTTGCTTGCCATAGGTGTCCTTTTATTGATGGGCACCAACCTGAAAGCCACCGATCGGCCCGTGCTGGCATTCCACCAGGCCGATTTTCACGGGGAAGCCCTGACCCTGCGGGGCGACTGGACCGCGAACAGCCGGGGCGATTACTGGAACGACGCCATCAACGCCCTTATCGTACCGGCCGGCTACGAAGTCTACCTGTTCGAACACCGCGACTTTCAGGGAGCCTACCTGGTCATCCGGGGCGATTGGTCGAGTCGCCAGAACCGGGATTGGTACAACCGGATTTCGTCCATCCAGATTGTTCCGGTGGAAAATACGTACTACGGCCGCGGACGAGACGGACATCCCGGGCGGGAACGGGGACACGACAACAGCAACGGCCGCGGGCATGACCAACATGGGCATGTACAAAGGCCGCCCGTGCACGTGTGTGGTGCGAGCTGTGGCCCAGATTGCCGCTACCGCCCCCTACCCGAAGTCACCGTCTTCGAGCACCAGGGCTTCCAGGGGCAGGCGCTGCGCGTTGTGGGCGAATGGTCGGTGGCGTATACCGATGAGTTCTGGAACGACCGCATCAGCTCCATTCTGGTGCCCCGGGGGTACGGGGTCATTGTGTACGAGGATGCCCATTTTCGTGGCCGTTCACTGCTCATCGAAGGAGAATGGAACCCGTTCAGCGCCCGCGATTTCTGGAACGACCGCATCAGTTCGCTACGGGTGGTGCGGTTGTAGTCGGGGTCGGCATTGAGGGCCGCCAGGGGTTGGAGGTCGGAGGTTAACCAATTTCTAAATCCCAGCCGGGCGGATTGGAACAGGTAGGTTTTGTGCATTGCATTTTATTTTATTTTATTTTATTTTATTCCTGCCTGCTCAGCGTGGCTTCCAGGCAGGTGGGACTTTACTAATTATTTGAGGAAGTGAATTTATGATTTGACCATGCCTTAGTAAGAAAGTTAGGTGAAAATTTTAAATATTAGCGGGGCTATTCTTCCACCCCGGGTGTAACCGCCCCCAACGACCTACCCATGTTCCAGGATTCCATCTCCATCTTTGCCGTCCTATGCCTGAACATTGCCCTGGCAGAGTGGCTCACGACCAAGCCCTATTTCCGGCATGTGGGTTCGGCCCTCCTGGTGATTATCATTACGGCTATTGTGGCCAATGTGGGCATCATCCCCTCCTCTTCGCCCGCTACCCCGCTCTACGATACCGTTTTTTCAACCATCGCCCCGCTCTCCATTTTTCTGATGCTGCTCAATGTCAACCTCCGGAGCCTGAAGCAGGCAGGATCGCCGATGCTGCTGATGTTCGGTATTGGATCTTTGGCCTCCATGGCTGGCGCCGTCGTAGCCATTGGCGTATTGAATGGCCGCGCCGAAATCGGCGACCTTTTTTACGCCATTGGCGGTATGTACACGGGCACCTATACGGGTGGCAGTATCAACTTCAATGCGGTGGCCCTGAACTACGGGGTGTCTCAACAGGGTGATCTCTTTGCTGCCGCTACGGTTGCAGACAACGTTATCGGTTCGCTATGGATTATTGCGACCCTGGCGCTGCCCCAGATTTTAAACCGCTGGTTTCCCAAAAAAAAGCGGGATTCCCCCACTGCGACCGATACCACCACACCAGCAGCGGCATCGCTGGGAGACACCGAAAGCATCAACCCCTTCGACCTGGCGCTCATCTTGCTCCTGGGCCTGGCGGGCATCCAGGTTTCGGACTGGCTGAGTAGTCAGTTTCCGCCCATTCCAAGCATCATCTGGCTTACGACCATTGCGACGATTCTGGCTCAAATACCGGCCATCAACCGGCTCAGGGGGCACAAAATGCTGGGCTTATTCACCGTCTACCTGTTTTTGGCCGTCATTGGCGCCTACTGCGACGTGCCTGCCCTGATCAAAGACGGCCAACTGGCACTGATACTACTAACGCTGGTCACCATCCTGATCACGGTCCACGGGCTGATCATCTACGGTATTGGCGCTTTGCTGAAACAAGACTGGGACCTCATCTCCATTGCCTCCCAGGCCAACGTAGGCGGCGCCTCCACGGCCATGGCGCTGTCCAGGAGCCTGAACCGCAGTGACCTGACGCTGCCCGGCATCCTGGTGGGCACGCTCGGAAGTGCAACCGGCACCTATTTGGGGATTATCGTGGCTGAATTCCTTCAGTATTCGGGTTGGTTTTAAGGGGTAGTTGTACCGGCAGGGCTACAATTGTCCATCCAGATCGATGGCCCTGATTTTCTCCATGACTGCTGGATTGTGGTACCTGTTGGGATGAAAACAAGCTGCGTAAGTGGGCAGGTCCGGGTCTTCCAACACCGACTGGGCAGCGAGTTCACCGGCTGCACAGGCCGCCATGGTACCGAATCCTGCCAGGGCACCTACTACGTACACGCCCGGCAAGGAAGTAGCGCCGATCAGCGGCCAGTTTTCGCGGGTACGCGTGTAGTAACCGGCATACTCCATCACCGGTGCCGGCATGTGGCTGACGTAGGCCGCCAGCTGGGGAATAAAGCGACTGGCGCCTTTGAGCACCGCCAGGGGAAAATAGTCGAGGGGAGGGTGCTCCCAACGCGGGGACTCCGCAGCCGTCTGAAAAGCCCACCCCATTTTTATGCCCGTTCCTTCCGGTTTGAGGTGCAGACCGCCGGGAAATTTATCCAGCAACCACTGGCACCCTTCCTCTTCCGCAAAAAAAGCCTGCTCCTCGGCAGTCCAGTCCAGGTACTGGGGATCGGCGTAGATGGTGAAGGGCATATCTCGGGGAATAATTCCCTGGGGGTCGGGAAGGATAAACTTCCGCTGGAGGGTGTTGAGGATGGGAAACTGTAGGCCAAACAGGGCGCCCACCGTATTGAGGAAAGGCCCCGTGGCGATGACCACCTTATCCGCCCGGACGGCAGGCTGACCCGCCAGGGCAATTTCGAACTGGCCAGCAAGTTGATCCACACCTACTACGGTTCCCGTTATTTGTTGCAGCCCCTTTTGCCGGGCTTCCCGCAACAGCAGGCTACCCAGCGCGTAGACGTCAATTTTACCGGCCTGGTGGCAGATCACCATTTTCTGGATACCCGGATCGAGGTAAGGATACTGCGCGCGCAAAATCGCGGCGTCGGTAACCTCCTCCACCCCCACTGGAAAAGCGGCCTGGTGATTGATGCCAAAAATAGCGGCATCCCGCTGGTGGCTAACGAATTGGTAACCGGAGTACACCATTTGGAAAGCAGCCGGTCCGTGCATGCGGCGCAAGCCTTCCATCAGGTCGATGCTGTGACCCACGAATTGGGCCATGACCTCCTGGGGCCAGTAGGTGCGAAAGTTTTCTCCCGACTTGCTGGTGGTAAAGGACAGGGGCTGTTGCCGGTCGATTAATACCACCGACAAGTGGGGCTGCTGCTGCAACAGATAGTAGGCGGTAGCCACGCCCGCAATGCCGGCGCCGAGGATCGCAATGGTGGTTGGTTTGGTCATAGCGCCATCAAGCTAGGGAACAATCCGATGATTTGGATGAAGAAAAGGAAAATAAATTACTTACCGAAGGGCAAGCCTCCCTTAAACCAGTTTTTGCTTGTTTTCTTTACTCTTCCTGGCTTATCTTCACCGCATGAAGATCCACCTCTTTGCGCCTTTTTTCAGTGGCAGCCACCAGCGCTGGGCAGCGGCGTACGCGCGGCACAGTGGTCACCAGGTGCGCTTGTTCACGTTGCCGGGGCGCCACTGGAAATGGCGCATGCACGGTGGGGCCGTCCAGCTGGCCCAGCAGTTCCTGGCCCAGGCCGAGCAGCCCGACCTCCTGCTGACGACCGACATGCTGGATAGCGCTACCTTCCTGGCGCTCACCCGCCAGCGCACGCACGGCATTCCGCTGGCCGTTTATTTTCACGAAAACCAACTCACCTACCCCTGGTCGCCTACGGACGAGGATGTGCCCCTGCAGCGCGACCGCCACTACGGCTGGATCAACTACAGTTCGGCCCTGGCCGCGGATGCGGTGCTTTTCAATTCTGCTTACCACCGCACAAGTTTCCTGGACGAATTGCCCACTTTCTTGCGGGCATTCCCCGACTACCAGGACGTGCAGCTGGTGGACACCATCCGTCAAAAATCGCAGGTATTGGCATTGGGTATGGACTTGCAGATGCCCGAATCGCCCGCCTTGCCGACCAACCCCGTACCGCTCCTGCTGTGGAACCACCGCTGGGAATACGATAAAAATCCGGAAGGCTTTTTTAACTGTTGCCAGCGGCTGGCCGACTGTGGCCTCCATTTTGGGCTCATTGTGCTGGGCGAGCAATACGCGCAGGCTCCCCCTGTTTTTGCCCAGGCCCGGGAACTCCTGGCGGATAAAATCTACCACTGGGGTTTTGCCAAGGACCCCGCCACCTATCAACACTGGCTGCGGCGGGCCGATGTGCTGCCCGTCACCAGTCGGCAAGATTTCTTCGGGGGTAGCGTGGTGGAGGCCCTTTACGCCAATACCTACCCCCTCCTACCCGACCGGCTGGCGTACCCCGAGCACCTGCCCACGGCGGCTCAGCCGGAGCACCTTTACCAAAATGAGGAGGCACTTTTTGAAAAGCTAGCGGCCTTGTTGGAAAATCCGGGGCGGATACGTTCGGTACAGCCGCATACCTGGGTGGCGCACTACGACTGGTCGGTACAGGCGCCCTTATACGACCGGGCGCTGGCGGCCATCGTGCCGCCGAGAGGATAAGGCGAGATAATAAGGTTGGTTGGAGACCGTGGGGGCATAAAAAAAGCCGACCACTTTCGTGATCGGCTTAGGGTGGAGAATACCGGAGTCGAACCGGTGACCTCTTGCATGCCATGCAAGCGCTCTAGCCAGCTGAGCTAATCCCCCTTAATGGTCTTTGGTTAAGAACTTCTTCCTAACGGGATGCAAATATACGCGCTTAGTGGAATTTTTAAAATAATTTCTCAATTATTTATTTCTTTGTTTACCCGAACGCACAACCTGGTCTAACCTGATGTTAATACCATCGGTCAAACATAAGTAGGCAGAACGACCGGGCGAGGAATAAACAACCTTTGTACCACCCGGCATTACTGCCTTTTATTCATCTCATTTTTAGTAAAAACCACCAAATTATGAAAAAGTCCTTCCCCCTAATCCTACTGGTTGCCGCCATAGCGCTGGCGCTATACGGTATTAAACTTTACCAGGAAGCAACCGCCAGCATCAGCTTGCTGGGGCTTGATATTGAGGCCAGTGACCAGGGAAGCCAACAAACAGCTTTTCTTTTCCTGGGTCTGGCAGCGCTTTGTGGCGTGGGTAGCGTAGTGCTCTGGCGCCGGAGTTGAGCGTAGCGCGACGCTAGTGGTCTGTCAAGTGTTGATTTTCGGGTGGAGGGTGAACGAATTGGGGGCTAATCAAGGCGGGGGTTCCCGCACGTAGCACTGCTGCGTAAGGGGTTCTCCAACGCAGCGTAACCGCCAAAGCCCCCACCGGCTGCCCGAAATTTTAGCCTTGACAGCCCCCTGGGGTTGAAACGCTTAAAATGAAACGCTTATTCAAGTCTTCTTCGCTTCCGAAGGGTCGTTGCATGTAACAACATCCTTCTGAATTTTGAATCTGTTTATCTCCCATCGCTTTGCAAAAACAGCAGTATGGCAAAAGCTAAAAAGAAAACCAAAAAGGCCGACAAAACACCCAAAGTAAGCCACAACAAACAATCTGGTGGGCTGACGCTGCGGCAGTGGCAGGTGCGCTTGCGCCAACAGTTCGGGCAGGAACAGGCGTTTACGCTCAGCAATGAGGGGAGCCACCCGGTCTGGTCCGACTTTGTGGTCAGTAACGCGGCGCGCAACTCGGCTTACAGGGTCGCGCTGCGGGGCAAGGAGCCGGGGTCTAATTTTTGCGAATGCCTGGATTTCAAAGTGTCCGGCTTGGGCACCTGCAAGCACATCGAATGGGCGCTGCACCAACTCGAAAACACGCGGGGCAACAAGCAATATTTCCGCAAGCCCCAGGTGGAGCGGGCGTACAGCTCCGTGTACCTGCACTATGGCGACCAGCGCCGCACCCTCCGCATCCGCATCGGCACCGAGCAGCGCGAAGCCTTCGAGGTACTGGCCGGGCAGTATTTTGATGAGAAAGGGGTGTTTTTGGAACACTTCTACCTCGACTTCGACAACTTCTTGCGCCAAGCCCGCACCCTCAGCCCCGACTTCCGCTGCTACCCCGACGTCATGGACTGGGTGCTCCAAAAACGCGCCGATGCACGCCGCGCCGAACACGCCCAACGCCTGGCCGATACGCCCGGTGCCCTCAAAAACCTCGTAAAAGCCGAGCTGTATCCCTACCAGGAAGATGGTGTGTTGTTTGCGTTCCGCGCGGGGCGCAGTCTGTTGGCCGACGAGATGGGCCTCGGCAAAACCATCCAAGCCATTGCCACCGCCGAGCTGTACAGGCGCGAATACGGCATCAGCTCCGTGTATATCATCTGCCCCACGTCACTCAAATACCAGTGGCAGGCGGAAATTCAACAGTTCACCGACAGCAGCGTGCTAGTAGTGGAGGGAGCCCAACACCTGCGCATAGCGCAATACGACAAAGACGACAGCTTTTTCAAGATATTGACTTACAACGTCGTCGCCCGCGACTTTGCGCACATCAACAATGCGCGCCCTGACCTGCTGATACTCGACGAGGCCCAGCGCATCAAAAACTGGAACACCAAAATATCCCGCGCCGTCAAAAGCCTCGACGCCCCCTATCGCATGGCCCTGACGGGCACTCCGTTGGAGAACAAACTCGAAGACCTCTACTCCATCGTGCAGTTTGTAGATCAATACCTGCTGGGGCCGCTGTACCTGCTGCTGTACCGCCACATCGCCAAAGACGACCACGGCATCGTGGTGGGATACCGCCACCTCGACGAGATCAACGAAAAGCTCAAGGGCGTGATGCTGCGCCGCAAAAAGAAGGAGGTTATCAAGCAGTTGCCCAGGCGGCGCGACAAGAACCTGTTTGTACCCATGACCCCGCAGCAACGCGCTATGCATTCCAGCTTCGACGCAGACGTGGCCATACTCATAGCCAAGTGGCGGCGGCTCAACTACCTCAGCGAGCAAGACCGTCTGCGCCTGATGGGGCTGCTGCAAATGATGCGCATGTCCTGCAACAGCACCTACATCGTTGACCAAAAGACCCGCCACGACACCAAAATCGACGAGCTGCTTTACATCCTCGAAGAGCACCTCACCGATCCCCAAGAGAGCGTCGTCATTTTCAGCCAATGGCAGCGCATGACCCACCTGGTGGCCTCCGAATTGGAAGCGCGAGAAGTACCGTTCGTGCACCTACACGGCGGCGTACCCAGCAAAAAGCGTGGTGAACTGCTCGACCGCTTCCGCGAAGATGCGGCCTGCCGTGTGTTCTTGTCCACCGACGCTGGCGGGGTGGGGCTGAACCTGCAGAAGGCCTCCTTGGTCATCAATCTGGACTTGCCCTGGAACCCCGCTGTGCTGGAACAGCGCATCGCCCGGGTCTATCGCTTAGGACAAAAGCGGGGCGTGCAGGTCATCAACTTAGTTTCCACCGAAACGATTGAGCATAAAATGCTCTTTACCCTCAAGTTCAAGTCGGACTTGGCCAACGCCGTGCTGGACGCCACCGAGGACAGCGTGTTCATGTCTGAGAACCGCTTCAAGGAGTTCATGAAGAACATCGAGAAAATCACGGATACCAGCAATGTCGCAGCAGAGCAGCCCGTCGCGGCGGAGTCCGACGACGACTGGGAACGACCCGCCGCCGCCCACGCAGACGACCCCACGCCGGAAATAGACACCCCAGACGATTTGCAGGAAGACGCCCCCAACACTTCCGCGCCTAAGGAGTCCACGCCCAGGCCTGTCCGGCAGCCACAAGGCCAAAGCAACGGGCAGCCCGTCCGCACGGCGGACGATGCGCAGCAGTTGGTCAACGATGGCATCAGCTTCTTGAGTAAGCTAAGCCAAACCCTCAGCGACCCCAAGGCCACGCAGACATTGGTCAGCTCTCTGGTGCAAAAAGATGAAAAGAGCGGGCAGACCTACCTGAAAATCCCCGTCGAGAGCGAAGCCATCGTACAGCATGCCTTAAAGTTGCTGGGGAGTTTGTTTGGTCAACGTTAACCCACTAGTGGTCTGTCAAGGCTAAAACTTCCGGTAGCCTGTGGCGTCTTTTGCGGCTA
>PZPC01000071.1 GCA_003045895.1 Bacteroidota bacterium
AAATCCTCTGGGAAAAGATCAATAACTTTGGCAAAAGAGCTGCTTAAACCGTAGCGTACCATTGATAATGTAATGTATTCATTACTTACCACGTGCAACCCTCCTGTTTTTGAAGATGACCAAAGAGAACGAATGCGAAATGTCCTTTTTGGTACCCCCGCTCGGTGGTTCCTGGTTCAAAGTCCTACTACCAGTTGCACGGATTATCTAGAAAGAGATGGCTTTGTCTATAGGGTACGCGTTGAGAATGCTATGGAAAACTTCGATGCCTTTCCCGCTGTAAATATTGATTTTGACGACCTTTCGAATGGAGGTGTGCCATTGTGTACCCCTGTAACCAATATTGTCGGACAATACTCCGTCACAGGTTTCAATTCTCCCTGTAATATAACCCAGCAATCGGGTGATGTCAGCTACCTACCTCGGGGCGAAAACCCAGATAATAGTAACTTTGACCCGGCGAACGGCGTTTCAACTTTCGATGTAATTCAAATACAAAGGCATATTCTGAATGTGGCATTATTGACCTCCCCTTTTCAGAAAATTGCAGCCGATGTAAACAACAGCGGAACAATCACAACATTGGATGTGATACTGATTCGGAAACTCATATTGGGAATTATTTCTGAGTTTAGTGAGGTTGATTCGTGGCGGTTTGTACCCGCATTGGGCGAATTGGATGGTATTTTTTGGAATGATTTTTACGATGACCCGTTTACGGCTTCTTGGTCGGCTCCTGACGGTTCGATGCGTTCCTATTTGTCATCGGCTGCGCCTAGCTATCTGGATGAGGTGGGCATAAGCCCTTCGTCGCCCTTGGCCTATTTTGATAAAGTTTGGACGTTTTACGCGATAAAGTCGGGGGATGTAACTGGAAATGCCCAAGTTGACCTGAATGGCGTGGACGACGAAGGAAGCACAATCCTGTTCACAGAAACAAAGACGAGTACCGAAATACTGGCAAACGGCATTGATACAGACGAAGTCTTAGTGGCTTCTGTTTCCGTAGGGGAAGGAGAAGCGTTTGGTTTGGATGGATACCAATTTTCTATCAATTTTGATGACGCCAGTCTTGAACTATTGGTCATAGAGCCAGGAGACATTGCTTTTTCCTCAGAAGATTTTGTGGTGGATTATGGAGGAGCAGAGGCTTCCATCCGAACTTTGTGGGTTAACCTAAAGGCAACCCCAGAAACAGTCACCGAAAATGATGCGTTTTTCTCTTTAGTCTTTCGACCAAAGACCAATCTCTTCACTATGAATGGTTTGGTTTCGTTCGGAGGCGCAAATGATTTCAAAGACCTAGTCGTCAGTTCTTCCGATAAGTTGGACATTGTGAACCTATAAGTAAACTACAAGAAGGCTAACGTCAAGGATTTTATCATCAAGCGTGCTTATGGAAATCCGTTTTCTGGTAGTGATAATCTCCACCTGTCTATTGAAATGAAGGAGCTAAAGGATGTATCTATTTTGCTGCAAGATAGCCAGGGAGGGTCAGTCATGCTGAATTATGATGACCTGATAATTGGTGAAAACGAGATAGAGATTGCTGCCAGCTTGGTTTCTTTTCTACAGAACGGCAGCATTTTTTACACCATAGCTACCGATGAGCAGGTACAATCGGGTACAATCATCAAGTTGTAAAATATCACTACCCATCCACACCAAACTTCGGTAGTTTGAAATATTCGTCGAAAGCCTTCCAGTCACGGTCATATACCTGACTGAAGGTGTTTTTCATAACAAACCTTTCCACTCAACTCAAATCCCATGAAACTACTCCCTTTCACTTGGTGGGCATCCTGCCTTCTGTATTGCCTTTTTACCACGGCTACCCATGCGCAGGTGTCGCCATTGCCGCCGCTCAATACGGATGTGGTTTGGGAAATCAAGGTGCAGGGGCAAATTGGATTCCGCTATGATACGATTGCGTATGGCCAGCGGTATTGCCGCTGCGGATACGACTATGTGGCATTGGTGCTCAACGGCGCGGATGAAGTCCTGTACATGCGGCAGACGGAAGACAAGGCCTATTATTTGCGCGATATAGCTGATTGCGACCAGGAGCGGCTGCTGTACGACTACAGCACGGCCACCCCGCAAATACCGGTCAGGAATCCGTTTGGTTGGGTGGATAGTTTTGACCTCATCAGCTACGCGTCCAGCCCATTGGATACCGTTGGGCCGCTTCGAGTGCCGCGTTCTGTCCTACATTTTAGTTATCCGTTTGGGCCGTTTACCATATCCACCCTTACGCTGTGGATCCGCGGGGTAGGCGACCTGCTGCATCCCTTTTTTCCGCTGTTCTATGCATTCAACAGCTCAAGCACAGAAACCACCTATAGCCTGCACCGACTGACGGTGGATCATGTGGTGTGGTACGATTCGCAGGCCGAACAGTCGCAGCCGTCGGTCATTTACGTGGATCGCGATGCTACCGGTGGGCTACAGGATGGCAGCAGTTGGGCCAATGCCCATACGGACTTGAGCGCTGCCCTGCAGTTGGCACGGGCTGGCGATATGGTATGGGTGGCCGAAGGGGTATATGTTCCCACCGGCGGTATCGACAGGGGGGCGTCCTTTGAATTGCGGGACCGGATACAGCTCTACGGCGGCTTCAATGCCACAGAGACTCACCTCTCGGACCGCACCGACTCCGCGCTACACCCCACCGTACTCAGTGGTGACATTGGCGTGGTGGGCGACAGCACCGATAACACCTACCACATCCTGCGCATACAGGACGTCCGCGATTTTGCAGTGCTGGACGGCTTCACCATCCGCGACGGCAACGCCATGGGCGGGGGCGTCGCGTTCCCGTTCATCGAGGCGGGTGCGGGCATCCTCATTTATTCGACCTTTCCCGCCGAAAATAAGGCCAGCATTGTATTGAAAAACAATATCCTGACCTACAACACCGCCCCCAATGGTGCCGCCATGAGCATCGACGACGGCTATGCCGTGCCACTGGCGTTGCGCATCACGCAATGCAGCATCCGGCACAATTACGCCTTTTTTCGGGCGGGCGGGTTCTACTTGCCCGAGTCTTTGACGCAACCCGTGGAGGTATCCTTGCAGGATACAGAGTTTCGCGACAACCGCTTCAATACCGTGGGCGGCGGAGCCATCTACGATTACCACAGCGGTACCCGCTGGGATGTGGTGAACACGGTTTTTGCGGAAAATGGTACTACCACAGGCGCTGGTGGTGGCGCATGGGCCCTTTTTCAGACAGTGGGGGACAAACAGATAAACCTATTGAATTGTGAATTTCGGGACAACTTCTGTAGAGGGCCTGGTGCCGGATTGGAGTACTATCACTTTGGCGGTGTCAGCCACTTGTCGCTGAAAATGGAAAAGACGACCTTCCTACGGAACGAATCCTTTGCCAATGAAGGGGCTGCGTTCGTGCTGGGGGCACTGGGCGACCAGTCGTCCATCGACTTTTTGGCCACGGAATGCCTCTTTGCGGACAACAAAGCCGTACTCAGGGGGGCGGCCGCGTATGTCCGCCTTGACGGAAACGACGGCGACGGCCACGTCCGCTTCGACCGTTGTGAGTTCCGCGACAATTGGGGGCGGCTTAGTAGCCAAGGCGGTGCCTTCAATGGAGAAATAAGTACTCCCGATGACCCCAATTTGCCCGGACGCAGGTTGTATCTTTATTTCACCAATTCCCTGTTTGTGGGCAACAAGGGAGCTATCACGCAAGAACAATTTTCGGCACGCTGCGGGATTGTTGACTCCATTATCAATTGTACGTTCGTTGATAATGCGCCTATTACCTTTGCCAAAGGTTATGCGCCGGGCGTTGCCGATGAAATACAGTTCAGCGATATCTACATCAAGAACAGCATTATTTGGGAGCCGAGATTGCCGCTGTGGCAAATTCTATACAATGGCAACCCGTTTGTGTTAAGCGTAAATGATTATGAGCTGGATCATTGTCTGATCAGTGTTGACAGTTGCGATTTGCCCGGTGGCGACCAGGCTTGCCAAACGTTCCCCAATTGGTTCAAGTTGGATCCGCAGTTTGTAGATACCCTGGGTGGGGACTATCGGCTCAAGCACTGTTCGCCCTTTGTCAATCGGGGTGCCGATGTTTCCGTGCTCGGTGCGTTCGACTTGGGCGGCCTCCCCCGCCTACAAGACGGCATCCTCGATGTGGGAGCGTATGAAACCGGGCGTTTTGCAACCAGCATAACGGATGCATTCACGCGCCTAGCCTGCGCTACCGACAGTACGGGGCTGGTGGCCGTCAGCACCACCAACGGCACCGCCCCCATCGAATACACGCTGGCGGGGCCGGGCGGTAGAGCCGGCGATTCCGAAGGGCTATTTGAAGGGCTGCCCGCCGGTGCATACCAGGTGCTGGTAGCCGATGGGCAGGCTTGCCACGATACGCTCAGTGTGGTCATCGAGGCTCCATTGCCGCTGGGCATCCACGCCACGGCTGCGCCCTATACATCGGAGGCCCAGCGCGGCTCCGTACAGCTCGACAGCATCACAGGCGGTACGTTGCCTTACGAGCTGTTCTTTGCGTCGAGTCCTTGGGATGGTACGCCCATCACGGGGCTGGAGCTGGGTAGCTACCTCGTGCAATGTGTCGATGCGCAAGGCTGCCAAATTGATACCTTGGTGGAAGTATCGCTGCTGAATTCCATCGGTAATCTACAGAACAGCCCTTTCGCCTGGGTGGTGTCCCCCAATCCGGTATCGGCAGGCAGCCCGGTGAACGTAGCCTTTTCCGCCATTGATCAGGCACCATACCAATTGGAAATTTGGTCAATAACGGGCCAAAAGGTAACTTCGGCAACCATCGCCAACAGTCCCCCGCTGACTTACGCCTTCACGCCCACCCGCGCGGGGGTATACATAGCGGTCATCCGCGACGCGGAAGGTCGCCCCGTTGCCGAGCGGAAGATTGTGGTGCAGTAGGGCTAAAAATAGGCCAAATGCCGCATAAGTAGTTGAGTGGAAATAATCCGGGTTAAGTAATAGAACGCTGATGCCGCTAATTTGGGGCGAAGAAAATCCCATTCTGTTTTAGGGGTTTACTTCCGGCCATATTGTGTATTCCGGTCAATCTGTGCCACTCATTCTGGTCTAATTGTGCCACTCTAAAGATAGGTTGGGGGAGAACTTCTTGCTGGGTCTGATTTTGAATGGGGCGACGATGGGAACCCTTGGCTAGCATCTATTACTGGAGTAGAAGATTTTGAAATAGACTGGATCAAGGTAGAGCAGCGGTTCATGGTGGGGTATGACCTTAGAGGTGCCAGACGCGTGTGCTTGGGAGAAGAGCGTGTTTACAGTGTGGCAGGTGGTATGACCGTTGTAGTGCATTATAACAACCGCCTAGGTTATTCTTAAAAGAGGCGGTTAATTGTTTATTAGCAAAAGTCTTTATTAAAGTAAATTGCTGTTTAATTTATTAGTGATTATCTTGTACGCTTCCCCAAAAGCGCAACCACAATTTAGTAGAGAATGCTTAATCTTCTAACCCCAAATTGTGATCCTGCCAAAGCGTAAATTCACGGAATCGCAGCGCCTGGCCATTTTGGCTAAGCAGGCTCAAATAATTTGCATAAAACAGATAATTTTTCTATATTTGATAGTATCAAATGATAGTATCAATGAATCCGCCGTACGAATTAACAACTGATATATTCAGATTGGTAACCAAGATATCTGAAAAATTAGGAGAGGCAAAAGCCCTGCATCTGGATAAGCCTTCTCCGCAATTAAGAAAGCGGAATAAAATCAAGAAAATACACTCGTCCCTGAAAATAGAGGGAAATACCTTGTCAGAAGATCAAATAACTGCGATATTAGAGAATAAGCGTGTTATTGGCTCCAAACAAGATATTTTAGAAGTAAAAAATGCCATAAAAGTATATGGAAGTTTGGATCAATATGATCCAAAATCAGCTAAATCCTTTTTATTAGCCCATAAGACGTTAATGAATGGACTAATCGAAAAAGCCGGTCAATATAGAACAGAAAATGTAGGTGTCGTTCAAGGTGATAAAGTAGCGCATTTAGCGCCACCATCTAGTAATGTGGATTACTTAATGGGAGAGTTGTTTAAATATTTGAAAACCACCAATGAATTAACGCTGATAAAAAGTTGTGTTTTTCATTATGAGATGGAATTTATCCACCCCTTTTTAGATGGGAATGGAAGGATGGGGCGATTATGGCAAAATCTGATTTTATTAAAAGAATATTCGGTGTTTGAATACCTGCCATTTGAAACATTAATCAGCGATAATCAGCAGGCTTATTATGATGCGCTAGGCAAGAGTGATAAAGCAGGAAATTCTACCGCATTTATTGAATATATGCTGACAATAATTGACGCCTCGCTAGATGACTTATTGTCGTTCAGTAATCGACCAATGAAAAGATCAGATCGATTAATGTATTTTAAATCACTAAGAAAAGAATCGTTTTCAAGAAAAGATTATATGGAGGTATTTAAAGAAATATCAACGGCAACAGCTAGTCGAGATTTACAGGAAGGTGTAAATCTCGGTGTTTTTAAAAAAGAAGGGGATAAGAGAAATACAATTTATAAATTAGTGATGGATAAGTAGACTGTACATCACTGGTTCCACAAAAAAAGGCACAGTGTGGGAAGACCACGAAGTAGGCGCGAAGCGAAAAGGCGCAATTTGCCCTCGATATAATCCCAGCAGAACAGGTCTAATGACTTGTTTTTCATTGCCAGCGGGCTTGACGATTTCGTAAGACAGCTCCTGTTGACGTCGCCACAGTTCGAGGCCGCCATGGGCCGCCAATACGCGTTGGAAGGCTGCTGGATAAGGACTGGCTTCTGCTGCTGCTATATCCGTGGTAGAACACTTTGCGTAGTTTTTAATCGAGACAACTCAAGGACATCCCATCTTGGATAAAGTGTGAATAATGCAACTCTTTTTAATAATTGTGTAACTTTTTTGGTGATTAATGCCCATGACTTTGCAATATGGCAGCACATCTTTCGCGTTTCTTTTGAAGAATTTTGGTGGTTTGGCTTTTGCAACAAACATTGGTGTAGATAAAGCAGTTATTAATATAACAAAGTACTCAATTATTAAAGTGTAACCAAGCCATGAAAACAAAAGCCGAATTGGAAAAAGACATCACCAATATCACCACGAAAATTCACCAGGAATTTCCGGAATTGTCTAAATATATTATCGAGATGCCCGAAAATTTTTCGGAAAAAGATAATGCCCAGGTAGGTGCAAAAAGCCTCCAAGAATATTACAATTCCTTAGAGGAGGTATTGGCTGAATACGCAAAAACACACGTGGCTAAAGAAATAAAAAATAACTCAGCGACCTCAAAGCCTGAGGGATACCCGCTCTATCCGCCTTCCGAAGATATTTACAATCGGGGGAAGGAAGAACAGGATATTAACCCAGCCAACATTTCGAAAAACAAAACGCCCAACCCCAAAAGAGGCGCCTTAAACGAAAAGGATTTTTCGGATGATAAGTCAGGCGATGATTTAGATGTGCCCGGATCAGAATTAGACGATAAAATGGAGCGCATTGGCAGTGAGGATGAAGAAAACAACTATTACAGTTTGGGCGGCGACAACCACAACGACCTGGAAGAAGACAAGGGTTGAAAAATTTCATAACCATTAAAAAATTAAAAAATGATCATTCAATTTAATACAGACAAGACCATTAGTGGCGACGAAAGACATCAGGATTTTTTTACTGATCTGATCGCAAATGAGCTTGATCGGTACCGGTCTCATATTTCGAGAATAGAAGCGCATGTATCAGACCAAAACGGTAAAAAAGAAGGCTTTAACGACATCCACTGTATGCTGGAAGCCAGAATTGAAGGCAAGCAACCTATCGCGGTCTCCGCTCAGGAAGACACCATTGAACTGGCCGTATCAGGCGCTATTGACAAACTCAAAGCTGCTTTAGAAACCATCATGGGGCGTATGCAAGATCATTGAAAATAAAATCAGAACTTCAGAACTACCTCAGCAAAGACTTACATGTTAAGGACATCACCATTGACATTGAATCAGCAGATGAGATGACAGTAGGAGGCGGAATTTTTTCAGTCTTAGGCGGAATTATTAGTATCGCCGGGCAATGGGCCTGGTTGAGTTTTGTCATAGCAGGACTCATCGCCCTGATTTCGGCCTATAGCTCAGCATCACAGCCAGTTGTCGGTCAAATACCAATCTTGTCCTATGATTATGAAGATATTGAAAACCCCGTAAAGACACTACCCTGGACCACCTTTTGCCACGAAAAGGTGACGAAAGAAATAGGCGCCATTACCTACTGCGAACTTGGCGACACCCCGCCCGGCACCTTCTACACCTACCACTCTGCTACGCAGGCTAAATGAGGCTACAAAAAGAGGGCTGTCACCGACAAAAAGAATCAAGGCCAGACCTGAGGCTTAGTAAAAATGGACATTCAGGTCGTATCCGCTAAAAACTGGGCTAAAGAAGCCGAGTTTCAAAAACCGGTGCAGAAATACCGAAAAAAGCCTAATTTTAGCGGGTAAAATAAAGGTAAAATAAACAGACAATTGACTATGAAAAAGGAAACAATTACAAAAGGGTTTGTTATTGCTGGATTAATGAATATGGCAGTATTGGTTTTTTCAAGATTTTTTACCAATGCTGTTATTCCTGAATTTGATCCGGTTGTGATGTCAAATTTTGGCTTATTAATGATTGTTGTGTGGGGCTTGGCCTATATATCAGTTGCCAAAAATTATCATAATGTAAAATGGCTCGTAGGCGTGTTTGCTGTTGAAAAATTCATTTATGGTTTTATTTGGATAAAATGGATGCTTAATAACAATGTGTCGGATGTTTTTGCGAAAGATGAAATGGCGGGTATATTTTACGCTGTTTATGGCGTCAATGATTGGATGTTCTTCATCTTCTTTTTATTCGTATTCATCCGGTTGATTAGACTTGGAAATAATTAACCTGCGCTGACATTTTTAGCGTGGGCGGGGATGGGTTCTTAAGGGAGGCGAGCTGTTGGTATTCAAAGGTATTACAAGGAATCACCACCTTCAACTTGCCGATGCGCAGCGGTAGGTGGCCATTGGGCAAATCTGGTGCAAAAAGCATTTGTAAACGCGGAAATAGTTGCGTATTATTACCACGACTTACGCATCTTTCATCAAAAGTATTACGTAAACCGCTCATGCCATACGTCAGGCCTAAAGGCCTGACACCAGCGAGATTGGGTGATTGAATGGTACTGTACAGTGATCGGAAGAGGGCAAGAGGTGATTATGGTTCAGACTCTGATTGGGATTTTCTAATCTTATTAATCAACCCAGTTACTTTAGAAGTAGAAGAGTTAATAAGGAATAAAATATATGACATTGAATTAGAAACCGATGGCGTAATCACTTCAATAATTGAACAGAAATCAGAATGGGAGAAGTACGAAGAGGCACTGATATACAAAAATATTGAAGAGCAAGGAAAACTTGTAGCTTAGCACAAATGATCAACGATGAGTTATTCAAAAGATGAATTGGCAAAATACAGGGTAGCGAGATCGAAGGAATCATTGGAAGAGGCAAAAATATTAAGCCAGTCAGATCATTGGAACACAGTAGCGAATAGGCTTTACTATGGCTCTTGGCCTTACAAGGATGTAAGTGAAGAGAAAATAAAACCACTAATCAAGGATGTGGAGGAATTGATTAATAACGTAGAAAGATTAATTGGAGGGGACGGTAGCTAACAAGGCACATAATGGTCATGCCTCCTAAAAGTCGGCACGCCGCATGTGCCGAACCGCTGGGGCGAAAGTCTGTCCATTCAAGCGGCTAGGCATGGTAAGAGATAGACCTTGAGAACCTCAAATTAAAAAAATCATTTAAGGGTTCTAACTAGTGGTCTAGCTAATCAAAACCACGTCTCCCCGAAGCATCCCTCCTCACCGCATAATATCCCGCTTCAGCCTGGTCGGGTTGCGCAGGAGGTCAAAAAAGCTGGCCAGGTAGCGTTTGTTCTGGTTCCGGATCTTTTCG
Organism: Bacteroidota bacterium; assembly: GCA_003045895.1. GTDB lineage: Bacteria > Bacteroidota > Bacteroidia > Chitinophagales > Saprospiraceae > Lewinella. The sequence goes on from PZPC01000071.1 coordinate 10,048, forward strand.
TCCAGGTAGGTGGCCTGGTCGCAAACGGCGTAAAGCTGGTCTTCAACCGACAAGTAATAAGCGATCGCCTCGTCGCATTCTTCCTCCGTGAGGGGGTAAGCGAAGAAGTAGCGGTCGTTGACACTCAGAATCGGCAGGTCGGGGTGTGGAACGGCGTATTTTTGCCCCACAAATCCCGCGTAATCAAAATCGTAGGCCAGGGCAATCGGCCGCTCCATCGAGGACAACTTCACGATTTCCAGGTTGTGCTTGTTGCTCAGCGACCAGTCGGTATTCGCGATCATGTACTGGAAAAACTGCATTTTCACAAAAGCGGGCCGATCCATCACCGAAGGATTCACCCGCCCCTCGGTGATGATGACCGCATCTTTGCGCTGGGCGTAGGCAGCCTCCGGTTCCACCAGAAAACCGATGAATTCCTTGCCCTCGGATGTGCCGTCGGTCAGGTTCACCACCACTTCTTTGACTTCCAGGGCATTGGTGTCCACCACGCTGTACAGCTGGTACGCCAGGAACTCCTTGTGCAGGTTGTGTTGTTGGTATTCCAAGGTATTACAAGGAACCACGACTTTCAATTTGTCGATGCGCAGCAAGCCCAGGGAATCCAGTACCGACTTGGAAAAATCGATCATCATGGGCGGATAATAACAAACCTCCTTGCGGATATTGCCGCGGGCGCGTACCCGGGCGGGCGCTTCCAGCAACACGGTTCCCGCGGTGTCGGCCAGGCTGATGGTTGCTGGCAGGTAAGTTTCCGTATTTTTTATTTTGATCAACTGCTTCAAGTCCGTATCAATGACCATCCGGGGCAGGCCTTCCTGGCGGTAGATGTATTCGAACAGGCTCGTTTTGCCCACCTTGTCCACCTGCCCGATCTTCAGCTTTTCGCCATCCAGGTCCACCGTGAAAAACTGGTTGTCTTCAATGACCAGCACCTGCCCGTCCTGGCCCAGCTTGATGCTACAATCAATCGCAATAATCTTCCCGTCGAATAAAGACTGGATGTCTTCCTGGCTGGTGTGCCCCACCACAATGCTTTTGACGCCGAAGGCTTTCAGCGCCTGGTCCACCGCTTCCATCGACAGCACGGCTTCCTGCCCGGCTGAATCCTCCTGTTCCGCCGACAGTTGCTCAAAATACCCGCGGTACCACAGCGGCCCCGCGCTACCGTAGAGCAGCGCCAGCGCCGGGTCTGCGTCAATGACCGCTTCCGGCTGACGCACGATTTGATTTCTAAAGGTACTGTTGATCCGTTTGCGGGAATAACCGAGTTGCACCAGCGCGGGGGAAATCCCTCCGTGGACAAATAAATGATCATTGATTTTGATCACGACTTTTTGCTGCGCAATCCAGTCGCCCAGCACGCTGCCCGTCCGGAAAAACTGATCGTAGCGCGTGATGAAAGCCGCCGAGGTGTAGTAGTATTTTTTGTGGAGGTAACGCAGGTCACCCTGCAGCACCATCAGCTCGTGGTTGCCCAGGAGCACGTGAACCTTGCCACCAGCAGCGGCGGCCTTTTGCTCCAGCTGGAACAAAAACCACAAGATGTCCAGTACCCGGTCACCCCGGTCAAAGTTGTCGCCGACCACCACGAGGTGGCCATCGCCGTAGGTCCAGTTGCCGGTCTGGTCAATCACCTGGTTGGCTTGCAGCAACTGCCGCATCAGGTCGTACTGTCCGTGCACGTCGCTAATGGCGGTGATCCGCGACACGTCTTTATACGACACCTGGTTGTCGGCCGCAAAATTCAGGTTCCGCAGGTCGACTACGGGCAGGGAATCCCGTTGGAAAACGGTAGCCTGGCCCCGGGCGATGAGGGTGTCGTAAGGCACGCCGCGTTCGACCCACTGCAGGCGAATGCTGTCCGGACCCTGGAAAATGTAGGGCCCGTCAAAGTAGCGGGGTCGTTCCTGGCCGACCAGCAAAATGGGTAAAAGTAGAAAAGATAAGAGCCCCGGAATCGGGCAGCGGGTTAACCATCGAGCACTCATAACCGTCATTTCGGGTGTTAGGAAATTTTGCGTGGAAGGCAGGCGCTCAGCGTAAAATGCGACTTCCTGGTCTTCCTTAACTGGACCGGCAAAATTTTATCTATTGTTTTTTTCGCCGTTCCTTGCCGTATTATTTGGTAAATTACCCTAAGATTTACTAAATATTGTCTTGCGGACGTTAAATTTAGTTAATAATATAAAAAAAGACCAACCATCCTTGGTGCTTTAACGAAGATGCGCTTATATTTGACCCATCTTCTCAATGGAAGTAGTTCAATTTCTCAACTAAATCATTTCTATAGCTCGTAACTTCTACACTTAACGTTTAGCAACCTGTTGAAGGTTGTTTTAATCCCATTTTAAGCTAAATCGTTACGTCATGCAAGTTACAGCATTAAATGACCAGCAACTTATTGCTTGTTACCTCGGTGGAAATGAGAGGGCCTTTGAAGAGCTACTTAACCGTCACCAACAGAAAATCTATACTTCCATTTATTTGTTTGTCAAGGAGCAATCCCTGGCAGAAGACATCTTTCAGGAAGTTTTCATAAAAATCATTGATACGCTGCGCAAAGGCAAATACAACCACGAGGGCAAGTTCCTGCAGTGGGCCCTGCGCATTGCCTACAACATGTGCGTCGACCACTTCCGCCGGAACAAGCGTCGCCCCCAGCTGTCACCAACCGAGACCTTCGATATTTTCGATGTCCTGAAGTCCAACGACCTCAACGCCGAGCAGCACATTATTCGCAGCCAGACCCACGACAAAGTTCGCCAACTGGTGGATATGTTGCCTCCTGAGCAGCGCGAAGTGGTGATTCTGCGCCATTATGCCGATATGAGCTTCAAGGAAATTTCCAAGCTCACCAGTGTGAGCATCAATACGGCCCTGGGCCGGATGCGCTACGCCCTGATCAATATCCGCAAAATGGTCGAAGAAAAAGAGATCGTACTGCAGTAAGTCTGACGTACCGGAGCCATGATTTAACGGTTGCCATCCCAAAAACAAAAAAACACGGAGGCGAGCAGTTCAACTGTCTCGCCTCTGTTTTTTGGGTATTCGTTTTTTTATTGTCGAAAAGTAGTACTTTTGCGCTGTAAAAACAGACCATTTATATGTTCATTATTCCTCCTTATATACGGCTTGCCCTCATCGCGTTGGGCATTATCGGTGGTATCGCCCTGTGGGTGCTCTTCGGCTTCTGGTACGGTATTTTCTTCCTCCTGACGGGTATCGTCCTGCTGCTCGGCCTGATTTTTCTGGGTACCGTGGGCCCTGCTGCCCAGGCGCTTCAGGACAGTGATTTTGAGAAAGCCAACAAGTTGCTCGACCTGACGCCCAACCCCAACTGGCTCTACGCCACCAACAAGGCCTACTACTACATGCTCAAAGGTTCCATCGCCCTGGCGCAAAAGGACCTGGTAAACGGCGAACGCTACCTCAAGATGGCCGAAGCCATCGAGGTGCCTACCGACAACGAAAAGGCCATGCTCCAGATTCAGCTGGCCCAAATTTCCATCAACAAAGGCCGTTGGCAGGAAGCCCGCATCCACTACAAGAAAGCCAAAGAGTGCAAGATCACCGAAGGCCCGCTGAAGGACCAGTTCCGCCAGTTGGAAGCGGCCATGGCCCAGAGCGGTCAGGCCAAAGCGGCCATGCGCATGGGCAAACAAGGACACGGCATGGTGGGCGGTAAAGGCAAACGCCGCCGGCCGAAGGGCAGGTAGGCCAAATCAGCGCTTAATTACCTAACTTAGAGCCTGTTTGAAAATTTTGCGAACTGATTTTCAACGATTTCAAACAGGCTCTAAGATCCGAAACCAGTTCGCCATTGCCCATGCAAGCTATTATTGAACAATTTCGGCCCATCCTGGTACAGATCGCCACGCCTTACAACATGGGCGGTACGGGGTTCTTCCTGCAGTCGCTGCAACTCATCGTGACCAACGAACACCTGGTACGCGACAACCGCGAGGTGATCGTCGAGGCCGAAACCATCCCCCGGCAAATAGCCCGCATCGTCTACTGGGATGCCTATTTCGATATTGCCCTGCTCCGGCTGGAAACCACTTACGACTTGCCCGCCCGGGAATTCCGCACGGAAGATGAACCCCAGGCTGGCGACCAGGTTTTGGCCATGGGCCATCCCTTTGGCTTGCGCTTTTCGAGCACCATCGGCAACCTGTCCAACACCCGGCGTACCCAGGACGACTTCTACTACTACCAACACGATGCCGCCCTCAACCCCGGCAACAGCGGCGGCCCGCTGGTGGATAAAAACGGCTTGATCATTGGCGTCAACCTCTTCGATATCGAAGAAGGCCACTCCCTGGGCTTTTCCCTCCCCGCCGTATTTACCCTCGAGACCATCCATGCCTACCTCGATGCCAAAAACACGGCCGTGGCGGCCCGCTGTATCTCTTGCCGGAAAGTTATCTTTGCCCCCGAAAAGAAAACCCACTATTGTCCCAATTGCGGCGCTTACCTGCTGCTGCCTACCGAAACGGAGGAGTTTGAACCCATCGGTACGCCCTATACCATCGAACAACTGCTCACCGAACTCAACCACGACGTCCGGCTGGCGCGTCGGGGGCTCAATACCTGGGAGATCAACGAAGGGAGCGCCCGGATCCTGATCTCCTACCACGAAGATTCGGGCCTCATCACCGGCGATGCCCACCTGTGTCGCCTGCCCGCCGACAACCTGGGCGAACTGTACGCCTTCCTCCTCCGCGAAAATTACCAGGACGAAGGGCTCACCTTTAGTGTCAAAGGCCGCGATATTATCCTGTCCATCCTCATCTACGACCGCTACCTGGAGGTGGAAAGTGGCAAGAAACGCTTCCAGCACCTCTTTGAGCGGGCCGATTACTACGACAATTTACTGGTCGAAGGGTACGGGGCGCTGTGGAAGTATGAGTAACTGTGACTAAATTGTTGGTAAGCCGAAAGGAATTCGCTAATTTTGCGGTTCAATTTTTACCCACAAAAACCTTTCCGCATGTCTGCAACGGAAACCATGAAGTACAAAGTAAAAGATATCAACCTGGCCGATTGGGGCCGGAAAGAGATCGGATTGGCGGAAGCCGAAATGCCCGGCCTGATGGCCCTGCGTGAGCAGTACGGCAAAAGCAAGCCCCTGGCTGGCGCCCGCATCGCCGGTTGCCTGCACATGACCATCCAAACCGCCGTTTTGATCGAAACGCTGGTGGAATTGGGTGCCGATGTCACCTGGTCGAGCTGCAACATCTTCTCTACCCAAGACCACGCCGCGGCCGCTATTGCTGCTGTGGGTATCCCGGTTTACGCCTGGAAAGGTATGAACGAGGAAGAATTTATGTGGGCCATCGAGCAAACCCTCCACGCTTTCCCCGGCGGAAAGCCCCTGAATATGATCCTGGACGACGGTGGTGACCTGACCAACATGGTCCTGGATGACTTCCCCGAACTGGTAGCTGGAATCAACGGACTGAGCGAAGAAACCACCACCGGCGTACACCGCCTCTACGAGCGCATGAAAAACGGCACCCTGCCCATGCCCGCCATCAACGTCAACGACTCAGTGACGAAATCGAAGTTCGACAACAAATACGGTTGTAAGGAATCGGCAGTGGATGCCATTCGCCGCGCTACCGACGTGATGATGGCCGGTAAAGTGGCTTTCGTGGCGGGCTACGGCGACGTCGGCAAAGGAACGGCTGCCAGCCTGAGCGGCGCCGGCTGCCGGGTGATCGTGTCAGAAGTGGACCCCATCTGTGCCCTGCAAGCGGCCATGGACGGCTACGAGGTTCTGCGCGCTGAAACGGCCATCCCCCGCGCTGATATCGTGGTGACGGCTACGGGCAACAAGAATATTGTGACCGAAAAGCACTTCCGCCTGCTGCGCGACAAGGCCATCGTGTGCAACATCGGCCACTTCGACAACGAGATCGATATGGCCTGGTTGAACGGTACCTACGGCAGCACCAAAGTGGAGATCAAACCACAGGTTGACAAGTACACCATCGATGGCAAAGACGTCATCATCCTGGCCGAAGGCCGCCTGGTGAACTTGGGTTGTGCTACCGGACACCCCAGCTTTGTCATGTCAAACAGTTTCACCAACCAGGTGTTGGCACAAATGGAACTGTGGAGCAACAAAGACAACTACGAGAATAAGGTCTATACCTTGCCCAAGCACCTCGACGAGCAGGTGGCACGCCTGCACCTCGCCAAGATCGGCGTGGAGCTGGAAGAACTCAGCAAAGACCAGGCCGACTACATCGGCGTGGAGCAGCAAGGCCCCTTCAAGCCCGAGTACTACCGCTACTAGAATGGCGCATAAAGCCGTTGTGAAAAACTGAACTGGCACCTCCGACAACGGGGGTGCCAATTTTATTGTTACTTTTAGCCACTGCTTCCAGGGCGGTCATCTTTTATGGATCTACTACTTTACGGCGGCATTTTTATCGTAAGCCTGGCCACGCTGCTCAAAGCATCCGACTGGTTTGTGGATTCGGCCGAAGCCATTGGCTTGTCCCTGGGCATTTCTCCGTTTATTATCGGCGTGACCATCGTCGCCTTCGGCACCTCCCTGCCCGAGCTGGCATCCTCCATTGCGGCCGTGCTGGCGGGCCAGTCAGAAATCGTCATCGGCAACGTGGTGGGCTCCAATATCACCAATATCGCCCTGGTACTGGGCCTGACGGCCGTGATCGTCAAAAAGATTTACCTGGAAAGCGACCTGTGGCTCATCGACATGTCTTTCCTGTGGTGTTCTTCTTTCCTGCTGTGGTTTGTCCTCCAGGACTTGCAGTTTTCTACCTTCGAATGCCTGCTCTTTCTGGCGGGGATTATCCTGTTTCTCACTTATTCTTTCCGGGGCAACAAGCGGGAGGCAGTGGAAGACCGGCCCAAGGTATTGCCCCGGCATTATCTGCTCCTGGTCGTGGGCGGCGTGCTGGTTTATTTCGGGGCCAGTTATACGATTTTTGCGATTTCCAAGATCAGTGCCCTTCTCGCAGTGCCCCCCAAGCTGATCGCTCTGACGGCTGTCGCTATCGGTACCAGCCTGCCCGAAATCGTGGTGAGCCTAAGTGCGGCCCGGCGGGGTAAATCGGATATTGCCATTGGCAATGTGTTGGGCTCCAATATCTTCAACACCTTCGTCGTCATGGCCATCCCCGGCCTCATCGGACCCCTCGAGATTCCGGCCGATATCCAGTCTTTTTACGTGCCCATGATGATCGCCATGACCATTTTATTCGGCGTCATGGCCCTCGACCGGGTGATCACCCGCTGGGAAGGTTGGATACTCTTGTTGTTCTATCTCCTCTTTTTGGGGGAAACCCTGCAATTTTAGACTTGAAAAAAAATATTAATTTGTTTTAAAAAAAATCCTTGCAAGCCTTGGAAAAATAGCTTAACTTTAATGGTAATAAATAGCTAAAGCTACTTAGCTCATAGTCAGCAACCTTGCTTAATGTATTTCCAACAGTACTTCTTAAGGATTAAAAAGGTTTAGAAAACAGCTACCAACTTCTTCAGGTTTTTGCCCCATTACGTAGTGGGAGCAACCACAGCAACTACACAAGCAACTATCCAACAACTTTTTTCGCGATTGAATTCCGGCAGGAATTCCACTAACGGTTACGTTGGTGCGGATTTTTTAATTGGCACGGGATGCAGCGCAGGGGTTATTATTTGTTTGCGGACCTGCTGACCAATTGTTCCAGCAGAACAAGTCCAACATACTATCCAAAAATCCAGACTTCAGAAGGGGAATTCTATTATTGTCTGGATCATGAGAAAACACAAATACTATGAAAATCGGCTACACTTTGCTGCTTTGCAGCATAGGTTTATTATTGCCTGCCTTTTCCCAAACACTGCTGCACTGGCCCCTGACCACTTCCCAACTCGGGGAGCCTAAAGTTATTGCGGAGACCGCCGTCAGTGGTCTCCCGTTGGTGCGCGGCAACGGAATCAGCGTGCTCACCTTTACGGGTTCGGGCGTCAGTGCCGAAAACTGGGCACCGGCCCCGATCGACGAAGCAGCGGTTGATTTTTACCAGTTCGGGCTGAAAGCCCTGCCCGGGCAAACGGTAGCCATCACGACACTGGCATTCTCCTAGCGTCGTTCGTCCAGCGGGCCACTCACTTTTGCGCTCTATTATTCGCGAAACAATTTTGCTTCCCAGGTGCTGGTCGCGGAGGTACCGTTGCCTGACGACATAGCTCTGCGCAGCCACAATTTCCCCCTCCAACTGAAAATGGCTGACGGCGAGGAATTGTCCTTCCGCCTGTACGCCTACAATTCCGAGAGCAACAGTGGCTCCTGGACGCTCGCGGCCAACACCCTCCGGGTGCTCGGCAGCGCCATGCCTTCCTGTGCTCCGCCCACTACGCCTGCCACCATCCAGCTGAACAGCGTGGGGACGCAAAGTGCGGAAGTCACCGTGTCGGCTGGCAACGGCCAGGGGCGCTTGTTGGTGGTCGCGCCCACGGGTGCACCACTGCCCAAGCCCTACCAGGGCGAGGCTTACCTGGGCAACACGATCTACGGCCTGGGCGAACTACTGGGTGTAGCGAGTTACGTCATTGGTTCGACCACCGCAGCCAGCAGCATCCACACCATCACGGGGTTGACGCCTGGAGTGGCTTACCAATTGTTCGTCTACGAATACAATGCCGGCGCGATGTGCTACGCCCGCAGCCCGGCCAGCCTTACCTTCACGACCCAGTGCACCCCCACGCCCCAACGGGTACAGCAGGTGCACTACACCAGCCTGGATGGCCGCGTAGCCATCCAGTGGGAAGGCGTCCATTGTTTTGACAAATACCTCGTGGTGGCTTCGGCACAACCCATTGTGGGCAGCCCCGTGGGGGCCAATTTTAGCAACAGCAGCCACTTTGGTACGGGGGCTACGCCCAACGGTTTTGCCGCTGGCGTCTATTCCGTCTTCTCCGCCGGCAACCGCGAGGAAGTCGTCGTCACCAACCTGGCCAATGGTACCCTTTACTATTTTGCTATTTTCGTGCGCCTGGGCGATCGCTGGTCGACGGGCTATTACTTCAACAGCCAGCCAGCAGCAGCCTGCTCCCGGCTGGGGTACGAGCGTATCTTTATCAACGAGTTTCACTACCTGAACGGCCCGGTCAGCCAGGACCAGGGGGTGGAGATTGCCGGTCCGGCCGGGATTGATCTCTCCAATTACGCCCTGGTGGTTTATTTGCACACCGGCAATATTAACAGCTTTGCTTTTGAGGTATACCGCCACCAACTCGCCGGGGTGATTGACGACGAAGGCGCCGGATTTGGTGCGGTCTGGTTTCCGGTAGCTTTGATGCCGCCGAACCGGGGTTCTATCCGGTTGGTCAATACGATCACGGGGGAGGTTGTCGATTTTGTCGACTATGACCCGATCTCCGGTATCCGTGATATCCTTTCGCGGCCTCATTTTTATCCGTTTGGGCCTGGAGACCGATCGCTTTTGGAGTTCTCCGATGATCCGGCCGGCTATTCCCTGCAGCGGGTGGGCCAGGGCCACTGCCCGACGGATTTCCACTGGCTCCGATTACCCCAATCGCGGGGGCGCCTGAACGTGGGCCAGTCGGTATTCCCGGTAGAACTGACCTTCCTGGCGGGCGAAGCCAAGGGCCCGGCGGCCCGCGTGTTTTGGCAAACGGCGAGCGAAGCCAATAGCGACTTCTTCGTGGTGGAAGCCAGCACCGATGGCCGCACGTTTACCGAACTGGGCAAAGTTGCCGCCGCTGGTTTTAGCCAGGAATTTCAGAACTATGAGTTCTGGGACTACCGCCCCGCGCCGGGCACCAATTACTACCGCCTGTGGCAGGTGGATTTTGATGGGTCGCGCTACGACGAAGGTATCGTGTTGGTCAACTTCGCTGACACCGGGAAGCCGGGAGGCGTGCGGGCCTTTCCCAATCCGGTCGTGGATCGCACCACCGTCAGTTGGTCGGGCCAGGCCGAGACCCTGCGGTTGAGTGATGCCCAGGGCCGGGTACTACAAAGTATAGCGCTGGCTGATAACCCGGCGGGTGGTAGCCAGTCGGTCGACCTGAGCGCATTGCCGCCAGGCCTCTACTTCCTGCACCTCTCCGCCGGTGAGCGGGTAGAAGTGGTAAAAGTCATCAAACGATAATCCCAGGAACGTCCAGCACTTGCTGGAGGTCGCATCCGTTTGTCCCCCCCAAAACCCTCGTCATGATTTTCGTGGCGGGGGATTTTTATTCTTCTCTGACATTTTTAGGTAGCCATCAAGCAACAATAAAACCGGCAAAGTCGAAGGCCAGCAGCAGGCTTTCGCTGGCGTAGTGTTCGGGTTGGAGGCGAAGTTGGTGGCGTGCGAGCAGCTCCTCGTCTTTGTGGAGGAAGTTTTGGAGGGTGCGCATCACCTTGTAGTGGCGGGTGAAGTCGCCGGCGAGGGGAATGTTGGTGGCGCCCAGGCGCTGCAGGAGTTGGCGCAGGCGTTCGGCGTCGTAGGGGGCATACTGCGCCGGATAGCGGAAGCTGAGGTACAAGGAAACCATGCCGTAGCCATCGTCGTGGTAGTGGCTGTTGTCGCGGGTTTGGGGGTTGGCCTTGCGGTGTTGCTGAAGCAGCTGGTCGCAGTAGAAAACGAAGCGGTCGGCGCGGCTGAGGGCGTCCTTTTCCTCGTTGAACAGGTCGGCGAACATGGCGTGGACAAAGTGCGGATCCTGGGCGGCAAAGGTGAGCAGCATGCGTTTGGGCTCGTAGGCCTGGCGCGACCAGAGGCGGCGGTTGGTCTGGTTTTGCAGGCAGCGGTCGTACATGGCCGCGAAGTCGATGGCGTCGGCGTCCCAGTGGTCCTGCCAGGACTTTTGGCTCTCCCAGTAGTAGAGGCGTTCGTGGGCTGCGGGCGTGGGCAGCCATTCGCGGTAGGCCGCCAGGTAGTCGTTGATCTTTTGTAACTGCATGGGGCGAAGATAAGGTTTTGGCGAAAATATTCAGGTGTCCGGCTTCCGGAGGACGAGGCCCCGGACGAGGGGTGGGAGTGGAGCTCCGCGAAACGGACGACCCGGCTACCAGCGCAGCGCAGGAGCGGCCCCAAATTATTTAGCCTCTGGCCTGGCCCGGGTGCATTAAATTTTCCGATACTCCGTGCCTTTCCTTATCTTTGCGGCTTCAAAAAATGGTATAAAACGACGACCGCGATGAAAGCGAACGATATTCGCAAGGCTTTTCTGGACTTTTTTGCTGAGCAGCAACACAAGATTGTGCCTTCGGCACCCATTGTACTGCGCAACGACCCCACGCTCATGTTTACGAACGCGGGCATGAACCAGTTCAAGGATTACTTCCTGGGCAACCAGACCCCCATAGCGCCCCGGATAGCCGACACGCAGAAGTGCATGCGGGTGTCGGGCAAACACAACGACCTGGAGGATGTGGGCCTGGACGGTACCCACCACACCATGTTCGAGATGCTGGGCAACTGGTCGTTTGGCGATTACTTCAAAGACGAAGCCATTGCCTGGTCGTGGCTATTCCTGCACGAGCGCATGGGCATTGACAAAGACCGCCTGTACGCCACCGTCTTCGGCGGCGATACGGCCGAAAACCTGGAGCCCGACGAGGAGTCGCGCGTACTCTGGCAGCGCTTTCTGCCCAACGAGCGGATTCTGGACGGCAGCAAGAAGGACAACTTCTGGGAAATGGGGGATACCGGCCCGTGTGGTCCCTGCACCGAGATCCACGTGGACATGCGCAGCGACGAAGCACGCGCCAAAACGCCGGGCCGCGACCTGGTGAACGTGGACGACAGTGGGGTGGTGGAAATCTGGAACAACGTATTCATCCAGTTCAACCGCAAGGCCGACGGCAGCCTCGAGAGCCTGCCCGCCAAACACGTCGACACTGGCATGGGCTTTGAGCGCCTGTGTATGGTGCTGCAAAATAAAACCGCTACCTACGATACCGATATTTTTACGCCCCTGATCCGGTTCATCGAGCAGGAATCTGGACATCAATATACCTACAGCTACGACGCCAAAGCCAAGAGCGATATGGCCATGCGGGTGATCGCAGACCACATCCGGGCCGTGTCCTTCACCATTGCCGACGGGCAGCTGCCCGACAACGGCGGCGCCGGCTACGTCATTCGCCGGATTTTGCGGCGGGCCGTGCGCTACTACTACTCGTTTCTGGGTATCAAGTCGCCGTTCATGTACAAGCTGGTGGCGGTGCTGAGCCAGGAGATGGGGGAGAGCTTCCCGGAACTGCGTGCCCAGCAGGAGCAGATTGCAAAGATCATCGAAAGTGAGGAGAAGTCGTTCCTGCATACGCTGGAGAACGGCCTGAAGCGCTTCGCGTCGCTCGACGTAAAGGACGGGGTGATCCAGGGCCAGGATGCCTTTGAACTGTACGATACCTTCGGCTTTCCCATCGACCTGACGCGCCTGATGGCCCGGGAACAGGGGCTGAAAGTGGATGAAGTGGCCTTCGATAAAGCCCTGGCTGCCCAGAAGGACCGCTCGCGCAAGGACGCCGCCAAAGAGGTGGGCGACTGGCAGACGGTGAGCGAAGGAGAAGTAGCATTTGTGGGCTACGACCACCTGGAAGTGGCCGCTACCCGCGTGCTGAAGTACCGCACCGTGGTGGTGAAAAAAGCCAACCAGTACCAGGTGGTGCTGGACCGGACACCTTTCTACGCCGAAAGTGGCGGACAGGCGGGTGATGTCGGCGAACTGGTGATCGGTGGCCAGGTGATCAAAGTATTGGATACCCAGAAGGAGAACGACCTGATCATCCACATCGTGGCGCAGTTGCCGGCCGACCTGACGGCGCCCGTGCACGCCCGGGTAGACCGTGACCAGCGTGCCGCGACGTCGCAGAACCACTCGGCTACCCACCTCATGCACGCCGCCCTGCACCAGGTTGTGGGCGGGCACGCCCTGCAGAAAGGCCAAAACGTGGACAGCAACCGCCTGCGCTTCGACTTTTCGCACTTCCAGAAGGTGACGGACGAGGAACTGGCGCAGATAGAGCGCCTGGTGAACGAAAAAATACGCCAGAACATCGCCCTGGACGAGCGCCGCGAGGTGCCCATTGCCGAAGCCAAAAAGCTGGGCGCCATGATGCTCTTCGGTGAAAAATACGGCGAATCCGTGCGCGTAATCACTTTTGAGGAAGGCTTCTCGCAGGAGTTGTGCGGGGGCACCCACGTAGCTGCTACGGGTGAGATTGGCCTGTTTAAAATTGTGAAAGAAGACGCCGTAGCGGCGGGCATTCGCCGGATTGAGGCCGTGACGGCAGCAACCGCCGAAACCTACGTGAACGAGCAAATAGCCGAACTCCACGAGGTGCGCCAACTGCTGAAAGGGCAGGAAGCAACCAGGGGCGTGGCGGCCCTGCAGGAAGAAAACAAAAACCTGAAGCGCGAGGTAGATAAACTGCTGGCGGCTCAGGCAGCCAACCTCAAGGGCGACCTGCTGCAACAGTTCGAAGCCCGCGACGGGGTGAACTTCCTGGCGGCCCGCATTCCCCTCGGTGATCCCGGCGCAGTGAAGAACCTGGCCTTCCAACTGGAGCAGGAGGTGGCCCATGCCTTCATCCTGCTGGCCACGGAAAACGAGGGTAAACCCCTGCTGACACTGATCATCAACAAGGAGGTGAGCACCGCGAAAAACCTGCACGCCGGACAGCTCATTCGCGAACTGGCCAAAGAAATCAAAGGCGGCGGTGGCGGCCAACCCAACTTCGCAACCGCTGGCGGAACCGATGTGCAGGGCCTGGACCGGGCGGTGGCGAAGGCGAAGGAATTGGTGTAAAACCCATCCTTCTGCGTTTGGGTGCTCGAGCACCCAAACGCAGAAGGATCAAAAAGCTAGCCCCCACTAATAGCTCCACACATCCATCTTCCTGTGCTGCAAGTCCCGGTCGATTTGCTTGCTTTTCCGGAGCAGGTCTTCGCCCGAGCGGTAATCCTGCAGGCGGCGGCCGAGCAGGTCATTCTCTTTATACACGTAGGCACTAAACTGGCGCATGGCGAAGAGGTCTTCCCAGGAGCTACGGCTGTGGTCGTTGTCGCTACTGGCCACGGCGTACTGTGCCAGCCAGGGCCGTGCCTCGGCGTAGTTGATCCAGAACAAAGGACTTTCGTAGCTGACGGTGGTGCCTTCCTCGCCGGTGGTTTCCAGCAGGGGCGCCAGACCCAGGATGCGCACCTGTTGGGTGCTGTGGCGGGTGTCGAAATACCAGACTTCCTGGATGCGCCAGCGCAGGATACGCGCCGGGTCGAAGGTGTTGGTGACCACCTGTTGCTGGTAGGCGCCAGTGATGGGGTCAATGATGGTGATGGTGTCCGTTTGGTTCAGGCGGTTCCAGATGGCTGCGGGCGCCAGGGGTTCGCTGAAACGGTCGTCGGCCGGCGAATAGGCCGTGAGCTGGCCGCTGTCGATGCCTGCTACGAGTGCCGTGAAAAGCGAATGTGCAGGGTGGCGAAAAGGAAAGTTGATCTTCTCGCGGGTGTCGATGACCCGCCAAATGCGTTTCTCCCAAAGGATATCAGCCTCCCGCAGGGCGGGCAGCGGCAGCGGCGGCGAGGAGAGGTAGCTTTCCTGTGCCCCACCAGCCAGCCAGCTTTTGCCAGCGGTAGGGGTGGAGTGGTCAATTTGCGCAGTTAAGGTGTGCATACCGCCCAGCATGGCCAGGCCCAAAATCCATTTTTTCATGGTTTAGCGTTTATTTAATGAAAAAAATGGAGTAGCTTAAAATCGTCAAAAAAATACCCGAATCAGTCAGACTGGCTGAACCGGCAAGGTGGGTAAACGCGTTTTTATCGGAGCAATTACTTAGTATAACGAGGCCCCCGGAAAAAGTAACGCGTTGCCACTGGAAGGAAGGAATATTTTTACAAACGAACATTTGTTCGTATTCCAAAAACCCCGTATCTTTGCCCACAAATAAGAAACCTTCCCACATGAGCAATATCACGGCCCTAGAAGACCAGTTCCAAGCCCGCATTGATGCCGATGAGCGCATCGAGCCCAAAGACTGGATGCCCGAGCGGTACCGCAAGACCCTCATCCGGCAAATTTCCCAGCACGCCCACAGCGAGATTGTGGGGATGCTGCCCGAAGGCAACTGGGTAACCCGCGCGCCCAACCTGCGCCGCAAGGTAGCCCTGCTGGCCAAGGTACAGGACGAAGCCGGGCACGGTCTCTACCTCTACAGCGCCTGCGAAACCCTGGGTATCGACCGCGAGGAACTGCTGGACCAGCTCCATACGGGCAAGGCCAAGTACAGCTCTATTTTTAACTACCCGACCACCAGCTGGGCCGATATGGGGGCGATTGGCTGGCTCGTCGACGGCGCCGCCATCATGAACCAGGTGCCTTTGTGCCGCGCGTCCTACGGCCCCTATGCCCGCGCCATGGTGCGCATCTGCAAGGAGGAAAGTTTTCACCAGCGCCAGGGTTACGAGATCATGATCAGCCTCAGCCAGGGCACTGCTGCCCAAAAAGCCATGGCCCAGGACGCCCTCAACCGTTGGTGGTGGCCGTCGCTCATGATGTTTGGCCCCAGCGACGAGGATTCTCCTAACACGGCACAGTCCATGGCCTGGCGCATCAAACGTTTCACCAACGATGAGCTCCGCCAGCGCTTCGTGGACGCCACCGTTCCCCAGGCCGAATTTCTGGGCCTCACCATCCCCGATCCCGACCTGAAGTGGAACGAAGAACGCCAGCAGTACGACTTTGGCCCCCTCGATTGGGACGAGTTCTGGCGCGTCGTCAAAGGGGATGGCCCCTGCAACCGCCAACGCCTCCGGGCCCGCGTCAAGGCCCACGAAGAAGGTGCCTGGGTACGCGATGCCGCCATGGCGCACGCCGAGAAGCGCCGCCAGCGCCAGGCGCTGGCCCAACAAGAAGTAGCTTAACCACCAGGTCACCACAATACAACAACCATGAATAACTGGCCCCTCTGGGAAGTCTTTATCCGCAGCAAAAACGGCCTCAGCCACAAACACGTCGGTAGCCTCCACGCCGCCGACGCCGCCATGGCCCTGGAAAACGCGCGCGACGTCTACACCCGCCGCAGCGAAGGTATCAGCATCTGGGTGGTGGAAAGCGAGCACATCACCGCCTCCAGCCCCAGCGAAAGTGAGGAACTCTTTGATCCTGCCAACGATAAAGTCTACCGCCACCCCACGTTTTATGAGGTGCCGGATAATATTAAGCACATGTAAATAGAGGTGGTAAAAGTGTAAGGGTGGATAGGTGTAAAAGTAGAAGCGGACATTTACACCTTTACACTTTTAAACTTTTACACCTTTCCCACTTTTCCACCCTTCCCACCTCTCCAATATGCTCCCAACCGACCACTTCAACTACCTTCTCCGCCTCGGCGACAACGCCCTCATCCTCGGCCAGCGCCTGGGCGAATGGTGCGGCCACGGGCCCGTGCTGGAGCAGGATATTGCGCTCACCAACATTGCGCTCGACCTCGTGGGCCAAACCCGCAGTTGGCTGGCCTACGCCGGTGAGGTCGAAGGTGCTGGCCGCGACGAAGATGCCCTGGCATTCCTGCGCGACGGCCACGAATTTCGCAACGTCCTGCTGGTTGAGCACCCCAACGAAGATTTTGCCTACACCATCGTCCGGCAGTTTCTCTTCGACAGCTTCAACTACTACCTCCACGAAGGACTGGTACGCAGCCAGGACGCCCAGGTGGCGGCCATCGCGGCCCGCTCGCTCAAGGAGATCACCTACCACCTGCGCTTCTCCTCCGAATGGATGATCCGCCTCGGTGACGGCACGGAGGTGAGCCACCAAAAAATGCAAACCGCCCTGGATGACCTCTGGCCCTACGCCGACGAGGTGCTTCTGTCCGACGCCGTCGACGAAGCCGCCTACGCCGCGGGTATTGCCCCCAACCTGTTGGATCTCCGGCCCCTGGTCGAAGCCAAAAGGAAGGCCATCCTGACCGAGGCTACCCTGCAGTTACCCCACGACGTGTACCAGCAACGCGGCGGCAAACAGGGCCAGCACACCGAAGCACTGGGCTACATCCTCGCCGATATGCAGTGGTTGCAACGGGCCTATCCGGGAGCCGAGTGGTAGGGTAGGGCGCCCCCCCCCCGGGCTGTCGAATCTGGAATTAGGTAATATGATCAACAGCGTTTTCTTCTAAAGTTGGTTCTCGCACTTGCCACGTCTTCAGCGTCGGCGGCTCGCGGCGAAGGAGTTTGCCACGCTTTTTAGCGTGGACGTGCTTTTATGCTTTACGCTGATCGTCGCGGC